>NZ_SRUS01000016.1:0-85047 GCF_004794715.1 Mesorhizobium sp. M8A.F.Ca.ET.207.01.1.1 | reverse complement strand
GCATCTTCCGCCCATGCCAGCAGCTACGCCGCCAGAGCGTCATCCGCAGCCTGCTTGATCAGCCATTCGATGTGATTTGACCACATCTGCAACACCTCGCGCTTCTCCTTGACGTTGCTATAGAGATTGTAGATTTCGCCAATGTCTGTCAAGGACGCCGCCTTGTGATTCAGTATGTGCTCGATGACGTGTGGCAATACCTGCCGCCTGCCGAGATTTGTCGCGAGCGTCCTGCGCAGATCGTGAAGGGTCCAGTTCTCCAAAGCCACCCCGTCAGTATTGACCTTGCCGTCTAGAGCCTTCTTGCCCTTCGCGTAGCCTGAGAAGTGGCTTCTTTCGTTGCCCCTCGCAGGGAAAAAAACGTGTCATTGGTCTTCGGTACCGTCTGGGGGACCGACACCGCCAGTGTGGACAGCGGAATAAGCGTAGGCTCTTCGTTCTTCGTGCGGTCACCCGATAGTTCCATGTTCCGGCTTCAAGGTTGAGGACCAACGCATCGCGGCAACTTCCGTACGCCTCTGTCCGGTCAGAATGAGCAGCTTGACGATGGAGCCGAACGAATAGCCGATATCGCCCGGTTCGGGCTCACAGCCCGTTCATATAGCCGCCAGTTCGGCATCGTTCACCACTCGCTTGCGCTTGACGATCGGGGCCGGATCCGGATTTTCCAATCCCTCGCGGGGAAACCGCGGATGAGCCGTTGCGGCGGTTTGCGACACCAGTTGAAAAATGCCCGCATACACCAGAAGGCCGTGTTAGCCGCTTGCGGGTGACCCCCGGCGACGATCTTCTTGGTGATGTTAGCAATGTCGGTGTCGATCACATGGTGGATAGAGCGACTCCCGAGGGCAGGCACAAGATACCGGTTCAGGCTGGCCTCGACCAGTGCGGTGTTTTGAGGGTCGTTACTCGGCGGCCTGGAGGTGACCGCCATCGCCGTCCTCGGTATCGTCAGCGCTGATATGCGCCTGATCGGCAAGGAAGGCTGGCAGTTCCGATGGAGCTATGCTGGAATTTGGGTGACGAGGCTGATCAAGCGGCGCTCTGCGGCTTCGTTTCGATGACCTGGATTCCGTCCAGGAACCTGGCACCTGCGATGAGTTTCGGCAACTGATTTTGTCCTTTCAATCGTCGCCACTTCCTGGCCGCGGCCAACAGCTTGAAGACCATCAGCTGGGCGGTTTTCGAGGATAGCGAGCCCTTGGTACGCACCGTGCGATAGCGAACGGTTGCAAAGACGCTTTCGATGGGATTGGACGTTCGCAGATGATCCCAGTGTTGGGCGGGGAAATCGTAGAGCGCCAGCGACGCAAATTTGATCTTTCGTCAGGCAGTCGACCGCCTTGGCATACGCCTCGGCCTCCATCTCGATCGCATGCGCAAGCAATTTGCGCGCGCCGCTGCGAAGTACATCCGTCAGGGTATCATCGATTTCGTCGGGCTGACGAAGGCGAACAATGTGTTGATAGTCTCGTTCATGGCGTATCACTCTCCTTGAGAGGTACTGGCAGGCTTCATCACCCGCCTCGATACGCCGCTCTCCTCAAGCCGCCATCATCCAGTTTCCGCCATGGCTCCCCCTGATTGATCCGCTTCACCTGTGCAACTGCACAGGCTGCCCTAGCGGGGAGATTGGCCTCCAATGGCGAAAACTTGCCGCAGGAGACCCTCCGATGACCGTGCCTATGGCGCCGCCGCTACGACAACTTGCCGACAAGCAGCGTGCGATCCACTGCCGCGCTACTGCGCCTTCAAGGGACGTCTGGATCGCGACGCAGGAGCCGATGACCGTTACGGGATCAATTCCAGGTCGCGCTGGCCGTCGCTGTGCCAGTTCGACGGTCTGGTGGCAATTTGGGCACATCTTCTGTCGCCGACAGTGGCGATGGCTGACGCTTCAACGAAACGGGGTCTTCGACGTCTGCTGCCTTCGCCGATGCTTTGCGAAGTGGCATAATGTTTCGACGCACGCAGGCGCGGGCAGGGGATGTCAGTCATGAATCTCCTGACTGGCGCGGATCAGGCCGATTGGCGGGATGAAAGATCATACGACTACACCGCTGGCCTGACGCTGCGGGAGTGGGCTTGGGAGTTCTTACGCCGCAATCCAGCGTTCCAGCGCGATCTGACCGCTGCGCGCCAGCATTGCAATACTTGGTCTCTCCAATCCTTTCTCGATATGGTCGCGTCGGCCGGCGACCTGTCACGCTGGGGTGTTCTGTTTCGCGGAGTCTTGTGGCCGCGCTTCGGTCGTATTCTGGTGTCCGCTCTGGTGCGTCCATGTGCTGCCGGTCATTGCGGAACGGTTGCCTGCCTCGTCGCCGACACCGCCGTTCGAACTCTCGGCATTGCCCTGTCGTGCAATCGTCCTGCTGGCGCCCGACAAGAGCCAGCATGTTCTTCTTCGCAATGCGGACCACGCGCTGCAGCTCGCCGTCTCGGGCGCGAATATCCTCCACCCTGTTTGCCTGCATACGCAAGCCATCTGGCCCGCGGTGCTTTTAAAGCATCGACTGAGGGGACTGGAGTGCCTCAATGCTCTCAGTCTAGGGCAACAGTTGCCCCCCCGCTTGTTTGCGCCGGAAAAGCGCGGCGTTCGTTTGTCCTTCGTTCTTCGTGCGCTCGACGGTTCGCTCGCCGGAGCACCTCATCGCGAGCTCGCCGAAGTTCTCATCGGTCAACGGCGCGTCCATGCCGACTGGGCGGATCCTCGCGATCATCTGCGCGACCGCATCCGTCGGGCCGTCTCGCGTGGCCGCGCGCTCATGAATGGTGGCTACAGAGATTTCCTAATTTGAAAAGCGACAGTCCGCGCTGTGCGTCGGTGGATGAACGTTCGCTCGCAGCTGTACCCGTCACCAACAGTTCGCCCGCCGACAGGACTGCATGGCGCCTTGCAAGTGCGCTCTGGTCTAGCTTGTCGATGCCGAAATGAGATGGGCGAGGGTGCCAAGGCGGTGGTTCATTAGGGCCGGCCTCGACCTGGACGCACATCATTGGTCGGAAAGCGGCGTGCACCGCAATGTCGCCATAGCAGCCAAGATCCTTTGAGGCCGGACCTGCAGTCCTGTTGGACCGGCGGGTGCAACAATATGGAGGGATCTGAGGCCTCACACCGTTCCCTGGTCGACAGCTCGGTCAACATAGCACCCACCGCTTGATTATGGAAATGGTGTGCCTGGAGTGCAGCGAGTAGCGGCTTGCTGCGCACTGTCCTAAGAATAGCAGTCATGACCCGTCTGGGGTTCTGCAACACGACGATTCAACCGCTTGGGCATTGTCGCATATCCCACAATGTAGAATGCGCAACAGGGCAAAAGCTGATCCATCGGCGGTTTATCAATGCTTTTTGGCTTGGCACGGCACATGCAACGCAATCGGCAAAAGGCGCACGAACTGAGTGGCCCATCGGCCCTAGGAGCGCTGACTTATGCCCTCCCAAGGCATGTCCGGCCCGGCAGCGAGCTCAGTCTCCTGCCGGGCATCCGTGTTTCAGGTCAACGGCGTTTGGAACTTCCAATTAGGTGGCGGCATTGACCGCAGGCCGCCCCCCGGTGGGGCGGAGAGACAGTGCAGCAGGTTTCAAATCCCGCCCATGCAAAGATATTTCATTTCCAGATAGTCCTCGAGGCCATGACGGGAACCCTCCCGCCCGATGCCGGATTGTTTGATCCCGCCAAACGGTGCCGCCTCCGAGGACATGCGTCCCGTGTTGATGCCAACCATGCCATATTCCAGAGCCTCTGCCACACGCCAGACCCGCTTCAGGTTTGAGGCATAGAAGTATGCGGCGAGGCCGTAGATCGTGTCATTGGCCTCGCGCACGACCTGATCCGCATCGTTGAAGCGAATGATCGGCGCGAGCGGCCCGAATGTCTCCTCTTGCGCGACTGCCATGACGCTGGAAATCTCGGTGAGGACCGTGGGTTCGAAAAACGTGCCATTCTTGCCGATACGCTGGCCCCCGCATCGTATTGTGCCGCCTTTCGCAATGGCATCTGCGATGTGAGACTCGATCTTGGCCAGAGCATGCTTGTCGATGAGCGGTCCGATGTCCACTCCGGCATCGAATCCGTCGCCAACCGACAAGTGCCGGATTCTTTCCACGAATTTCTTGACGAACTCATCGTGAACGCTCGATTGGACGTAAATGCGGTTCGCGGAAACGCAGGTCTGGCCGGCATTGCGGAACTTCGCCTGGACCGCACCGTCAACAGCACCGTCAATGTCGGCATCATCGAAGATGATGAAAGGTGCATTGCCGCCGAGTTCAAGGCTGACCTTCTTGATCTGGTCAGAGCACTGACGCATCAGCAGCCGTCCGACCTCGGTCGAACCGGTGAAGCTGATCTTTCGAATCTTGGAATTGGTGCAGAGTTCACGGCCCACGCGATCACCTTCGGACGCATAGATCAGGTTGACCACGCCATCGGGAAAGCCGGCCTGATGGGCGAGGGCGAACATTGCGCCAGCCACGAGCGGCGTCTGTTCAGCGGGCTTGAGCACGATTGTGCAGCCCGCAGCCAAGGCCGGCGAGATTTTGCGCGCCACCATGGAGGCCGGGAAATTCCATGGCGTGATCGTGCCAACAACGCCGATGGGCTGCTTGATCACTAGCATTCGGCGGTCTGTCGAGGGTGCCGAGATCGTCTCCCCATAGACGCGATTGGCCTCCTCGGCATACCATTGCAGATACGCCGCCGCATGCGATACCTCTGAAATGGCTTCGGCAAGCGGCTTGCCCATTTCCGCAGTCAGAATCGCGGCGAGATCGCCTGCATGGTCGATGATCAGCTGATGCCATCGCCAAAGAACGTCGCTACGTTCTCGGGCCGTCAACGCGGCCCATCCCGACTGCGCAACATAGGCCTTGTCTACCGCAGCACGTGTCTCCTCCACGCCCATATCGGGAAGCTCTGCCAAAACTTCGCCGGTCGACGGATTGACGACCTCGAACGTCTTATTGCCAACTGGTCTGCCGAGTGCCGGCAGGCGGTCGATGGCTCCAAACAGGTGCGGGGATTTCAGACGGCGGATCATCGGCAGGCACAGGGGCAATACCGGATTCCTCCTCAACGCAGCGAACATCCAGGTCGACAGGCCGTCAGTGTGTATTCTGCACCAGTGGGTTCGTCGTAGGGCCTCGGCAAAGCAGCTGGTAGACCACGCTAGCCCGATGAAAAGACAGCAGTTTCGTTAGTTTGAGTGCCCGCGGTTCATCAATTGATGGATTAAGCAGTCGGATGTTTGCTTCATCCACCATGCCTGCTGGTGGCATGCGACTGAATTCTGCAAAAAGGCGGCATACATGCTGAGGAGCGCCATTTCGGCGAGAGGCCGCCGGACGGCCAATGCCGCGCAAGGTCGGCGAAAACGACTCCGCGCGTCTGCATGATCTGCTTGGCCCACGGGCCTCCACATTCGCGCTTCCCACGAGAAGCCCCGATGAAGAAGGAAGGTGAGATGAGTTTCTTTACTCATCCTTGCCGCCCAGCGGCGGGCCGACCACCAAAATGGCGGGCTCGGCCGAAAGCAGCTTTTTGGCCGCCGCCTTGACCTGTTTGAGCGTCACCCGACCGATGCTGCGGGCGCGACGCTGGTTGTAGTCGACGTCGGCCTTGTGAATCTGCAAATCCAGGAGCCGGTCTGCAATCGAGCGGGTCGAGCCCAGTTGGTCGATGGCATAGGCGCCGATCAGGTGCTTCTTCGCCGCCTTGAGCTCGGCCCCGGTCGGTCCTTGCTGCGCCATCTGCTTTACCACATCTCGCACGATGCTCAGTGTTTGGGCAGCGCAGTCCGAGCGTGTCTCTGTCGTAACCAGAAGCGAGTCAAGGGTTAGTTCAGAGCTGACGTGATAGGCAAGGCCGCGTTTTTGACGTACCTCCTCGTAAAGGCGGGAAGTCAAGTATGAGCCGCCAAGGATGTCGTTCAGCAGCACGGCCGCGTAGAAATCCGGCGCGCTAGGCTTCACGCCAGGCCAGGCCAACGTCAGCGAAGTCTGCGGCAGGTCGTAGTTCTCCTCCACCAGTTGACCGAGTTTCGGCGCGACATCGTAGACGGGGACGAGGGTTTGTTGCTCAGGCAAATCACCAAACAGCTGGTCAAGCCTTTCCCTCAACGTGTTCGCGTCAATGTCACCCACCACGGCAATATGGAGCCCGTCGCGAGCGAAAATGGCCTGGTGGAAGGCGCGGAGGTCGGACGGCGTGATGCCGGGCAGGCTCTCTTTTGTGCCTTCTCCCAGCCTTGAACAAGGATGCGCGCCATAGATCGCGCGCAGCCATTTGCGCTGAGCGATGGCGTTAGGGTCTCGCTCGCTGCCGACGATGCGGGAGACAATCTCGGCGCGGACGCGATCGATCGGCCCCTGGTCGAAGCGCGGCGCGTTCAGCGCGAGCCGAAGCAGGCCGAACGCCGCGTCCTGCTTTTTGGAAAGCATGCACACCGATCCGTAGATGTCGTCGCTTTGCGCGTCCAAACTCATTTCGGCGCCGGCATGGTCGAGCTTCACCTGGAAGGCATCGCTGTCGTAATGGCCAGCGCCTTCGATGAACAGGCCGGCCATCAGTTTGGCCATCCCCTCCTTCCCGACCGGGTCCTGCTTGGTGCCGCCCTTGAAGGCAAAGCCGATGTTGACGATTTCCACTGTGTGGTCCTCCACCAGCCAGGCGATGATGCCCTTTTCGGACTTCACCTCCTGGATGTTCATCGCAGCATGGGGCCGAGCGCCGAGCGTCATCTCTTGATTCTCCGTCTTGGGCAAGAGATAGCCCGTGGTCGAACGGTCGAACGCGAGATAGCGGGCGGCAACTGCTTTGATTTGCTCGGGGGTAACCTTGCGGATGCGATTCGGCCGTTCCTCGACATCCTTCACGGTACCGCCGGTGGCCAGCGTCGAGCCGTAGATGCTGGCGAGCCAGTCCAGGTTGTCTTCCGCAAAGATCATATTGCGCAAATAGTGGTCCTTGGCCTTGCCTAGTTCCTCGTTGCTGACACCATCCTCGGCAATGCGGGCAACTTCGGCAGCGGCCGCCGCTTCGAGATCAGCCAGCTTGGCATCGCCGCGCGGTGCGCCATAGATGGCGAACTTGGTGTCGTCGAGCATAGTGCCCTGGAAATAGACGCGGGCGCTGGAAGCGATACCTTGCTGGACAGCGAGCGCCTGGTGGAGCCGGCCGCGGTTACCGCCGCCGAGAATTTCGGCCAGCAGGTCGAGCGCTTCGGCCTCGCCCGGCTTGGCGGTATGGTAGGACGGCACCACCCACTGCGTCGAAAAACTCGGCACGCTGACGCGGGCGTCTGAGAGCGTGACGGTGCGCCTGGTGTTCTGCTCGGGCTCAACCGGCCGGATGCGCGGCGGCAGGTCAGGTCCGCGCGCCACCTTGCCATAGGTCTTCTCGGTCAGCACCTTCACCGTCTCCGGCTCGACATCGCCGGCCACGATCAGCACGGAGTTGTTGGGCCAATAGTACTTTTCATAGAAGGCGGTGGCGTCGACGCGGTTCAGCTGCTCGATCTCCTGCATCCAGCCGATGATCGGGATGCGATAGGGCTGGTTCTGCCACAGCGTCGCGTCGATCTCCTCATGGAGCACGTCCTGCGGGTTAGTGTCGGTGCTTGAGCGGCGCTCCTCGATGACCACGTCGCGCTCGGTCTTGACGACATCGTCGGTCAGGATGAGGTTTCGCATTCGGTCGGCCTCGAAGCTCATCATCAGCTCGAGCGCCGACGGCGCCACTGTCTGATAGAAGGCGGTGTAGTCGGAGGAGGTGAAGGCATTTTGCGAGCCGCCGATCTCGAACACTGCGCGGTCGAATTCGCCGGCCGCATGGTTGGTCGTCGCCTTGAACATCAGATGCTCGAAAAAATGGGCAATGCCGGATTTGCCCGGCGGCTCGTCGGCGCTGCCGATCTTGTACCACACCATGTGGGTGACGATCGGCGCCCGGTGGTTGGGAATGACGACCACCTCCATGCCGTTGTCGAGCACGAAATCCCTCGCCTTGCCGTCCTCCCATGCGACGGGGATCGGAGCCGGCCCCGCGCCGACCAACTCGGACGCAACGGACGTCCTGCGAAGCCCATGAGTGCGGGGCTTGCTTGGTAGTTCTGGTAGGGAGAGTGGGGTTATGGGCTGCGTTCCTGGCAAAGTGATCTGTTCCTCATTTTGAAGGATCTATGTCTCCCGAACGCCTATTGGGAGAAAGTGGATCGGCACGCGACGCCGAGCCACATGAGCGGTCAGCGTGTTGCTGGGCCTGACGCGAGCCTCATCTTTGGATGCGTCCGGGAAACTTTCGGCATGGTGAGGCCATGGGAAGTCTGCTCGTTATCCATTGGGTGTTTGCGGATACCTGAGCATGCCCCGTGCCAAGTAAGAAAGCCCCGATTCGCAAGGTTTGATCCAACCTTGATACTTGCGATATCCGACATTGTCGGGCATCCGACAGAAAGCGCCTTTCGCCGGCGCGCCGGCTATGACGCTCGCCTCCTCCGGCGTGACGACGATCCTTTGGCGGGCGCCGCGCACACCGATCTGCCCCCCTATCAGCACCGCGACATCGAAGGACAGCGCGATCGTGACTGGATGGGTCTTACGCAAACATGCAGCAGTGCCACCGCGATCAGGACTTCATCCGCCCCACAAAGACCCGAGCGCGAGGGACGACGTGTAAGGCAACATGTCATCCTCGATAATGATGCCGCGCATAAAGAGGTAAGGTCCCTCGTCGTACCGGCGAGCCCCTTCGCTTGGTCTCGCGAGGTTCTGGTTTGCGAACGTCGACCGACAGCATCACGGCATGGGCGGCCCCATCGGTAGGCAAGCATTGACCGTGCCATCAGCGTTGAGGCAGCGCAGAGCCCAATTTCCCGGTGCCAGCCGGTACGTTGGAGCTTCAACTGTGGCCAGCCAAGCGGGCCGAGGCCGTGAAGTACCCTGGACCGTCCGGATTGCAACGCACGACGCCTTGGTCTCGCGCCAACGTCCATTGACGCTCAGCGAAGCATCATGCGGACGAGCTGGGAAAGCTTGGCCGGGCCGGCGCCTTCCCAGGCGCACGGGACGCGCGACGACCCATGTGGACCTTGGATTTCACTACGCACTTACGCTGCTTTGGCCTTGTCAGCAGCCTGAGCATAAAGCGTGCTCAGCTTTCAGGGCGAGCCTCTTTCATGTTGATAGCATCTGTCGTCATTCAGGATCGCCCCATTTTCGCATGCCGCTTGCAGCTTTCAGACTGTTGTCAGCCAGGGCCGCCATAAAGGGTCTCGTTTAACGCATTCGGGAGGCTTCATGACTCGACCACATTAATTTCGGGCGGTTCGCCGGCGCTCCGAAATGGCACTTAACACCAGATCCTCTCCAAACCCGTGATGATCCAAGAGGAAAACGAAAATCCCTAAATCAGAAAAAAGCACCGATACGGTCGGCTCCAGGCTGATGAAATTGCGGTCTCACTGGCCACGCACGATACTTGCGATGGCGATGGCCATTGCAAAGGCCGGTCAAGCACCCAAGACGCTGACAAGCACGCCTCCGACCAAAGCTCGATCGTTGGCAGCCTTTCTAGCCGTATACTTGGGGCATTTTGGGACGGCGATCCGGACGCCGATTAAAACCTGCCGGTCGTCTAAATGGAATGGTTGGTCCGGGTCCTTACTGGACCTGCGCCAACCCGATCGGGCCGGCGCACAGGGGCACCCAGACAATTGGACACGTCGCCTTTGCGCGGCGGCTTGCACTTTCTCGGATGGCCTTTTTTCTCCCCGGGCGAAATCGAGCGAGCGGTGAGGCGGAGCCTTCGATTTTGCCGATCATGTCGTGTCGCTTCGATCGAACTGCTCAGACGATGATAGCGGCATTGATTGCCGCGGCCGAAATGCGTTGTGTGAAGTACGATTTCTACGCCGTATACATACTGCCGTACAGTTCGCCCTGTCAGCAGCCTTGCCAGCAATCCGCCCTGTGTCCAACTGTCGTCGAATTCACCGGTGTCATTGAGGAATTCGTATGATCGCCTCGAAACCATCATTGCGACCGCGGGCGGGCGACGCAAGCTCTAGACTGCCACCGATCCGCTGGATAACCATGTTAGCGATATGTAGACCAAGGCCTGAGCCCGCAGCAGGAGTAGCACCACGACTAAATCGCTTTGTAAGCCCTTCGAGGTCGGGGAGGGGCACCACCGGTCCGGCGTTTGCAATAGCGATGGTTCCATCAGTTTGGACGGAAACTGTTGTCGGAACAGTGGGCAGTCCATGTATCAGCGCATTCTCGATCAGGTTACGAAGGAGGATCCCAAACGCATCGACATCCACTTTGCGCATCAAAGTGGTGCAGCCGTCGACGTTAAGATGCAGGCGTCCGGCATATTGCGGCTTTTTCCTCAGGTCGTCGATTTCCAGCCGAACCGATCGGACAAGATCGATCGCGTGATCCGCCATGCCAACCCCCGATTCGGCTTGAGCGAGCTGAAGCACTTTTTCGACAAGGCGGCCAAGGCTCGACAGCGCTTGCTCGATGCCGCGCGCACGCATTTTGGCCGACCCATTGGGAAGCTCGGCCACTAATCTCTGCATCTGAGCGATTGAACCTGCGATCGGCGTGCGCAGTTCATGCGCACTGTTTGCGGCGAACTCGCGTTCGGCCTCGAGAGCCGCCCGCAGACGATCGAGAAGCCGATTGACGGATGCCGCGATTGGAGCCAACTCTGCCGGGAAATCGCCCAAGTCCATTGGTGACAGATTGCCGCCGTCGCGCGATCCGATCTGCTGTCGCAGTACCTCGATTGGCCGCAGCGAGCGCCGGATCACGATCCACCAAACAGCTAAGCTAAAGGGCAGGAGCACGAGTGTCGGAAGGAAGACAAAAAGTGCGCCCTTCGCGATTGTGGTACGGCGGCCATCAAGCGGTTCGGCCAACTGATGATACACGCCGTCTTGGATCTCCTCTGTGTAGACGCGGTAATCAGCGTTTCCCCAAAAGCCGTTACTCAGGGGAGCATCAGGGAAGGGCTGCTGACCCTCTTCCGGTTCGGAAATAAGCACTACCCCGTACTTATTAATAACCTGCTCACGATAGGTCCAGTACTTTTTATAAGTTGGCAAGTGGTTATTGTATTGATCAACGTGTTTTCCATTCAAGACCTTGATCAGCTCTGGTTCTCTGTACTCTGCGCTCGCCTGGAGCAAGTCATCCGAACTTTCGTTTACATTATTGCAAAAAATGAACGCAGCAATGGTTGGGGCGGCGATCCAAACCAGGAGCGTTGCCCCGCCTAACCACGATATCAGCTTTCTCGTCATGCTGTTCGAGTTCGTCATGTGACCACGAGCCTGTATCCGGAGCCACGCACGGTTGCTATTCTATCCCCGCCGATCTTCTTGCGGAGCCGGCTGACATAAACCTCCACTGTGTTGCTCTCGAACTCCGAATTGAATGAATAAAGCGCGTGCTCGATCCTCCCCTTTGAAACGACCGAACCGGGCCGGCGTAGAAGGCAGTCGAGCACCGCCCATTCGCGTCCAGACAGGTGGACCTCCTGCCCGTCGCGGAAGAGGCGTCGCTCGGCTGCCTGTATGGAAAGCGTCCCAACCGAAAATTGCGGCTCCGGAAAATGCCCTTGGCGACGTGCCACTGCACGGATGCGTGCCGAGAGTTCCCCCAGATCGAACGGCTTGACCAAATAGTCGTCGGCGCCAGCGTTGAGCCCCTCGATGCGGTGCGAAATCCGATCGCGGGCTGTCAGAATGATGACCGGCGTTGTATCAAGCCCCTTGATCAGCTCCCGCAGATAGTCGATGCCATTGCCGTCCGGCAGGTGAACGTCGAGCAAAATAACGTCGTAGCCGGCCACAGCTGCATGACCGCGCGCTCCGGACAGGCCCTCGGCCCAGTCGACCGCGTGGCCACCAGCCACCAAATGATCGTGCACAGCACTTCTAAGGTCGTCGTCGTCTTCAATGAGCAGTATTCGCATCAGGCTGCCGAGCTCCGGTATGAGGGCAAGGCTCCTGCCTTATTGATCGAAGCTGACAGTAGGCTGAACCGGCGCCAGCGAATATCTGGGGGCTTTCAGGCTGCTGTCAGCTACAATTGCAAGAAAGGGGTCGTTAACAAAGCCAAACGAAGAGGCCTTATGAAACCCCTCCTGATCTCGGCACTTTTGCTCAATGTGACCACCGGCGGCTGTACACTGGTTGGCGGGCAATTCGACGTGGCGGTCAACGAATGGCAGCCGCGCCACGCGTCAATGTCCAGGCTTGAAACTGACAGGTGTCTTAAATACGAGGGCACCGTAGCGGGTGCCTCCAGTTATCGAACAGTGCCTAGCAGGTCAGAAGTGCACTTTGACCATAGGGGTCGTCCGTATTTTCGGCGCTCGCGAACAGAGTCGACGGTCAATCGATGCGCCACTGCCAGAGTCTGGAACGGTCAAGTGTTTGTTATCCCCCGTCCGGGCCATATTCTCTGCCGAGGACCAAGAAGGCCCTATTTTCGGTGCCCACGAACAGAGCCAACGGTCAATCGATGCGCCACTGCCAGGGTCTGGAACGGTCAAGTGTTTGTGATCCCCTGTCCCGGCCGTGTTCTCTGCCGAACTCGCCCTTGTAGTCGGCACACCAAAGATCGTTAGGGCGACAGCCGTTTGAAAGTGGTGTCCCCGTCGCCCTGTTGCGCCTGCGCTTGCGGCGCTCGACCATGCCGGCGGTCGAGCACGGCATGCACGGTCGAGATCGCGGGCCGGTGCACATCCGGATACAGCCGGGCCAGCCGCTCGCGTATCTTCGGCGCACCCCATGTCGGCTTGTCTTGCTTGAGGCGCACAATCAGCTTCTCGATTTGAAACGGAAGCTGATTGGCGTGGCGATAGGGCCGCCGCGATCGGTCCGTCAGCCCCTCCAGGCCGCTGTCGTTGTAGCGCGTGAGGATCTTGTAGCCGGTCTTGCGCGAGATATCGAACTCCCGGCAAAGCACCGCCATCTTCTCGCCGTCCAGCAGCCGGGCGACGAACTTCAGCCGCTCTTCCATGACGTTACACTCCTTCCAAGGCACCTTGCTCTCCTTGCAAAGGGCCGAAAGTGTAACCCATCTATCCGGAATGAACTGTCACCCATCTCTCGGGAAGGGCAGTCATGGCCAAGGCAACTGGAAGCCGAATTTTCTTTTAGAGTATGAATCAGCGCCGTCTGCCGAAAAGCGCGTCCACGATCTTCCCTTTTGAAACGACCGTGCAGGGCTGGGGCAGACGGTAGTCGAGCACCGCCCATCCGCGTCAAGTCAGGTAGACCTCCTGCCCGTCGCGGAAGAGGCGTCGCTCGGCTGCCTGTATGGAAAGCGTCCCAACCGAAAATTGCGGCTCCGGAAAATGCCCATGGCGACGTGCCACTGCATGGATACGCGCTGAGAGTTCCCCCAGATCGAACGGCTTGACCAAATAGTCGTCGGCTCCAGCGTTGAAGCCCTCGATGCGATGCGAAATCCGATCGCAGGCTGTCAGAATGATGACCGGTGCCGATTCAAGTTCCTTGATCAGCTCCCGCAGATAGTCGATCCCATTGCCGTCCGGCAGGTGAACGTCGAGCAAAATAAGGTCGTAGCCGACCACAGCTGCATAATCGCGCGCTTCGGACAGGTTCTTGGCCCAGTCGACCGCGTGGCCACCAGCCACCAAATGATCGTGCATAGCACTTCCAAGGTCCTTATCGTCTTCAGTGAGCAGTATTCGCATCATGCTGCCGAGCTCCGGTATGAGGGCAAGGCTCCCATCTTATTGGTCGAAGCTGACAATAGGCTGAACCGGCGGCAGCGAATTATTTGGGGAGCTTTCAGGCTGCTGTCAGCTACAACTTGCAAGAAAGGGGTCGTTAACAAAGCCAAACGAAGAGCCCCTATGAAACCCGTCCTGACCTCGGCACTTTTGCTCAATGTGACCCCCGGCGGCTGCATCAGCAAATTGATTTGGGAAACAGGCGCGCCGGTTCTAATGACCGACGCAGGCCGAGGTCTGGAACAGCTGGACCAGCGAACGGCGTCTTCGGTTTTTCAGGCAACAGCCACATGGAAGAATATGATTGGCTCGACCATGCGCCGAGCTTTGTCGAACGGATTGGTCGCGGGCGCACTACCACAGATTATGGCAGGTTTACGCCCTGGCCTTGACACCCGGGGTGATCGTCACCGGCGGAGCCGCGGCGTACTGATCGGATATCTAACGTCGCTGAGTCTCTCGTCGGTGCAGTGGATCTCTCGGCTTAGCCATCATGCAAAAAACGACGGTTCCGCGACACCACTTTTCAGGTCCGTGACACAGGCTTTGTGAGCCGATCTGTTGTTCTTACCCCAGGCTAATGGCTGAACAGCTCTGTCGCCGGCTCGATGCGCCAGATGGCGCGATGTTTTGAACCCTTTCACGAGGCGACGGCAGCAGCCGACCGGCTCTCCTATCGCGGCTCCCGCGATCCACACACCCAGCAAGGGAATCTACCATGGTAATGAAGGCACCGGTTGCCGACGCTAGGAATGGGTCGGTAGTAGATCGGCTGGTCGGCATCGACCTCGCTCGGGGCCTGGCTGTCTTCGGGATGTATGCCGCCCATCTCGGTCCCGACCCCGGCGAAGGAGGACTAGTCGGGTTTCTGATGGAACTAACCCATGGGCGGCCGTCGGCCCTGTTTGCCGTATTGGCCGGTTTTTCAATCCTCCTGATTACAGGTCGCAAGGCGCCGAAGTCGGGGATAGCCGGTAGACAGGCCATCGCCAGAGTCGCAATTCGTGCCCTTGTTTTGCTCGCGCTTGGCTCAATCCTGGGCTGCCTCGGTACCCAGGTCGAAGTCATCCTAGAATACTACGGAATTTGCTTCTTGTTGGTATTGCCGCTCCATCGGCTCAGCGCATATCAGCTGGGCTTGATCGCTGCCGCTACGGCATTAGTTCTCCCGCAAGTCCGTTCCTCCCTTCTGTCGGTTGCCCCCAACCTCCTCGACCCGGTCTTCCACCTCATGGTCAACGGCTACTATCCCGCGGTGACCTGGGTTCCTTTCCTCATCGCTGGCATGGCCATCGCGCGCCTTAATCTTAATACGCTAGCAGCGCATTGGCGCCTTGGTCTGGCGGGGGTCGCGCTGGCCGTGTTGGGCCATGGGGGATCCTTGCTCGCGCTGAGTTCCCGCGCTTTGACTGAAACCTCCTTGTGGTGGTCTGACGTTGACGGCGCTTTTGAGCCTTCCAAGTCGTCATTTATAGTCAAGTCGTCATGGATAGCCGCACCTCATAGCGAAACGACGCTTTCGATCGTGGGCAGCACCGGTTGCGCAATGATCATCTTGGCGGCTTGCATGCTCGCTGTGGATGCGCTCCCGCGTCTGCGAAAGCTGGTCTGGCCAATAATCGCAGTCGGCTCGATGTCTTTGACGGCCTATGTGCTGCACATTGCGGGAATAGCCTATCTTATGAAGATAAACATTTTCAAAGACGAGAGCCTGTCCACGCTCTTTGGCTTCGTTGTGGTTATCAGCACTTTTGCGGTGCTTTGGCTGCGCGTCTTCCAGCGAGGACCGATGGAAGTGCTGATGGGTAGGGTCGCAGATCTCGCGCGTCACATCCGCTGAGCACCGCCGCGCCCCGGCCTCCCGATCACATTACGGACAAGGTGGGGCTTTGTCCAAAGCTTGTTCGCGGCAGGGGAGGGTACTTCCTCCCACCCTGCCGCCTTGTTGATGGAAGCTAAAACGGTCGCGCAGGCGCTAGAGTTGCATCGGCATAATCAGCTTAAACTCGCGAAGTTAAACCCGCGGTTGGTCTATCTCGGCCCGCCTCACCTGAAAGGCTAAGGTATCCGTTTCGGTCAAGGGTTTTAGGGGCCATTTTCGCTGCGCCTTGAGGAGAGCGTTTGCTAGGATGAGGAGCTTTCGCAACAAGATGATGACCTTTGCGGGTTTGCCTGCCGCCTTTAGCGCCTGGTATTTTGCCTTGAGGTCGGGGTTGAAGCGCAGGGCGAAGGGCCGGGCATGTAGAGGGCCTGGCGAACATTGGCCCGGCCGCCCAGGCGCGGCCGCTCCATTTTGCCGAGGCCGGCGAGGCTTGCGGCCTTTGGTTCCGAGTTCCGGCATGTCGATGGTGAGTGTGCAGGCGGTGGCATCCGATGCGCCATATGCTGGTCAGGATTTCGCGGCGCTGGACAGCGTCGGGATCGGCTTTCATGAGGGTAAGCATCGTCTGATCGATATCGCTGAGTTCACGTGGATCTGCTTCCAGCCACTCGTTGTTGTGGCGCCTGAGCAAGGCAAGCGGTCAAGGTCTGGCTCTGGTGCTGGCTGCGGTGCGATCCCCGCACGGGCCAGGTGCCGATCGTGTCGACGATCCACCTCGCCGCGACCAGAGAGCTGCTACTCTCTTCCGCTGTTCATTCTGGCCTCTTCGCAATGAATGTCATAAAATCACCTGTCGCAATTAATGGTTTTTGATTTGGCTCCAGCAGCTGGCAGATATCGCCGAGAGTTCCGCAGAGAGCGTCGAAAGTTTTGGCCGCCTTCTTCCGCAGCCGCGCCTTGAGTTTTGAGCAGACCTGTCTTGATCGGGTTGAGATCGGGCGAGCATGGCGGCAGGATCAGGAGCCAGTGCCCTTTGGCCAACCAGTGGGCGGCGCGTACCTTGCCGACAATCTGGGGTTCCGAACCCGACAGTTGGTTTTCAACCCGACAGTGGCCCGCCTCAGAGCAGGCTACCGCCCTTCGGAGCAGGCAGAAGCTAATCGAGGTTCGCGGGTTCCGGTTTGAATGTGCAGGTCGCTGCGCGCCTGATCTTTCGGTCTGGCGGCACATGACAAAAACCCTCATTTTGGCCGACGATACCCGGTCAGGAGCGGGTATCGCAGTCGAGAAGCGACCCGAGCACGTCCACAAGATGTGCCGAGTTTGCAAGGTGTGTCATTGTTTCTGTCAACGTTCGAGCGACAGCGCACGACGAAACGTCTGGCATACGCCTCGTCTGGCACGCGCCTCGCATATGTTGCAGTTGCTGCTGGAGATCAGGCGATCGAGTGGGCCTTGCAATTTTCCGATTTTGATGCGCCTAAAGTCTCGTGTACAAATCAGGCTGGCGTGAATGGCCTGCCTAAGTTGCGACTTATTACAAAGGAATGGATATGGCGACTGGAACGGTGAAGTGGTTCAACAGCACGAAGGGTTTTGGTTTTATTCAGCCTGACAACGGCGGTCAGGATGTCTTTGTCCACATTTCCGCTGTTGAACGAGCGGGCCTGTCGACCCTTAATGAGGGCCAGAAGATCAACTACGAGGTGGAACAGGATCGCCGCACGGGAAAGTCCTCTGCAGGCAGCCTCAGCAAGGCTGGCTAACGGTCCGGGAAAGCCTTGGCAAGGTTCGTCATCGCCGGAACGCATTGACGGCTCGAAACCCGGGCCGGAGCATGCAAGTTAATGCCGCGGCAGGGATTGCTGGAGCCATCATGAATTACTCTGGAAATGAGGCTCTTGGACGGGAAAGGCGGGGCTCATCCCCGCCCTTTGATTCCGCGCAGATTGGGCCAACGGCTGCTGCGCGTCCGAACGACTGTTGATACGGATTTAGGCTGCGACCTTCTTGCGGGTCCGTTTCGCCGGCGCCGTGGCTGGGGCTTCCGGCTCTTTCGGTTTGCGGCCGAGTCCCATGGTCTTGGCCAAGGCGGAGCGCGCAGCGGCGTAATTCGGCGCCACCATGGGATAATCCGACGGCAGACCCCATTTGGCGCGATATTCGTCTGGGGTCAGACCATAGTGCGTCGCCAGATGGCGCTTTAGCGATTTGAATTTCTTGCCGTCTTCAAGGCTAATGATGTAGTCCGGTTCGATCGACTTTTTGATCGGGACAGCAGGTTTTTTTACAGGCACAGGCTCTTCTGCCGGTATGAGTCCAGCCGTGCCGTTTAGAGCCCCGTGCACTTGGGCGATCAGGGCAGGAAGCTCCCCCGCCGGGACGGGGTTGTTGGAGACGTAGGCTGATACAACATCGGCAGTGAGCTCGATGAGGATGTCGGTCTTGTGGGGTTCTTCTGTCATAAACTTCTCCGGGCAGCTTGAAACACAGTTGGGCGAAGTGTCGCTTCATAGTGGCGGTTGCCGCTGAAAGCAAATGGATCGACGGGTGCGCTGCTCCTCCACCATTGAAGTCTCGGCGACGCATCCCGTCATCGTCCATCGCTAAAGGCAGCGTATTGAATTATGGGAGCGGTCGCGCCCGCCCCACCATAGCGATACAGCAAGACAATCAAAAAAGCCGGTCTTTGCTTGGCCCCAAATCTTTTCTCCTTTCGTGAACGCTGAGCTGCCAAGCTGCTACAGTTCACCTCGCGGGGCAACCGTGCACAACACAGGAGTCGCCCGAGCGATACATTCTTCACTTGCCGCTTATCAGCGCTGGTGATTGCACTTTGCAGCCTGCCTCCGGACCCGCAGCGCTCACGCTGTTGGTTTTGCGCCTGCAGGCGTCGGAAGTCGGATCGCCGCAGCTAATTTCCTCAGGCGGACGAATTCAACAAATCGATTGTTTGGATCGAAGGCATCCACACCATCGATGCCTCTAGAATAGGATCCAGCTACAATCACCGTGCTGTAATGGCAGGGACGGCCAGCACAAGCGCGACACGATCCGGCGGGTCCATCGCTGCGTTACGTATTCATGGCTACTGCATCGGGCGCTCGGTCGACCGCCTTAAGCCAGGTCGCCGCATTGCGAGACGGTGACCGGCGAGGGAGAGGGCGCTCTGGCAACGAAGCGAGGCGGGTGGCCTTGCGGGTGGCCGCGTGATGTCATCCGGCTCTCCTGCCGATCTCTGCCGGCCAGATCTGGAGCAACTGTTTTGCATAGATATGGCTCTCTTCAGGGGGCCATCTATGATGGGAGCCGAGCGCGTGTTCGAGCCGGGGAACAGGCTGCGCATGCACTGTGCCCACCTATTGCGATCGTGCTAACCTTGGTTGTTTGGACTTGCCGTTAAAGGCAAGCGACAGATTGAAGTTATGCTGCACCATCTGATTGCCTGGCTCGTTTTCGAGAGCTCGCCGATACAGGGCCTGTGCCGCGTCATGCCGCCCCTCAATGTCCAAAATCACGCCCTTCGCATTCAATGCACGTACGTTTCCTGGGGCTGCAACCAAGACGCTGTCGAGCACCTCAACCGCTTCGTGCGGGCGCTTCTGGCCCACCAAGGCATTTGTAAGTCGTATCGCCGCATCAACATTGTCCGGGTGCTGCTTCACCTCATCCCGCAAAGCCCGCTCTTGAACATCCTGACCAACTTCGCGCAAAATGCGTTCGCGCATAGCCGGATCGATTTGATCGGCGCTGAGCAACTCGGGGGAAGATGTCTCCTGCACGGAAAGAGCCGGCTTTTGCCAGCTGGCGCAACCGCCCAAAGGCAGAATGGCGAGTACGGCAAAAAGAAGTGAGTTCCGGCGCAGAAACATAGGCGATGGAGAAACTGTATTACTATTCATGTTATCTCTCAGTTATCGGGGAGGCGCGTGGCGTTCAGTTAGGAAAGGTGGGACTACTCTAACAATCCGCTGTTCGATCCGTGCGGGAGTGTGACGGATCCTGCGGGGCGAATTGTAAAGTCGGAGGCGAGGTCTTGATAAGACAGCACGGCGAGATCAACCCCGTTTCGCGTCAGAAAGCCGCGGACGAAACGTCGGACATCCATCGACGTCAACAGAATAGGGCGGGTTTGACCCGGTTCTGCGTTCGAAAGGACCTGACGTATCTGTGATAGCATCGCTTCGCTTTGCCGATCCTCCAGTGCGAGATAGGGGCCTGCATCCGAATCTCGAACCGCGCCACGCATCACATCCTCGCTCTCGCGCTCGACGACCAGGGCGGACACGATGCCCTCCGTGTTGGCATGGCGGTGGCAGATCTGTCGCTTCAAACCAGAACGGACATATTCCGTCAGCAGGGCAACGTTCTGCTCACGCTCGCTCCATTCGGCCAATGCCTCCAACACGAGACGGGTGTGGCGGATTGGGATACCTTCCTCCAGGAGGCGGCGCAGAACATCGGCAATCCGAGGAATCGGCGTCGTGCGTAGCACCTCTTTCACAAGCTCAGAATATTCCTGCTCCATTCGGCCCAGGAAATGTCGGGTCTCTTGGATGCCCACCAATCGCGGTGCGTAGCGGGTCAACGCTGCATGGACGCGCAAGGCGAGGAGTTCGCCGGGAGCCCTATGCTCCGTGCCGGCGCCCGTAAGGGCCTTTGCAGGGGTATGTTCAACCGGGAGTGTGTCCGTTTTCGGCTCACGTCTAAGGGGGACACCGCTCGAGTCGACGTGCGCTACATCGGCTCGGAGCGCCATCTGGTTTGGATCTAAGGCGTCCTGTTCGACTGGCACGCCCTCGACATCAATTCGGAATTGCGATTCAGGCAGCTGCTCGTCAACCAAGACAGGGATGCGAGGAACGATAATGCCCAGATCGGCTGTGACCAGGAGCGAAACGCGCCCAATATGTTTTTGCAATTCGGCTTGATCGACCGCCTGCATAAGATCTGGCGCTAGAAAAAATGCGATCGGGAATTCCTTCGCAGGCGCGGCTTGCTTAGGCTCCGCTGCAGTTCCACCTTTCGCATCGGCAGTGCCGGCGCCCAGCACATCAGCCTTGACAATGCTTACCGCAGCGAACACTGCGGCCAGCATCAGAAAGACGGGGAGGGGAAACCCAGGAACGAACCCCATTACAACCAGGACGCCGGCCGCCAGTCGCAAGGCTCGAGTGCTGGCCGTGAGCTGACTGACCATTTCTGTACCGAGGTTGATCCTCGCCGTCCCAGTCACACGGGTGACGATGGTCGCCGCAGTAATGGAGAGCAGAAGGGCCGGAATCTGCGATATCAATGCATCGCCTATCGTCAGCAGAGTGTAGTGATGCAGTACCTCGCCGAAGGACATGCCCTTGGAGAGCAGGCCGATCGAAATTCCACCCAGCATGTTGATGCAGATAACCACCAGCCCGGCGATGGAATCGCCCTTCACAAATTTCATCGCGCCGTCCATCGCGCCATAGAGTTGGCTTTCCTTCTCCAATTCGGCGCGCCGCCGGCGGGATTCGTTGGCATCGATGTGGCCGTTGCGTAGCTCTGCGTCGACCGCCATTTGCTTGCCCGGCAGAGCATCCAGCGTGAAACGCGCCGCCACTTCTGCCACCCGTTCGGCACCCTTCGCGAGGACCATGAATTGCACCATGGTGACGACCAGAAATATGACGAAACCCACCACGATATTGCCTGAAATGACGAAATCGCCAAAAGTATGAATAATGCTGCCGGCCTCCCCCTCGGCCAGAATCAGTCGCGTCGTTGCGACCGTGAGCGCGAGACGGAATACAGTGGAAATCAAAATAACGCCGGGCAAAGAGGAAAAATCAAGTGGAGTACTGACATACAGGGCAACCATCATCAGCAGTATGGCCAACCCCATATTGAATCCTATCAGGGCGTCGACCACCACGACCGGGATAGGCATGACCATCATCGCGACAGCCAGAAGCAGCATCAACGCAACCATTAAATCCGGGCTGGCCGGCGCACGCTTGATGAAGTCACGCAGGACGTTGGCCATCGAGACACCTTTGCAATCGGTTGAGACTTACTCTGCTGTTACGCCATGAAACGTGGCTTTCGAACTCCGAAGGCGCCTCAGCCTTGGCCAGCGCGTGACCCTGCATGAGAGCCACAAGCAGGCGCGAAATGGCTGGGCAGCAAATGTTTCCAACGCAGCCAGCTTGTCAGCACCGAGCGCGGCAGGATGTTTGGCTGGCCATAGAGTGCTGCTTGATGGGGCCTGCGAGCTTTCAATATTGGAGAGCAGCAATGCGGCCATTCCTGCTCAGCAGCACACGGCTGTCCTCAATACGTTCGACCACCCATCCATCAGCCAAAATGGCGCCGACAAAATACTTCTCGCTGTCGATGACAATATATGGTTGGACCCCATGCCACACAGCTTCGACCGCGATTGCGGATGGCGCCTTCTCCTCTTTGATGAGCACTCCGTTCACCAGTGTTAGAGTACCCTTGGTGCGACGATCGAACGATTGCTGAAGCTTCTGCCAGCTGATGACCGATTCAGACGTGACGGTGCCTTCGGCGGTCACAACACCCTTTGCCGACCCAATCTTGACGTCGAGAAGACCCGCTCGATCGACTTCCTCCTGCAGCTCTTGGGCCGCTGCCTCCGTAAGTTCATTGTCAGCGCGGTGACTGATCGTTCTGGACGCGACTTCAGCCCGAAGTGAATTGGGGCTCGATCCACTTGCATTGCCAAGATAGGAGATCGTGCCTGAAAGCGCGCCGATCCCGAGTGAGCTGATTATGACCATGGCGAGCACACCGATCGGTAGGCGCGGTATGCCGGTCGAACCAGGCGGCTCTGCATCCTGCACGGACAAAGCAATGGACATCTCGCCTACGAGCAGGACGACAGGAAGGGGCACAACAACGGACTGGCCTGCGGCCATATTCCGGTTGCCCTCGATACTGATTCCGGGTGCAAGCGCCTCCAGTTCGATCGACTTGCCAAGAAGAGTTACACGAAGGTGATGCGGTGCCAGTCCCTGCTCGACAAAGACCAAATCGGCATCGAAGCCGCTGCCGATTAAACACTTTTGAAGATCCGTCTTGCCGGTCAGACCGCAATAGTGCCCCGAACGCACTTCGAAACGGAGGGAAACGGCGTCATCCACAGAGCATCTCTCAAACAGGATAGAAGCCGCATGGCAATTGCCATGCGGCTCATTTCGGGACTACGTCGCGTCAATAAGGAGACGCGCTAAGGGGCAGCCTAAAACCCGCCTCCGACATTACGAAACGCGTTCGTCGGCGGCCTTCTTGATGGTCTGGAGATTGGTCGTTAGAGTGCGCAACTGGACACTCCTTTTCGTCGCCTCCAAGCTAACATTGGTTAGTTCCTGCACTTGCGCCTGAAAAGCAGTAGCATCAGCTCCGCTTGTATTGCCGGGAGTGCCACTGTTAGTTTTATCGGTATTGCCGGCGCTACTGGTATTGGTATTGCCTGATTTTTTATTATTATCAACTGCAGCCATGATCATTCCTTTTTCTGTTGGAGTTGTGCCGTCAATAACGGCCTGTATGACCTCACGCCGGATTTTCCCGCGTCAGGCATCTTCTGTGTCATCCAAAGCTTCATCGGCCTCAGCCATCGCATCGTTCGCGAATTGGAACGCGAACGATCGCAGGATACTTTGGAAGGCTTCACTTTGTGCTGCAGACTGTGAGTTGTCTTGAAGTTGATCATTTGAAACGGTCCGGTTATCCGCCCGATCGTTCCCGCCAGCTGCCTTGCCATCATTCCCACCAGCTGGCTTGCCATCATTGCCATCAGCCGGCTTGCCATCACCAGAATGCTCGGATTTCGAATCCCCATGGCCCTTTCGGATCAAGGAAGTCCCGAGGTTGCCAACTCCACTCCCAATTGCTGCTATCATCAGGTACTCCGGCATTTGCCATTGGCGGCGACGTGTTAAAGGTTAACCTCGATCAAGCTAAGGGCGGGAGCTTTCGAGAACCTGACGGCTTTTGACAAAAACCGGCCAGCGCAAAAACGTATGCTCTGCAGGATGTTGCTCTCGCATCGAACAGTCGACCACGATCTCGGCTGTTCGGCCAATCCCGCCGTCCACGCATGCCGCGACCGAATGGCAGCCGCAGCAGCTGGTTTGCATCTCGATGCTGTGGTGTCGAACAGGAGACACGGTCCACGTGCTGCATGACCGCAATGACCGTATTCTTGCTGGCTCCACGGGCGCACGCAACGAGCAGGAACTCGGTCTTTGCATCACCATTCTCTCGCCTGCACATCACGGCCCGGCGCGGTGAGCTCATTGGCCTCGAGAAGGTCGGCGACCGTACGAACATGGGATGGTCTGCCGGCTTTGGGAGGCCGGTGCGGATCCTCTTCTCACCATATCGAAAGCTTGAAGCGGTCGGATTTTCTTGCCCTGTTCGTGAGAACTCCCATCGTCAGCTAATCGTCAGCCAAGCGGTCTATCTAGGCCGGCCGTGCCTGACCTTCGGATCCAAAGGTCCCGTCTCGACACTTTTTGTAACTATAGATCGAAATGGTTTCCCGCGCGATACGCAACGCACACGCTTCTCTGAAGCAAATGTGTGACTTTGTCGGTGGCGAACGAGAGGAGTGACGCATCAATAAAATCGTCAGGCACGTGTCTAGGAAGGGGAGCTAGCCGAGTTGGTCTGATTTCATTCGCTGTTCCTGGAAATCGGCGGACTGAAGCGCTGATAATCTCAGGACATCGATGGCAACGTTGCGAAAGTCCTGTGAGCTCGGGCCAATCTTGGCCTGCTACTGAGAAGCACTTTGGCGGGAACATTACGCCGTCGCGGGTCTGGCTGACCGTGACGTTAACCGAAAGATGCCGCTGGTCTCGTCAGCCGCCAGCACAATAGCAGCACATTCTCGCCTACTACGGAGACGCAATATGAAGGGCATTGGCCGACCACGGAAATCGCAGGCTGAAACTGGAGCCAGCCGCGCGGGGCGGGCGAGCAGTTCCCTTTCGCAATCAAGTCTTGCTGCGGGAGAAGGTGGACAGTCATTCGATTCCGTTGTGGAGCAGATGCGCTCTGGGGACGCCGATAGGAGGCCCTCCTCCCTTCCAGTTGCGCGCGGTCCAGGCGATGCCCGCGAAAGTCTGCCAGGCGCCTCGATTGGCGAAGATCAAATCCTGAACACACCGCGACGTGGAGCCGCTGCGCCACCACGCGGAACCGTAGCGCCACGTGGCGCAGCCGCAAGGCGGCGCGGTTCTCCCTCCATGTCTGAGGGCGAAGCCATGGCGCCGGTCGGTAGCCAACTATCAACCGCGCAGGTGGAAGGCACCAGCTCATCGTCAAATGAAGATATCAGTCCGACACAGCTCAGAATGAACAGTCTTGTTCAACAACTGACTGATTGCGAGGCTGCGGCCAGGAAAACCGACGTCCCCGAGGAGGCGGTGGAGCTGATCAGTCGGGTCGTCGATGCAGCCTCAGCAATTCTGGAGTACCGCGCTAGCCTGCCTGCGGCTGAGGCGCAGACAATTATGCCAGACGACAAGGTGCGTAGATGTTGCCAGATCGTGTGCGACGCCGCGAATGAAGTAGACCAACTTGGCCTGTCGACGATCACGAAATTGGACAAAAAGACCAAGAAAGCGGCAGGTATGGTCGATAAACTCTACTCCTACTCCCAGGCGGACCGGCAGGAGCTGTTGATTTTAAATGTGGAGAACCACCATACGGCGGCAATTAAGTGGTGGGAAAAAAAGGCATGGCGCTCCGAACGGCAGCGATCCGCCTGCGCTGCCACCGCTAGCCTATCCAGTGGAACGCCCGTGATGCGGGAAGCCGAGCGGTGCGCACTGCGGCTGCGTGCCGGCTCGGTACTGAGTGTCAGGATCTGGCTGGTCCGTGAGCGGATCGGTCTTGCGCGGGCCAAGATTGAACTGCGGGCGAGCAGGTTCGAGCCAGATTTGAAGGAACTCCTCGTCGGTCGAAATGGAGTGGTGCAGCTGATGGCAAGCGCCGCTCAAGAAGCTCTTCGCGCCCTCTCTTTGGCGAAGGGCATAATGGATGATGGCAAAACACTCAACGCTCATGATTGCGCGGTTGTAGAAAAAATCATGGAGCGGCTTTCGGATTTTGGATTGGCGTTGCACGAGGTGCATACCAAGCTAAGCCATACCTACCCAGATGCCGGCCTCCCATTGAAACTGTTCGAACGGATCGTGGACGATGCATGGATCACTGCGCACGATGCCATGCACTTGTTGAACCTGCAGTCTCCGCCGTCAGCCATCATGGCGCCACAGGCCCAGGCGGGCGCTGCGATGCCGGCCAGGGCAGGCGCTGCGATACCGGCTGACACTGCTGGTACGGCTGCAGTGTCAGAAGGCACTACAGCGCGAAGGAAAGGGAAGTCAAAGCATAAGTCGGCAGCTCGCGCCGGGACTTCTGCCGCCGGGCAGCCATCAACACCAGTCGCTGCGAACGCCGGCACAGTGCCAGCAGCCAAGGTTCTCGCGCGCTCGGATCAAGTTGCGAGTACACAGGTGAGAGCGCAAGAGGTGGCTGCGAGTTCGTCGGGGGCAGGCTCGACAATCGGGGGCGCCGCGTTGTCAATGGAGGTATTGACGGAGCGGCTCAAACGATTGGACGAACTTTTGCAGTTCGATCTGGCCGGTCAGCAAAGCGTCGTCTCCCAAGTGCGCCAGATGAAGCCTGAGGAGGCCGGTAAGGTCGTGGACGATGTGGCCCAGTACCTGCGAGCCCAGGCCATTGAGATGCAAACCTGTCTCGCCGGGTTGCAGGGGCGTAATGTACGCCTGCTACTCACCTCCACCCAGCTACCCAAAGTGCACGAACGCACAGACCAGCTCAAAGGGTTGCTGAACATGGTGCTGGGACAGGCCAACGCATTGAATGAAGGAAAAGCCGGCATTACGACTGATTGCATGAAGACCTACGCATTTCCGGCGCAAAAATACCTGGAACATTTGTGCAATGCCGACGAATTGATGCCGCCGGAGGCACCGGTCGCGCTGCGTGGCGAGCCAGGAAAGCTGTTTGAGATGAAGCTGCAGCCCAAGATGCTGGTCAATGGTGCGATGCCGAGCCCGATGTGGGTGCACATCCACACGAGTCGCCCCGTCATGGCCAGAAACTTGGAAGGGCTGGCTGATTCCGAATTCACCGCTTGCCACGTTAAATCCAACGAACAGCGCGGCTACAATCGAGAGCGAGAGGAAGCCGATGCTAGGTCCGGTCGCGAGAAGGTCATAATTCATCGCGGCAAACTCACCCCCGCTTTCTGTAAGTCCTTGTTGACCTCAGGGCTTGGCCGCCAACCACGCCATTCGCGTGCCGAGCTCCCGTCGGCGCAGGCTGCATGACAGGGCACTCAGAATGCGGCCGGCCACGCTGTGAGTCAGCGAGCATTTCTCCTGGCCAAACCGCGAATGCCGCTGCGCGAGTTGCGGTCCGGCGATTGGAGTCGATCGGCTACCGTCAGGGCCGATTTGCGATGTCGCGTTACCGGCTGTTGACGTGGCGGCGTATCTTGCCTCCCATCCAACTTATCGCCGAGATCGCGCCGCCAAGATCGAGGCGGAAGGTCTTCCTGCGAGCGCGGAGCAGGCATAGCCGATCCGATCGGGATCGGCGCATCGCAACGACCCAACGGTGTGGTGGAGAAAATTGGATTCGGGAGAGCTCGGTTCCAAGAGGCGGAGTTCCGGCCCGAATACAATCCGCTCGCAAGCACCCACGATGCGCATCCGCAGTTTATTGTCTGGGAGATGGGCTGGATTGCTCGGCGGCGCTGGCGCTAAGGCGGGGCTGTCGCCGGACAATTAGCATTCACTGCCAACAGCCTTGCAACCGTCACCAGTTGCAAGGCTCGGCGGCGGGTCGACAAATCACATGAAATCGTCGTCGGACCCGCTATCGCTGCTGTCGCTATCCTCGGTTTTGTGGAGATAGAGTGGAGGTTTGCCTGCACGCTGCCACTCACCGGCACTGTTCTTCGTCCATTTGTCGGGATGCTGCGTAGGGTCAAGCACCAGGTCGCCATGATCCACTTCAACAAACCCCATCGTCTGCGCGCGCGCTTGTGCTTCCGGATTAGCCGCACGCCAATTCAGCAACGGTCGGTCGCCGTCTATCCGAAGTTGATGCTCCAGCAGAATATCGCCCGCATTTTCGACGAGCGGATGGGCGACTTGAAGATCCACTATGGAAGTGACCTCAGTTCGACCAGGAAATTGTTCCCGCCAACTTTCCGATTCGAACTCGTTCATGCTGAATCCGCCTTCCATTCTCAGCAGTCCGGCACTCCGGTCTCCCAATTGGTAACTGAAATATCGCGCGTGCTCCGTATCTCGACGGATGCCATATTGCTGAGCAACGTCCGCGGTGCGCCTGGCTCGTGACGATACGAACTCCGAATACTCTTGAGGATTGTCGGCGATGTGCGTGATTTCATCACCATGAAATTGCCTCACCTGTCTCCTGAAGGAAGTCCTGTTGATCTCCACCACAGGAGGTCGGGAATTGAGGGAGTATGCTTGGGGAGCCGCCGATGATGAGGCGCCGCTACCTTCCGATCCGGATAAGTGCATTCGGGCAAATGTGTCCGCGAACCCTTCGCTTCCTGCATCCGATTGCTCGCCGGCATTATGCGCGCGGTAACTATCGGATGAGCCACCAATTCGACCATACATGACGATTCGTACTCCTATGTTTCGCAACCGAGCTCAAGTTAGCACGGCTGTTCAACATAGGGCGCTTAGTTGACGACTAGCTGACGAGGGCATTCCAACGGCTGCACCAATCAAATCCGCACTGCCGGCCTCAAAACCTCGGACTGCGCCACGCACCGGCCAGCAGAGGCTGCAAGGTCATGCCCGGAGGACTTGCCGTAGTTGCTGGGTGGCAGATCCGAGGGGAGTGATTGCCCCAGGCCCGCGGTTGCGCGGTTGGCCTGACAGAGACACTGGGGCACGGATGGTCAGCCGACATTTGCCACTAGCATGGAGCCAGGTCAGTTTTGAACTGGGCAGTCGTGGACTTCCAATGACTAGGCCAAGCCTGCGGCAAAGAATGCTTTCGCGACAGGCTGGAAATATTGCATAGGAACCGCGTGGCCGAGTTTTGTAGTGCCTATCAGCTGACGCGCTAAGACATGGTCATGGACGATCGTCAGGCGTAGTGCCCGCGCCTCGCTCAACACATGTGAAACGCGCTCACCTTCGGCACGGCAAACTAAGAACGGCACCCCGGTTTCACCGCGAACGTAACGCAGACCGATCAGGACCGCCCTTCCTGTTAAGACCAGCGTGGCGCGATGCACGCCAAGCGCAGGCTCGTCGGCCGCCTCCTCGCGGATGCGACGCTGTTCACCTTTCAACTCTGGCGCTCCTTGCTGATCCTTCGACTCGCGCGTCACTTCGGTATTGGTCATGCGCATTTCGCGCAGATACAACGCGCGCTGGAGCAGAAGATCGATCAGTCCGCCGACCAGCAGTGCGCCGGCGCCAATTCCCATCAGCAATTTTGTCTCCATAAAGATGAGGCCAACACAGCCCATGCCGCAGATCGGCAGAGGGACCATTGTCTTCCACATCCCGAGAAGGACAATGGAAAAGGTTGCGCTGAGAACCAATACCTTGAACATGGTCTTGCAGACTTCGACCATGGAACGAGCAGACCCCAAGCGCTTCAGCCCTTCAAAGGGGTCAATTTTCTTAAAGCTGAGCTTCATCGGCTCCAGAGAGAAGACAAATCCACCATTGGCTAGCAGGCTGGCCAAAATCACCGCGGCGACAAGGGTTCCAAGCAGCGGGCCAACAGCCGCGACTGTGAGTTGGACGAGCACAACCAATGCCTGCGGCACCGCGGTATCGAAAGGTAGGCTCTGCAACTTGGTGGCTAATAGGAGCGCTTCCCGGCATTTGTCCTCGATCACGCTGCCTCTTAGCCAAAGGTAGCCGAGCCCAGCGCAAGTCCCGACCGCGCGGACGAAATCGGAGCTACGTGGCAGCTGTCCTTTTTTGCGCGCTTCACTTAACTTCTTCGGGCTGGCGGCGTGTGTCTTCTCTTCACTTGTGTCGCTCATGGCAGCAATTTGTCGAACCACTCCAGCACGCCGTTGGCACGTGTGACCTCCAGTTTCATGCTCTCCACCAGATAGGCAGCGTAGGTGACCATGAGAACTGGAAAGACAATGTTCTTGATTGCCGGAGACAGTTGGCTCGCCTTAAATTGCGGGGCAAAGCGACGCAGCAGCATCATCGATATATCAATCAGTATCAGGAAGAACACGACAGGCCCCGATACCAATAATGCCGTGCGCATTATGCTGTCGAGAAGCCCCAACAACTCCATTGCTCCTGGCCCGCTCAGTGTCGGGTGAAACTGATACACCGGCCAGATCAAGTAGCTGCGGTACAGGACACTGATCAAAGTTTCCAGGCCTCCTGATCCGACGAATATGGCAATCGCAGTGATCCCCAGAAAAACGCCCATCGCGGAAGCCTGACTGTTCGTCGCGGGATCGGCCGAAGCGGTCGGGCTGCTGATGCCGCGTTGGTTGTCGATAAGCTCCCCGGCAGCCTGAAGGCCCCAAAGCGGAATGCCAAGAAAAGTGCCAAGGAGTACACCGACAAAAACTTCCTTGAATCCGAGCAGGGTTAGCTGGATCAGGCGCGTATCAGGATCCAGCGCCGGCAATCCGCCGCTGACGTGTGCCAGGCATGGTAGTGCGAAGCCAACAGCCAAACAGCCCCGGATCAGCCCACTGATCTGCGAGCGTGTGAATACGGGAAAGATCAGCATGATGCCCATCGCGCGGGCTGCCCCAAGACCTGCCGCAACGACGAGTTCGAAAGCCGTCTGGATCAGAATTTGAATATCGGCCGATGGCGCGTCCATGGGGCGGACTAGTAGCTAAGTGTCATTGCGGGAAACTCGGTGAAGATCTGATCGGCTAGCTCTATGAGCGGGGCGCTTAGCACAGGAGCAAACAGCCCAATCACCGCGACAACGACCAGAAGCTTCACGGTGAGCGGCAAGCTTTCATCCTGGATCTGCGTCGCCGCCTGGAGGATGCCGATGACGAGGCCGACAACCACTGATGCAATGAGCGGCGGTAGAATCCAGATCATGAAAACCACCAGTGATTGGCTCATAAGAGTAATGATGCTGGATTCAGTGATGATCAGCCTCCCGGTAACGTATAACTCAGCACAAGCCCATGCATCAATTTTGACCAACCATCAATGGCAACAAACAAGAAGATCTTGAACGGGACAGATATAACAGTTGGTGAGACCATCGACATACCCATTGCCATCAAGATAGTTGTCACTATCAGATCTATAACAATAAAAGGCAGATAAAGTAGAAATCCTATCTCAAATCCGCGCTTCAATTCTGATAGCAAGAAAGATGGTACAAGTATTGCAAAGTCATCAGGCGTGGCTGCAGCGTGCATTTCCTCTGGCCAGACCTTTTCTGTCGAAGATAGGAAAAATCGCCGCTGCTCTTCATTTGTGAATTTCTTGAGATGCTCGCGCAAGGGCTCACTTCCGGCTTTAGCGGCGCTTACCCAGTCGTCGAATGTCTGATAGTGGAGCTTGGGATCCGACATGCGGTCATAGGTCTGCTCAGCAACGGGCGCACTAACGAACATAGTGAGGATCATCGCCGCGGCGTACAGCACCACATTGGGTGGTATGGTCTGGGTCCCGAGCGCATTGCGGACGAGGAAAAGAACAATTGATACCTTTACAAAGGCCGTTGTCGTGGCAACTGCTAAAACCAGCAGACCGAGTCCGGCGGTAACCGCAAGAAGCGCCAGGATTGTCGGCTGAGCTTCACTCATTGCATGCAAACCCGCCACGGAGCCTGATGCCCAGCTCTTCTCCGATGCGGACAATGTCGCCACGCCCGATACGCTGACCATTGGCCACTATGTCGACCGGGCCGTCGATCGGCCATCCAAGTTCAAAAATATGCCCTTCGCCGGCACTTCTTAATTCCCCAAGAGAAATAGGCCAGCGGCCGCATTCAAAGACAAGCACGATCTCGACATCGTCGAGATCCTTAGTAAGCTCCAGTTGCGATCCGGGTTGTGTCATATGCGCACTCTCCAAAGGACACGGTCGCGGGCGGAAAGGCCCCCGCAAGATTAATTCATCGCCGTCAAGATCCGCCTCGGCGCACAACTGGCCGACAGCTAGGGTGATCTGGCCGCGGCCGAACGGCGCAATATCGGGCAACAATGCATCACCGACACATGCGCTTCGAAGAAGCGCCGCAGGAAGGCGAAGCGTGCCGACCTCTCCTGCAACAATGAGCGGGAGCTCTGGAGGCAGCCCGCCCAGCTGCCGCGGCAACTGGGCAAGCAGTTCGCCTAGCGCGCGAAACGCAGGCGGTACTAAGCCGTCAAGTGGCGTGAACAGGAATAGACGGCCCTTGCCCTTGACCGCGCCGAAAATGATGTCGAGTTCAAGATGAGGAGCCAGCATCGTGGCTTCGCATACCCGCACGAGTTGCACGTTCAGACGCGTCGTCTCCTCCAGTCGAGTGACAAGCGGCTCCAGAGCGAGTTCGAGAATTAGCGAAGCAGTTGGCTCGGAAGGGAAGGCCAAGCCGTTCTGCACTGTCGTGATGAACTCCTCTACGAGCGGGCGCGACAGTGACAAGATGACCGTTTCGGCTCCCACTCTCCAGACGCAGTCAAGCATCGGAATGGCAGCAGGTTCCTGCTGCCAGACAAGCCCTGCCGTTCGCACCGATAGCGGCACCTCGTTGATCCGGCTTTGAAACGGCGTGCGCGGCGCTGCTGTATCATTGAGCCACGAGACAACCGTGTGGGACAGTTTCAGAACTGGTTCGAACATGGCGGGTGTGACCGCAGCGCCTATCAAAGACTGCACGGTCGTGTCATTCGGACGACCTCTTGCGACCGTCGGATCCGGTTGCGCGGCATTTAGGCAAGCGACCCCCTCGCATATTTCAGCAGTATCTCATCGTCGGCCTCGATCTCGGCTGCGGCCTCCGAATGAGTCTCGACGGCGCGCCGCACGTCGTCCTCGATTTGTTGCCATTTGTCCCTTGCCGCCGAACATATGACCCATAGCTCCCTCGTCCTGGACGCCGCCATCTCAGCCTCCTCTTGAGCGATTTGGGTATCATCAAGCATCTGCCGTCTGGAATTGATCTCAGCGGCAAGTTGTTCAGTGTGAAGGCGGTGACGGTCGAGCGCTGCGCTAGACAAGTTGTCGAGTGACATCAGATGCTGATAGAGCGCTGCTTCTTTTCTTGAACAATGTTGCTGTATCATTGCAAGCTCCCTAGAGGCATTTTGTACGGCTGAGGCGGCCACATCGCGCTGGGCTTCCTTCTTGGACAGCTCGCCAAGGGCACGACGCTCTTGCATTTCCTTCAGAAGCCGTATACTCGAAGACTGAATCCAGTTTACGCGGTCAGACGCGACATCCATGCGACCGTCTCCTCGAAATCTGACGCGTCATCTTCGCTCTGGCGCAGAAACTCCCTCAGTTCGTCGATTGACGCGACAGCCCGGTCAGTCAGGGGATCTCCACCTGGCTTGTATTCGCCAACATTGATCAAGAACTCGGTCTCGGCATAGCGCGACAGGAGCTCGCGGAAAATGGATGCTGCCTTGCGATGTGTCCCCGAAACGACTGCATCCATGACGCGGCTGCGACTCTGCAGCACATCAATAGCGGGGAAATGCGATCGCGCCGCAATAGCGCGTGAGAGGATGACATGGCCATCGAGAATACCACGCGATTCCTCGGCGATTGGATCACCCGTGCCATCACCCTCTACAAGCACCGTATAGAAGGCCGTGATTGAGCCCCGCTCACCCATGCCGGCGCGCTCGAGCAGGCCTGGCAGCATGCCAAAAACGGAAGGAGGAAAGCCCCGTCGCGTCGGCGGCTCACCCGCAGCAAGGCCTATTTCGCGCATAGCGCGGCAGAAGCGCGTCAGCGAATCCAGCATGAGAGCAACGCGTAGGCCTTGATCGCGGAAATATTCCGCGAGCGCAGTCGCCATTGGAGCGCATTGCGCACGCTCTACCGCCGAGCGGTCGGATGTTTCAACCACGACGACCGTACGGAGAAGGCCCTCTTCACCAAGATTCCTTTCGATGAATTCACGAACTTCCCGTCCACGTTCGCCTATGAGCGCCACTATGACGACGTCAGCGGCGGCACCCTTTACGATCTGTGACAACAGCGTCGACTTGCCACCACCTGGCTCGCCATAAATCCCGATCCGCTGGCCCTCGCCGCACGTTAGCAGACCATCGAGGACACGGACCCCAAGCGGGAATGGCCGCTCAATCATGCGCCTCGTCATCGGATTGGGGGCTCTGCCATGCAGGGGCCGAGTTTCGACGGTCTTGATTTCGCCTTTGCCGTCCAATGGGCGGCAACGACTGTCGATCACGCGACCGAGCAAATCGCCGCCGACGGGCACCTCACGCATTCGGCCAGTGGCCACGACCTCTGCGCGGCTGGATAGGCCCACCAAGTCCCCGATCGGTGTCAGCAATACACCATCACCCGACAGGCCGATCACCTCGGCCTCGAGCGACAGCCCGGTTCGCGGGTCCTCTAGGAGGCAAAGTTCCCCAATACGAGTGTCTGGCAAGACGGCATGAACCAGTGTGCCGATAGCCCGCGTGATCCGACCGCGCACCGCACGCGTGTCAATTCGCTTGGCCGCAGCCCTCAAAGACGAGATTGCTGGAACGAGAGCTCGAGTGTCGGCGTCAGCGTTATGTTCTGGGACGGGCTTTCTCATAGCTCGCCTTTCTCACAGAGCGTCCCGAAACCAAGGCGCAGCGCGCGCATCTGGGCGTCAAGTCCAAGGTCAACATTGCCGTACTCGCTCCACAGCACGCAGCGTTGCGGCGACAATGTCGGGTCGGGCTCGATCCGCACCCTTGGTCGACCATCCTGGCCGTCGCATCGAGCAAACTCTCGTGCAAGCATGTCGACTTGCATGGGAGAAACATGAAGGCAAACGTCGGCGCCGCTGTATTGACACTCTATGGCGTGACGAACAGCCCTCACCAATAGCTCGCCCGGATCGAAAGCGCCGATAAGATCGCTCAATATTTCCATCACGAGCTGCGGCAATTCCTGCTCCAGAGCCGCCTTTCGTCGCGCGATTTCGGAGATTGTCTCCGCAATCAACCCTGCCATCTCCTCGGTGCCTGCATTCGAGCCCTCCATGTGGCCGCGCGCCCACGCCCGCTGGTAAACCGCGCGTGCCCAGTTTCGAACGCGCTGCCGATGCCGTTCTGCCGCGGCAAGGGCTTGCGCGGCGCTGTGCCAGGTTTCGAGCTCGCTCGCGGGTATCAGTGGTCCGACTGGACGCATCTGCGGCGCTATTGGCCCCTCGGAAAGTTCGACTGTCATTTCACCGGGGTCTCTGTCTCAAAATGAGCTACTACAAGTGAAAGCAATTGGCCGGCGGCGGTCCAATGCTCAGGTGCTGGAGTCTCCGCGGCAGTCCCCTCGGGCAATCGAAGAAGCACGCGGTTACGCTCGGTCGCTGAACTGTCCTGGAGCCAAGCTCCAAGACATGCGTGTCCATCGTATTCGATTTGCTGAGCGAGTTTTTCTGGGTCCGAGATCAGTCTTTTGTCAACAGCATGCAGCAGGTGTCGGATTCCGAATGCGTGTGCATCCACGCCGATGCGTTTAACAAGGATGGCAAGCTCAGGCTGAGAGACAAACGCGACCAGCGAACGGGCATGCCAGATACTACCAGCAAGAAGGGCCGCTCGATATGGATCATGCCCGCGTAGAAGGTCCGGCCTGCAGCCGATGTGGTTCAGATCCACGTCATCGTTGCCCAGCAATTCTGCCAGCCTTGGATGCAGTCTGGAACACTTCTGCAACTTCACTAACGTTTCGGCCGATAACGCTGGATCAAGACGCGCCGCAAGACGGGTTGGATGGGCCGAAGCCGCAAGCTCGCTCGCGCCCGGAAAGTGCGGACCATCAGGTCGGGCGGTCTGTATAGGCATTGGCAATGAGATGTCACCCACGTCCAATTGCAGGCATTCTTTTGCGAATGGCCTCGACAGCAGAAGCATCCCGGCGCCCCTCGACCTTGGAAACGCCGGTTGATTGCTTGCGCCGACGCGTAACAACGCCGATCAAGAGATAACAGGCCACGGCGAATACGGCTGCGGCAAAACCTGTTACGGTCGCCAGAAGTGGCGCAGGAAGAGGTAGTGATGCTTGTGGCAAAACAGCAGTCGGATCGGGCCGTTGCTCGTGTGCGGACCGTTCTACCGGCACCAAAACCACTTCCACCTTATCGTAGGACAGGCCTTCGATGCTGTCGGCTACAAGCATCTTTATCTTTGGCAGCAGAGCCGCGACATTTGTTTTTGCGTCGTGCCTGATAAACACCGAGGCCGAGGATGGCGTGGCACCGGCTCGCACAAGGTCGTTATGCGGCAGCACGACGTGAACACGTACAGAAAAAACGCCATCGATATCGCTGATCGTCCGCGACAACTCTTCGCTCAGGGCATACACGTAACGGGCACGCTCTTCGGTCGGCGAGGCAATCAGGCCTGATCCTTGGAATATCTCACCGAGGTTCTTGAAGGATTGGCGCGGCAGCCCCTTGGCGTTCAGAAGGTTGATTGAGAAGGCGAGCAGCTTTTCGTCAACCTGGATCGTGCTGGTTCCATCCTTGGCGACCACCCGGATCGCGGCGACCCCGTTGTCTTCAAGAAGTGCGAGCATTTCATTTGCCTCACGCTCTTGCAATTGCGTGTAGAGGTCGGCTTTGCAAGCAGTGAGGGCGACGAGAACTGGCAGCATGACAAGCCTAACCGACCGCCACCCTGACAGGCCACGCATGATTTCGCCCTCGGCCAAGCCAATCATGCGCGCGGTTCAGCCTTCCTTCAAAAGTTTATTCACGGATGATGTGACGCCGCTGACGCCTTTGGAGATAAGCGCCACCTGGGTGACGCCGTTGTAAACATCCCGAAGACCAGCCATCATCGTTTCGAAGTCTTGCCCTTGTTGGGGAATGCCCGAGATTCCGGTTCCCGCCTCACCTGGAACGGGAAGCTTCTGCGCCGGTCCCGGTAGAGCGCCCTTCGAAAGGGCTATGTCATGGTCGAGCGCGGGGAAGGAAACAGTGTTGTGTGGATATAGGGAGGAAATCGTCTGCAACACGCGATCGCCCATGCCGCTCGTCGGCGCAGCCGCGCGCTGAACATCCATCGCCGCAGCAACTGGCGCCGCACTCGCTGGCCCCGCGGCGGCATCGTTTTTCAGCGAGTCGGCTGCATGCCCTAAGGCGCGCTCAAACTGGGCCTGCTCGACAATCGACGGTGATCCGACCCTGGGGAGGCCAGCCGTTAGAGTGGCAGAGATCGACGTGACAGGCATCATCATGTAAGGACTCGGTTGCTCTCTCTGACCGGGCGAGCCCCGCCCATTCATCACCCGGTGTCGGCGCAACACTCCTAGGGGGGCAAGCTGACAACAAGCTGACTAACGGCGGCGTCATTTCGACAATCTAAAATCTCTTCGGCAATTTAGTCACTTGTGATGATTTCAGCGTTTGGTTTATCAGTGCGACATGCCGAGAACGCTTATCCAACCCGTCACCCTGCATGTTTTGAGACTTCTTTGTGCCGGGTTTTTTCTGTCCACCGGGATTCACCCGGCGCATGCAGTCCCGCTGTCCCTTCCGGCCACACCCTATAGATACACGGTTCTGGATCAGGAGCTCGCTGCAGCGTTGCAGGAATTCGGCAACAACCTGAATATCAGGGTCAACATCAGTCCTGCGGTGAAGGGGCGAATTCGCGGACGTATGCCTGATTTGCCACCGCGCGCGTTCCTCGACCGCTTGACGAACCTTTACGGTCTACAATGGTACTATGACGGCCTTGTGCTCTATGTGTCTGCTGCACAAGAATCGCAAACTCGAATGCTTTTGATGACGTCGATTCGCTTCGATGCGTTCAAGGGGGCTCTCGACAAGCTTGATATCTCCGACGAGCGCTATGTGGTCAAACCCGTGCCAGGCAATGGCCTCGTCTTCGTTTCCGGTCCACCGCGCTTCGTCGCACTCGTGGAGCAGACCTTTAACGGCTTGGTGGCGCAGGCGCAGGCGCAGACTCACATAGCGGCAACGCCAAAGGAATCAGTGCTGATCTTGTTTCGCGGCTCCTCCACTACGGTCGTTCGCGACGGACGACCGGATGCTTCTTATTCTTCTGACATCCCACAACAGGATAGCGTTGGCGGGAAGCCTGAGCTGGGCAAGAAATGAACATTGAGGATTTCCCGCAGCTCTGAAGAACATGACTGCGGCTACCCCTTTGTGAACTCTTCGCAAACTCGTCAGTTTCTCGAAAGCTAATCCGCTCATGATGAGTCCCGGCAGCTCTCGCGGTGACTCCGGCCATTGTGTTGGACCGAACCTTGGAGCCGGCCCGGAACACAGCAATTGAAGGCAGGGCAGGCGCATTCGTGACCTGCCGACGCTTGGAATTGTCGAATTTTGTGAAACGCAAGGGATCTTCTGTCGGGGTCTCTTGTGGGGATTTCAACGTCACGTCTGAGGATGCATAATGTCGGCCAGTAATCTTTCAACTTTCTACCGCTCAAATTCGCTACAGTCCGCAAGGGGTTGGCCGGGCCTGAAAGTTTCCCATTTTGCGACCCAGCATCAGCAAAGTGCATCGTGCTTCGAAGCGATGCTGTCCACTTGTGTGCTGGCAGACAAGCCCGGCTCTTTCGCGCAAGGGGATCTGCCAGCGTCGAATCTTGATTCGACAATGGATAAATTGCGGCAGGACCCTTTGGGCCATCTGGCACCGGATGTCTTGACATTGAATGGCTTGGAGCAACACCCACTGGATCTGCTGCCGCCAAATATGAGGGCGGCTCTCAAGGAGGACCAATCGCAACGCTCCAAGGCGACTGAAGCCCAACATCTGCTCGGCGTCACTCCGAAGATCGAGCCGGCTCCCAGGCCGAGCCCCGGAATCACGTGGAACGGTGGGTCGCTGACCACGGCTGAGTTGCAGATTGTTGCGGTACTCAACCGTCACAAGGACCAATGCCCGCTTACTTGGAAGTCGTTGACCGACAAAGCCAATGATCCCTCTACGCCACCGGATCTGAAAGCGGCGATCCAGGGACTGCAGCAGGATTCGGGACTTTTTTATGCGATTGGCTCGCAGGGCGACGGCCGCTGTGGAGGCAAGATCAACGCCAAGGACTTGGCCGGATTTTCAAACCACCACCCACAAGTTGCTGCATTTCAGGAAGCCCAAGCGCGAAGCTACGAGCAGAACTACATACCATCCGACGGCAGCGGAGGTTTGCAGCCTTCGGTCATGACCTTGAGCGATGCCTTGCGGGAGTTTTACCGGTACTCCGAAAATCTGTCCAAGGACCTGAGTCTGGATGAGTTCAAGAAAATGGTCGGCGGCGAATCGAAAAACGGCAAATTTCCGCCCCAGGTCATTGCGGCGGCGCAATATTTCCTCGATCACCCCGATGCTTGGAACCAGTTGTGCGGTGGCTCGAAAGGGAAGATGCACAAAGAGGATTTCCTGCAAGTCGCCTCATCGTCGATGAGCCTCACGCAAACTGAGCTGAATACGGTCGAGATGATCAAGGACCATCAGGACACGTTCTTTGGAAGCGGTGTTCTGACTCGCGACAAACTGGCGAAAATGAAAGACGACAAGAGCCTTGATCCGAAAGTGCGGGAAGCAGCCTCTCAGCTCCTTTCAGATCCTCTTTTGTTTGGCCTCCTGAACAATTCGATCACGGGCTATAAGACCCATCATAAATTCTTCGACTTTGGCGGCGGGCATACGGTTGATTCCGGCAATATCAGCAAAAAAGACTTTGCCCATTTTTGCACAAACATGTCGTCTGCGAACCGCAACGTTCAGCAGCCAATCACCCACGGCGCCCAAACCGCAGAAGAGCAGAATGCCGTCGCGGACATGAAGATGGGCCTGATGGACCAGCCTGACATTAAGTCAGCCAAAAAGAACGGCGGGGCCGTCATGCACGTCGTCGACTCCGTGCTCAAAATCGAGACGAAAGTGCTCGACTTGGCGGCAACGGCGGTGGGACTGCTCAGCTTCATTCCGGGCCTCGGACAAGTAGCCGATCTTGCCTCGATGGTTCTCGAGGCTGAGTCGCAAGCAGCCAATCTCCTGCGTACGGCCATTAACGGAGGCGATATGAAGCGAGCGCTGGAGGAAGCTGGCCTCAATATGGCCGCGCAGGCGATCGGCCTTATCGCAGGCCCCGAGGTCAAGCTGGCCATTCGAAATGGGCTCGTAAAGCACCTGATGGAAGAGGCCTTGGCGGCAGGCATTGATCTTTCGGTCTCGACGGCGCAGGACTACGCAGAAGGCTATGTGAATAACCTCAAAGCGCGCCTTGCAGGCGGCCCTGAGCAAAGCCTAGGCCTTCCGAGCATGCCATCATTCCAGAGTGTGGCAAGCAATGTGCCCTTCGTCGGCATTGCCTTATCCTAGCCGTCGCCTTGCGCGGAAGCTTTGGCTCGCGCGCTGACATAAGGGTCATTGTGGCACAAGCAGGGGTTCATCCGCATCAACGCAAGCGGTGTTCCTGACGCCATCTGGATCGGACTGTGAGGGGGATGTCCGAAGTCTGTGAAGACTTCGGTATATGACGACTTCAGAGTTACGCTGAGCCCAGCCATCTCGAGCCGGTGCGCCGGGTCGAGGTTTTCACGGGCGCCGGCCGGTAGCGGGAATGGTCTCCGGAAGGCACGGCGCGGATGGTGGCGGAGCGGCGCAGCCGAAGGAACGGCTGTCGCGCGCCCAGGGCGGCCTCCCGAACAGCAGACGATGATCTCCTGCCTTGGGCCTATATCCTCGTGCCACGCTCAAGGCAGTCGGCTGAAAACAGCGCTGATTTAAAACAGCATTATCCTGCACTGCACCCTCGATCCTTGCGCTCACCGATCGCTCGTCGACACGCACGCGGTCAAGTCGTTATCGGCGCTATGCCGATGGGCTTCGAGAGCAAGGTGGACGCTGAGCGGTGCGTCAGCCTCAGGGCGCGGCTGGCCAGCTTTGGGTCTCACGCTCTATGACGGCAACACCCGGCTGATCCACTTGGCCTGTTCGCGGGCTCCCGGCAGCGGCGCGGAAGCCACGGTCCGCCTTCCTCGGCTTCAGGCCAAAGATACCGCAGCATGCTCCAGAGCTATGTCTGCCGCCTTCGCCCCATCGTCGCTGGTCATGTGGAAAGGACAAGCAGGCTACGCACCCTATAATCCCGTCGGGCAGGATTCGACAGTCGACGGCGAGACATTCGCCAAACCTCCCCCTTGATTCTCAGCAACGTTAAAAAAAATTCACATAATGTTCGTGAGTGTAGTCTCCTGTCAGGTGGTACATTAGCCCCAATATCTGGCGTCTTAGTCGTAGAAAGGACTGTGATCTATCTTCCATTAGCATCCATACCAGCGGATTTACAGCAAATGACGAGAGAGGTCTCATGCGGATTGATGGGGATAGAAGGGCTAGCGGCTTGCTGCATCCCGTCCGGGTTGATGCTAACCAATGTTGACACTGGTAAATCGCCTAAGGACGGCAGCGCATCTTGATCGCCTTCGAATCCTGGGCCTTTGCGCGCATGCGGATCTAACCGTCGGCGAGCTGGCCGATATTACCGGTCTGCCTCGCGAGCAGGTTCGACGCCACGTTCGGCGGCTGGTCAGAGCCAACTTTCTTTGCTGCAACGAACAACGTCCGCAGTCTTCGTACCATATGCAAGCAGGAGGCAAGGATGGCGAGCTGGCTCAATTGGTGGTCGATCTCCTGCCCCACGATGATGGCCATCATAAAAGAGACCTACAACGCCTGGAAGCAATACAAGACGCGCGGTTGAAGGGACCGCCTGCTTGATCGTGAAATAGATCAGTCCAAATGGAGCGCGACTACCATGGATAACTCCGCCGGCGGCGCCATCGCGCAGCCCGACACTTACGGGCGGCCTCACTTAGCCGCCGTCGACTCCCGCGTTCACGAACTGCTTCTAAGACAGGAGCGTCAGGAGCGGACAACTCTCAAACTGATCGCCTCCGAGAACTTTGCCTCCTCGGCGGTGTTGGAAGCGACCGGGTCGATTTTCACCAACAAGTATGCCGAGGGATACCCCGGTGCGCGCTACTACGCCGGAAACGAGATCGTCGATGAGCTTGAGACCCTCGCGATCGAGCGCCTGAAAGCGCTATTTGGCAGTGAACATGCCAACGTCCAGCCTTATTCAGGCTCGCCAGCCAACCAGGCTGTCTATCGCGCGCTTTTGAGCCCCCGTGACAAAGTCATGGGCTTGCCTTTACCCGAAGGCGGCCATCTGACTCACGGTTGGTCCGTCAATTTTTCCGGCAGCGATTATCAGCGCGTCCCGTACAGGCTGCACGAAAAGACACAGCAAATTGACTATGACCACTTGCGCGAGACCGCCAAGCGGGAACGCCCGAAGCTAATTTGGGTCGGCGGAACTGCTTATCCGCGTATTTTTGACTACGCGGCAATGGCCGAAATTGCTTCGGAGGTGAACTCGTATCTGGTGGCTGACATCGCCCACATCTGCGGCCTGGTTGTCGCAGGAGTGCATCCGAACCCCGTGTCCCATTGCGATGTGGTCACCAGCACCTCTCACAAGTCGATCCGCGGTCCCCGGGGTGGCTTCATTTTATCAAGGAATGAAGACCGTTATCAGCCCCTCCATCATCCGAAGAGCAAACACAATCTGGCCAAATGTATAGACCGCGCCGTGTTCCCTCTTCTGCAAGGCGGACCGCATATGAATACTATCGCCGCGCTTGCCGTCGCTTTGCAGGAAGCAGCGAACTCGTCCTTTCGTGTCTACGGTCAGCAGATCGTCCACAACGCCAAGGCTCTGGCCCAGGCACTTCTGGAGCGAGGTTATGAACTCGTCACCGGGGGCACTGACAATCACATGCTGATCCTTGATCTTCGGGACCGGTCGCTGTCAGGCAAAGCCTATGCGGAGCGCTTATCGCGTGCAGGCATCATTGCGAATTTCAATATGGTCCCGGGCGACCGGCGGCATCCGGCGCTGACAAGCGGCATCCGCTTAGGGACACCAGCGGTGACGTCCATGGGCATGCGCGAAACGGAGATGGTGCAGATCGCCGCTTTCATCGACTCGGTCTGCCGCCAGCCCGATGACCAGGAAGTTCATGCGAGCGTACGAAGAGACGTTGCCGACTTCTGCACTGCGTTCGATGTTCCCGGCATCCCCGACCGATAAGCCACCCCAATCCAGAAACTCCTCACTAACTCCAGCACTTGAAGCGAGGGCATTTTTATGACCAGGCAGTTCGTGTTCTCTTCCGAATCCGTCGGCGCGGGACACCCCGATAAGATGGCAGACAACATCTCCGATGCCATTCTCGATGCGGTCCTGCGCACCGATCCGAAGGCGCGCGTCGCCTGTGAAGTGTTGGTGAAGACGGGGATGGTCGTTGTGGCTGGCGAGATCACCAGCCATGCCCACATCGATTACAGCCAAGTCGCCCGCGATACGATACTCGATATTGGCTACGACGATGATGCGATTGGCTTTGATGGTCGACGTTGCGCCGTCGTTCTGGCCCTCACCGAGCAGTCGCCCGACATAAGCCAGGGCGTTGATGAAGGACGAGGGCAGGATCTCGGGCAAGGGGCAGGGGATCAGGGCATCATGTTTGGATTCGCATGCAACGAGACGGATACATTGATGCCCCTGCCGATCCAACTCGCTCACCATTTGACGAAAAGACAGGCCGAGGTCCGGAAAGCGGGACAGCTTGGCTGGCTGCGTCCGGACGTGAAATCTCAAGTGTCGGTACGCTACGAAGGGCTCCGCCCGGTGGCGCTGGATACCATAGTCCTGTCAACGCAGCATGACGAAGCGGTCTCACAAGCCACGGTCCGCGAAGGCGTCATTGAGGAGATCATAAAACCGGTCCTGCCGGCCCACCTGGATACTTCGGGGATCAGATTTCTGGTCAACCCAACAGGGCGGTTCGTGGTCGGTGGGCCTGCCGGCGACTGCGGCCTCACAGGACGGAAGATCATCGTCGATTCCTACGGTGGGACCGGGCGTCACGGCGGCGGTGCCTTTTCGGGCAAGGACCCATCCAAGGTTGACCGCTCGGCGGCCTATGCCGCCCGGTATGTCGCGAAGAACATCGTTGCCAGCGGCCTTGCGGAGGTCTGCGAGGTTCAGCTTGCCTACGCGATCGGCGTGGCCAGTCCGGTTTCTGTCATGGTCAATACCTTCGGAACCGCAAGGATCGAGGAAAAAAGGATCGAGCGCCTTGTTCTCGAGGTTTTCAATCTCCGACCGAAAGGCATCATCAAGATGCTTGATCTCTTACGGCCGATATACCGCAAGACGGCGACATACGGACACTTCGGGCGTGAAGAGCCTGAGTTCACTTGGGAGAAGACGGACAAAGCTGACGATTTGCTGCGTGAAGCCGGACCGGCAGCTGCGTGAGGGCGGCTGGATCAAGCGCATGCGGCAACCCATTTCAACTCGCGAGACCACGCCCGGCCGGCGTGGCAAGAAGCCGGCTCGGGTTTTGGCGGAGATTTTGATGCCGGATTATGACGTGCTTTGCATCGGCAATGCCATTGTCGACATCATCGCCCAGTGCGACGAGGAATTCCTCGAGACCAACGGCATCATCAAGGGCGCGATGAACCTCATCGACACACAGCGCGCCGAACTGCTCTACAGCCGCATGGGGCCGGCGATCGAGGCGTCCGGCGGCAGCGCCGGCAACACGGCGGCCGGCGTCGCCAGCTTCGGCGGCCGCGCGGCCTTCTTCGGCAAGGTCTCCAACGATGCGCTGGGCGAAATCTACGCCCACGACATCCATGCGCAGGGCGTCGCCTTCGGCACCACGCCGCTCAAGGGTGAGCCGCCGACGGCGCGCTCGATGATCTTCGTCACGCCCGACGGCGAGCGCTCGATGAACACCTATCTCGGCGCCTGCGTCGAGCTTGGCCCTGAGGATGTCGAAGCCGACAAGGCGTCCGGCGCCAAGGTCACCTATTTCGAAGGCTATCTGTGGGACCCGCCGCGCGCCAAGGAGGCAATCCGCCAGACGGCGAAGCTGGCGCACGCGGCAGGCCGAGAAGTGTCGATGACGCTGTCGGATTCGTTCTGCGTCGACCGCTACCGCGACGAATTCCTCGACCTGGTGCGCTCGGGCACGGTCGACATCGTCTTTGCCAACAGCCACGAGATCAAGTCGCTCTACCAGACATCGTCGTTCGACGAGGCGCTGGCCCAGATCCGCAAGGATTGCCGGATCGCCGCCGTCACCCGCTCGGAAAAAGGCTCGGTGATCGTGCGCGGCGACGAGACCGTGGTGATCAAGGCGACCGCCATCAAGGAACTGGTCGACACGACGGGCGCCGGCGATCTCTATGCCGCCGGCTTCCTGCATGGCTACACGCAAGGCCGCGACCTGCAGACTTGCGGCGACCTTGGCTCACTGGCAGCCGGATTGGTGATCCAGCAGATCGGCCCCAGGCCCCGTCAGAATTTGCGCCGCGAGGCTGAGCAGGCGGGGCTGACCATTCCGGACGTTCAAACGAGTTAGTGGCCTACCTTCCCGTTGTGCAGGCTATCTCGCCAGAAGCGCAATCACGGAATAGGGAAATCCTGATGTCGAACATGATGAAGGCGCTTGTGAAGGCCAAGGCCGAACCGGGCATCTGGATGGAAGAGGTGCCGGTGCCGGAAATCGGCCCCAACGACGTGCTGATCAAGATCAAGAAGACGGCGATCTGCGGCACCGACGTGCACATCTACAATTGGGACCAGTGGGCGCAGAAGACGGTGCCGGTGCCGATGGTGACGGGCCATGAATTCGTCGGCACCGTTGCCGATTTCGGCGCAGCGGTCACCGAATACAAGGTCGGCCAGCGTGTATCGGGCGAAGGCCACATCGTCTGCGGCCATTGCCGCAACTGTCGCGCCGGGCGAGGGCATCTGTGCCGCAACACGCTCGGCGTCGGCGTCAACCGTCCAGGCGCCTTCGGCGAGTATCTGGCGATCCCGCAGCACAATGTCGTGCCGATCCCCGACGATGTGCCCGATGAGATTGCCGCGATCTTCGATCCCTTGGGCAATGCCGTCCACACCGCATTGTCCTTCGATCTGGTCGGCGAGGACGTGCTGGTGACTGGCGCCGGGCCGATCGGCATCATGGGCGCGCTCGTCGCCCAATGCGTCGGCGCGCGCAAAGTGGTCATCACCGACATCAACCCGCTGCGGCTGGCGCTAGCCAAGAAACTCGGCGTCCAGCATGTCGTCGACGCCTCGAAGGAGAAGCTGCGCGACGTCATGCCGGTGCTCGGCATGACCGAGGGGTTCGACGTCGGCCTCGAAATGTCAGGCGCCACCCCCGCTTTCCGCGACATGATCGACACCATGAACAATGGCGGCAAGATCGCCATTCTGGGCATCGCGCCGACCGGCTTCGAGATCGACTGGAACAAGGTCATCTTCAAGATGCTGCATCTCAAAGGCATCTACGGCCGCGAGATGTTCGAAACCTGGTACAAGATGATCGCGCTTGTGCAGGGTCCGCTGGATGTCTCCGGCCTGATCACCCACCGCATCGGCATCGACGATTTTCAGATCGGTTTCGATGCGATGAAGAGCGGCAGTTCCGGCAAGGTGGTGATGGACTGGTAGGGATTGCCTTGGCCGCTATTCAGGAAAAGCTGACGACAGCACCTCTGGTCCGCCGGACATTTTCCAACTAGGGGAACATGGCTGGGTGGAGAGCTATGGCTCCGCTACGTGCGCTCGCTAATCATATACGGCGACGTATCGCGGCCCACCCGGTGACGGTCGATGGGGCAATTCGCTTCAGTCGATGACGGAAACCCGGTGAACCGATGCTGAGGCCCCGACGCGATCGTCTATTTCCTATGATCTGCGATTGAGGTCGAGGTGTTGCCGCTTTCAGCGGGTAAGATGCGATAGACGACTTCCGGTACCCTTCCGGTCAGCGAAAAGGAAGGCAACGAGCCGCATTGCCTCAAGCAAAATGTTACCAATAGTGTCCTGTTCCAAAGGGGATGGACAGGTCGTGCCATTCCGGTTCGGGGGAAGGATGGCGCGGCTCAGCATGGCGACACGGTGAAGCGGCGATCGTGGAGCTTTATTGCGGCGTTGACAAGCGGCGCATTCTGGATGAGTTCGAGGCGGTAACCGGCTATTATTCGCAAGCGCGCGATCCGTCTTATGAACCGTCGTGAGCAGAGGCCGTCTGCGGGCAAGAGCCGCAGCCGCTGTTACGGCAGCGATGTCCGCGACGCGCTCATCGTGTTGTGGGAGGATTCGGAGCGGCTGGGTCCGCATCGACGCTCGCGGCGGCCAGCGCCGCCGGGCAGGAATGAGTTCGCAGTTCGCCGCTCGGTGCCAGCCCGCACCTTCGGCGATTGGAAAGATCCGCCGCCCGGCTTTGTTGAGCGCATTCGGGCACGTCTTCGTCAGGGAGCTTCGTGCAGACGATGGTGCTGACCGGATTGCCGCCGGCTGGACCGATTGCATTCCGCTCCGCACGCGCGACAGCGGCAATGTGATCATGGCGATCAAGCAGGCCCGCTCCCGGTTTCGCTGACCCTGTGCTGCTGTTTGCCGGCATCCGCCCGCACAGGAAGAGCTTGTAAAAGCGGTCGGTGCGGAAATCGAGGAGCCGTTGGTCGTCGATCTTCAGCCTGAACGCGGTCGTTTGCTGGTGCCGCAAATCGGCTGTTGCATGTACATCCCTGTCAGACGTCAGTTTTCCTCGCCTATTTTGGTGTCGAGCGCGAAGTGCTCCAACCAGATTGCAAGGCTTTTTGGAAATGAGAGCGGCTTTGCGCAGGGCGCTCCGTTGTTGAGCATTCAAGCTACCAAGCCAATGACGCGCAGGTTCCACCAGGCTCGCCAGCCTTGAAGGACAGCGAAAAAAGCAGAGCACGACAGACACAACAGTGCATCAGGACGCCGCAGTCGTTGAAGATGGTGCGCTGCATCCATACCGTGGATGCATTCGATCCAAATAATCGATTTGTTCAATCAGTTTCTCGAAAGCTAACCCTACCCTCTGTGGGAATCGGGCTCTGAGCCGCGACGCTGCCTTGCGAGCGCAGGGGCTGCACGTAGGAGAGATGATGCAACGAGAAATCGCACGCGGGTTGCTGGCCTCGTGGGTTCGCCGACCGGCGTATTTGAGCCCGTCAGTTGGTCCTCACCCGCGCCTATTGCCACCGAGCGACTTGCATGTCCCTCCGACTCGGACCAGTTCCGAGAGCTGCGACGAGTTGCGCGCCGTGTGCTCCGATCAGATGGCCGCCGGTGACGCGTTCGATGGGCCGTCCCTCTTCGAGAGGAGATGAAATGCGAACGCTGCTCGTGGATCATCATGCGGATCTTGCGCGCGCCATGCGACTTGCGCTCGGGGATGGCGGCTTCGTCGTTGATGTCGTTGGTACTCTGGAACTGGCTTCGAGTGCATTTTCTTGCGCCAGCTATGAAATTCTCCTGCTGGAATTGGCTCTGCCAGATGGCGATGGCTTGGGTTGGCTGAGGCAGTTGAGGACCCACGGGCATTCAGTTCCTGCCGTCATTATGAGCAGCCTTAACGATCTCGATAAGCGAATTGCGATCTTCAACGGTGGTGCGGACGACTTTCTGCTCAAACCCATCTCTACCGATGAGCTTATTGCCAGAATGAGAGCCATTCTGCGCCGGGCGACACAGATGACCGACCTGAGGCTCGTATTTGGCAATCTCGACTTTGATCCGGTCGCCCGCCAGGTTTTCGTTGATGGGCACCCAATGATGATCGCACGTCGCGAACTCTGTATTCTAGAGCACCTGCTTAACCGGGCAGGCCGCATCGTGCCCCGTGCGCAATTGGAAGATCACCTCTATTCATTCAACGACGACGTGTCTGCCAACGCGCTTGAAGTCGGAATTTATCGTTTACGGGGACATCTGACCAGATCAGGTGCAACGCCACGGATCAAGACCATCCGAGGCATTGGTTACATCCTAGAATTGACTGACGCCTCGTCCGCATAGTTTGTCGAATCGAAAGAAGATCTATTTTGCTGATCCTTCAACATCCTTGCGCTGCGCTCAATTGGCGGGCGATCGCCAACAAGGTTACAAGACCTGCAGTGCCCCGTTACCTGGGCCATCTCCTCTGCGCGCTTATTGTGACTTTCCCACTTGGTGTCGCGGCGCAAAACAAGCAGGACAAAGGCCCGCCGCATGCGGCTTCGAATAGCATCAACGCCACGCTGACCCTTTCCTCTTCGCTCGGGGAGACCGTTCATCTGCCCGGGCCAGCCACGACCATCTTTGTTGCTGACCCCACGATCGCGGATTTTCAGGCGCCATCGAGCAAAACAATCTTCGTCTTTGGCAAGAAATCGGGGCGGACCAGCCTATTCGCCTTGGATGGCAATGGCGAGCCTCTCGCCGAATTGCGTATCGTTGTCACGCAACCGATCGGGGATTTACGCGCCATGTTGCGGGAGCAGGTCGGCGACTATCCCATCCGCGTCAACTATACGCCGCGCGGCGCAATCCTTAGCGGGACGGCGCCCGACGCAGAGGTCGCCGACACCGCAAAAAGAGTCACTGAGCAATATCTGGGCGACGGAGCGCAAGTCGTCAACAACATCAAGGTCGCTGGATCCCTGCAAGTTAACCTCAGCGTGCGCGTAGCCGAAGTCTCACGCAGCGCCATGAAGTCACTCGGCGTCAACTTGTCCGCCTTCGGTCAAATCGGCAATTTCAAAGTGGGCGTTCTAAGCGGAAGCGCTGCAAGCGCTGGGTCTGGTTCAACCCAGGGTGGCGGTACAGCAGAAATCGGATTCGACAACGGTGCCGTCAACGTCAGCGCGGTTCTCGACGCGCTCGCCAAGGAGCATATAGCTTCCGTCCTGGCTGAGCCGAACCTCACCGCTATGTCGGGTGAAAAGGCCAGCTTTCTCGCGGGCGGCGAATTTCCCATTCCTGTCCTGCAGGAAAACAGGCAGGTATCGGTTGAATTCCGTCACTTCGGCGTCAGTCTGGAATTTGTGCCGACAGTTCTCAGCAACAATCAAATCAACATTCACGTAACGCCCGAAGTCAGTGAACTGTCGACGCAAGGTGCCGTGCAAATCAACGGAATTTCCGTGCCGGCAGTTTCCACGCGCCGAGCCGATACGGTCGTCGAACTCGCCAGCGGCCAGAGCTTCGCAATCGGCGGTCTAATCAGGCGGAACGTCAACAATGATGTCAGGGCCTTTCCCTGGCTCGGAGAACTGGCGATCCTGGGACCGCTTTTTCGCTCGACCTCGTTTCAAAAAGAGGAGTCAGAACTGGTCATTCTAGTTACGCCTTACATTGTAAGACCAGGCTCCAACCCAAACCAGATGAGCGCACCGACCGAGCGGGCGGCACCGGCTTTGAACGGAGGGGGCGCTCCGACGAATTCCGTGACAAGTCCCCCGCGAGACCGCGCTGCTATCCGTGCGGGCGCGCCAAGCGCCCAAGGCGGTCTCGGCTTCATCATCGAATAGTGTCATCCAAAGATGTTGCGTTTTATAATCCTCTTTGTCGCTCTGGCACCAAGCGTAAGTGGCTGCACAAGCACTACGCCAGTTGATGTCGAACCATCGGCACCAATGCTTGTCCGAGAGGAGACCACCGTCCTGACGTTGCAAAGCCTGCGCGCTTCCGAACGGCAGCGTTTGCGTGTTTTCCTAGACAAGGCCAGTCGCGGCCGGTTTGATGCCATCCACCTCCTCATCAGCGGTTCGCCCCAGCTCAGCGCAGGGGTAGCCCATCAGGCCAGGCAGTTGGCAATCGAAGAAGACAACATTCAATTGCGCGATCAACACGACGCCGGCTCAGTGCGAATTGAGGCGATTGTCTATCACGCCCGTCCGCCGGTCTGTCCCTCATATGGTGCCTTACCCAATGAAGAATCCTTCAAACAGCCGCTTGGTTGTTCGACAGGACATAACCTGGCCGTGATGGTCAACGATCCGCGCGATCTGCTCGACAATCAGGCCGTCAAGGCCGGCGATGGCGATCGTGCTTCTGTACCAGTTGCAACTTACAGAACATTCGGGACGGATAAAGGTGGCTGATACCGCCCTTATCTCGGCAGCACTCCTACCGGAGATTGAAAGCTTCCAATCGCGTCCTGATCTAAAATAAAAGGAACCGCTGGATGCAATATAGGCGCTATATCGAGGGCCTTAGGGCCGTTGCTGTACTTCCGGTCGTACTCTTTCATTTCGGAATTTCGGCGATCCCGGGTGGCTTTAGCGGGGTCGATATCTTCCTCGTCATCTCCGGCTACCTAACCAGCGGAAGCCTCCTGGATGACCTTGAACGCGGCCAATTTTCCATCGTCAACTTCTACTGGCGCCGTGCCCGGCGCATTCTGCCGGCGCTCGTCTTTGTGATGCTTCTCACCTGCATTGCGGCATTGTTCATTCTTCTGCCACCGGATCTGCGCGGATTCAGTCTTAGCATCATAGCTACCTCGACCTTCTGGTCGAACGTTTTCTTCTGGAAAACGTCAAGTTACTTCTCTATCGATGCCGCGCTTCTACCACTGTTGCACACCTGGCCGCTTTCCGTAGCGGAGCAGTACCACATCTTCGCACCAATCCTGATGTTCCTAATCTATCGCTACATCGGGAAGCGCTGGCTGACGACACTTCTTCCGATAATTCTCTGCAGCTTCGTAGTGGCGGTGATGGCGACATCGCTGGCACCCACCGCCGGATTCTATCTGCTGCCGACCCGAATCTGGGAACTCATGTTGGGCGCCCTGCTCATGCTCAAATGCCCCTCGCCGCTGGGCAACCGATTCCTGATGGAGTCGGTGGGGGTGGCCGGATTTGGCCTTCTCGCCATCGGGTTCTTCGCGATTTCGGCGAGTGATCCGTTCCCAGGCTACAACGCCTTGTATCCATGCATCGGAACGGCCCTTCTGATCTATGTTGGCCAAAATACCCCCTCGACGGTCGCCACCCGCATGCTCGAAGTCCGGCCGCTGGTCTGGATTGGGCTCATCTCGTATTCGTTGTATCTTGTTCACTGGCCTCTCAATGCGTTCGCGCACTATCTTTCGTTCCAAAAACTCGATCCGTTGATGACCGGTGCGATGTTGGTGGCAAGCCTCGCATTGGCTGCATTCTCCTGGAAGTTTGTAGAGCAGCCGTTTCGACAGAAGAGGGCCTTCACCTCCCCGGGGCCTATCTTCGCCTTTTCAGCGCTCGCGATCGTTGTCCTTTGTGCCGGCGGAGCGGCGGGGGCGCTCGGCAACGGCTTTCCGCAACGGTTTCCGGACTATGTCCAGCGGCGCATTTCCGTCGGGGACTGGAGGAATGGCATCTGTTTCAACGAGGGCACCAGCCGGATCGAAAGCTGGAATATGGAGGATTGCACGCGCACCAGCGGTTTTCCAACAACGGTTTTTTTGTGGGGCGACTCCTTCGCCGCGCACTATGTTTCCGGCTTGGGTGCTAACATAAATCGATTGCAGGCGAACATCGTTGAATATACGTACGCCAGCTGCGCGCCGATACTCTATTACTACCCTTACGATCGTCTTGATTGTGTCCGGTTCAATCGCAAGGCCTTGGACGTCATCTTGGAAGCGGACATCAAGACGGTTATCCTCAGCGGTAGATGGAGTGACTATGAGGTCAGAGGTTTCGACGGTCTTCAGCAAACAATCGCTACGCTTCGTGCCCTGGGCGTGCGCGTGTTTGTCATCGGCCAGTCTCCGCAGTTCCCAACTGACGTCCGGAGAATTGCGTTCTTCGCCAAGCGCCAAAATCTGGACGATACATCCTGGCCGATCGCGATGGACCCCGACATCAACGAACGTGTGCGCTCATTTACCAAAGGCGCCACATTCATCGATCCGCTGAAATTCCTGTGCAGCGCAGGACGCTGCGCCTATTCCGATAGAGGAGAGTTTTTATATTTCGACTATGGTCATTTCTCTTCAGCCGGCGCCACACTGGCAATCTCGAAATACTGGCCGGCTTTTGGCAAAGACAATGCTCTTCCTAAGACGAAGTAGCGGCTCAGCGGCTGACAAGCACCAGTGCGGGTCCCAGTGATAGCTCCTGCTTCCGCAGCAGCCGCGACGATGGAGCTGTTCAGGTTTAAGGCCCCCCGATAGTGACCTAGGATGGGTGCTGCCACGCGGCTCGGACTCAGCGTGCATTATCACGTAAATGTTGAGAGAATGAATGGCGCCGCGAAGGGCAATTCCAGCCGTCCAAAGCGACAGGCGTGTCGCGGCCTCGACATTGCAGTGGCGCTTACCTAACACGGCCTCACACTGCCCTCTAAACGGCCCCGAATTTGAACTGACGGCCCCTGGCCGGTTCATCGGGCAGGTCAAGGGCTAGGTGTAGTACACAGGGCTCATAACTTTCAGTTTCTAGTTGGTACGATGGGCCGTGGACGGTCGATGCAGACTTCAAGATGGCGAACGAAGCTCTCCATGCGTGCGTTGTCGAGGCAAGTGCCTTTGCCATGCTCGCGACTGGAGAGATTTCAAAATGAGCCTTGTAAGCGGAGAATGCCGCCGACGCTGTTCGGCTTGCTCGTGCCCTTGACGGCGGTAGGCTCGGCAGGGCCGAGGCCAGAGTTGCCGTAGTGGTCGTAATCGACCTCGGCTGTGACCGTGAAGCCGGGAACGACCATGTAGGCGACGTTTGCAGCCACACCAGAATCCTCGAGCTGATCACCCGAGACCTGAAGGTTGAACGAAGTTTTCTCGTCAAACTCGTAGGTGGCGCCCGCCCAGAAAGCCCACTGGCCGTTCCAGATTTTGTACGAGCCGCGCCCATGATTGGCAATTGCGCCGTTTGAGTCCTCGTTGAGACTGGCATTGGAACCGTAGCCGAAGAGTCCAAACAGCGACAGCTGGTTTGTGACAGCGACGTCGACGCGGATCTTGCCGGCAAAAGCTTCGTAATTGCTGTCATAAGCCGCGACGCCGGTGATCGAACCCCAGCCTTGCGTGTATTTCAAGCCGGCGACAACGTGCGGAATATAGCTGTCGATAGTACCGGCTGAGCCCGATCCTTGTTCGAGCGAAATCACAGTCGAAATGCCGTTGCCGGCGTCGAAGTGGTACTGAGCCACGTTGGTGTCGAAGCCGGCCGACGGAACGAGCATACTATCGAGAACGTTGCCAGCGTAGCTTACAAACGTATCGAAGGCCGACCCCTCCTTGCCAACTCGCAGGCCTCCCAGCTCGACCCAGGCAGAAGCCAGTGCGAGGCCGCTGTTGAAATCATAGTTCTGAGGACTGTCATGCGAGTTAGCGCTGTTGCCAAAATTCACCTGGGTTTCGGTATAGGTCGTCAACGCGCCGAGCTCGGTCTGCTGGCCGGTCCAAGTTTTGAACGTGAAGCGTGTGCTGTTTCGCCAAGTGCCTTGGTCCTCGCCAGTTCTCACGTCCGAGGTTCTTGCGCTGTCATACGATCGGACGTCACCCAGGCCGATATCGTAACGGACATAGCCGCCGATGCGCAGGCAGGTCTCGGTGTTGGGAATATAGGAATATCCCGAGCCGAGGACGTCGCAGATCTTGATGTACTCGGCCGGTTCCCGCTCGGCGCCAGCTGCTCGACCGACGGAAATGGTCATCAGAGCAGTTAAGCCGAGAAGAGGACTCTTGATGTACATGTCTAGATCTCCATGAAGGAATAAAAAGGATAGAGGCGAAAGAGCAAGCTTTTCCTCTAAATTTTGTGCGTGTTGTCTCCAATATGTGGACGCCAAAGCGCTTGACACGAGAGGTGAGCCAGCGTAAAAGCCACATGTACTTATAATAGTGTTTTCTGCTAGGAGATTCATTATCGTTTACATGTGAAACACTCCGGTCGGACCGCTGCAGCTCTCCGAATAGAGCAGCAAGCGACATGCCAACCTGAAGCGTAGATGCGGCCGACACCAAAATCGGGCCGACGCGCCTTCGTCTCGCTGGAATCACTTTTTTTGAGGGTCACTGCGAAAAGAAATGTGCGACACGGTTCGCCATGTTCGATATGTGACAGTCTCGTTTAACAGCGACGGCTTCCCGTCTGACCGCAACGGAGGCCGCGCCATCCGCTACCGAGAAGGATCACTGCGCGTACGCTCCGCAAGGGCTGCGCCAGGAACAGAGGGCGTGCACGTCCGAGGCGTCGCATGGTGGCCGCAGCACCTTTTCGCCGCTGTAAGTTCGCCGTGCAGGTACATTGCGCGGCCGGAAGCGAGAGGGAGCGCACCCTGAAACGGCTGCCTACGGCTCGCCTCGAGTAATTGGCGATGAACAGTATTCTCGAGAACTTAGTCTCGACGGAAGAGCAACGAAAGGAAGCCGCTTGGACGAGCACGATCCGAAGGAAGAACCGATCGAGACCATTTTCCGCAACGGCACAATCACTGCCGTGGGTATCCTGCTTGCCTTTTCCCTCGGCTTCCTCACTCATTGGGCCGCGAACCCCTTGCCATGGCAACTCTACGATCTGTTCGCCGTAGTGCCGATCCTGCTCGGCATCGCACTGCAGATGAGAGCGCTGTCCATGCTGCTCGACATGAGTTCCTTGCGGCGCCCCATCTACGAACGCGCCAATCGCATTTTCATGGTCGGCCTCATCCAGACCGCGTGTGGCGTCGGCATGGCCATCTTGGTCGATCTTTTCGGGATATCGGTAGGGGGCACGCTGCCCGGCGCTTGACGACAAGCCACACCGCCGCTCTTCGCTCGAAGCGACGTCAAGCCGGGGAACCTTGTGCACCCCCTAGCGGCGTCCTCCTTTCATCAAATGAGCCGACGTCAGCTTTAGAGCGTCTCGGTGGCTAAAGCCGGTATGGTTTTTCGGCCGGCAGGGAAGGCCGCTGGCTGGACCTGGATGGCGTCTGAACGAGGCTTGACAGGTCCGTTGCGTCGGACATGAATTTCGCATTGCAAAGTTCTTCCGCAGACGCCTCAAGCACACTGCACTGGCGTCACGTACTCAGACGTTGAATGCGGCACCGCACCATCACCTCAGGCGCAACCATGGCACGCGCGCTCCCCGGCGTGGTTGACCCCATCCTGTCCAAACGAGACTGCGACATAAGCGGGACGCACTGACTTAGGTCAGAGACCAGGACGAGCGCGCAACGAAAGAATGATGGATCAGCGACGTGGGATGACAGCTCCTTGCACACCTCAATCCTGACAAAGTACCGGGACCCCCGGCCGCCTTGGTATACCATCTATCCGACTGTGCCAGACTTCTCTGCGGCAGTTGGTGCTGACGATTATGAGGAATGGCTGGGGGGCCTCCCGGCCGACGAATCGGTGTCGCTCTATCTCCACATTCCGTTTTGCCGATCCATGTGCTGGTATTGCGGCTTCCCTACCGCGGTCATCCGTCGCAACGGCCCGATCCTTAATTATTTAGCGGTGCTGCGTCAGGAGATCAGTTTGGTGTCGGAGCAAGTGCGGCAAGGGCTGCCGGTGAGCGATGTGCATTTCGGCGGCGGAACGCCTCACCTTATCGGGCCAGCCGAGCACTTGGCGCTGATGGAGCCGCCACTTCGCTTTCAGCAAAACTGCTGCGATCGCCGTGGAGATCGATCCCCGAACGTTCACACCGGAAATGGCCGAAGCCCTGGCAGCTAACGGTGTCAACCGCGCGAGCATCGGCGTGCAGAGCTTTGATCAATCGGATCCAGAGTAAGGTGCAGACGGCCGCTGCAGTCCAAAATCTCCGCCGGCATGGCGTTGGCCATATCAACTTCGACCTCATCTTCGGTCTCCCGAAACAGACTGTGCAGTCCTGCATCCAGACCGCGATGGCTGCGGTCGCCATGCGCCCCAACCGGCTTGCGGTGTTCGGATACGCGCATATTCCTTCCGTGATAAAGAATCAGCGCCTAATCGAGCAGGCAGGTCTACCGACGGCGATCTTCGCGCCGAACAGGCTGCAGCTGTCGCCGAGACACTGGTTGGCGCTGGCTACCGGGAGATCGGGCTCGATCATTTCGCTCCGCCGGACGACGAACTTGCGCTAGCGCAGAAGACCGGGCGCCTACGGCGTAATTCGCTGGGATACTCGGCCGATACTTGCAAAACGTGATCGGCTTCGGCGCGTCGGCTATTGGCCGAGTCCGCGAGGGGTATGTTCAGAACGAAGTAACACGGGATTCTTACGCCCGGCACATCGCAAGTGGACGTCTGGCGACATCAAAGGGTCACCGTCTGACCGACGATGACCGGGTGCGCGCAGCGATCATCGAGCGACTGATGTGCGATTTGGAGGCCGACGTGCCGACCATCTGTGCCGCCCACGAAATCGAACCAGCTCGTTTTCTCGATTCAGTTGAGAGTTTGGTGACGCTGGCTGAGGAGGGGATCCTGGACGTCGAAAACGGCTTCATCCGCGTGCGGCCGGAGCACCGCTTTGTTGTTCGCGCCGTTGCTGCTGCATTCGATGCTTTTCTCGCGAATCGATGAGTTGAGGCCACGACGCCGAAAGGCATCAGACCTTGTTTGGCGCTCGTCGGCATGGGCTCTCGCAGAAGACTCCGCAAGCGTATGCAGGGGACTTCCACTTGACGCCGCGTTCACCATCATCTCGCCTGGGTGCGCGCGAAAGCGCACAACCCGGAGCACGCTGCTCTCGGTGTGAGGCTGTGCTCTGCAAAGCACCGGTGATCCACCCTGTCCCTGGACAGCAGCTTGATGGCGTCATCTTGGAGGACGAGAAAAGATTGTCGAGGTACGGGTACGAATTGCCTCGGTCGTCCGTTCAATCGAAAGCACTGTCTGCGGAGGCACCTCTCCTTCATGCAGTGACAGGAGATGCTGGGCGACTTCCTTATCTGCTGCGGTGAGTCGATGATTTAGGCGGAGAAAGTCCATCCAGGTGGGGGTGCGGAATGTCTCCGTCCAAAGTGACGGTGTTTGCAGATTTCGCTGGAGCGTCCAGTTTCGTGCACCGGCACGGCTCTGGACGTGTCGCCGCGTGCGCATGGAGCCCAGAAAGGCCTCGATATTTTCCTCCGATATCAAATACTCGACCTTGGCCACGATAGGGCCACTTCTGGGTTTCAGATCGAGAGCCACGTCCGGCGGATGAAAAACTGAACTTTCTTGATCGGTTTCTTCCCAGGGACGGACCGGCAACACGATCCCCGCTGCTGCAACCAGCAACAGAGCGCCTGCGGCGCCCTCCAATGCTGAGGTCAAGGAATAGTTTTGCGCGACAGAACCCCAGATCCAGCTGCCAGCAGCCATACCGCCTGCGCTCAAGGCGTAGTAAATGGAGAGCGTGCGGCCTACAACCCACCTTGGGCTTGCCAACTGCACCGACACGTCAATGCCCGTCCAGGTGATAAGCCAACCCGCTCCGCCGAGCGCCAGCGAAATGGCCGCCACAGGAACCGACGATGTAAGGGCAAGGGAGAGGCAACAGACTGCACAAGCCACAGAGGCGAAGGCCACCAGCCTGTTTTGAGACGTGACCTTCCTCAAGAAGCCGTTGCCCATGCCCGCGATGAAAGCACCCATGCCGAAGCCGGCCAATAAGATACCGTAGACAATTGGCCCACTCTTCAACTGATCCCGGACGACGAGGGGGAGCAACGCCAGAATGGAGATGCTTGCCAATCCGAAAAGAGCGGCTCGGGCGGTCGCTGCCCTGATCTCCAAAGACATCGCCGTAAAGCGCACTCCGTCATGAATTGCCGTCGTCATTCTCTCACGAGGGAGAGGCGAAGAGCGGACCTCCCATTTGGTGCGCCATATCGCGCTTATGGGCGCCAGATCACTCACCGCAGCCAAGGCGAAAGCGGCCAGCGGCCCAAAGACGGCCAGGATCACGCCCCCCAAGGCCGGACCAACGCTGCGCACAATGTTGTATCCGACGGACATAAGCGTCACTGCGGCCGGAATGTCGCGTTTGTGAAGGATATCGCCGACCGAAGCGTGCCAAGCCGGATCATTCAAGGCAAAGCCGCAGCCGGCCAGGAAACCTAACCCGAGAATCAGCCAAGGACTGACAAATCCCAGACCCACAGAAATCATCAGCGTCGTCGACGCCGATGCTATCAGGCAGTGTCCCGCAAACATCACCCACCGGCGGCTGAAGTTGTCGGCAATGGCTCCGGCGAAAACTGAGAGGAAGAACACCGGCAATGTGGATGCGGCCTGGACGAGTGCCACCATGAGGTCGGACGCTGAAATCGTTGCCATAAGCCAACTGATGGCGACCGTTTGCACTAGCCAACCGAGGCTGGAAATCTGGGTGGCCGCCCAAATTGAGCGAAACACCTTGTTTCGAAATGGGGCGAGCGTCTTTGAAACGGGCGGTTGAGGATTTTCGCTCTGCATGAGGTATTGCTGGCCTTCGATGAGCGCTGCGATTTGAGCAAGCGGGTCGATACTTAGACATCGCGGAGCACCGCACGGAACCCAGCTCTATGGAGCTTGCCGGCGACTATTTACGTATTGAGCCATTCTCATAGTCTCATTCATGAGCAGTCCTGTGCGCAAGCATTGCTTTGCTAAATTCCCACCACAAGCGCGCCGCCGCTGAGACCCGCACCCGCTGCCGCCAAGAGGACTTTCTCGCCAGGCCGAAACGGCTGCGCCCGATGGGCCAGCGACAATGAGAGCGGGATCGTCGCGGCGGAAGAGTTGCCATATTCGGCGATCGTCTTGACGATCGAGTGATCAGCGATGCCGAGGTTCCTGCCGACCGCGTCGAAAATGCGCGCATTGGCCTGATGCGGCACGAAACGATCGAGGTCTTGCGGCCTCAGTCGGGCAGCAGTGAGCGCATCTCTCGAGCAGGCGGTCATCATCTCCACGGCCTTGCTGAATACTTCACGGCCGTCAGTGATCGTCATCCGTGTCTGCGCGAGGTCGAGGTCGGCATGGAACGGAGTGTTGCTTCCCCCGGCGGGAATCTGGATTAGCCCGTAGCGCGAGCCGTCGGAATCCACCGAAGCGCCGAGAATGCCTCGATCCGGGTCATCGCAAGGACTGATCACCATGGCGCCGGCGGCATCGGCAAACAGCACGGCGCTGGCGCGCTCGGCCAAATTGATGCGGTGGCTGAGGATGTTGGCGGCGATGACAAGGCTCGCTTTGCCGTGCAGGCGGGTGAACCCGTCGGCGAACATCAGCGCATAGATGAAGCCGGCGCAGGCGCCGGTCAGGTCGATCGCTCCGGCGCGGCCTAGCCCCAGCCGATGTGCGACCAGCGGCGCGCTTGGCGGCAGAAGGTGATCGGGCGTCGACGTGGCGAGCAAGAGTAGACCGACGTCGCCGCGGTCGATACCGGCATTGGTCAGCGCCATGTCGCCGGCAGAGGCGGCAAGGCCCGACAGCGTGTCTTCGTCTGTTGCCCAGAAGCGCGAGCGAATTCCGGTGCGCCGCTCGATCCAGCCGGGCTCAAGCCCGAGCCGGTCTTCGATTTCCGGGTTCTCGACCTTGCGCGCCGGCGCATGATGGCCGAAGCCGAGAACGCGCGACGATAGGTTCATGGCCGCGAGCCGAAGCGTTCGCCGGCCTCCTCTATCGCGTCATAGAGCCCGCCCAATTCGTCGCTGGTGATGCAATAGGGCGGTAGAAGATAGAGGACATTGCCGAGCGGGCGCACAAGTAGCCCCCGCTCAAGGAAAAAAGCGCGCAGTTTTGGCCCGATCTCGGCCAGATAACCGGCTGAGCCGGTGCGTAGGTCGAGTGCCGCGATGGTGCCGGTTGTCCGGCAGTCGGTGAAATATGGATTGACCCGGAAGCGTTGCAGCCCGGCGGCCTGCCTCGCGCTCAAGACCGCGATCCGCTCGGCCACCGGCTCGTCACGCCAGATCTCGACATTGGCAAGTGCTGCCGCGCAGGCGATCGGATTGGCGGTGTAGGAGCTCGAATGGAAAAACGTCTTCTTGCGATCCTCCGAAAAGTGAGCGTGGAAGATGGCATCGGTGGCGATCGTGGCGGCCAGCGGGATGGTACCACCGGTCAGACCTTTCGAGGTGCACAAGATGTCGGGCGAGACGGACGCCTGTTCGCAGGCAAACATGGTTCCGGTGCGCCCCCAGCCGGTCATCACTTCATCGGCGATCAGCAGCGTGCCGGAGGCTTCGGCGATCCTCTTCAATTCGGCAAGAACCCAGGCCGGATACATCAGCATGCCGCCGGCGCCAAGCACCAGCGGCTCGACGATCAGCGCGGCTGCGCGCCGGTCGCGGCTAACGGCCTCGAACCGATCCAGCGTTTCCTGCTCGCGCCCGGCGGCCGGGAAGGGGATGGCGTCGACCTCGAACAGCAAAGGATCATAGGCGGCGTTGAAGACGCCGCGGGCGCCGACGCTCATCGCCCCGATCGTGTCGCCATGATAGCTGTGCTCCATGACGGCGATGCGCGAACGCGGCGCGCCGATGTTGCGGAAATAGCCGAGCGCCATCTTCAGCGCGACTTCGACTGAGGTGGAGCCACTGTCGGAATAGAACACCCGGTCGAGGCCGGCGGGTGCGATGCCGATAAGCGCCTCGGCCAGCCGTTCGGCCGGCTCGTGGGTGAAGCCCGCGAAGATGATCTGGTCGAGGCTCGACGCGGTCGTCTCGATGGCCTTCATGATGCGGGGGTGGCGATGGCCATGGGTGACGACCCACCAGGAAGAAATCGCATCGAGGATGCGGAAGCCGTCGGCCTCGTGGAGATAGGCGCCTTCAGTCAGCACGATTTCAGGGACCGAGGGCTCTAGCGCGTGCTGCGTGAACGGATGCCAGACTCGAGACTCCGCCATCAGTCGCCTCCGGCAATCATGGCCAGGTCGAAGCCGGAAATCATTGCATCTCTCAACGTTTCACCCGTCAGCGGACCGAGGTGCGGCAGCCTGCCCAGCTGCGGCACGCCGCCGAATTCCACGATTGTCCTTTGTGTATCGGCCACCTCTTCGCCAATGAAGGCAATGCCGATGAGCGGGATGGAGCGGGCTCTCAGGGCCTCGATCGACAACAGCGTATGATTGATGGTGCCAAGCGCGGTGCGGGCGCACAGTATGACCGGCAGCCGCCATTGTTCGAATATGTCAATGAACCTTGTCTGTCGATTGAGCGGCACCATCAGCCCGCCGGCGCCTTCGATGACGAGCGGTGTCGGCAGGACCGGAAATGAAAGATCGTCGGCCTCGATCGCGACGCCGTCGATTTCGGCTGATCGATGCGGCGACAGCGGCATCGTCAGTCGATAGACTTCGGGCAGCACGCGTCCGTCGGGCAAGCCGGAAAGCCGGGCGACGACCTCGCTGTCGGTCTCCTCGTTGAGGCCCGATTGCACCGGCTTCCAGTAGAAGCCGTCGAGCAGCCCGGCAAGTCCGGCCGAAAACACTGTCTTGCCAATTCCAGTGTCTGTTCCGGTGACGACGATGCGTTTGGTCATGCTGTGGCCAACACTCCGACGAGAGCCTCGACCATGGCGGAAATGTCGGCTTCGTCGACGTTGAGAGTCAGCGAAATGCGCAGGCGCGACGTACCCTCAGGCACTGTCGGCGGGCGAATGCCGCGTATGTCGAAGCCGCGTGCCTGCAGTCCTGCCGCCACCGCCATGGTGCGGCTGTTATCGCCGATCACAAGCGGCTGGATCTGCGAACCGCTGGGCATCACGCCGCAGCGTTCGGCCAATTGCCGGCTCGCGAAAGCGACACGCTCGTGCAACTGAGCACGACGCATAGGCTCGTCAGACAGAATAGTCAGCGCCTCACGTGCCGCGACTGCCATCAGCGGCGATGGTGCGGTCGCATAGATGAATGGCCGGCACCGGTTGATAAGATAGTCGCACAGTGTTCGCGGTCCGGTAACGAGCGCGCCGGATGCGCCAAGCGCCTTGCCGCATGTGTGGAGCGTGACGATGTTGTCGCGGCCTTCATACGCGGCGGCCAGTCCCCGGCCGTCCGGTCCCCAGACGCCGGTGGCATGCGCTTCATCGACGACGATGAATGCCTGGTACCGATCAGCCAGCGCGACCAGGCTCTCCATCGGCGCACGGTCGCCATCCATGCTGTAAAGGCTTTCGAAGGCGATCCACACCCGCCCCATGCCGCCTTCGGCGCGCCAGCGGGTGATTGCGTCCTCGACAGCGTCGACGTCGTTGTGCGCGGCCAGCTTGAACTCAGCGCGCCCGGCCTGGGCACCCTCATGCATGCTGGCATGAGCGAGCTCGTCGAGGACCAGCAGGTCGCCTTTCTGCGGCAGGGCCGTCAGCAGAGCGAAGTTGGCGATATAGCCGCTGCCGAAGAACAGTGCACGCTCGGCTCCGAAAAATGCCGCTGCGTCCGCCTCCAGTTGCTCATGTTCCGGTGCATTGCCGCGCAACAGCCGCGATCCGGTGGCGCCCACTGGCGTGCCCCGCGCAATCGCCGTCGAAACCGCATCGCCCAGTCTTTTGGAGGCGGCAAGTCCGATATAGTCGTTCGACGAGAAGTCGAGCCCGGCGCGCGGTGCGAGCGTCCGCAACCGGTCCTTGCGCCCCAGTCCCCGCAAGGTTGCGTCATAGCGGGCAAGAATTGCCTCCTTCATTGCGTGGCGAGTTCCATAGGCTCAATGCCGAGGCGCCGGAACAGAAGGGTATCCTTGTCCTCGCCGGGATTTCCCGCCGTCAGCAGCGTGTCGCCGACAAAGATCGAATTGGCCCCGGCAAAGAAGCACAGCGCCTGCGTTTCGTCGCTCATCGCCGTCCTGCCGGCGGACAGCCTTACATAGGATTTCGGCATCATCACCCGCGCGAGCGCAACGATGCGGACGAAATCGATCGGATCGATGGCGTCGGCCGCGGCAAGCGGCGTGCCTTCGATGGGAATAAGCATGTTGATCGGCACGCTTTCCGGCGGCTCGGGCAGGTTCGCGAGCGTGACCAGCATGTCGATGCGATCGGTCTTTTCTTCTCCCATCCCGACAATGCCGCCGCAGCAGACTTTCATCCCAACCGCGCGCACGTGCCCAAGCGTTTCCAGCCGGTCGGCAAAAGTCCTGGTTGAAATAACCTCGCCATAGTAGCGCTCAGAGGTATCGATGTTGTGGTTATAGTAGTCGAGACCGGCCTGCTTCAGGCGAGCAGCTTGCTCAAGATCGAGCATGCCGAGCGTCATGCAGGTCTCCATGCCGAGGGCCTTGACGCCCTCAATCATGGCGACCACAACCTCCATGTCGCGCTCCTTGGGACTTCGCCACGCCGCGCCCATGCAATAGCGCGTTGCGCCGCCATCACGCGCCATGGCCGCTTCGTCGATGACATGCTTGACGTCCACCAGCTTCGACGCCTTCACACCGGTTTCGTAATGCGCAGACTGGCTGCAATAGCCGCAATCTTCGGGGCACCCGCCGGTCTTGATGCTAAGGAGCCGCGACAGCTGCACTCGGTTTCGATCGAAGTTCTGGCGGTGGATCGTCTGAGCTAGGAACAGCAGATCGTTGAATGGCATGCCGTAGATGGCCTCGGCCTCTTTGCGGTTCCATCGCGGAGGCGTTCCATCGACCGATTGCATGGTCTGGTTCACGTCGAACTCCGAGTTCATTCCAATCGTCATCGTCAAACCTTTGTTTGCTAGTCCGGTACGCCTTCTTGGCTTTGGGGCGCACTCGCTAAAGGCGAGCTGCGGCACGTCTTTCCAGCACCTCCTACGCCTGCCGAGCTGATGTTGCTCCTCACGCCGTAATCCTCAGTTCAAGTGCTTGCAGATGTTCTGGTGGTCCGGCATGTCCAGGCCGATGTCGAGGATCGGGGCGCTGTGCGTCAGCCAACCCATGGAGATGAGATCGACACCGGTCGCCGCAATCGCCGCCGCCGTTTTCGGCATCACCCGACCGGACGCCTCGGTGATCGTACGGCCATCCACTATAGAAACCGCGCGGGCAAGATCCTCGACCGACATATTGTCGAGCAGCACCGCGTCAACACCAATCGCGAGCGCTGCATCGAGCTGCTTCAGCGTGTCGACCTCGACCTCGACCTTCACCATATGCCCTGCTGCGGCGCGCGCCCGCTCTATTGCTGTGCGGATATCGCCGGCGATCGCGATGTGGTTGTCCTTTATGAGCACGCCGTCATCGAGGCCGAACCGGTGATTGGCACCGCCGCCGACGCGCACGGCGTATTTCTCCAATGCCCGCAGCCCGGGCGTCGTCTTTCGCGTCGATACAATCCTCGCCTTGTGACCGCGCACGGCCTCAACCATGGCCGCTGTGGCAGTGGCAATGCCGCTCAGCCGGCATAAGAAATTGAGGGCCGTGCGTTCGGCCGTGAGCAGGCCTCGTGCGGGTCCGGACAATCTTGCAATGGTTTCCCCGGCCCCAACCTCGCTGCCATCAGGGCGCCAGATCTGGATGTTGATCGCCGGTTCCACGAGAAGGAAGGCATACGAGACCAGATCGAGCCCGGCAACGACGCCCGCCTGCCTCGCTTTGAGCACCAACGTGGCAGTGCAATCATACGGGATAACCGCATCGGTGGTCAGGTCGCCGGATCTGCCCAGGTCTTCGAGGAGCGCAACGCGCACAATCGGTTCGATCAGGGTCGCGGGGAGGGGGGAGAATGAAGTCATATCAAGTGCTCCGTATGGTAGCCCGGCAATCGAGTGCGGCCGCGGCCCGCATTGCGCTGTGCAGTGTCAGCCGTGATGGGCGCACGTTGGCATCGTGGAGCGGGAAATCGGACCGACAGTGCGCGCCTCGACTCTCTTCCCGCCTCAGGGCCGCCGCGGCGATCATCAGTGAGACCAAAGCCGGACCAGAGGCAGCGACACTATTGGCTGCGATCGGCAGCAGGGTCGCCACCGCTTCGCGCATTGCCTCGCCGTCGCGGATGATACCCAGGGCGGCGGAGACAATCGGGCGGACCACGGAAGCGTCTGGTCGTGGAGGGACGAATGTGGAGCATCTGCGCGGTCGCCGGGTATACGACGTGCCGGCAACGCTTTCGGCAACCCAGCTCGCGGTGACCGCCGCTTCGGTGAGCGAGTTGCTGGCCAGGCGGTTGGCGCCGTGCAGGCCGGTACAGGCCACCTCACCGCAGGCCCACAATCCCTCGATGGAGCTGCGGCCGGCGCTGTCTACGGCGACGCCGCCCATGTGATAATGTGCCGCCGGGCGCACCGGGATCAGGTCGGTCGCGGGGTCGATTCCTGCGCTCCGGCACAATTCGGCGATGCCTGGAAAACGCTTGCCAAATCTCGGGCCGAGACTTTGCCGTGCGTCCAGGAATACGCGGCGTCCAACGGCAAGCTGGTGCCAAATGGCGCGCGCTACGACGTCGCGAGGCGCAAGTTCACCGCCAGGTGTGTCGGCGAGGAAGCGCTCTCCTCGCTCATCGATGAGCACCGCGCCTTCGCCACGCACGGCTTCGCTCACCAGCGGCATCGGCCGGCGCGGACCGTCGAGCGCAGTTGGATGGAACTGTATGAATTCCAAGTCGGCGAGTTCCGCCCCCGCCCATGCGGCGAGCGCCAGCCCGTGACCCCATGAGCCAGCGGGGTTTGTCGTGTCGCAAAACAGCCCGCCGACGCCGCCGGTCGCCAGCACCGCGCGACGCGTGGGCAGAGCGAGCGCGCCGGCTCGTCCTGCTGCGACCACGGCGATGACCGACCCGTCCTGCACGACCAGCCGGCGGACCTCCACATTTTCGATAATGGTGATCGAGGCTGTACGCCGAACCGCGGCGACGAGCGCGCGCACCAACTCGCGACCGGTGGCGTCGCCGGCTGCATGCACAATTCGCCGTCGCGAGTGTGCCGCCTCGAGCCCAAGTCGCAACGCGCGGTCAGGGTGCTGGTCGAAGTCGACGCCGAACCTTTGGATCGTCCTAATCGCTTCGGGTGCAGCTCGTACCACTCGCCGCACCGTGGCCTCATCGCAGAGTCCGTCGCCGGCAGCTATCGTGTCGCAAAGGTGAAAATCTGGGCCGTCGTCGCCCCCGAGACTTGCCGCAAGACCGCCCTGGGCAAGTTCACTGCAGGCTCCGGTTCCAAGCGGCGCGTTCGTCAAAAGCACGACCGGTTCCGGCGCCAGATGAAGCGCCGTCATCAGGCCGGCAATGCCGCCGCCGATGACGACCGGCGCCCCGGCGATGTCGCGAACCTCCAGACTCATAGGGAAAGCATGCGCTCGACCGCGCGGCGGGCGGGGCCGGCAATTTCGGGATCAATCCGGACCTCATGCCGGTTCTGCTCGAGTGCGGCGCGAATGTTGGCCAGGTTGATGCGCTTCATGTGCGGGCACAGATTGCATGGGCGAACGAACTCGACGTCGGGATGCGCGACCGCGACGTTGTCGCTCATCGAACATTCGGTCAGAAGGACGACACGCGTCGGTTTCTCACGCTCGACATAATCCGACATCGCCGCGGTCGAGCCGGAGAACTCCGCCTCCGCGACAACGTCTGGTGGGCATTCTGGATGGGCCAGCACGATGACGCCTGGATGGGCATCGCGCAGTTCCCGGATGTCTGCTGCGGTGAAGCGCTCATGCACCTCGCAATGGCCTTTCCAGGCGATGATCTCGACGTCTGTATCGGCTGCCACGTTCCTCGCCAGATATTCGTCCGGGAGCATCAGCACACGCGCCACGCCAAGCGATTCCACCACCGCCTTGGCGTTGCCGGACGTGCAGCAGATGTCGGACTCCGCTTTTACGGCGGCGGAAGTGTTGACGTAAGTAACAACGGGGACCCCCGGATACCGCAGCCGCATTAGCCGCACGTCGTTTGCCGTGATCGATTCGGCCAGCGAGCAGCCGGCGCGGAGATCCGGGATGAGCACGGTCTTGTTCGGATTGAGCAGTTTTGCCGTCTCGGCCATGAAATGAACGCCGGCAACCACGATGATGTCGGCGTCGACCGTCACCGCCTTGTGGGCCAACGCCAGGCTGTCGCCGACGATGTCTGCCACGCAATGAAAAATTTCGGGCGTCTGGTAATTGTGCGCCAGCACCACCGCATTGCGCTCACGCTTCAGCGCTAAGATGGCTTCAATATCGCCGGCGAACGCGAGCCATTCAACGGGTGGGATCACCCGCCGGACACGCTCATACAGGGACGCAGCCATAGGTAACGCCCCAGTCATTGGCGCCTCGATTATATTCGGTTTGACAATAAGGGAATATATCTACCTTGACTATAAGTATGTCAAGCCCGCGCCAGCGGTAATTTTGTCCCGGCGATAGCCCTGTCGTCGAGGACGGCATGCCGGAAGCGATAAAGCTTCGCCGGTCGGCCGCCCGTGTCGAGGGAGGTCTCCCCGGTCTCCTCAACAAGTTCCTGCTGCTCGACCAATCTCCGGAAGTTCGGCTTGTTGATCAGCCTGCCAGCCAAAGCTTCCACGGTTCGCTGCAGTTGCAGCAGCGTGAAGGAAGGCCGCATAAGCTCGAACACGACCGGCCGGTATTTGATCTTCGAACGCAGCCGCGCGATCCCGGTTGCCAGAATACGACGGTGGTCAGCGACCATTGGTTTGCCAGCCGCGGCCGCAATCGCGTCCCTGCCGCCACCGGCCTCCTCAATCAGACCAGCTTCATAGAGCAACTCGTAGCGTTGGAGCGTGAGTTCCTCGTTCCAATGGCGGTCGTCGAAGCCGAAGGCTATCGCAGCGCGCTGCCGGCGCTCGCGTTGAGTGGTCGGCTCGCTGGCGCCGCCGGCCCACTCAATCAGGCGGGGCCGCAATCTATCGAGCAGCACAGGCGGCGTGCCGAAGCGGTGGTCCTCCCAGGGAAAATATTCGTACCAACTTTGCCAGCCGCACGCGGCCGAGTTCGTTGCCTGTTCCTTCCTGGTCAATGCGAGATAGCTGATTGAGATGACGCGCTGGTGGCGCTCAGTGCCGATGCGATCGCGATCGGCGAAGGTGTAGAGTTGCTCGATGTATCCAAGTGCATGGCCGGTCTGCTGCTCCACCCACCCCCTCAAACCCGACTGCAGTGATCGATGCTCAAGGGCAAAAGGTCCAGAAGGGAGGGTGTCCGCATGACCGACTGTGAGGACACAGGGCTCACTGTCGTTTACGGCGACCACGACGGCAGTCAGGTCCACTTTGGCTTCGTCAGCTTTGACGGCGGCTTTGCCTTTCTTGGTTCTTCTTGTCTGAGGATCCATGTTTGCGAAAGCGGGTTGGCCCAACGGAGCGCCTTAATCGATTGAATGTAACCTTGGAAGCCAGCACGTCAACACCAGAGTACTCAAGCGCTGTTTTTAGCTCTTCGCAGTCGCACAAAAATATGCCAAACGCGACACCCGCTGTTGGTAACGTAAGGGAAGGGGCCTCGGTTGAGCGCGGCTGGTGAGATAAAAGGGATGACTCCTCCAGATATTCGATCGCGAAAAGGCCAGACGCCACTTGTATGCTTGACGGCCTACACCACGCCGGTCGCGAGGCTGCTCGATCGCCACTGCGACATCGTTCTTGTCGGCGACAGCGTCGGCATGGTGCTGCACGGCCTGTCGTCGACGCTGGGGGTCACGCTCGACATGATGATCATGCACGGACAGGCCGTTCGCCGCGGCCTTGAACACGCGCTGATGGTCGTCGACCTGCCCTTCGGTTCCTACGAGGAAAGCCCAGAGCACGCTTTCGGCAACGCTGCGCGCGTGATGGGTGAGACCGGTTGTTCAGCGGTAAAGATCGAGGGCGGCGAGACCATCTCGGAAACCATCCGCTTCCTTACCGCGCGCGGCGTACCTGTCATGGCCCATGTGGGCCTGACGCCGCAGGCGGTAAACACGTTTGGAGGCTATCGTGTGCAGGGCCGGGGAGCCGATGCAGAGCGGATCAGGCGCGACGCCAGGGCGGTAACCGAAGCGGGCGCCTTCTCCTTGGTGCTGGAAAAGATACCGGAGCAGCTTGCACGGCAGATAACCGCCGATATCGACATACCCACAATCGGCATCGGTGCCTCGCCAGCTTGCGACGGCCAGATTCTGGTGAGCCACGATATGCTCGGGCTCTTCACCTCATTTCGGCCGAAGTTCGTCAAACGCTATGCCGAGCTCGGTGAGCAGGCTGAGGCGGCAATCGCCGCTTACGCCACCGATGTGCGGAACCGGCACTTTCCGGCGGTCGAACATCTCTATGTCAACGCCTTGAAGGCCGGTGACTTCACATGAGCGTGCCGATCGCTCGAACCGTGAGCGAGCTGCGCGGCGTCGTTGCGCAATGGCGTCGCTCGGGTGCCACGATCGGTATTGTGCCGACCATGGGAGCCTTGCACGACGGGCATCTGAGCCTCGTGCGGAAGGCGCTCGAAAGGGCCGAGCGGGTGATCGTGACGCTGTTCGTAAACCCCAAGCAGTTCAACAGCCCCGCCGACCTGATTGCCTACCCTCGGACGGAAAGCGACGATGCTGCCAAGCTCGCTCTGCTGGGCACGCATCTGCTCTATGTGCCGGACACAGAGGAAATGTACCAGGTGGGCTTCGCCACGGCCGTTTCAGTGTCCGGCATCAGCGAATGCCTTTGCGGCGCATTCCGGCCCGGCCATTTCAATGGCGTGGCGACGGTCGTGGCCAAGCTCTTCCTGCAGGCCGGCGCTGACTTCGCCTTTTTTGGCGAAAAGGATTTTCAGCAACTTCAGCTTGTCAGGCGCTTGGTCCGGGATCTCGACATTCCGATCACTATTGTGCCCTGTCCGACAGTCCGCGAAGCCGATGGTCTTGCGCTATCGTCGCGTAACGTGCGGCTCTCCCCAGCCCAACGCGCCATTGCCCCAAAACTAGCATCGGTCCTGCTCGATACGGCCGAGCGGCTTGCACGCGGCTCCCCCATCCTGCCTACGCTTGATGAAGCGCGTGCAGCAATTCTGGCTGCCGGCTATCGCGAGCTCGAATACCTGGAGCTGCGCGGAGAAACAGACCTGCAATCGTTAGCAAGCCTTGACCGACCGGCACGCTTGCTTGCTGCGGCTTGGCTTGGCGACACGCGGCTCATCGATAACGTCGCAATATCACCCATCGGTAGTTGGTCAGGTGGGCGGAGCTCTCTCCAATCGGAAGCAGCACAGCAATTGCGGTGATGACGGCGGCGCGTCGTATGCCCTGCAGGGACAGGCCATCATTTAGAACCACGTCTCCGTCGGCTTCCAGCAACCTCCGCGAGGTACGCTAAGCGCAGATGCATCGCGTATTTGAAACCTTGGTCGAGCAACTCTCTGCAAGCGTCGATGCCGTCGATCTCCATGAGGCAATGGCGTCCGCCGCAGCCGGGTTCGACTTTCCGCTCTTCGCTTATTTCACCTACCCATCCGCTTCCGGCGACAGGCCGCGATTGATCTCGAATTATCCATCATCATGGACATCACATTACCTGCAACAGCGCTACCACAGCGTGGATCCCGTGATCCTGCGGGGACTGCGGGGCTGGGATACCTTCGACTGGGGTGTGGACCGCGATCACCGTTATTTGCCGACCTCTCAGCAGGAAGTCCTGGAAAAAGCAGCTGAGTTCGGCATTCGCGGCGGACTGACCATGTCGATGCATGATCATCGCGGCCGGTTCGCCGCACTGACCTTCGCCTCCAACGAGGCGCATCCGCCATTTCTGAGGTCGCTGACGCGCTACGAAAAAGCAATGCAACTGGTTGCGATCAACGTTCATATCCATGCCCGGCGCAGGCTCGCCGAAGATTGCGTGGTAGATGGCATAACGCTCACCCGGCGGGAGTTCGAGTGCCTGAAATGGGCGGCGTGCGGCAAGTCGGCCTGGGATATCAGCCAGATTCTCGGTGTCTCGAAACGCACCGTGACCTTCCATCAGGAAAACGCCAAGGCGAAGCTTGGCGTGCGAACCATCAACCAGGCCGTAGTGCGGATGGCTGCTCGGGCGAGATCCTGATCCTCTCCAAGTCTAGCTGTAAAGGTCTACAGGCTGCATTCATGACGGCTTTGCCCTTCGATTGCGTGGACACATCCCGCACGGAGACGACAATGATGCAGCTGATAACACCCGACTGCTACGCCGAGTTTGCGAGCGAACTCAAGGAAATGCACGGACTTAGGTATCGGGTTTTCAAGAAGCGGCTCGATTGGGAAGTGCAGACCGAAGGCGAAATGGAAACGGACCCGTTTGACAGCCTGAACCCCGTCTACCTGCTTCTCAAGGGGTCCGATTGGCGAACTTGCGGCTGCGTCCGCCTTTTGCCGACCACCGGACCGACAATGTTGCGCGATACGTTTCCGACGCTGCTGGATGAGATGGTGGTCCCTGCGAGTGCCGATATCTGGGAGAGTAGTCGTTTCGCGCTCGATCTCCCTGCGACAGCGCCGAAGGCAGCTGGCGGCCTGGCCCAAGCAACCTACGAGCTCTTCGCGGGGATCATCGAATTCGGCTTGGCCAACAATCTCTCCGGGATCGTAACGGTGACAGATACGCGCATCGAAAGGATCCTTCGTCTCGCCACCTGGCCGTTGTCACGTATCGGACAGCCCAAGCAGGTCGGCAACACCGAGGCAGTCGCCGGCTTCCTCGATATTTCCTACGCCAGTCTCTTGCGCATCCGCTGGAGGGGACGCCTCAACGGGCCGGTGTTGTGGCAACCAGTTCTCATCCAATCGGCATAGCGCCTGCGGATGCTCAGCCGTGACTTGAGTTAAGTCTGCTCACGGCCGCCACCGCCGCCGTGAGGGTGAGCGGACCCGCCCCCACGAGCTTTCGACTGTTCCGGTCGATTGGCTCGCGCGGCCGGACTTTGGATTTCCGTAGGCGCAACCCGCAGTCCAGCGTGAGCACGCCAAAATGGCGCCCCTCCGCTTCGTCCAAAGAAGCCAACGTGGCTTCTGAGGTCGTCTTAGAATATTGGACCGGCCGCCGTGAGCGATCGCAACCTCAAACCTTTGCCGGTATGCCGGTTTGGCCGGACCGTCGGCCAGTCGGAGCAGTCCCCTGATAAGGACCCGAGCTGACGCGCGGTCCAACAGCGCCCGAGCCTATGCTTTGTGCATTACCGTTCGGTTGGCCATGTCGTCCAAGACCGCATGAAGAAGGCTTCCAACCTCCTGCGCAGCGAGCTCTGGCGCAATTCCTACATCGGACAATTGAATGAGCATTTTCTTGGCAGCACAGCGCCAGAACGCACTCGCCGCCTCGCCGTTCTTGGTCTCGAGGGCCTGGGCGATACTTTCGACCAATATACGTCGCCGATGCAGCGGAAATACGCAAATGTTTGATTCATGCATCAATCACCTCACAGATTCAGTTCCACAAAGAAAAACACCGGCGTCTTCAAAAGAGCCCCGCTAGCGCGGTGACGGTTCGCGGCGACATGACGAGTTCCACTTCCCCATCGACAAGCTATTGGGAGATGAGCCGCCGGACCGCATATCCGGGACCGCACATAAGGTGAACCACCATTGCTCATCCGGCTGCATTTTCCTGGGCCGTTCGACGAGGCGTTCCAGCCGAATTGACGTCCAATGACTTGATCTCTGAAAGGGCAGGGCGGTACGAATCACCCGATTGTTCCGCTGCTTACATTCCTGCGAGCTTGTGTATGAACGATTAAAGCGTGCCCGAGCCGTTCTTGGTGGCCGCCGCAGAAGGGAATCATGTCATCCGCTGCCTATCGTAGGCGGCGCGACTTCTAGCATGACTGCACTGCCCCGACAGGGCTTTGCAATCGCGCGTTTCGAAGCCTATGCTTTGGCATCGGCCGGCATTTACTTCGGTGCAGCCGACAGTAAGACGTACGCGCTCTTGCCCCGTTGGAAGAGAGCCTTGCCCGATCCCTCTTTCGCGACCAGGTGCTGAAGCCCTCACCCCGCAGGACTTCGCGCTTTTGCGACCATCGCTGCATCACGTCGAACCGGGCATCAAGGACCAGTTGGAGGTCGCGCATCAGCCGATCAAGAACGTATATTTTCCCGAGAGGGGCATCGCGTCGGTGGTCGCCACCATGACCGGCGGGCGGCAAGGTGAAGTCGGCATTGTCGGCTATGACGGGATGAAAGGAATTGCCGTCATTCTCGGAAAGGAAAGCACTACCTGGCGCCTGCCGGTTGAAAACCTTCGCCCTGCGATTAGCCCGTCGCTTCGCACCTCAGTGCTGGATTATGCCCACGCGTTCCTCGTCCAATCATGCCGGACGGCACTGGTCAATGGCCACTCCAAGATCGAAGAACGGCTGGCCCGCTGGCAGCTGATGGTCCACGACCGTGCGGAAGGAGATAAGATCCTCCCGACGCATGAATTTCTGGCGACCATGCTCGCGCCCACCGCCCGGGGTCACCACGGCCCTGCAAATGCTTGAGTATCGAGGACTGGTGCACGCCAAGCGCGGCGAGATCACGATCATCGACCGTGCCGGATTGATAAAGCTCACACATGGCGCTTATGACAAGGAGGAGCAGCGTTATTTCGGCCTGGCCGCTGCCTGAAGCATGTCGGTTGAAACGGGTTCAGCCGACGTCTCCTTGCCCCTCACCAGGTCGCCCAAAAGCATCAGCGGTTTTGAACGAATCGCAGCTATTGTCCGCAATCGGACATAGGCTTGAAGGCGGTCGAATTCGTGCCATAAGTCGGGTTGGTCAGGGTTCAGGGAGGAATTCGTCATGACCAATTCGTTTCACACCGTCACCGTCGAAAAAGCCGCAGAAGCCTATGTCCTTTCCAGGGGAAGGGTCCGCTTTCTCTCCATGGCGCAGGCGATCCGCGCCATCCGAACACTAATGCCGGCATGCAAGGCCACCGACCGCGAGTTGGAGGAACTGTTGGCGGCCGCTTCCTTCGTTCATGGCGTGCCCGTCGCCTTCGACACAAAAACAGCCGATGGTGTAGAACCACGGCTGCATTCCTAAGAGGGCATGCCGCGCCATGCAGACTGTCAGAGGGCATTCGTCAGATGGTAGTCCGCTAACTTAACTGCAGAGTCTAAAGGACGTGTTCCAGCATTGCGAACTCACCGATCGCTTTGTTGCCAAAGCTGCCAGCAAGCGATCGCCTCATCCAGCCGTTTGCACCATCTCATCACAGACATCATCGCGATGCTACCTGTCCAGCATATGTCCAGCATTTCGCAAGGCGGCCAGAAGGAGCCTCGCATAGCCTGTGACATCGATCTGGGCCTGCATCGAAAGGGGCATGCTGGTCCAGTTCTCCAACGGTGCAATGAAAGGTGAGAAGGTGCCATTGACTAGGCAACAACAGCTAACAAGGCCCTCTCGGTCCAATGCCACCACACCGATCTTGTCGCCTGGATATCCAATGGCTGCGACTCGCTGGACCTCCAGGTCACCGTCCACCCGCACGTCAAAAAGAAGGCTACCACGGCTCCTCGTGGCTATCTCAGCCGCCTTCTCATCAAAGCTTGAAGAGAGCAAGCGGACGCTTTCCACCGCCATCTGGAAAATCACCAAATCCAGTTCATTCACGGCCATATGGGCATTTCCGCGCAACGGGTGGTGATTGCAATGACACATACTGCTTGTTCACAGATGTCGGTCACGAACGATCATTCGTCGGGTTCCGGTTCCGACCAACGGTGTCGCCACCTGATCGTGCTGCGGTTCGAACCTTCCGAACGCGAGCCGAGCGCGCTATGAGGTTGGAGTCTAGGTCTCGGACCCTGCCTCGCGGCCTTCTCATCTTTGGCAGACCCGTTGCAACGCCGCCGCGATGGCGCAAACGCCAGATGACGCTGATCCATCGCTTGATCGTGAACTGAGCTTCTGAACACCATTGGGACAGCAGGGTGGAAGGGCTTGACCAACGCTGCCCCCGTTTTCCAAGAGGACCCGTCCTCGATTGAATCTTTCGAGCCCCGTGCGGCGCGCAGCCAAATGATGACGATCTGGACTCAGCTCGCAGACCGCAAGGCAAAGAGGGAACCTTCCAGGCAGCCAAGCTGCTCGACGCAAAGAGCGGCCTTTGGAGTTCCCAAGAATCGACCCTTCCATAGTTGCGACAGGCAACCACTGCACGAGTGTGGGAGAGCGAATCGCAAGCATTGCGTGAGGTCCTGCGCGTTTTCCCCTCTTTGCTATTTGGCACATCGTTTGCGCCGAAGTGGGCGCAGCGTTCGACCGGAGCACTGCATGGGAGAGGGAGGAGCCCCACCCCGATCCGGTCAAGGAGAGAGACGGTGTTGGTTCCAAGAGTTCCCCGCGCGATCGCAGCGCCCCGCAAGCGCCATTTTGCCCGGACCTACGTGCAGGTACTTGCCGCCATAATCCTGGGTGCCGCAATCGGCTATTTCCATTTGGAGACCGGCCACAGCCTGAAGCCGCTCGGCGATGCCTTCGTCGATGTCGTCAAGATAATCACCGTACCTGTCATCTTCCTGACAATGGCGACCGGCATTGCCGGCATGAGCGATCTGCAGAAGGTCGGCCGAGTTGCCGCCAAGGCGATGGTCTATTTTCTCACCTTTTCGACGCTCGCTTTTGTTGTCGGGCTGATTGTCGCGAATATCGTTCAGCCTGGCGCCGGCCTCAACATCGATCCGGCCTCGCTCGATGTCCAAGCCGTTAAGGGCTATGTGGCCACGGCTCACGAGCAGTCCGTGACCAGCTTCCTGATGAACATCATCCCGTCAACGATTGCCAATGCCTTCGCGGAAGGCGACATCCTGCAAGTCTTGTTCCTCTCGGTCCTGTTCGGCGCGGTCTGCCGCTACAACGGCCGCTCGCTCTTCTCTCTCGTCCGATACATCAAGGACGAGCTGCTGCTCGCAATGTCCTCCTCAGAGGCCGCGCTGGCCTCGCTCATGGAGAAGATGGAAAGGGCCGGCGCCACGCATTCGGTCGTGGGTCTCATTCCATTCAATCTGGACGGCACGAATATGATGCTCGCCGCCCTTTTCATCGCCCAAGCGACGAAAACTGATCTCCCGATCGGCTGCCGGATCCTCATGCTGTTTGTCGCATTGTTCCCTTCGAACGGAACAACCCGCATTACCGGTGCAGGCCTCGTCACAATGGCTGCAACGCTCTTTCTTGTTCCGGCCGCACCGGTCACCTCCGTGGGGCTTATTCTTGGCGTCGATCAGCTTATGTCCGAATGCCACGCGCTGACGGTTTTTCTCCGCAGCGTAGCGGCAACGCTGGCTGTCACCCGGTCCGGGGCGAGCGGGATAAACGACGATTCGGGGAGCGCCTCACTAGCGGACCGTTCAGCGCTCCGGCGGTGGACGGTCAAGTCGCCCGGCGTGGTGAACACAATTCCCCGTGCGAACGACGCTCAGCTATTGGGGTGGACCCGATGGCGCAAAGCCGTATTTGAGAAACCGCCAGATCGCACCGGCACCTGTGCGCCTGTAGCAACTGCGGGGCACGATCAAAACTGACCCATTTTACACCAAAAAGGCGGCCGTTGCTGCCACGCCGTCCATGGATTGGAGACTCATGTCTAAGCCGACTGCCATCACTGTCGCAGCTCTTCTTTTACTCCTCGCCTTGCTGGCGAGCCAATATAGCGCGAACCTGCACCGGCAGGCGTGGTCGACCGACAGGCAAAAGTGGAGCGGCGCATTCGACAACGATCTCCTTCGCCAATCGCCGGCAACCCGCAAGGCGATGCCGTTCTGGTCATATTCAATGACTACCACAACTGTCCGCATTGCAGACTGGCTGATATCAACTACCAAAAAGCCTTCAAGCATGAACCCAATCTGAAGCTTGTGATCAAACAGTTCCCGGTCCTGGGACCGGATTCCCAATTCCCAGCCTTCGCCGCACTCGCCTCGAGAAAACAGGGAAAGTTCGACGAATTCCACCGCGCCCTTATGATTTCCCCCAGTTGAAGGGTCACTCTCAAGATCGCAGCGCGTGTAGGCCTTGACGTTGAGCAGCTCAAGCGGGAATGCAAGATCCGGCCATCGCAGATGAAATGCGCGGTCCGCGCACTCGCGAAAGGTCTGCACTTAGACGGTACGCCCGCGTTGGTGGTCGGCGATATAGTGGTCGCCGACCTTGTGGACATGGCCAGCTTGCAACGCTTGCATCGCCGATGCGCGCTCAAAGCGTGCTGGCTCTCGTGCGGGGCAGCATCTGTAGACCGGCCACGCTGTTGTTGCCGGAGCGTGCCGTTTGTGGCAGCTGGCTTTGCTGTCGCTCCTCGTAATCTTGTTGCGGTCATCCAGCTGCCGTGGGCGCCAACAACAATCCTGAGCGCCCGCGCCTGAAGTCGCTGGCCGGGTGCTCGTGAACCGAGCCCGCTTTTCTTCGGCAAGCTCAGGCGGTCTTGGCCCTGCGGCATCGCCCCCTGGCGCGGGGCAGCCTTCGGCTGCTGACGGTCGCCGGCCTGTCGGCCGGCGTCTTTCTATTGTGGCCTTCCCCCTGGCGCAGGGTGGGCAGCACTCCCTTCTAGGCCCGCCGCGGCGTCCCGCAACCCTTCGCTTGTCGCTTTCGGGTCCTCCACTCCGTTCCGGTCCTGCTGATGCAGTCCGCCTCCGACGGCGGGCCTTTCCGGTCGCTTTTGCCGCCCACCCCGCTTCCGGGGAGGGCGCGCGATTGTAGAGCGGAGGACATCACGATGCGTGCAAACAACAAACGTTGCGGCAGCCGACAGGCTGGCGCAGACAGTGGCGGGCGCACCGGCGCCAGCCTTTATCAGGAAATCACCGACCGCATCATTGCCGAACTGGAGCGCGGCACCGTGCCATGGGTCAAGCCGTGGGGCAGGGCAAGGACAGGCCTCGGCCTGCCGCGGAATGCGGCCACCCAGCGCCGATATTCCGGCATCAATATCCTGATCCTGTGGGGCGCGGTCATCGAGCGCGGTTTCCCCAGCCAGAACTGGCTCACCTTCCGGCAGGCGCTTTCGCTTGGCGGCAATGTCAGGAAGGGCGAGCACGGCACCACCATCGTTCACGCTGACCGCTTTGTTCCCAAGAACGAAAAGCAACGCGCCGACACCGATGGCGACGAACCGCAGGCGGTGCCCTTCCTGAAGCGCTTCACCGTCTTCAATGTCGCGCAGTGCGATAATCTGCCCGAACATCTTTACGCCGCCGGCGAGCCTCTGCCTGAGCGCGAGATGGTCCCGCAGGCCGAGGCGCTCATTCATGCAACCGGCGCTGATTTTCGCATCGGCGGCGAGCGCGCCTTCTACATGCCCGGCAGCGACACCATACAGGTGCCGCCGCAGCCGGCTTTCTTCCACCAGATCGACTATTACCGGACCTGCTTTCACGAGCTTGGCCACTGGACCGGCCACCCGAGGCGACTCGCGCGCGACCTGTCCGGCTCCTTCGGGTCCAACACCTATGCGCGCGAGGAACTGGTCGCCGAAATCGCATCAGCCTTCATCTGCAGCAGTCTCGGCATCGAGCCGAGCGTGCGCCATGCCGACTACATCGGCTCATGGCTGACGGTTTTGCGCGAGGACAACCGCGCCATCTTCCGCGCCGCAAGCCATGCCTCGAAAGCCGCCGATTTCCTGCTTGGCCGCAATGTCGATGTCGAAGGCGAGGCACATGCCGAAACCGCCTATGGGAGCGCGCAATCCTCACACGCGACCGCCTTGCGCCTCTGATGACGCAAAGCCGCGCGCAACCAACTCGACAGTTCTTTTGAGGTTGCCCTAACGCCGATGGCCGGCGTTGGCGTCGATCGTTCATCGGACCGAGGTTCGCAAAAAAAGAGGGCGGCATTGATGCCGCCCTCTCGTTGCGAAAGCTGCCAGAGCTGGATTAGAAATCCATGCCGCCCATGCCGCCCATGCCGCCGCCGCCCATGCCGCCAGGCATGCCGCCGCCAGCCGACTCCTTCTTCGGAGCCTCCGCGATCATGGCTTCGGTGGTGACCAGCAGGCCGGCGACCGAGGCCGCGTCCTGAAGAGCCGTACGGACAACCTTGACCGGATCGACGATACCCATGGCGATCATGTCGCCATACTCGCCGGTCTGGGCGTTGTAGCCGAAGGTCGCGCCCTTGTTCTCAAGGATCTTGCCGGCAACGATCGATGCTTCCGCACCGGCGTTGGCCGCGATCTGGCGGGCCGGAGCCTGCAGCGCACGACGCACGATGTTGATGCCGGCGGCCTGGTCGGCATTGACGCCGGTGGCCTTGATGTTGGCCGAAGCGCGCAGCAGCGCGACGCCACCACCAGCAACGATGCCTTCTTCGACGGCCGCGCGGGTCGCGTTGAGGGCGTCATCGACGCGGTCCTTCTTTTCCTTGACTTCGACTTCCGTCGCACCGCCGACGCGGATCACCGCAACGCCGCCGGCGAGCTTCGCCAGACGTTCCTGCAGCTTCTCCTTGTCGTAGTCCGAAGTGGTCTCTTCGATCTGCTGCTTGATCTGGGCAACGCGGCCCTGGATCTCGGCCTTCTTGCCGGCGCCGTCGACGATGGTGGTGTTCTCCTTGGAGATCGACACCTTCTTGGCGCGGCCGAGCATGTTGAGGCCGACGTTCTCGAGCTTGATGCCGAGGTCTTCCGAGATGACCTGGCCACCGGTGAGGATGGCGATGTCTTCCAGCATGGCCTTGCGGCGATCACCGAAGCCCGGCGCCTTGACGGCGGCGATCTTCAGGCCGCCACGCAGCTTGTTGACGACCAGCGTGGCCAGAGCCTCGCCTTCGACGTCTTCCGAGATGATGAGCAGCGGCTTCGAGGTCTGCACGACGGCTTCGAGAACCGGCAGCATGGCCTGGAGGTTGGACAGCTTCTTCTCGTGCAGGAGGATGTAGACGTCCTCGAGCTCGGCAACCATCTTGTCGGCGTTGGTGACGAAGTAGGGCGAGAGGTAGCCGCGGTCGAACTGCATGCCTTCGACGACTTCGAGTTCGGTCTCGGCGGTCTTGGCTTCCTCAACCGTGATGACGCCTTCGTTGCCGACCTTCTGCATCGCTTCGGCGATCATCTTGCCGACCGAAGCATCGCCGTTGCCGGCGATGGTGCCGACCTGGGCAACCTCTTCGGAGGTCTTGATCTTCTTGGCGTTCTTGATCAGGGTCGCAACGACGTCGGTTACCGCGAGGTCGATGCCGCGCTTCAGGTCCATCGGGTTCATGCCGGCGGCAACGGCCTTGTGGCCTTCCTGGACGATCGACTGCGCCAGAACGGTCGCGGTCGTGGTGCCGTCGCCAGCGATGTCGTTGGTCTTCGAAGCAACTTCGCGGACCATCTGCGCGCCCATGTTTTCGAACTTGTCCTCAAGCTCGATTTCCTTGGCGACGGTGACGCCGTCCTTGGTGATGCGCGGGGCGCCGAACGACTTGTCGATGACCACGTTGCGGCCCTTGGGGCCGAGCGTGACCTTCACCGCGTCAGCGAGGATGTTGACACCGCGCAGCATGCGCTCGCGGGCATCGCGGGAGAATTTTACGTCTTTGGCAGCCATTTTTAGCTCCTGGCAGGGGCTTCAATCGAGCCCGGGAATTCAGTTGACGAAAGGGCCTGATATGAGCCGATGATGCCCATGATGTCGGATTCCTTCATGATCAGAAGGTCTTCGCCATTGAGCTTGACTTCCGTGCCCGACCACTTGCTGAACAGGATGCGGTCGCCGGCCTTGACGTCCAGCGGGACCAGCTTGCCAGCTTCGTCACGAGCGCCGAAGCCGACAGCGATGATCTCGCCTTCCTGCGGCTTTTCCTTTGCCGTGTCGGGGATGATGATCCCGCCAGCGGTCTTGGATTCGGATTCGACCCGGCGAACGACCACGCGGTCATGCAGCGGGCGGAACTTCGACTTTGCCATTTTCGGATTTTTCCCTGGTGCGCTGTTGAGGGGTTTTTGTTAGCACTCGCGATGGACGAGTGCTAACGCGATAGTGAGGTAGGCTGTAAGCGGGCACTCGTCAAGACGGACGAGGGCAGGCGAGGAGCTCTGGCCCCCTCCCCGGTGGAACCCAACGCATACGCGGCATCCGCGTTGATGGCTGCGAGCCCCACATTTCCATTGAATTCGGCGTCATGACGCCAACTTGCTCGCGCCGCTTCCAAGTCGTCAGTCGTGCTGCCGTCAGCACGAACATAGGGCTGCGCTTCACTTCCCGTCGAAGCCGCGGCAAGCAGCGTCGCCGTCAGCACGCTCCTTTGCAGATGCTTGCCAAAGGTGGACAGTGAGCGCACCTGCGCCGGGCTGTTGGTGCGAACGTAAGACGTCATTGACAACTCCTTTTTGCAAGTCGAGCCCCTTCTCCACCTTCGGCCGCCGTCGACGCGAAGAAGTCCGCATCGCGTTGAAGACGAGCTGCGAAAAAGAGAAAGATGTGTTTGATGGCTGCGGCCCCAACGGTGCCTTCAGATTTGAGATCACTTCCGCCGCGAGCGGCTGAAGCTCCTCGCAACGTCAAATCGAATCTGCTGCCAAGCCTCCAGGAAAGGAGAGCATTGCTCATCTCGCGCTTGTGCATGCAGTCAACCTTCGATCCGTGTTGCCACATCAAGAGCAAATGCCGTGCCAAAGCTCACTGGGAAGTGAACGCATGGCTCTCCCTGAAAACCTCACAAATCCAGCATGGTCAATTGTGCGGAACCCGACATGCGTCTTCTGCCACTGTCAGCTTTCGGACAGGCATGACGCGTTTCGCGCCGACCACCGGTCGATCGGTTTTGGGGCCGGTCTGTTCGCCTCATAAGAGCGCGTTACATTGCGTAGCGGTTTCCCGAGCGCCGCCACATGACACTGGACCTGCAGGTAGCACCGGCTTCTCATCCAGCCTTACTTTGGCCCCCTCGCGTATCAAATTCCCGCTGGCGAGCCCTGCTTTCATAGATCGCACCATGCCGGATGTCTGCTCTGGCGCCCGACCCGCTGGCACGATCTCGATCCGGCATAAGGGCGCAGCATCTTTGCAGGCCGTTTCATCCCGGCGTCCTGCTTGGCTGACAGACCGCACTTGGCGAGCGGTCTCCATGCTCTCTCCAAGGACCATCCCTGCGGCTGGCTTGTCGACCTATGGGCGGGTCCGGCCGCCCGAAACCCTCGCGCCATCAGCTTTTTTCCCCGCCGCCTGCGGCGGCTTCCTCGCGCCGCTTCGCTCACAAAAAAGCTGCCCGCTCGGGTCCTTCACTGTCGCTGCGGCCCTGTCGGATTCAGGCGGTCCTGACGCGCCCATTACGGTGCGCCATCGCAGGGGATGGTCCCCGGCGAAACCACAAAAGGAGACTTCGAAATGACCGCGATCGGTTACGTCAACAAGCAGGAAAACGGCGCCTACAAGGGCCAGTTCAAGACGCTCAGCGTCCGCGCCGACATCGATATCGTCCCCAACCAGGCCAAGAGCGCCGATAACCATCCCGACTTCCGGGTGCTTACGCAAGGGGTCGAAGTCGGCGCTGGCTGGATCCGCACCGGCGAGACTTCCGGCAAGGATTATGTGAGCCTGTCGATTGCAGCGCCGGAGTTCGGACCGCGCAAGCTCTACGCCAATCTCGGCCGAGCCGCCGGCCAGGACGATCACGACACCTACGCCATCATCTGGAACCCGGCCGACTGACCGGCCGAGATAAGAGCCTCGCGCCGCAGCCCCGGCGCGGGGCTCATTCCCAGGAGTTCCACCCAAACCCCGTCCGCCCTAAAGGGCGGCGAAAACTCTCCCCCGACTCTTCGCCCGTCCCCGAGACGATCTCCCTCGCCCATCCTCGCCCTCGCTTGTCCGAAGCGAAACGAGGATCATCATGGACGACGAAAACGAACGCGCGGCCCGCGCGAAAAAGGGCAGCCCGTTTCTCAGCACAGCCCAAGCCGCCTTCTATATCGGGCTCTCCCAGCGCACGCTCGAAAAGATGCGGCTCAAGGGCGGCGGCCCGAAATTCCGCAAGCACGGCCGCTATGTCCGCTATCACATCGACGAACTCGACCATTGGTCGAAAGGACACCCGCAGCACTCCATCGCCGGCGATGGCAAGGCCGGTTCCGGCCAGGGCGGCACGGGAGGCCGTTCATGAGGCGGCGCCCTTCCATCCATCTGATCGGCAGCCGCCTGAGGCGTGTTCGAGCCCGTAAGACGGTCGCCTTGGCCGCGGCCGGTCTCGGTCTTTTGGGCTTCACGGCGCTGGGAAAGCCCGCCCCTTGGCTGGTCTGGAACGCCTCGGCCAGCGCGCCGATCGGCCTTTACCGCATCGCTGCGGGAGCGCTGGCGCGTGGCGATCTCGTGCTCGTGCGCCCGCCTGAATACGCGGCGTATCTCGCCGCCGAGCGCAGCTATCTGCCTCGCAATGTGCCGCTGGCAAAACGTCTTGCAGCGCTGCCGGACGATAATGTCTGCGCCTTCAATGACGCCATCATCATCGGCGGCGACATCGTCGCGCGCCGGCTCAAAATCGACGCCGAAGGCCGACCTTTGCCATGGTGGAACGGCTGCCGAGCGCTCGGGGATAACGAGGTTTTCCTGCTCGGCAGCGACAAAAACCGCTCCTTCGACAGCCGCTATTTCGGGCCTGTTCCCACTCAAAATGTCATCGGGAGGCTCGTACCACTATGGACCGAGTGACCCTCCTCTTGTTGGGCATGATCGCCATTGCGCCATGCGCCTGTTCCGCCTCGACCGGCGCTGAGCCGGTCGCCATCTCCCAAAGTCCGCAGCTGCGAAAGTGGCAGACGTTGGTATCGGAAGCAAGCCGGCGCTTCCATATTCCCCAAGCCTGGATCTATGCCGTCATGGCTGCCGAAAGCGGCGGCAAGACAATGCGCGGCGGCCGCCCCATCACCTCCCCCGCTGGCGCCATGGGCCTCATGCAGGTGATGCCCGGCACCTATGAAGAGATGCGGGTCGAACACGGCCTTGGGCCTAACCCCCACGATCCGCGCGACAATATCCTGGCCGGCACGGCCTATCTCAGTGCCATGTATGACCGCTTCGGATTTCCTGGCCTGTTTGGCGCCTACAATGCCGGTCCCGAGCGCTACGACGAGCATTTGAAGCGTGGCAAACCGCTGCCAGAAGAGACCGTCGAGTACCTCGACCAACTCAAGGCGGCCGGAGTTTCGGCGGCCGACATCGAGGCGTTCGAAAGCCAATCTGTCGCTCCAAAGGCGCAAATCGCTCCTCTCGGACGGTCGCTGTTCTTCATTCATGACGGTGTTCACTCAGGCGTGCGAAACGGCGATCTCTTCGTGCCGCTCGGCAAGGACGGCGCGCAGCCGAAGGAGCCGGTGCGTTAGCCATGGCGGACGGGGGCGCGTCTGGCGGGGCTGGGCGCGGAAGGCAAGATAAAGGTACCGCCTCCAGGAGGCGGTTAAATCTTTGTCTGCACATCGTTTTTCCGGGAGGCTGCCGCCGGTGCCAAGAGGGTTTGACGTGTAAGTGTCTGATTTTGCTTGATATGTCTGGGAGGCTCGCATTAAGGATGACGAGTTCAGGCCGAAGCTCGGCAAAATCGGGTCGCGCGGCTCGAAGGCCGGCAAACGCTATGCCGGCCAGG
>NZ_SRUS01000169.1:0-389 GCF_004794715.1 Mesorhizobium sp. M8A.F.Ca.ET.207.01.1.1 | reverse complement strand
ACGAGATCCGCGCGACCCGACCGCTGTCGGTGCTGATGGCCGAGCAGGTCGAGGCGTTGCGGGCATGGGCGTCGGGGCGGACGGTTTCCGCGGACGATTGAAGTGGAAGCGCAAAAGCAAAAGCGCTTGGCTGGCCGCTCTTGAGCGCATGGGGTCAGATCCGTCTTCCTTTGGAAAACGGATCTGACCCCAGTTCGATTTCTATCCCGGGCAGATCGCATCCACGCATGGCGTGGATCGACCGTGCCGACCAAGGTCGACACCTACCAACAGACGCCGGAACCTGTCGGAGGCGGGGTACTGTGGGTTTGCGGGGTGTGAGCCGCATGGATGCGGCGACCGAGCCCCCATGGATGGGTTTACGGCGGCCCCGCAAACCCACAGTGCCC
>NZ_SRUS01000168.1:0-390 GCF_004794715.1 Mesorhizobium sp. M8A.F.Ca.ET.207.01.1.1 | reverse complement strand
CTTGGGCAGGTGCGGCTATCTGAGCATGGCGCCGGGCCCGGCGGAATGGGATCAATACGGTATTCGGTCACATTGTGGTGAAAGCGGCCAGCTTTGACGTAATGGGCCGGTCTGGTGCTGGCGCTCGGCGCCGTGGAGGACTACCGTCGAACGCTTCGCCCACCCCTGTGCCCGCGCCCATGACCGAGCCCGCAACGCCCCCCGAGCACCTGCGCCACAGCCTGTCCAACCGCCACCTGCAACTGATCGCCATCGGCGGTGACATCGGCACCGGACTGTTCATGGGCTCGGGCAAGACGATCAGCCTGGCTGGCCCCTCCATCATCTTCGTCTACCTGATCATCGGCGCGATGCTGTTCTTCGTGATGCGCGCGATGGGCGAACTGCTGC
>NZ_SRUS01000167.1:0-390 GCF_004794715.1 Mesorhizobium sp. M8A.F.Ca.ET.207.01.1.1 | reverse complement strand
GGCGAGACGCCTGCCACGTTCCAGCGCACCCACAACCGCCGCGACTATGCGGTGCCGCCGCCGGAGCCGACCCTGCTCGACCGGCTGACGGAGCGCGGCAGCAAGGTCATCGCGGTCGGCAAGATCGGCGATATCTTCGCCCATCGCGGAATTTCGGACGTGCGCAAGGCCTGCGGCAACATGGCGATGTTCGACAAGGCGCTCGGCGCCATGGACGATGCCGGCGAAGGTGACCTGGTCTTTGCAAACTTCGTTGATTTCGACACCGAGTTCGGCCATCGGCGCGACGTCGCCGGCTATGCCGGAGCGCTCGAAGCCTTCGACCGCCGGCTGCCGGAGGCACTCTCCCGTGTCCGGCCGGGCGACCTGCTCATGCTCACCGCCGACCAT
>NZ_SRUS01000166.1:0-390 GCF_004794715.1 Mesorhizobium sp. M8A.F.Ca.ET.207.01.1.1 | reverse complement strand
GGCCTGGCGCGCGTGCTGTCCAAGGCCGGCGTGTGCTCGCGCAGCGAGGCCGCGCGCTGGATCGCCGAAGGCCGGGTGCGCGTGTCCGGCCGCGTCGTGCGTGATCCCGAGTTCCCGATCGGACAGCCTGCGCCGCCGATCGAGGTCGATGGCCAGCCGATGGCTGCGCCGCAGCGCCTGTACCTGATGCTCAACAAGCCGCGCGGGGTCGTGACCACGGCGCAGGACGAGCGTGGCCGTGACACGGTGTACCGCTGTTTTGATGGCGCCGGCCTGCCCTGGATCGCACCGGTCGGGCGCCTGGACAAGGCCAGCGAAGGGTTGCTGCTGTTCAGCAACGATCCGCAGTGGGCCGCGCGCCTGACCGACCCGCAGACCGGGCCGGACAAG
>NZ_SRUS01000165.1:0-391 GCF_004794715.1 Mesorhizobium sp. M8A.F.Ca.ET.207.01.1.1 | reverse complement strand
CTGCGGTGGGGGACGCACAGGCTCCTGCAGTATCCCGGCCAACGTGGGCAAAGAGGTGAACCGGGCATGAGGGGGTAAACTGGCGTGCCCCGCACGAGTTGAACGCAATGGACATGGGCCGCAGGCAATCGACCATCGAACTGGTCGCCATCGACATGGATGGCACGCTGCTGGACCCGTCGCACCAGCTCACCCCCCGCGCCCGGAAGGCCATCGCGCAGGCGCGGGCGCTGGGCGTGCACATCGTGCTGACCAGTGGCCGCCCGGTTCCGGGCCTGGCGCCGTACCTGCACGAGCTCGGCATCACCGGCAACGACGACTACTGCATCGCCTGCAATGGCGGCCTGGTGCAGCGCATCGGCACGCGCGAAACCGTGGTCGCGTATCCGCT
>NZ_SRUS01000164.1:0-393 GCF_004794715.1 Mesorhizobium sp. M8A.F.Ca.ET.207.01.1.1 | reverse complement strand
GGCCGGTCACGCCGTCGGCGGCGAAGTCCACGGTGTGGCCACGATCCTCAAGGTAGTCGCCAAGGTTGGCGGCGATGTCGCTGTTGTCTTCGATTACGAGAATGCGCACTGGGACCTCTGGTTCTTGAAGGGTCGTCGGGGGGCCAGGCCCACCCGCTCAGGATGCCCCTGTGCGGGTGGACGCGACGTCTACCTGCTGAACGATACAGGTTCCATTCTTAACATTTCGTACCGACGGGGCGACACCGGGCGAGGCCCCTGCGGCGGCGGGTCAGCGGCTGATGCGCTGCTGGTCGGTCAACGCCTGGCGCCTGTCTTCCTGAGCCTTGCGACGCTGGGCCACGGTCAGGCAGACACTGGTCGGAATGTTGCTGCCGGTGAGGCGCTCGCGAC
>NZ_SRUS01000163.1:0-394 GCF_004794715.1 Mesorhizobium sp. M8A.F.Ca.ET.207.01.1.1 | reverse complement strand
GCGGCCATAGCTGGGGTGGCCGAAGAACAGCTCATCGCCACCGTCACCGGTCAGCGCGACCGGCTTGCGCGCCCCCAGCAGTTCACTGGCCAGCAACGTCGGCAGCTGTGAAGCGTCGGCAAAGGGTTCGCACCAGACCTGCGGCAGGCGCTGCAGCAGGTCCAGGCCCTGGCGCGCATCCATGCGGTGCAGGTGGTGCTGCACCCCCAGGTGACGCGCGACCTGCGACGCCCAGTCGCTCTCGTCATGCCCCGGATCGTCGAAGCCGACGGTCCACGCCTCGATCGGCAGGGTCGACTGGGCCTGCATCATTGCCGTCACCAGCGAGGAATCGGTGCCGCCGGACAGGAACGCGCCGCAGGCCAGTGGCGAGTGCATGCGCGCCGCGATCGCC
>NZ_SRUS01000162.1:0-394 GCF_004794715.1 Mesorhizobium sp. M8A.F.Ca.ET.207.01.1.1 | reverse complement strand
GGAGCACTCCTTGTGCGGGTCGCCGCGGTGGCGGGGGCGGCAGTCTAGCGGTTGCCCGCCGCTCGCTGAAACGCCCCTGTCATCGACGACCGTCACCCTGCGGGGCTTTCCAGCCTGCGGAGGGTTGGCCGGCCGTGAACAGCGTGAGGATCTGGGAGCAGCGCTACGAACTGCGGCGCCGGCTGCTGCGTGGCTTCTTCCTGCGCCGCGGCTCGGCCCGCGAGGATGCCGAAGACCTGGCACAGGAGGTCTACCTGCGCCTGCTGCGCAGCACCGGCGAGCACGCCGATGCGGTCGAGAATCCGGAAGCCTACCTGTTCACCGTGGCCGCCAACCTGGCGCGCGAGCATGCACGCGCACGCTCGTCGCTGCCGCCACTGGAAGACGTCGATCT
>NZ_SRUS01000161.1:0-394 GCF_004794715.1 Mesorhizobium sp. M8A.F.Ca.ET.207.01.1.1 | reverse complement strand
CCACGATCAACGGCAGGAAGAACCACAGGCCGATCAGCCGCAGCACCATCAGTGCGCCGTCCAGCAGCCCGCCCTTGGGTGCGCCTCCCACCATCACGGTGATGCGGCGCCCATCCTCGTTGCGGATCATCACCCGCGCCACGTCCAGATAGGGCGGCACCAGCGACCCGAGCTCGCTGGCACCCACGGTCGGCAGCCGCGCAAGCAGCGGCGCGTGGACCGCCGGGATGGTGCCGCGCTCAAGCCAGACGCCCTTGTCGTCGACCGCAGCGAACCAGAGATTGCCACCGGCGTCGGTATCGAGCGCGTCCCAGCGCGCCTGGTCCAGCACCAGGCGGCCGCCTTCGCTGTGCACCGCCTTGGCCACCGCCTCGGCAATGAACATGTCCATGCC
>NZ_SRUS01000160.1:0-394 GCF_004794715.1 Mesorhizobium sp. M8A.F.Ca.ET.207.01.1.1 | reverse complement strand
GCGAGGCGCAGAAGGCGCAGCTGCAGTTCGACGTACGCGGCAATGACCAGGCCGCGTCGATCCACCAGCTGCAGGCGCAGACGCCGGGTGGCCAGCTGCAGGTGGAAGGGCAGGTGGCCTGGGCACCGCAGCTCGACTGGGATGCCAAGGCCACGCTGAAGGATTTCGACCCCGGCTACTTCGTGCCGGGCTGGAACGGCCGCCTGTCCGGCAACCTGGCCTCGAAGGGACGGCAGTTGCCGCCTCCAGCCAACGCTGCACCGGGCACGGCCGGCACGCTGGAAGCCACCGTCGACCTGCCGTCGCTGAAGGGCATCCTGCGCCAGCGCAACCTTGATGCACAGGGCAAGTTCGCACTGCAGGGCGCGCAGGGCCAGGGTGACCTGAAGCTGTC
>NZ_SRUS01000015.1:0-91098 GCF_004794715.1 Mesorhizobium sp. M8A.F.Ca.ET.207.01.1.1 | reverse complement strand
GGAATGGCGGCTTCGTCTATGTCTCGCAATCACTGGCCGGCGAAGCCGTCGCGGCCACCGAAGCCGAGGACGGCCAATGGGCACTTACCTTCCATGATTATCCGCTTGGCATCATCGACACCAGACGCATGAAGCTCGTCCGCCGCAGCGCCGCGCCAACCAAACCGCTTGGCGCTGCGGCGGACGCATAGGGGGAGAACTGTTACCTATGTATCCGGTTCAATCTGTTACCCATCTATCGGCTGGACACCGGCAGGCAGGTGAGGGGCAGCGCCAACGCCAGAAAAAGGTCATAGGTCGAATTCGAAGACACCCAACATTTGTGGTATCGCCAAAACGGAGACGAAGGGCTGAAGTTAGTAAGCGCTGCCTGTCATAGACCCAACAACAAAGGAACAAAAAATGCCGTCGACCGAACTGCTGATCGCGTTTTTCGCCACCACGGCGATCTTCGCCTATATTCCGGGTCCGGCCATGCTCTACGCCGCCGCGCAGACCATGGCGCGCGGACGCTGGTCGGGGCTGACGGCGGCACTCGGCATTCACCTCGCCGGCTATGTGCACGTCTTTGCCGCCGCCGCCGGCCTGTCGGTGCTGTTCCATGCCGTTCCGCCGCTCTACATGGCGGTCAAGCTGGTCGGCGCGCTGTACCTGATCTGGCTCGGCATCTCGCTGTTTCGCAAGCGCGAGGAGGGCGACGTGGCGCTGCCGGCGATCGAGCGCAAATCGGCATGCCGAGCGTTCTTCGAGAGCATCGCCGTCGAGGTGCTCAATCCCAAGACCGCGATATTCTTCATGGCGTTCCTGCCGCAGTTCATCGATGCCTCCGCGGCCTTGCCGGTGTGGCTGCAATTCGTCGTGCTGGGCACCATCGTCAACCTGATGTTCTCCTCGGCCGATGTCGTGTGCGTGTTCCTGGCCGGCCTGGTGATCGGCCGGCTGCGCCGTTCGAGCTGGGCGCAGCGGCTGATGCAGCGGGCCGGCGGCGCGGTGCTGGTCGGGCTCGGCGTCCACGTCGCCCTGCAGAAAACCTGACCGGTCCGGGTTTGCCTCCGCCCCGGCGTTGCGCTGCGCCGAATTGCGGTATATCGGCAGGCATGACCGACCGGCCTCGCAAATCTGGTGTTTCGACCTATCTGAGATCGGCGTTTCCCGCGCGTGGCAGATGACATGATCAAGCACAATCCGCCTTCTCCCGAGCCCCTGCACCGCGCCATCGCGCGCTTCGGCGACATCGCCGTGCTGGTGGTCGGCGACTTCATCCTCGACCGCTTCGTCAATGGCGTCATCGAGCGGATTTCGCCGGAAGCGCCGATCCCGGTGCTGCACGGGCGCGGCGAAAGCTCGGCCATGGGTGGCGCCGGCAATGTCGTGGCCAACATCGTCTCGCTTGGCGCGCGCGCCATTCCGGTCTCGGTGATCGGCACTGATCCCGCCGGCGACAGCCTGGCGCGGATGCTGGGCGAGCTTGGCGCCGAGACAGCAGGCCTTTCACAGCAGCGCGGCCGCATGACCTCGTCGAAGAGCCGCTTCAGCGCGCTCAACCAGCAGGTGCTGCGCTTCGACGAAGAAGAGATCAGGCCGCTCGGCGAGGCGGAACGGGCTGAACTGATCCGCCGTTTCCGGGACGCGCTGCAACAGGCGGACATCGTCATCCTGTCCGATTACGGCAAGGGCATCTTGCTGGACGGCGTCGCCGCCGAACTGATCGCCATCTGCCGGGAGGCGGGCAAGCCGGTGCTTGTCGACCCGAAGGGCCGCGACTATGCGCGCTATGCCGGCGCGACCGCCGTCACCCCCAACCGCAAGGAACTCGGCGAGGCCGTCGGCCATGCGGTGTTCGCCGATGACGAGATCGTGGCGGCGGCGCGGGAACTGATTTCGGCGCACGGCTTCGACTTCGTCGTCGCCACCCGCAGCGAAAAGGGCATGAGCGTGGTCGGCCCCGAGGAGGCGCGCCACATCGCCACCCAGGCGCGCGAGGTGTTCGACGTCTCGGGCGCCGGCGATACGGTGATCGCGACCTTCGCGCTGGCGCTTGCAGCCGGCGCCGATCCTGTCGCCGCGGCCTCCATCGCCAACGCCGCCGGCGGCGTCGTGGTCGGCAAGCGCGGCACCGCGCGGCTGAGCGTCGAGGAACTCACCGGCGCCCTGTTCCGCTCGCATGGTCCGACCGCCCACAAGGACGCTATCCTCGACGCCGCCTCGGCCGCGCGCATGGTGACGGCATGGAAGGCGGAGGGGCTGAGCGTCGGCTTCACCAATGGCTGCTTCGACATCCTGCATGCCGGCCATGTCAGCCTGCTGCACGCGGCGCGCAGCCAGTGCGACCGGCTGGTGCTCGGCCTCAACAGCGATGCTTCCGTGCGGCGGCTGAAAGGGCCGGGCCGCCCGGTCAACGACCAGCATGACCGCGCCTGCGTGCTCGCCGCGCTCGCTTCCGTCGATGCCGTGGTGGTGTTCGAGGAGGATACGCCGCTGTCGCTGATCGAAGCGCTTCTGCCCGACATACTGGTCAAGGGCGCCGACTACACGATCGACACCGTGGTCGGCGCCGATGTGGTGCAGAAGGCGGGCGGCCGCGTCGTGCTGGTCGACCTCGTCGCCGGCAAGAGCACCACCGGCACGATCGGCAAACTGCGCGCCGGCGGCGCCACCAACTGAGGGATCTCATGTCCGAATTGAACGACTATCTGGTCCGCTCGGCGGCCGCCATCACTGCCACGGTCGAGCGAGATCTGACCAGCGAGATGGAACGTGCGGCGAGTGCCGTCGTATCGGCGCTGTCCTCCGGAAAGGCCTTGCTGGTCTGCGGCAATGGCGGCTCGGCCAGCGACGCCATCCATATCGCCACCGAACTGGTCGGCCGCTTCCTGAAGGAGCGCAAGGCCTACAATGTGATTGCGCTGCCGGCCAATGCCGGGATGCTGACCGCCTGGGGCAATGACTACGGCTTCGACACGGTGTTTTCGCGCCAGGTCGAAGCGCATGGGGCCGCAGGCGGCGTGCTTTTGGCGATCTCGACCAGCGGCAATTCGCCGAGCATCCTTGCCGCCGCCGAACAGGCGCGAATGATGGACATGACAGTCATCGGCCTGACCGGCGACACCGGTGGCAAGCTGAAGCCGCTCACCGACATCCTGCTCAACGTACCTTCGACCTCGACGCCGATCATCCAGCAAGGCCATTTGTGCCTCTATCACTATCTGTGCGAGGTGGTCGAAGCGCGCCTGTCGAATGGCTGATGGGATCGGGACGCCGCACCCGCTGACCGAACCGGGGCTCTGGGTGGAGCGGATCGGCGGCCGGGTTTTCCCGGTACGCTCGCCGGCGCTGTTCCTCGACCGCGACGGCACCATCAATGTCGACACCGACTATCCCAGCGATCCGGCCGAGATCGAGCTCAGGCCACGGATGCTGCCGGCGATCGCCGCCGCCAACCTGAGGGGGATACCGGTGATCGTCGTCACCAACCAGTCCGGCATCGCGCGCGGCTATTTCGGCTGGGACGTTTTCGCCAAGGTGAACGCCCGCGTGGTCGAGTTGCTTAACGGGCAGGGTGTGTTCGTCGACATGGTGCTGGCCTGCGCCTATCACGAGGCTGGCGTCAGGCTTCTCGCTGTTGCCGATCATCCGATGCGCAAGCCCAATCCGGGCATGCTGATCGAGGCGGGCAGGCGCCTTGATCTCGATCTCCAGCGCTCCCTGATGGTCGGCGACAAGCTGGCCGACATGCAGGCGGGCCAACGCGCGGGCCTGGCGCAGGGCTGGCTGGTCGACGGTGAGGCGGCGGCACTTCAGCCTGGCTTCGCCATCAGGCGCTTGCATGACGACCGCGATCTCGGCGGCCTGCTCGCGGCCGTGGAGACGCTCGGTCGGGACCGCGGCCTGCCGGCCTAGGCCTCATCGTCGCGCTGCGAGGCTTCGTAGAGCTTGGCCTCGGTGGCGAAGGAATAGATCATCACCGACATCGAGTAGACGAAGCCGTGGCGGCCGCACAGGAAGTAGCGCTTGGCCAGGTAGAATTTCAGGAAGTTGCCGAACGGTGACAGTACCAGCCGCACCAGGCCGGGCTTCTTGCCTTTCTCGACCAGCGTGACCGCCTTGAGGCTGGAATAGGCGTTGGCCCGGGCAAGATCCTCCTCGACCGATATTTCACGGCGATGCAGCAAGACACCGTCCTCGATCGTGTCGGTCTCGCCCGGCACGCGAACGGATTCATGCACCCGCGCGGTGAGATCCATGGTGGCGCCTTCCCTGCGGAAAAGCCTGAGCAGCCTGTTGTGCAGGACCCAGCGATGGGCATAGCCGTAGCCCTTCAGCCAGTCGCGGCGGCGCATGTACCATCCGCTGGCCTTGCCGCCGGCCGCCTGGGTGATGGCCACGATCGACTGCCGCAGCCGGCCGTCGACGCGCTCGTCCGGGTCGATCGAAAGGCACCAGGGCTGGTTGGCATGGTCGAGCGCGAATTGCCGCTGGCGGGGGAACCCCGGCCAGTCATTGTGCAGCAGCGTTATCGGATAGCCCTTGGCGATATAGCTTTTCACGCATTCGACGGTGCCGTCCGTCGAGCCGGAATCGACGATGATGATCTCGGCGCAGAAATCGATGCTTTCCAGGCACGGGCCGATCATTTCGGCCTCGTTCACGCAGATGATGAGCGCCGAGACCGGGCTTGCAAAACGGGTCATGGTCCCCTTCTCATGCGGATTCTTCCGGATTTCACGTGCTCGCGCCATCTGTTCTCAAGCAATTCCGGGCGGAAAACCGTTACACATTTTTTCTGGAATGGCTTGAGAAACCAGTCAAGCGCCCAGTCAAGCAGTGAAGTCCGGCAGAGCCGTTCAGCCTTGTATATCAACGTCTTTCGAATACCAACGCGGCGCCGGTGTGGCGAAGGTCAGGAATTCGCCTATCGCGCGGGCGTCGGCTGGCCTCAGGGTCGCTCGAACGACACCAAACCCTCATCCTTGACGCGACGAATGGTGAGCGCGGTGCGCACCGTGTCGACGTTCGGCGTCGAGGTCAGTTCCTCGATGACGAAGGCCTGGAAGCTGCCGAGGTCGCTTGCCACGCAATGCAGCAGGAAATCGGACTCGCCCGACACCATCCAGGCATCGCGTACGATCGGCCAGCCGCGCGTGCGGTCGGCGAAGATGCGCAGTTCGGCATCGGCCTGGTGATGCAGCCCGACCAGGCAAAAGGCGACGACATCGAGGCCGAGCGCCGGGGCGTTGAGCAGCGCGCGATAGCCACGGATGATACCGGCTTCCTCCAGCCGCTTGACCCGGCGCAGGCAGGGCGGGGCCGAAATGCCGACGCGGTTCGAGAGCTCGACATTGGTCATGCGCCCGTCCGACTGAAGCTCGCGCAGGATCTTCCAGTCGATGGCGTCAAGATCGGCCTTGAGGGGCATTAGGGTTCTCGATGATCAGTGTGGCGCAAGAATCTTTCGCGATTTTGTAATTAAACGACTTTTGTGTCGAAGCCAGCCCTCGTCGACGCGATTTTGGACAGGTAACGAAAAGCGCTGATCGCGCGAATATCCACACGGGCCGAAGCTTTCCGGGGACGACGGTCGGCTCGTCTTGCTGGCGTGGCTGGCAGCCCTTACATTAAGCGTGACATTCCACGTCTTTTTCCAAGGCACACTCGTGTCCGCCCCGCAGAGGCTCCAAATGACCACCAAGCATGCGCCCGTTCTCATCATCGGTTCCGGTCCGGCCGGCTATACGGCGGCGGTCTATGCCGCGCGCGCCATGCTGAAGCCGATGCTCGTCGCCGGCCTGCAGCAGGGCGGTCAGCTGATGATCACCACGGACGTCGAAAACTATCCCGGCTTCGCCGACCCGATCCAGGGGCCGTGGCTGATGGAGCAGATGCTCAAGCAGGCCGAGCATGTCGGCACTGACATCATCAACGACATCATCACCGAGGTCGACCTCAATGTGCGGCCGTTCCGCGCCAAGGGCGATTCCGGCACGACCTACACGGCTGACGCGTTGATCATCGCCACCGGCGCACAAGCCAAGTGGCTGGGCATTCCCACCGAGCAGGACTTCATGGGCTTCGGCGTTTCGGCCTGCGCCACCTGCGACGGCTTCTTCTATCGCGGCAAGGATGTCGCGGTGGTCGGCGGCGGCAATTCGGCGGTGGAAGAGGCGCTCTATCTGTCCAACCTCGCCAAGAGCGTCACCGTCATTCACAGGCGCTCGGACTTCCGTGCCGAGCGCATCCTGCGCGAGCGGCTGTTGAAGAAGGACAATGTCCGCGTCATCTGGGACACGATCGTCGACGAGATCACCGGCCGCCCCGGCAAGGCACCGCTGCCGCCTTCGGTGGAGGGGCTGAAGCTCAGGCATGCCGTGACCGGTGCCGAGAGCCACCTCAAGGTCGACGGCGTCTTCGTGGCCATCGGCCATGCGCCCGCGGTCGAGCTGTTCGCCGGCAAGCTGAAGCAGAAGCCGAACGGCTATCTGTGGACAGCGCCGGATTCGACGCGCACCGACGTGCCTGGCGTGTTCGCGGCCGGCGACGTGACCGACGATATCTACCGTCAGGCAGTGACCGCGGCGGGGCTCGGCTGCATGGCCGCGCTCGAAGCGGAAAAGTATCTGGCCGGCATCGAGGTGCATCGCGAGGCAGCGGAATAGGCGGCTCGCAAAACTGTTAAAAAAACGGCTTAGAAGCGCCGTGTAAAAGCCTGATTTTTCATTCAAACGCCAACCGGAACGAGGGGAAATCATGGCGTTGGACTGGGACAAGCTACGCGTGTTTCACGCTGCGGCGGAAGCGGGGTCGTTTACGCATGCGGCCGAGACGCTGCATCTGTCGCAATCGGCGATATCGAGACAGGTGAGCGCGCTCGAACATGATGTCGGCGTGCCGCTGTTCAATCGTCATGCACGCGGCCTTGTGCTGACCGAACAGGGCGAGATGCTGTTCCGCACGGCGCATGACGTGCTGATGAAGCTGGAAACCATCAAGTCGCGGCTGACCGAGACCAAGGACCGCCCGTCCGGTGTGCTCAGGGTGACGACGACCGTCGGCCTCGGCGCCGGCTGGCTGACCGAGCGGGTGCAGGAGTTCATCGAACTCTACCCCGAAATCAGCCTGCAGCTGATCCTCGCCAATGAGGAGCTCGACCTCACCATGCGCCAGGCCGATTGCGCCATCCGGCTGCGCCAGCCGCAACAGCCGGACCTGATCCAGCGCCGCCTATTCACCGTGCATTTCCATCTCTACGCGGCGCCTTCCTATGTCGCCAAATACGGCAAGCCGGGCTCGATCGCAGAGTTGAGAAGCCATCGCATCGTCACCTTCGGCCTGCCTGTGCCGTCGCATCTGTCGGAGTTGAACTGGCTGGAGACGGTCGGTGATTTCGAGAGCGGCCGGCGCGTGCCGACACTGCAGATCAACGACATCCTGTCGATCAAGCGCGCCGTGCAGGGCGGCGCCGGCATCGCCATGCTGCCGGACTATGTGATCAGCAAGGATTCCGGCCTGGTGCAGCTTTTGCCGGAAACCGAGGTGCCGTCCTTCGACACCTATTTCGCCTATCCCGACGCGATGAAGAACCAGGCCAAGCTGCACGTGTTCCGCGACTTCATCATCGCCAAGGCCAGAAGCTGGTCCTTCTGATCCAGGGTCAGCTCCGCGAGCCTATCCTTTCCAGGGCGTAATCCGCGGCAGCCACCCCGGTACGTTGTGGCGGTAGGCTTTGTATTCGGCGCCATAGCGGCCGGCGAGCGTCGGCTCCTCATAGAGCTTGACGAAGGTCACCATGGCAGCCGCCGCGATCGCCGCGTAGGTGGCGATCGACCAGCTCGAGAACAACAGCGCCTGGCCGATAATGATCGACAGCACGGCGACATACATGGGATTGCGGACATGGCGGTAGATGCCGCCGATCACCAGTCTTTCGGTTGGTGCGACGGGGGCCGGCGTGCCCAGCCCCTCCAGTGCGAAGCGGGCGAAGGCATGTAGCAGCACGGCGGCCGCGGCGACAATGAGGACGCCGCCGGCGACGACAAGGCCGGGCAGGGGCGACCATGGCAGGCTCCAGCGCTCGCTGAGCAGCCAGGGAATCAGCCCGGCGACCACGCCGGGGGCAGCAATCAGGAAAATGCCGCTGCCGGCAATCGCCGAAAACCTACGCATTGGTTGATCTCCGCTTGACTGCCTTGGAATTGAACCGCCGGTGCCTCATTCCACATCATCAGTGTTTTTCGGCATTTTGGGAACAAAATCGGTTGGGATTGGCGTTTTCGAGACGACAATGACCCGAAAGTACGCTTCATTTTCACGATTCTGCTGGTCCTATTGGCTCCCCAAATGGGTTGGACCACAGCCTGTGCCTTTTTGCATGCGTGTGTTGCAAAATAGATGCTTGTTTCTTGGGCATGATGAGCACATATATAGATCATCTCCTGGGCGCGTTCTCCTCCCATTAGCGCCCTCGAGTGTTCCCCTCTGGAGGTTAGCCTTAACAGGCACTTCCAATCAAACTCAGCCGGATCTTCGTTGATCCGGCTTTTTTGTTGCCCGGACCCGGGCGGGACGAGCGAAAATTTCATCAGAATTGCCACGTAACAGTGTCATGTAACCTCTGGTAACATGACAACGATGCCTTCCGCTGCTATGTAGATGCTAGGACGCGGTGTGGTTCGGACGGGAGATGGGGGCATCACTCGTACGGCCCGGGCTCAGGCGGCTACCGCGTCCGAACCTTTTCCGCCGAAGTTCGGCGACCTACATGCGGCGGACCTGCCGTTTCTCCTCCCAAGAAAACGGTCCGCACAACAAAACGGCGTCCGGCCCCCCGGGCGCCGTTTTTGGTTTTTGCCCCCTCGATCCTTCGAGGGGGCTTCTCATGAAACGAGTGAAATCAGGCGGCCTTGCCGTTGGCGTTCATCGCCTCGTCGGCGAGACGGCCAGTCAGCTCGGCCATATGGTCGAAGGCGGCGCGGTAGCTGGCAACGCCTGAAGTGGCCGACCGCAGCTCGATGATCAGATCACCGATCTCGGCCTGCGGCATGGTCGCCTCGACGACATCCCATCCGGGCCAATCGGGCCGCGCGTCATAGCCGAGGATCTGGCCGCGCCGCTGCGGGATCAGTGCGATGATCTTCGATGTCGCGTCCGACGGCGTGACGATCTCGATCTTCATCACCGGCTCCAGAAGCACCGGCGAGCAGGCGGCCATGCCTTCCTTCATGGCGAGCTTTGCCGCCATCTGGAACGCCATGTCGGAGGAATCGACCGCATGGTAGGAGCCGTCCGACAGGTTGACCGCGACGTCAACCACGGGGAAGCCGAGCGGGCCGGTCTTCAGATAGTCGCGTATGCCGGTCTCGACCGACTGGATGTAGGTCTTGGGCACGACGCCGCCGGTGATGGTGTCGGTGAACTGGAAGCCGGAGCCGCGCGGCAGCGGCTTGATCTCGATCACCACATCGCCGAACTGGCCGTGGCCGCCCGACTGTTTCTTGTGACGGCCGCGCTGCTGCACCGGTTTGCGGATCGTCTCGCGATAGGGCACCGCCGGCGCATGGCCTTCGACCGGTATCTGGTTCTTGCCCTCCAGCCGCTCGCGCACCACGCGCAGATGCATCTCTCCGTGACCCGACAGCACGGTCTCGGCCGAGTCCTGGTTGTGGCGCAGGCTGAGCGAGGGGTCTTCCTCGGCCAGGCGCTGGATGGCCGCCGACATCTTGACCTCGTCCTTGCGCTCCTTGGGGCGCAGCGCGAAGGCGAAGACCGGCTGCGGCGGCTCGACATCGAAGAGCTGTTTGATGCCTCCCTTGGCGGAGCTGAGCGTCTGGCCCGTCTTGACCGCGTCCAGCTTGCCGAGCGCCACGGTGTCGCCGGTTCTGGCGGCGGTCAGCTTGACCTGGTCCTTGCCCAGCATCCTGTAGATGCCGGAAACCTTGGCGGTGTCGCCGCCGGGCAGCCACAGTTCCAAGCCGTCGGCGACCTGGCCCGACAGAATGCGCGACACCGACAGCTTGCCGCCATGCGGCGTGTGGATGGTCTTCATCACCTGGACCACCGTCGCGTTGCCGTCCGGGGCACCGAGCCGCTTGCGGGTCGCCTCGATGTCGGGCGCGTCGTGGCGGATCGTCTTCAACAGGCGCAGCACGCCATTGCCTTTCTCGGCGGTGCCGATCAGCACCGGTGTCACCGCGCCGTCGCGCAGATCGGCGGCGAGATCGTCGAAGATCGCGTCCCTGGGCGGCTCGATCTCCTCGAGCAACTGCTCCATCAGCTGGTCGTCATGGTCGGCCAGCGTCTCCAGCATGGAGAAGCGCGCCTCCAGTTCGCGCGCCTTGTCGTCGCCGGGTATCTCGGCCACCTCGCTCTCGGCGTACTCGCGGTAGATGTAGGCGCGCTCCAGCGCCAGATCGATCGAGCCGATGACGACGCCGTCCTTGCGCAGCGGAATCTGGCGCAGAAGCAGCGGCGCCGCGCTTGTCGGCTGCAGCATCTTCAGCGTGTCGCGCACGCCCGCGATCGCCTTGTCGACCTTGTTGAGGAACAGGATGCGTGGCACGCCGAGATCGTCAAGCTTGCGCATGATGAGCTGCAGGGCTGGGATCTTTTTTTCGTCGGCCTCGGCCACGACCACCGCGACATCGCAGGCGGCCAGTACCGGTTCGGCCTCGAAGGAGAATTCGATCGACCCGGGGCAGTCGACGAAGGTGAATTGCTCGCCCATGAATTCTGTGGTGGCGATCGACGCCTCGACGCTCATGGCGTGGGCGCGGGCCTCAAGCGAATGATCTGAAACGGTGTTGCCCGATGAAACCGGATTCTGGCGAGGGATGGCGCCCGTACGGGCCAATATGGCTTCGAGAAGTGTCGTCTTACCGCTTGCGAAGGGACCGACTATGGCAATGCATTTCGGTCCCGTGCGTCGTCCTCCGGCGCGAGTACCCATGGCTGACCTCCACTCAGGCGTTTCCCGTAGGACCGACTGGCATGCATGGTTCAGGCGTGGTCAATCGGTCCTGAGCGGCGGCCGGCCTGTTCGACCGTCGCGGGCGGGGTTCTTTTCATGTCCACCTGCCCTGATGCATCGTCCCACTTGTTTGCCGGCAGGGCAAGAAAAATAGGAAGCCGGCGCGGCTGGCCGGCTCAGGCGCTGAGCGCGAGCGGTTCGACCGAGCGCCCGGCAAACAGCGCGGCCGTCCCATGCGGGCAAGGTTCGTAGTCAAGAAAAATCAGGCCGAGCGGGCGACCCGGCCGGTTGCGTCCGGGCCAATCCGGGCCGAGAATGCATTTGACTTCAAGGGGCCGGCGCCTCGCCAGCTCCGACCAGTTCCAGGAACAGACGATGAAAATAATTGCTTGCGGCAGCGTGCCGACCATCATAGCGCCGGACAAATACTTCACCGGCCGGGTTCTGCAGACGCCGATCATCGAGACCGAGGCGCCGGCGCGGCTCAGGGCCACGCTGGTCAGTTTCGAACCCGGCGCGCGCACCCACTGGCACACGCATCCGCTTGGGCAGACGCTTTATGTCACCGCGGGCGCCGGCCTGGCCCAGACATGGGACGGGCCAATCCGGGAGATCAGGGCCGGTGACGTCATCTCCTTCGCGCCCGGCGAGAAGCATTGGCATGGCGCGGCGCCGAAATCGGCGATGACGCATATCGCCATGCAGGAGGCGCTCGACGGCATCCATGCCGACTGGCTGGAAGCAGTGACGCCGGCGCAATATGGCGGCTGAGTGCTGAGCCTGGATTGACGAACCCGGCGGTAACGCCTGAGCGTTGACGCCGGGTTTTGTTTTGGACTTACCAGATCAGGTCAGGGATGCCGTGAAGCGCTGGATGCGGGTGCAGGCTTCCTCCAGCAGCGTCTCCGAGGTGGCGTAGGAGATGCGGAAGTTGGGGCCGAGGCCGAAGGCCGAGCCGAACACCACCGCGACGCCCTCGGCCTCGAGCAGTTCCGAGCAGAAGGTCTCGTCGGTGTCGATCACCTTGCCGGCCTTGGTCTTCCTGCCAATCAGCTGGGCGCAGGACGGATAGACATAGAAGGCGCCTTCCGGCGACGGGCAGGTGATACCGCGCGCCTGGTTGAGCATCGAGACGACGAGGTCGCGCCTGCCTTGAAAGATCGCCTTGTTCTTGGCGATGAAGTCCTGAGGGCCGTTCAACGCCTCGACCGAAGCCCATTGCGCGATGGTGCAGGCCCCCGACGTCTGCTGGCCCTGGATCATGTCCATCGCCTTGATCAGCTGAACCGGACCGGCCGCGTAGCCGATGCGCCAGCCGGTCATGGCATAGGCTTTCGAGACGCCGTTCATGGTCAGGGTGCGGTCGTAGAGCTTCGGCTCGACCTCGGCGATGGTCTTGAAGACGAAGTCGCCATAGGTCAGGTGCTCGTACATGTCGTCGGTCAGCGTCCAGACATGCGGATGCTTCAGGAGGACATCGGCCAGCGCGCGCAGTTCGGCGTGGGTATAGGCCGCGCCCGACGGGTTGGACGGCGAGTTCATCAAGAGCCATTTGGTCTTCGGCGTGATCGCCTTTTCCAGCACCGCCGGGGTCAGCTTGAAGCCGTTGTCGATCGAAGTGTCGGCAAACACCGACGTGCCGCCGCAGATCGCCACCATTTCGGGATAGCTGACCCAGTAGGGGCGGGAGATGATGACCTCGTCGCCGGGGTTCAGTGTCGCCATGAAGGCGTTGAACAGGATCTGCTTGCCGCCGGTGCCGACGATGGTCTGCTCGGGCTTGTAGTCGAGATTGTTCTCGCGCTTGAACTTTTTCGCGATCGCCTCGCGCAGCGGCACGATGCCCGAAACCGGCGGATACTTGGTCTCGCCACGGCGAATGGCTTCGATCGCCGCATTCTTGATGTTGTCGGGCGTATCGAAATCGGGCTCGCCGGCGCCAAGGCCAATGATATCCCGGCCGGCATTTTTCAGCTCGCGGGCTTTCTGCGTCACCGCGATGGTGGCGGAAGGCTTAACGCGGGAAAGGGTGTCGGCAAGAAAGGCCATGACCTTCTGTCTCTCCAAAGGATAGGCGCGGCCAGGAGCGGCCGCGGCGCTTCTCATGTCGCATCATTCCCCCCAGCGCAAGCCTTGTCGGCTGGGCCAGGTGGCGTGGCGCGGTCAATGAGGCGTGATCGGCAAAAGAAAGTTCATTAACGGGCGGTAGAGGCTTGCATGGCAGGATCGCGGCTCAATTCCGCCAGGTCGCGGAGCGAGGAACCCTTGTCACGCAGCATCGGACTTGCCCATATCATCCGTCATGATGACGGCACCTCGAGCGGTGTCTGGGGCATTTATACGCTGCAAAGCGCCTTCCAGCCGATCTTTGCCTTCAGCGAGGGCAAGCTGTCGGTCGCCGCGTTCGAAGGGCTGATCCGCCCGTTTCGCGACGGCGAGCCGCAATCGCCGATGACCTTCTTCTCGACATGTCCGGCGGCCGACCGCCTGCATGTCGAAGCGCTGACCAGGACACTGCATCTGCTCAATGCCGGCGCCTGCCTGCCGCAGGAGGCATCGATCTTCGTGAATTTCGATCCCTCGGTGTTCACCGAGCGATCGATCGTCGACAACGCCTTGCGGGACATGAGGCTGGTCCTGCACGAAGCCGGTATCGATCCGGGCCGCGTCGTATGCGAGGTGACGGAGCAGAGATCGGCATCGCAGGAGACCCTGCACAGCTTCGTCGCCGCGCTTAGAGCCAACGGCTTCCGGATCGCCGTCGACGACTATGGCGCCGACGATTCCGACATCACCCGCGTCAAGGAGTTGCGCCCCGACATCGTCAAGTTCGATGCGCACTGGATCACGCAACTGATGGAATCGGGCGCTGGTTTCGCGCTGCTGACATCCATGGTCAGGAGCTTCGAGGACCAGGGCATCCGCACCGTGTTCGAGGGCATCGAGGAAGGCTGGCAACTGGAGCTGGCCGAGCGATCGGGCGCCTCGATGGTCCAGGGCTACGTGCTGGCCCGTCCAGAACTCGCGCCGACAAGTTTCCGTGTTTTCGCGATGAGCAGTCGCGAACCTGTCCCCGCCGCAAGCCATACGACCGCTCCCGCCGCGGTTGCGCCGCGCACGGGGCGGCGGGCAAAGGCTTTCGGGCGCAGGATCGTGCCATGAGTGTCGAGCGCCGGCGCACCATTGGCGATGCGATCTTCGTCGATGAGATCGGCATCGAATATGGCATCCATGGCGACTTCCGCCTGCGCAGCGCCTACCAGCCGATCTACGCCCCGCACGGCGGCAGCTTGCACCCGGTGGCCGTGGAAGGCCTGATCGAGCCGCACCGGGCCGGCCGCCCGGGGTCGCCGCGGATGTTCTTCGACAGCGTCGCGGCCTCGGACCGCCTGTTCGTCGAAACCATGTGCCGGATGCTGCATCTCAGGAATTTCCACAATATCGGCGTCGATAGGCTCGACCTGTTCTTCAACTACAATCCACTGGTCAACGACCATGCTGGCCGGGCGCTGGCCGAGATCCGGCTGATGAGCCGGCATCTCGACGAACTCGGCCTGGCGCCCGCCATGCTGGTCTGTGAAATCACCGAACAGGCGGCGGACGATGCGCTGCTGGCCAGGCTGGTGCGTGAAATGCGGCGCGACGGCATCCGCATCGCCATCGATGATTTCGGGACCGGCCATTCGACCGAGGAGCGGGTGAGCCTGCTTCAGCCCGACATCGTCAAGATCGATGGCGGCTGGTTCGCGGAATTCTGCCGCCACGCCGCCGCGGAACGCTTCTTCCGCCCGCTGGTGTCCAGCCTGCACGACCGTGGCGCCAAGGTGCTGGTCGAGGGAATCGAGCAGCCCACCCACCTGCGCGTCGCGCTCGAAGGTGGGGTCGATTTGCTGCAGGGTTTTCTTCTCGGGCGTCCGGCGCTTGCCGGCACCATTTTCAACGAAGAGCCGCTTGCGGTCGATGGGCTGCTGGGCTTCGACAACAAGGTCGTGCCGTTGCATAAGCGGCGCTGATGGTCGCGCCAAAACAAATCATTGGTTGAGGATGCCGCCGCTGCGATAGTCCGCCCGCAGAAGCAGCGCTCGGGGACCGGCAATGATACTTTACAGCATGATCGACAGCGGCAATTGCTACAAGCCCAGGCTGCTGATGGCCAAGCTCGGCCTCGCTTTCACCACCGTCGAGGTGAGTTCGCATACCGGCGACACGCGCAAAGCCGATTTCGTCGCCAAGAATCCGAACGCCATGGTGCCGCTGCTGGAATTGGACGATGGCCGGCGGCTGGCCGAATCCAACGCCATCCTGCTCTATCTCGCGGAAGGCACGCGCTTGCTGCCGGCCGACAGATACGAGCGCGGGCTCGCCTATCAGTGGCTGTTCTTCGAGCAGTACAGCCACGAGCCTTACATAGCCGTGCGCAAGGCGCTGCTGACTTTTCCCGAACGGGCCGCGGACGCGACGCCCGAGCGGCTGGCGACGACGCTGGAGCGCGGCAACAAGGCGCTCGGCGTCATGAACACGTATCTGGAAAACAACGCCTTCTTCGCCGGCGGCGCCTTCAGCATCGCCGACATCGCGCTTTATGCCTACACCCACACCGCGGAGCAGGGCGGCTTCCAGCTCGACGCCTATCCCGAGGTGGTGGCCTGGCTCGGCCGCGTGGAGGCGGATCCGGGGCATGTGCCGATCGAGTGGGTGGGGTAGGCGACTGGCGAAAGTATTCAAAATCCAGGCAAATAAAAAGGCGGGATAAATCCCGCCTTCCCATTTCGGTAGCCTGATCGGGAGCGTCCGGTCCGGGCTGGCAGCTATCTGCTGCTCCAGCTTGTCGGGTCTTTCCACTCCGGCGCGCTTCTCGCGCGACCGTCAGTACATCCGTGACTTGCCGCGCGCCCCGAACTCTCGTCCGGCGCGCGCCATTTTCAAAATCAGGCTGCCTTGCTCAGAGAACCAGCGGACGACTTGCCAGTGCGGCGGTCCTGCTCGATCTCGAAGTTGATCTTCTGGCCTTCGACCAGGGTCGACAGGCCAGCGCGCTCGACAGCCGAGATGTGGACGAAAACGTCCGCGCCGCCGCTGTCAGGCTGGATGAAGCCGAAACCCTTGGTGGCGTTGAACCACTTGACCGTTCCAGTTGCCATAAAAATAGTCCTTCACATTTGCTTTGGTATGACCGGACCGAAATCCAGCCGGTGTGCATCGAGATTTTGGAGATAGACGTCAGCAAACGCGAAGATCGCGAGGCCCGGATCGATCGGCCGAAATATCAATGGGGCTGATATAGGCTGCTTTCGCACAAAAAACAAGACTGCGTGAAAAAGCCGTGATCGGGGGCCGCCCAACGGCCGCCCCAATCTGGTGAAACCGTGACGCACGATCGCGCCGTCCCCGGGCGGCGGATCGAGGGGAGAGGACCATGAAAACCATCCTGCTTGCCGCCTGCCTCACGCTGGTGGCCGCCCAGGCGCAGGCGATCTCGCGCTACGACCCGACGCGCATGAGCTGCGGCAAGGTTCAGTCGACGATCGCGCGCCAAGGTGCGGTCATCCTGCGCTATCAGTCGAAACGGGTGCCGGGGCTGCCGCTCTACGACCGCTACGTGCAGAGCCAGCAGTTCTGCACCATGGGCGAGGTGAGGACGCGGGCCTATGTGCCCAGCGCCGACACCAAGTCCTGCCCGGTCTATATCTGCAAGCGGCCGGACAATGAGCGTTTCAGGCATCGCTTCATACGCCGCCACTAGGGTGTGCCGATATTCAGGTGATGCCGGCCTGCAAACCGTGGCTTCCTCCGCTTCCGGTGCTCACGTACTTCAAGTACGCTCCGCTCCGGTTCTCGAAAGCCACAGTTTTCGGCTTGGCCTGACCTGAATCTCAACACACCCGGGAGCAGCTTACTGCTCTCAAAACCCGAAGGACACCTGCGCCGGCGGCGGCGGGCCGACGCGCACGCCTTCCATGGCCAGCATCTTTTCCTTGGTGACGGAGCCGCCGGGCGCCGAGAAGCCGCCGATCTTGCCGCCGGCGGCCAGGATGCGGTGGCACGGGATGACCAGCGGCACCGGATTGGCGCCAAGGGCGGCACCGGTTTCACGCGGCAGGCCGGCATGGCCGGCGCGCTTGGCGAGTTCGCCATAGGTGGTGGTTTCGCCGTAGCCGAGTTTTCGTGCTGCGTCGTAGATGGCGAGGCGGAAATCGTCGATGCCGTCAAGATCGACGGGAAAACCGGTGAAATCGACGTCCTCGCCCGCGGCATAGGCCTTGATCGAGGCAATCAGCTCGACCACCCATGACGGCTGGGCCGTGGAGGCGGAAACGCCGGCGTGGCGCATCAGCCGCCGCTCCACCGCTTCGCTGCTGCGTTCGGGCAGGCAGAGCCGGATCAGGCCCTTTTCGCTCCAGGCGATGCCCACGAAACCGATCACTGTTTCTAACACTGCGTGGCCAGCTGTGATCGAAGAGGTCGTTTCCATGCTGCGCTCCTTTCCGCAAAGCGGCGGAATCCGGGATTCCTGCCGGTACATATCAGGAACAATATGGCATCGCCGCCTGCATCCCGCCACCCGAAAACCACCAGATGGCCCCGATTGCTACCCAAGAATCGCTGGTGTAAGGGAAATCTTAACGACCCGACAAACCGGACTCCGAGCGCGGCTTGCCAGCAAAACAAACCCTTATCGCCATCGGTGTGATCGTCGCGGCAGCCGGCATGAGCGGCTGCACCTCGACCTCGCAGATGAAGGCCGCGCCGTCCCTGACCGAAACCGCGACCATGGCAGGCAGCGATGCCGGCTTCACCGTGCCGCTGCCGGACACGGTTTCGGTACTGCCTCAATCCTCTGGAATCACGCCGGTTCAGACGGCTGAGTTGACCCCCGGCCCGACCACCCCGGCACTCGATTCCGCTGCCCAGCCGGCCGCGGCGACCGCCGCCTTTGCCGGGGCAACGCCTACAACGCCGGCAGTCCCCGCCGTGATGGCCGCCAATGCCTGGCAGGCGCCGCCGCCGTCCAAGGCCGGCCAGCCGGTCGAGGCCGCCGCGACCTACACGACCGCGGGGCTCATCGTGCCGGCGGTTGCCAAGGGCGGCCAGAAAATGCCCGGCGTGCAGCAGGTGGCCTATGTCGTGCCGCAGAACCCGGCTGCCCTGGTGCAGTTCCCGTCGGCGCCGGTCGAGCCGGCGGAAGAACAGCATGCGACCGGCATGCGCGGCGACGTCGACCGGCTGATCGTCAAATACGCCGCCTTCTACCAGGTGCCGGTGGATCTGGTGCGCCATGTCGTCAACCGCGAAAGCACCTACAATCCCAAGGCCTACAATAACGGCCATTGGGGACTGATGCAGATCAAGCACGCGACGGCGCGGGGCATGGGATATGACGGGCCGGCCAAGGGCCTGTTCGACGCCGAGACCAATCTCAAATACGCGGTCAAATATCTCCGCGGCGCCTGGCTGGTGTCGAACGGCAACGCCAAGAAGGCCGACTGGCTCTACCAGACCGGCTACTATTTCGACGCCAAGCGCAAGGGCCTGCTGGAGGCGACCGGCCTCGGTGTCGACCGCAAGCGCGGACGTCTTCAGCCCGACGCCTGAGCGCGATGCCCGAACCGCGTCCGCCGGCTCCAAACGACATCCGGCTGCGCAAGATCCTCGACGAGACGCTGGTTGCGCCGCACTGGCCTGACGGTTTTGTCATGCGCAGCTTCGAGCGCGGTGACGCGCTGCCGCTGCATGCGCTGCTGGGCGAAGTGTTCGACGATGGCACAGACGGCCCCTTCGACGAATGGTGGCCACGCATATCCGAAGATCCCGAATTCGACCCGGCGCTGTGTTTCCTCGTCATCGATGCCAAGGGCCGGCTGGCCGCGGCCGCACTGTGCTGGAGCTCGGCATTCGTCAAGGACCTGGCCGTTCATCCGGAGGCACGCGGCAAGGGTGTCGGCGAGGCCCTGATGTGGCACGCCTTCGCCATTTTTCGCGACCGGGGTGCCGCCCATGTCGATCTCAAGACCAATACGCTCGAGAACGCGGCCGCCGTGCGGCTCTACGAGCGGCTGGGGATGCGGCCGGTCGCCTGGGAAGGCTGACCGGGGGCGTTAACCCACCCGTCACCGTCATGGCCTGTTCGACCACCGGTGATGGCCTGTTCGGAACCCAAAGCGCTGCTCCGCATTCAATGAACGGTGGGGTCTGACCGGCTGCCGGTGTTATGCGCCGCCGGCTGCCAAGGAGATCCACCGATGAAGGTTTTCCACGCATTGCTGGCGTTGAGCGTCGCTGCCGTGCTCGCTGCGGGTCCGGCGCGGGCCGTCGAGCTGTCGATCGTGTCGGGCGACACCGGCAACGGCCTCAAGGTGCTGCGCGAGATCCTCGACCACTATGAGAAAGTAAGCGGCGACAAGGTCACCATCGTCGCCATGCCGTCGTCCGGGACCGACCAGTTCGGCCAGTACAGGCTGTGGCTCGCCGCCGGCAACAGCGACGTCGACGTCTACCAGACCGATGTCATCTGGGCGCCGCAGCTCGCCAACCAGTTCGTCGACCTGACCGAGGCGACCAGGGATGTCGTGGCCACGCATTTCCCGTCGATCATCCAGTCGCAGACCGTCGATGGCAGGCTGGTGGCGCTGCCGATCTTCACCGATGCACCGGCGCTCTATTACCGCAAGGATCTGCTCGACAAATACGGCGCCAAGGTGCCGGCCACCTGGAAGGAGCTGGGCGACACCGCCAGGCTGGTGATGGACAAGGAGCGTGCCTCGGGCAACAGGGATATCTGGGGCTTCGTCTTCCAGGGCAACGCCTATGAGGGGCTGACCTGCGACGCGTTCGAATGGGTCGTGTCGAACGGCGGCGGCCATATCGTCGAGCCGGATGGCGCGATTTCCATCAACAACGCCCAGGCGGCGGCCGCGCTCGACATGGCCAAGGGCTGGATCGGCACCATCGCGCCGCCGGGCGTGCTCGCCTACCAGGAAGAAGAATCGCGTGGCGTCTGGCAGACGGGCAATGCGGTCTTCATGCGCAACTGGCCCTATGCCTATGCGCTGGGCAACAGCCAGGGGTCGCCGATCAAGGGCAGGTTCGACGTCGCGCCGCTGCCGGCGGGCACGGGCGAGGGCGCCCGCCCGGCGGCGACGCTCGGCGGCTGGAACCTCGCGGTCTCGAAATATTCCAGGCACCCGGATGCGGCGATCGAACTGGTCAAGTTCATTGCCTCGCCGGCAATGCAGAAATACCGCACGCTGAAGACCGCCAACCTGCCGACCATCCAGGCGCTCTATGACGATGCCGACATCGCCAGCCAGCAGCCGATCATACCGCACTGGAAGGATGTCTTCCTCAATGCCGGGCCACGGCCCTCGGCGGTGACCAGGAATAAGTACAACGAGGCGTCGAGCCAATTCTGGAACGCCGTCCACAAGACCTTGTCCGGCGAGGGCAGCGCCGCCGACAATCTGGCTGACCTCGAGGCGACGCTGACCCGGCTGAAAGGCAAGGGCTGGTGAGCGCGCGACCGTCTGATGCCGCCGACCGGCGCCAGGGCTCGCGGCTGATGCGCCAGCGCGTGCGCTCGGCGTGGCTGTTCCTGGCGCCGATGCTTCTGGTGCTCGCCGCCGCTGCCGGCTGGCCGCTTGCCCGCACGGTCTATTTCAGCTTCACCGATGCCTCGCTGTCCGATCTCGACGCCCGCCAATGGGTCGGCCTCGCCAACTATGTCTCGGTTCTGCGCATGCCGAGCGGCAGGGTCATCCACGACGGGCTGCTTCTCGACCCGGTCTGGTGGGGCGCCGTGTGGAACACAGTGCGGTTCGCGGTGGTTTCGGTGACCTGCGAGACGATCCTCGGCATGGTCGTCGCCCTGGTGCTCAACGCCGAATTTCCCGGCCGCGGCATCGTCAGGGCGGCGATCCTCATCCCCTGGGCGATCCCGACCATCGTCTCGGCCAAGATGTGGCAGTGGATGCTGAACGACCAGTTCGGCATCATCAATGTCGTGCTGATCAATCTGGGGCTGATCGACACCAAGATCGCCTGGACAGCCAGTGCCGACACCGCGATGGCGGCGGTGCTGATCGTCGACATCTGGAAGACGACGCCCTTCATGGCGCTGCTGATCCTGGCCGCGCTGCAGATGCTACCGCGCGAGATCATCGAGGTCGCCAGGCTCGACGGCGCCAATCCCTGGCAGATCTTCTGGCGGGTGACCTTGCCGCTGATCCGCCCGGCGTTGATGGTGGCCGTGATCTTCCGGGCGCTCGATGCGCTGCGCATCTTCGACCTGATCTATGTGCTGACGCCCAACAATGCGCACACCAAGTCGATGTCGGTGTTCGCCCGCGAGAACCTGTTCGAGTTCGACAAGTTCGCCTATGGCTCGGCCGCCTCGACCCTGCTCTTCCTCATCCTCGCCTTGCTCACCATCCTCACCATCCGCGTCGGCCGGATAAGCCTGGAAGGAGGCCGCTGAGATGTGGCTCCTGAAGCGCACGGCCTTTTATCTGCTGGTCGGGGCAATCGTGCTCATCGCGGTGTTCCCATTCTACTATGCCATCGTCACCAGCCTGAAATCGGGGACCGAGCTGTTCCAGGCCGATCCGTGGCCGAAAGCACCCAGCCTCGACAATTATCGCAACGTGCTGGCCGAGGGCGCCTTCATGCGCAATCTCCTGAATTCGCTGGTCGTCTCGGGCGCGGTCGTCGCACTCTCGCTGTTCCTCGGCGTCACCGCGGCCTACGCACTGGCGCGTGTCCGTTTTCGCGGCCGCTCGGCATTGCTGTTCGCCATCCTGTCGGTCACGATGTTCCCGCAGGTGGCTGTGCTGGCCGGGCTGTTCGAACTGGTGCGGATGTTCGGCCTCTACAATTCGCTCTTCGCGCTGATCTTCTCCTACATGATCTTCACCTTGCCGTTCACCGTCTGGGTGCTCACCGCCTTTGTCCGCGACCTGCCGGTTGAGGTCGAGGAGGCGGCGATCCTCGATGGCGCGACGCCATGGATCATCATCACCCGCATCTTCCTGCCGCTGATGTGGCCGGCGCTGGCGACCACCGGACTGCTGGCCTTCATCGGCGCGTGGAACGAGTTCCTGTTTGCCCTGACCTTCACCTCCAACGATGCGCGGCGGACCGTGCCGGTGGCGATCGCGCTGCTCTCGGGCAATTCGCAGTTCGAGATTCCATGGGGCAACATCATGGCGGCCTCGGTGATCGTCACGGTGCCGCTGGTGGTGCTGGTGCTGATCTTCCAGCGCAAGATCGTCTCCGGCCTCACCGCCGGTGGGGTGAAAGGGTGAAGCGCGGACCTTGCGCTCAGATATCCGGCGCGTTGCCGATCTTCCGCTTGAGCTCCAGCGCCCAGGCGCGGCCCTCGTCACCGCCCCACAGCAGCCAGGCGATGTATCCGGCGGAGGGGTTGTCCTCATTGCCGTAGTTCTTGCCGCGCTTGTCGATCTCGTGGCGGGCAAAGTAGCTGACCATGCGGCGGATGGTGGACGGCGCCAGCTTCTCGCGGTTCTTCAGTTCGGTGGCCCGCGCGATGCCGATCTCGGTGCCGCCGCGCCCGAATTGCTTGCGCAGCCGCAAGCCCTTGGCGGCGTTGTCGGCCACCACTTGCGGACAGCGCAGGTCGATCTCGTCGGTCTCGCTCATTTCGTCCCCCCGTGCTGGAAGCTGGAGCCGATGAAGGCAATGTCGCAAAGCCGGAGCGGTTCCGATGCAAAATGTCGGAACCGGCCGGCGTGTCGCGTCCTTAGGGGGTAGAGCACCCTGCCGGGACGCCGGCACGCGGAACCAAGGAGCAGATCATGATCACCTTTCCCAACGAATCCGCCAAATACCGCACCGCGCGCGAAAAGCTGCTGAAGAAGGAAATCGAGCTGCGCCGCGCCATGGAAGCCGTGGCCGAGGCGCGGCGCACCTTGCCGCCGGGCGGGCTGGTGCCGAAGGATTATGTGTTCGAGGGGCTGGATATCGCCGGCAAGCCGACGCGGATAAAACTGTCGGAGCTGTTCGCGCCCGGCAAGGACACGCTGATCCTCTACCAGATGATGTTTCCGCGCCACCCGCAAGAGACGCGCGAGGTGGCGACCAGCGGCGGCACGGCGAAGCTCGCGCGGCCCGACCAGCCGTGCCCGTCCTGCACCGCGCTGCTCGACCAGTTCGACGGCGCGGTCGGCCATTTGGAAGCCGCAGGCTTCAACTTCGCCGTCGTGGCCAAGACGGCGCTGGAAAATCTGGTCACGCTGGGCCGGGATCGCGGCTGGCGCAACATGCGGCTGGTGTCTTCGGCCAACAACAGCTTCAAGCGCGACTACAACGCCGAGTCGGCCGACGGTGCGCAGATCCCGCTGCTGTCGGTGTTTCATCGAGATGCTGACGGCATCAGGCATTTTTGGTCGTCGGAACTCGGTTTCGCGCCAACCGAACCCGGCCAGGACCCGCGCGCCATCGGCACCTGCGAGATCCTGTGGAACCTGATGGACTTTACCCCGGAAGGCCGGCCGGACTGGAACGAGCAGCTGCAATATGGCGAGGCGTGCTGCCACTGAGGCAGGCGCGCCCTCGCTGAAACTCTCGCTCAAGTCGGCCGGAACATCGGAAGACCCGCTGCATTGATAGGAGACGGTTTGCGACCCCTTTCACGGATTCGAAGTGCGACCCACACTCAAAAACGTATGGGACCTGGTGCGAGAAAGCGTGGTTGGCTTTGTCGACGACAATGCGCTTAGTCATGGCGCGGCGATGGCCTTTTATGCCGCCACGTCGCTGGCCCCGGTTCTGATAATTGTCGTCGCCATAGCGGGCATCGCATTTGGCCATGACGCGGCACAGTTGGCTTTGTCGGCCCAGATATCGGGGCTGATGGGTGCAGAAAGTGCGGCGCTCCTTCAGACAGCGCTCGAAGGGGCATCCAGCAAATCATCGGGGACCCTGGCGGCCATCATCGGCGTGGCCACTTTGCTCGTCACCGCCTCCGCGGTGTTTGGCGAGATGCAGCAGGCCCTCAATGCAATATGGAAGGTTGAAGCGAAAGGGAGTTCGCTGTCGCGTCTCTTGCGGGCGCGTGCGGCAAGTCTCGGCCTGGTCGCCGCCCTCGGCTTTATGTTGCTGGTGTCCTTGGTGGCGAGTGCGGCGATCTCCGCCCTGGGCAATTTGATCAGCGCTCATTTGCCGTTCGGCGAATTTGTTCTGAGCGCGATCAACACGTTGATTTCCTTTTCCCTGATCTCCGTGATGTTTGCGGCGATCTACAAGGTCCTGCCGGACCGCGCCTTGGAATGGCGGGATGTCGGGATCGGTGCTGTCGTGACCGCCGCTCTGTTCACATTGGGGAAGTCGCTTATCGGTTGGTATATCGGCACAAGTGCGATCGCATCATCCTATGGTGCGGCCGGAGGGCTGCTCGTCATATTGCTCTGGGTCTATTATTCATCGGAAATCTTTCTGCTCGGCGCGGAGTTGACCCGCGCCTATTCCGTTCGACATGGGAGCAGGTCCGACCTGGACGGGTTGGTTCAAACTGCTCCCGCTTCACAAAACCTTGTTTCGATTCGCCGACAGCCCAGCTCTTCGGGCGCCGTGGCGTTGTTGGCGGTGGCGAGCGTGAGCGCAGTGATGACAGCCTTTCTGCTGGGGCCTCGCCGCCCGTAGGGAGAGATCACGCCGCAGCCGCATGGCTGCTTCCCCTGAGGAGAAGGGACGCGGCTGGCAACCTCACCGCATCTGCCGCGTTGGGTCTGCGAGGACACGTTCACGGAGCGTTTCGATGAAACCGCATCTCGCCATTGCCATGCTGGCCCTTCTGGCCGGCGCGCCTTCAGCCTTTTCCCAGCAGGCGGTCGGCACCTTGCCGGCGGTGTCGGAGGACAAGGTCGACGCCGACACCTTCACCAGGACGCTGGCAAGCGCCAATCGCTTCGAGATCGAAAGCAGCAAGCTGGCGCAGAAAAAGGGCGTTGCGGCTGATGTGGCCGATTTCGCCGCGTTGATGGTCAAGGACCACACCAAGGCCGGCCAGGATTTCAAGGCGGCGCTGGAAAGGAGCCAGACCACGGCATCCATCAAGCCCGAAGGCCCGCCGCTGTTGCCGGCAGACCAGGCAATGCTCGACCAGCTCAAGACGCTGGATGGCGAGGCCTTCCAGGCCAGGTACATCGCCTTGCAGACCGAAGCGCACAAGCAGGCTGTGGCGCTGTTTTCCACCTACGCCCGCTCCGGCGACGACCCGGCGTTGAAGGAATTCGCCAAGAAGACGCTGGAGGTGCTGAAGATGCACGAGATGCATCTGAGGGATGTGGCGGCGGTGCATTAGGGAATTCGACAGCCAGGACGGACCAAGGACAGCGCTCTACGGCGCCCCCCTCTGTCCTGCCGGACATCTCCCCCACGAGGGGGGAGATCGGCTGTCATCTCGGCCTTCGCCAATTTCCAACGTTGCAAGAAGAGAGCCGGCGCCAAAGCGGCCAATCTCCCCCCACGTGGGGGAGATGTCCGGCAGGACAGAGGGGGGCGCCGTGGGGCGCCAAGTCCGATATCTCTCGCCCCGTGGCAAACCCCACACCCAACCTGGCCCTTTGCCTCCGCCCGCCATGAACTACACTGCCGGCATCACCCTCGGGAGCCACCATGCCCAAGATCGACCTGTCAGCCGTGCCCGTCCGCAAAGGCTCCGGCTACCCCGCACCCTTCGACGCCCTTGCGCCGACCGCACGCGCCGGCGCCTCGGCGATGCCGGCGGGCTCACCGATTTCGGCGTCAACCTGATGACCTTGCCGCCAGGCGGCCGGTCGAGCCAGCGCCACTGGCACAGCCATGAGGACGAGCTCGTCTATGTGCTGGAGGGCGAACTGGTGCTGGTCGAGGATGGCGGCGAGACGCTGCTCAGGGCCGGCGACAGTGCTGCCTTCGCCAAAAACAGCGGCAACGGCCACCATATGATCAACCGCTCGGCGACGACGGCTGTTTACCTCGAGGTCGGCTCGCGCAATCCGGACGACGTCATCACCTGCGACATCGACATGATGAGCCCGAGTTCCGATGGGCGGTTTTTGCACAATGATGGAACGCCGTATCCGGGGCAGGGGTGAACCCCGGGGGCGGCGCGCGACGCGGGCCTTCCTTCTCCCCTTGTGGGAGAAGGTGGATTGCCGCGAAGCGGCAAGACGGATGAGGGGTGTTCCGGCTTGGCGCCACGTTCATGCCGGGCAGCACCTCAGGGTGAAAACGGACGAAACCAGCAACGTCTCGTTCCTTCACGCACCCCTCATCCGTCTCGGCGCTTCGCGCCGATCCACCTTCTCCCACAAGGGGAGAAGGAAGAACGGCGCTGGCGTTCCGTCGTCGCCGCGCTAAGCTCCCCGCGAAACCCAAGGGAGCACACCCATGAAGAAACAAGTCATCGAAGTACCCGTCATGTCGGACAAGGTACGCTCACTCGGCCTGCCTTGTTCGACGGCGGTGAAGGCCAACGGCTTCGTGTTCATCTCGGCGACGCCGCCGGTGGACATGGTGACCGGCGAGATGGTGCGCGGCGACATCGAGGTCCAGACCGAGGCGTCGCTGAAGGCGCTGAAACACTGCCTGGAAGCGGCCGGCACCTCGCTGGAGAATGTCGTGATGGTGCGCATCTACGCCGTCAATTCCGGCTTCTACAACGCGATAAACAGGGTGTATGCCCGGTATTTCAACGTGAACCCGCCGGCGCGGAGTTTTGTGCCGGTGGCGTCATGGCCGATGGAGTTCGATATCGAGATTGAGTGCGTGGCGGTGGGGTGAGGGGCGCACTACAAGATTCCGTTCGCTGCGGCGGAGACCTTCAATTTGCTGAAAGCGCATGTTATCTTTCTCTTTTGGAAGGCTACTTTCTAAATACCTTTCTGGGGCGGAAATGCGTAGTTTTTGGCTTGGGCTTCCTCGGCTTTTTACAATATTGGCCTTGGGCCTGTTGGCGGCGTCAACGGCTCCTCAATCAGCGGCCGCGGCTTGCCCTGATATTCCCATGGCCGTGGCCGGCCCCATGACGGGAGATTGGGCCGTTTACGGCGAGGAAATGCGCCGTGGCGCTCAACTCGCAGCAGACGACATCAATGCCAAAGGTGGGATTGGGGGATGCAAGATAGCGCTTGTCGTCCTTGATGATCAGGGCACCCCGGATACCGCCATCGGCATTGCCAAGGCATTTGCTAGGGACAGAGTTCGCTTTGTTGTTGGCCACTACAATTCAGGGTCTTCAATTCCAGCTTCGCAAATTTACGCCAAGAACAATACTTTGATGGTCAGTCCAGCATCCACAAATCCCGGGCTTACCGAATTCAAGCTCTGGAATGTTGTTCGCACAGCGGGGCGTGACGATGTTCAAGGGACGTTTGCCGGCGAATACATGGCGGATCATTTCGCAGCTCGGAATCTGGCCATCGTAAGTGATGGTACGCCCTATGGAGACGGCTTGGCGAACAAGGCCCGGAAGGCGCTGCGAGCAAAGGGGCATCCTGAAAAGCTGGCTATCAAGGTTAGATATGATCAGACCAATTTTGGAGACCTGATCGGCAAAATGAAAGCCGCGAAGATCGACGTTGCGTTCTTTGCCGGGTTGGGGGACCAGTTGGGTCGGCTTATTCGTCAAAGTGACGAGGCTGATATGCACCTGCAATTCATCTCCGGTGACGGAGCCATGGTCAAGGGTCTGACTGGCTTGGCCGGGCCGGCTGTTCAGGGGACCCTGATCGTGTTTTCCCCCGAGGACCGGTCCAATCCAGCTGCAAAGGATGTGGTTGCGCGTTTTCGCTCTCAGGGGTTCGAGCCCGAGGCTTATACGTTGAAGTCCTATGCCGCCGTCCAGGTCATCGCCGGAGGTATCGAGATGGCAGGAGTCCAAGCGCCGAGGCTCGTCGCCGCCGCCATAAAATCAGGCAAGCCGATTTCGACCGTATTGGGCGATCTGACGTTCGACGCGAAAGGCGATCGGCGCCAGCCTGATGTGGCGATGTATGTCTGGACGAAACAGGCGAACGGTGGCCTGTCGTTGGAGCCGATGAAATAGGGCCGCTTGGCAGTCCCAACTTGAGATGTGAGCGCTGCCCCTCATCCGCCTGCCGGCACCTTCTCCCCGTGAACGGGGAGAAGAGAGCTAATCGCCTAAGCAAAATACTCCTGCAGCGGCCTGACCTCCAGGCTCCCAGCCTTCAACGCCGCGATCGCCTCCGCCACCGCCGCTGCGCCCGACAGCGTCGTGTAATACGGCACCTTCTGCATCAGCGTTGCCCTGCGTAGCGACTTCGAGTCCGACACCGCCTTCTGGCCGTCCGTGGTGTTGAAGACGATCTGCACCTGGCGGTTGCGGATGGCGTCCTCGATGTGGGGGCGGCCTTCCAGGACCTTGTTTATCTTCTCGGCCACGACGCCGTTTTCGGCGAGGAAGCGCTGCGTGCCCGAGGTGGCCAGCACCTTGAAGCCGAGGCCGGCGAGGCGCTTGACCGCCGGCAGTATGCCTTTCTTGTCCTCGTCGCGCACCGAGACGAACAGCGTGCCGGAGCGCGGCAGGTCGACGCCGGCCCCTAACTGGCTCTTGGCGAAGGCCAGCGCGAAGTCGCGGTCGAGGCCCATGACCTCGCCGGTGGAGCGCATTTCCGGGCCGAGCAATATGTCGACGCCGGGGAAGCGGGCGAAGGGGAAGACGGCTTCCTTGACCGCGATGTGGCCGGGATTGCGCGGGTCGGGCATGGCGCCATAGTGGGCGAAGGCATCTTCCAGCGTCTCGCCCGCCATGATGCGGGCGGCGATTTTCGCGATGGGGCGCCCGATGGTCTTGGCGACGAAGGGTACGGTGCGCGATGCCCGCGGGTTGACCTCCAGCACATAGACCGTGCCGTCCTTGATCGCGTACTGCACGTTCATCAGCCCGCCGACATTGAGCGCGCGGGCGAGGGCCGCCGTCTGGCGTTCCAATTCGTCGACCAATTCCGAGGGCAGCGAGTGCACCGGCAGCGAGCAGGCGCTGTCGCCGGAATGGATGCCGGCTTCCTCGATGTGTTCGAGAATGCCCGACACGAAGGTCGCCTTGCCGTCGCAGAGGCAATCGACATCGACCTCGATGGCGCCCGAGAGATAGGTGTCGAACAGCAGCGGGTTCTTGCCCAAGAGCGTGTTGATCTGGCCGGTCTTGTCGTTGGGGTATTTCTGCTTGATGTCCTCCGGCACCAGGCCGGGCACGGTGTCGAGCAGGTAGCTCTGCAGCATGCTCTCGTCATGGATGATCTGCATGGCGCGGCCGCCGAGCACATAGGACGGGCGCACCACCAGCGGGAATCCTAGCTCGCCGGCGACGGTGCGGGCCTGCTCGACCGAATAGGCGATGCCGTTCTTCGGCTGAGTGAGGTTGAGCTTGTGCAAGAGTTTCTGGAAACGGTCGCGGTCCTCGGCCAGATCGATCATGTCGGGCGAGGTGCCGAGGATCGGGATGCCTGCCTTCTCCAGCGCGTCCGCGAGCTTAAGCGGCGTCTGGCCGCCGAACTGGACAATGACGCCGACCAGCTCGCCCGAGGCCTGCTCGGCGCGCAGGATCTCCAGCACGTCCTCCGCCGTCAGCGGTTCGAAATAGAGCCGGTCGGAAGTGTCGTAGTCGGTCGAGACCGTCTCGGGGTTGCAGTTGATCATGATCGCTTCATAGCCGGCGTCGCGCAGCGCGAAGGCCGCGTGGCAGCAGCAATAGTCGAACTCGATGCCCTGGCCGATGCGGTTCGGCCCGCCGCCGAGGATGACGACCTTCTTGCGCGCAGAGACCTGCGCCTCGTTGGCGAGCGCGCCGGCGAAAGGCACTTCATAGGTCGAATACATGTAGGCGGTCGGCGAAGCGAACTCGGCGGCGCAAGTGTCGATGCGCTTATAAACCGGATGAACGTCGAGCTTTTCACGAATCTTCTGAACGACTTCGGCGTCGGTCTTCGTCAGCGACGCGAGGCGGGCGTCGGAGAAGCCCATGGCTTTCAGCATGCGCAGATTGACGGCGTCCTCAGGAATGCCGTGCTCGCGGATGCGGGCCTCCATGGCGAGAATGCCGGCGATCTGTTCGAGGAACCACGGGTCGATCTTGCACATGGCGTGCACGTCTTCCAGCGACGTGCCCATGCGGATCGCCTGCGCCACCATGCGCAGCCGGTCCGGCGTCGGGGTGCCCAAGGCGGCGCGGATGGCGTTGCGGTCGTCGGCGTGGTTGGCCGCCACGGCGCCGTGGCCGAGGCCGGGGATCTCGATCTCGTCGAGGCCGGTGAGGCCGGTTTCCAGTCCACGCAGCGCCTTCTGCAGCGATTCCTGGAAGGTGCGGCCGATGGCCATGACTTCGCCGACCGACTTCATGGCGGTGGTCAGCACCGGCTCGGCGCCGGGGAATTTTTCGAAGGCAAAGCGCGGGATTTTCGTCACGACATAATCGATCGACGGCTCGAACGAAGCCGGCGTCGCGCCGCCGGTGATGTCGTTCTCCAACTCGTCCAGCGTGTAGCCGACGGCGAGCTTGGCGGCGATCTTGGCGATCGGGAAACCGGTCGCCTTGGAGGCAAGCGCGGACGAGCGCGAGACGCGCGGGTTCATCTCGATGACGACGAGACGGCCATCGGCCGGGTTGACGGCGAACTGCACGTTGGAGCCGCCGGTCTCGACGCCGATCTCGCGCAGCACCGCGATCGAGGCGTTGCGCATCATCTGGTATTCTTTGTCAGTGAGGGTTAGCGCCGGGGCGACGGTGATGCTGTCGCCCGTGTGCACGCCCATCGGGTCGATGTTCTCGATCGAGCAGACGATGATGCAATTGTCCGCTCTGTCGCGGACGACCTCCATCTCATACTCCTTCCAGCCGAGCACACTTTCCTCGATCAGCACTTCGGTGGTCGGCGAGGCGTCGAGGCCGGACTGGACGATGTCGTAGAATTCGGCCCTGTTGTAGGCGATGCCGCCCCCGGTGCCGCCCATGGTGAAGGAGGGGCGGATGATGGCGGGAAGGCCGACATGGTCGAGCGCCTGGGCGGCGATCGCCATGCCGTGGCTGATGTAACGCTGCTTGCGGTCGCCTTCGCCGAGGTTCCAGCGGGTTTCCAGCGCGTCGAGCGCGGCGTCGAGGTTGTCGGGCTTCTCGGCCTTCAGCGCGGCGCGCTCGGCTTCGTGCGTCTTGCGGTCGGCATTCTTGACGTCGGTGGCGTTGGCCAGCATCGACTTCGGGGTTTCGAGCCCGATCGTCTTCATCGCCTCACGAAACAGCGCCCGGTCCTCGGCCTTGTCGATGGCATGGGCGTCGGCGCCGATCATCTCGACATTGTAGCGCTCGAGCACGCCCATGCGGCGCAGCGACAGCGCGGTGTTGAGCGCGGTCTGGCCGCCCATGGTCGGCAGCAACGCGTCGGGCCGCTCCTTGGCGATAATCTTGGCCACGACCTCGGGGGTGATCGGCTCGATATAGGTGGCATCGGCCAGTTCCGGGTCGGTCATGATGGTGGCCGGATTGGAATTGACCAGGATGACGCGGAAGCCTTCCTCCTTCAGCGCCTTGCAGGCCTGGGTGCCGGAATAATCGAACTCGCAGGCCTGGCCGATGACGATGGGGCCGGCCCCGATGATCAGGATCGACTTGATGTCGGTGCGTCTTGGCATGTCTGTGAATTCCGTTCGGCAGCGGGCTTGCACAAAAAACCGGGACGGGAAGACCCGGCCGGTTGTGCTCGCGATTCTGGTATCAGGCTAGGAGGGCCTTATAGGGAAGAGTTTTGCCCGATGTAACCCCGAAAATGCGGGTTTGTGTGGGGTTTTACGGCCGGGGCAAAGGCGTTGGGTTTGAATTGGTACCTTGCGGGGCGTTTGCGCTGCCCCTCACCTGCCTGCCGGCATCCTCTCCCCGTATAGTGACGGGGAGAGGGGCGCTATCCCTTGTGGTTTCGCCAACCTCCGACGTTGCAAAAAAGCGCGGCTTTGCGGACGGCTTCTTTCTCCCCGTCCACGGGGAGAAATGTCCGGCAGGGCAATGAGGAGCAGCGCAAACCCCGGCAATTGAGCAGCCATTGCAAAAGCCGCCTAATCCCCCAGCACCACCGTATCCATGATCTCGAAGCGCTCGGACACGCCAATGCGGATCATGTTGAGTTTGCCTTCCCTGGTGAAGCGGAAGTCGCTGCCGGCGTCCGAGCTTGCCGGCAGGCCGGCATCGAAGGAGATGACGCGCCTGCCGCCATCGGGCCAGGTCACGGTCACGTCGGCCTTGTCCGTGTCCTTGCGCGTCACGTTCGCCGCGCAGGGCGCCATGGGCTGTCCAACGTAGCGGGCGCAGGGAATTTGCAGGGTTCCGTTCGCCGCCAGCGCCAAGCCATAGGCATCCTGCATGGCGATCTCCGCCGCGGATTTCGGCTTGGTTTCGGGGCTGGCCGGCTGGGTCGTGCTGCCCAGCCGAGCGGTCAGATCGGGTGCATCGGGCGTCGCGCCGGTACCTCCTTCGGCGGGCGCGGCGGCAGGCGTATCCACGGCCTGGTCCGGCACCGTCGCCGGATTGAGGGGAACGAGATAGCGCGCCGGCGTCCAGCCGGTTGCCTTGGGATTGTCCGACTCGATCTTGCACCAGGGGTGGCCGTCAATGTCGTTGCAGCCGAGGTTTCGGACGCTCGCACCGGCGGCCAGGCGGGCCTCGGTCTTGCCGATCGGCGACGGCTTGGCGCGGACATTGAGCAGGTCGTCGGGGGCGAGCCCGGTGACAACGGAGATGAACGGCGCCTCTTCGGCATGGGCCGGCACGACAGCCGGCCACGCCGCCATCAGCAGCGGAGCGGCAATCAGCGCATGCAAACTTTGTCGGAGCGTAATCGTGCGCCTCATCATTTGGCCGTGCGCCGTACTCAAATCACCCTGCCGCGGCGGTCTCGCCGCATGCCCGGCCGGTTTTATAAGGGACGACGCGCCGCCATGTAAGTCTGAAATTCAGGCTAACCATGGTGCAAACCATTGTGCTGGGCCGCTTCCGGCATGAAGCCGGTGCGCAGGCCGTGCGCCCATTCCGCGCGTCCCGCATCTTCGGCCTGACGCGCCGCCGCCTCGTGGTCGTAGTCCACCGCGATCATCTCGAAACGATCCTGCCGACCGGCGCCGCCCAAGCTGACGATGCCGTAGCGCGCGTGCGGCGAGCCCTGTTCGGAGACATGCGGCGGAGGCGTGTCGTCGTCATAGGCAGGGCAGCCGATGCTGCCCGGATTGAAGATGACTGGGCCATTCGGGATGCGGATCAATTCCGCGCGGTGGCTGTGGCCGCAGAGCGCAATGCGGCAGGCCGGGTCGAGTGTCTTCAGCCGGCGCCGGATCGCCGCCAGCGGCGCGCGCACCAAATGGCCATCGGTCACGGCATCGAGCAGATATTTCTCGTCATGGTCGGGGCGGGCGTGGAAGGCGATGACGCCAGGCGCGATCTCCAGGGTCAGCGGCTGGGCCAGCAGCGTATCGCGCTGCGCCTGCGTCAGCCGCTCCTGCGCATAGACGTCGGACGCCCACATGGTTTCGTCAGGGGGATCGGCGGCGACGCGGCGGTCATGGTTGCCGCGCACCGTCGGCAGGTTGAGCGCTTCCAGCCGTTCCATCGTCTCGCGCGGCCACAGCGGCCCCGAAACGCTGTCGCCGAGATTGACGGTGACGTCGGCGCCGCCGCGCCGCGTCAGGTCCTCGAGCACGGCGTCAAGGGCGAGAACGTTGCCGTGGATGTCGGCAAGGACGGCTATGCGCATGAGGAGGTTCCCGGTGGGTGGCAGGACCTGGTCTCCTCACCCCGCTTCGCGACTGAGAGGAAAAGTTCAGGCCGGCATTTCCAAATCATGACCGCCGACCGCGGGCAGGGCGGTGTCGTCCGCGGCCGCGGCGATGACGCTGTCGAGCAGGCCGGGGAAGCGGGCGTCGAGATCGGCCCGGCGGAGCGTGATCATGCGGTTGGTGCCGACCACCTCGGCGCGGGTGACGCCGGCCTCGCGCAGTTTGGCGAGGTGGTAGCTGAGATTGGTCTTGGAGGCGAGGTCGAGGAAGCGGCTGCAGTTCAGTGGCACGCCTTCCTTGCTGGCCAGATAGCGCACGATCGCGAGCCGCGTCGGGTCGCCGAGCACGCCGAGCACGATGGGCAGGCTGATCTGGTCCGTATTGGGGTGTGGCAAGGTCATGGCAGGAACCTAAGCACAGTTCGGGCCGATTTCAACGCGTCGATCCTGCTCGGCCCATACACACTGTTTCTCCTTCCCGTGACCGTCCTGACACAGGGTTGTCAGCATGGTTAAGCTATTTTGCCCTGGCTTCATTGACATCATGGCCTGTTATGTCCAATTGTTCAATAACTTTTGAACTAAGGACGCATTCCCATGGACAAGAGAATCTTCTGGCTAGCGCTCGGATCGTTCGCGATCTCGACCGAAGGCTTCGTCATCTCCAGCCTTCTGCCCGACATCGCCAGGGATGCCGGCATCTCCGTGCCGCTCGCCGGCTCGCTGATCACCGCCTTCGCGCTCGCCTATGCGATCGGCACGCCGATCCTGGCGACGCTGACCGGCGAATGGGACCGGCGCCGCGTCATCCTGTGGACGCTGGTGTTCTTCGTCATCGGCAATGTCGTCGCCGCCCTGAGTTCCTCCTTCGAAGTGCTACTCGTCGCGCGCATCATCATGGCGCTGTCGTCGGGCCTGTTCGCTGCGACCGCGCAAGGCACGGCGGTGGCGCTGGTCGACGACCATCACCGGGCCCGCGCCATTGCCGTCGTCGTCGGCGGCACCACGGTGGCGGTGGCCGTCGGTGCGCCGCTTGGCGCGCTGGTTGCGGCCATCGCCGGCTGGCGCGGCACCTTCTACGCCATTGCCGGCCTTGGCGCGCTGTCCGGCGCCATCCTGTGGTACCGGCTGCCACGCGGCATCATCGGCACCAGGCTGCCGCTGAAGCGTCGGCTGGCGGCGGCGATGCGTCCCGGCGTGATGCCGATCCTGGTGACGACGGCGCTTGCCCTCATCGGCGCGTTCACCGTGTTCAGCTTCATCGCCCCGCTGGCCATCGAAGGCGCCGGGCTGTCGCCGATCGCGCTTCCTGGCATGCTGCTCGCCTTCGGCGCCGGCGCCGTCATCGGCAACATTGCCGGCGGCCAGGCCGCCGATCGTTTCGGCGCGACGCGCACCGTCGGCTGGTCACTGACGCTCTCCGCCGCCATGCTCGTCACCTTCTCGCTGATCCCGACCTTCCTGCCGCATCACCTCGCCGGACCGGCGCTGATGGGCATGATGGTGCCGTGGGGCATCGTCGGCTGGGCCTTCCCGCCGGCGCAGGCGAGCCGCATCATCAAGCTCGCCCCGGACGCGGCCCCGATCGTGCTGTCGCTCAACGCCTCGGCGCTCTATCTCGGCGTGGCGCTGGGTGCCGTGGTGGGTGGAGCGGTATTGCGCTACGGCGCGCCGGCCGATCTCGGCCTGATCGCCGCGGCCTTCCCGGTCATCGGGCTCGGCATCGTGCTGGCGGGGCGGGTGTTTGCCAGACCGGTAGCGATGCCGGCCGAATAAGATCGGCCCCGAGGCTTACATCGCTGTTTTTTACGCGGCCGCTTCTTCAGCTGGAAGGAGCGGCCGCGGGCAGTTCCAGGTTCAACGCAGCCACTTCATCGAGCGTGGCCCGCAGTTTCGCGGCCTGCTCGGCGCCCATCATGGCCTCGAATTGCCGCTGGGCAACGCTCCATAGCTTGATCGCCTCGTCGAGCTTGGCCTGGCCGGTCGGCGTCAGCCGCACGCGCTTGACGCGGCGATCGACCTTGTCGGGGAAGGTTTCGACATAGCCGTCGCGAACCAGAGGCTTCAACGTGTGGCCGAGTGCCGAGAGATCCATGATCAGCGCCTCGGCAATGGCCCCCATCGCCGGTTCGCCGCCGACACTGATCTGGAAGAGCAGGCCGAACTGCGTGCCCTTCAAGCCGGAAGGCGCCAGCGCGTCGTCGTAGAAGCGGCCGAGCCTGCGCGCGGTGCGCCGCAAGGTGGCATTGTTGCACTGGCTGAATCCCGGCTGCTGAACGTCGGTCATGTCAACTCCTTGCCGGAGCATTTCCGGCGAAAACGCATCGCCTCCAATGCTCTCTCTTCTTACGCAATTTCGGACGCAAAACCGCTAGGCGCTTTTGCTGGAATTGCTCTGGCAGGTGCGCCAGCCCTGTCGCAGAAATAGTTTTCGCGGATGCCGTTGACAAGATAGTGGCATATACCTATTTCGGCGAAAGTGGTATATGCCACTAATTGACACCAGGACAATGGGCCCTGCCGTCGGCGCATTCGTCGAAGCCGAACGAGAGCCAACAGAAGGAACGTGACGATGAGCAAGAACGACAACAAAGGGACAGCCGTGATAACAGGCGCTTCCTCGGGCATCGGCGCCGTCTATGCCGACCGACTGGCGGGGCAGGGCTATGATCTGGTGCTGGTGGCGCGCCGCGCCGACCGGCTGCAGGAGCTGGCCGAGAAGCTGCGCCATGCCTACAGCCGCAAGGTCAGCGTGATCGCGGCCGACCTGTCCGACGACGACGATGTGCGCCGCGTCGAGAAGGCGATATCAGCCGACGAGAGCGTGACGCTGCTGGTCAACAATGCCGGCCTTGGCGGTCAGGCGGTGGTGGCAACCGCCGACGCGGATGCCGCCGAGCGCATGATCAAGGTCAATGTCGTGGCGCTGACCCGGCTGACCCGTGCCGTGCTGCCGGGGCTTTTGGCGCGCAACCGTGGCGGGATCGTCAACATCGCCTCGGTACTGGCCTTCGACACCTCGTTCGGCGGCATCTACAGCGGCACCAAGGCCTATGTCGTCAACTTCACCGAAGCGCTGCATCGCGAGGTCGCGGGCACCGGGGTGACGGCACAGGCGGTGCTGCCGGGCGCGACCCGGACCGATTTCTGGGAGCTTTCCGGCAGCGATATCGACCAGCTTCCGAAGGAAATCATCATGACCGCCGACGATATGGTCGATGCCGCCCTTGTCGGCCTGGCGCGGGGCGAGGCCGTCACCGTGCCGGCGCTTGCCGATACGGGAAAGCTGGATACGTTCCTCGGCGCCCGGCAGGCCTTCTATGGCAGCTTGCACGCCGACAAGCCGGCAGCCCGCTACGCGGCTTGAGGCCACTTCGGTCTGGGACTCTGGCGCTTGTGCACATCTTCCGCGACTAGCGTGGCCGATCGGCCCGAGGCTTGATTGCCACGTGGTTCCCCCAATCCGTCGCGGCTTCGCCGCGCCACCTTTCCCCCCTCCGGAGGGAAAGGAAGGGAGCGCTACTGGGCGAGCATTGACGGCAAAAAGCCTGGCGCTTTTCCTCTCCCCCGTCGATCGGGGGAGAGGTGGCTCGGCGAAGCCGAGACGGAGTGGGGGTCGACCAGCGCGGCACAAGACAATTCACGCGCTAAGCCGTCATGCCACGCGATCGCCGCTACCAGCCGCCCGGAAATGCGCGCGTCCCGTAGCGCTATGGCGGGGCAAGAAACCCAACTCCTGGAAGGCCGACGCTTCTAATGCGTCTGCCACATCGGAATGATCGAGGCGGCCAGCACCAGCGCCAGCACGATGTTGAGCGCGCGCCATTGCCATTCGGTCTTCAACAGCCGTGCCAGCACCATGCCGGCCGCGCACCAGGCAGACAGCGAGATGGCCGCGGCAAGGCCGAAGGTCGAGCCGAGCAGCAGCGCCAGTTGTCCTGGCCCGTCGGCAAGCGCGGCGAAGGAGGCTGCCGCGCCCAGTCCCATCGCCCAGCCCTTCGGGTTCATCCACTGGATGCCGGCGCCGCCGAAGAAGCTGTTCGGCCTGGCCATGGTCACGTCGAGATTGGGCGGTCCGGCGCGGCCGATCTTGATTGCCAGCCAGACGAGATAGAGCGAGCCGGCGATCTTCATGGCAAGCTGCAGCGACGGCATGGCAAGCAGCAGCCCGGCAAGCCCGGCGGCGGCGGCCCCTGTCACGGTAGCGAGCCCGGCGGCGCTGCCGATCATCAGCGGGATCGACCTTCGGAAGCCGAACCGGGCCCCGGAAGCGGTCGACAGGGTAGTGGCGATGCCCGGCGTGGCGGTGGCCACGAAGGCAAACAGGATCAGCGGCAAGACAGGCTGGAGCATGGGGCATCCTTTGTCGGAAGCTCCATGGTAGACGCGGGCTGGCATCAGTAAATGCAATGTTTGCGATGATCAGCATTAGCATCTATAATGAAGACATGATCCGCAATCTCGACACCAGTCTCGTGCGCACCTTCGTCACTGTCGCCGACAAGGCGAGCATGACGGCGGCGGCGAATGCGCTCCACCTGACGCAGGGCGCGGTCAGCCAGCAGGTCAAGCGGCTGGAGGAGACGCTCGGCTGCAGCCTGTTCGAGCGCGACCGGCGCGGTCTGCGCCTGACCCATTCCGGCGAGCGGCTGTTCGACAAGGCCAGGCGCCTGCTCAGCCTCAATGACGAGATCTGGTCCGAGATGGCGGGGAGCGCTGTCGCCGGCCAGGTGCGGCTCGGCGTGCCCTACGACCTTGTCGGCACCTTGCTGGCGCCCGTCCTGAAAGCCTACGCTGAAGCCTATCCGCAGGTCGAGATATCGCTGCTCTGCGCCTCCTCGCCGGAACTGGCGGCGGCACTGGCGGCGGGAACCATCGACCTCGCGGTGATCGAGGAGCGGGTCGGCCCGACCTCGGGCGAATGCCTGGCCGTCGACCGGCTCGTCTGGGTCGGGGCGAGGGGCGGGGCGGCCCGCGCCAAGCGGCCATTGCCGGTCTCGATCGTTGCCGACACCTGCGCCTTCCGGCCGGTGGTGCTGTCTGCACTCAACGCGCATGGGCTGGAATGGCGCAGCGTGTTCGAGAACGGCAATATCGACGCGACCACGGCGACGGTGCGCTCGGACCTGGCCGTCACCACATGGCTGGCTTCCACCGTGCCGGCGGATCTCGACATATTGCCGTTCGACGCCGGCCTGCCGCCGCTGCCGAATTTTGCCATCAACCTGCATCTGCCGGGGCATGGCGTGGGTACGGCTGCGCGGGAGTTCGCGCGGCATATCCGTGATGGGCTGGGGCGGCGGGTGCAGGCGGCTTGATGGTGCGCCCTTTCTCCCTGTATAGTGACGGGGAGAAAGAACCACTCACTTCCAGTTCCTACGCCGCTCGAGTTCGGCGTCGGATGGTTCGCCCGTAACAAACGAGCCGACCTCGATTTCGCCCGCGCGCTCATAGGTCGCCATGATGACGCCGGTGGTGGATGCCTGCGATTTGACCAGCTTGAAGGCGGCCGGCATCGCGGCATCGCCGAACAGCCGCTTGCCCTTGCCCAGCAACAGCGGGAAGGTCATCAGCCGGATCTCGTCGATCAGCCCGTTGGCGAGCAAGGTCTGGATCAGATTGCCCGATCCCTGGATGAGCAGGTCAGGTCCATCTTCTTGGCGGAGGCGGCGCAAAGCCGCTATGATATCAGGCCCGAGCGCGTGCGTGTTCTGCCAGGCCAGGGTATCCGGCCGATGCGTCGCCACATATTTGGTCGCGGGGTTGAAGGCATCCGCGATCGGATCTTTCTGATAAGGCCAGTACGCGGCGAAGATGTCGTAGGTTCTACGGCCGAGCAGCAGGGCGAACGGTTTGGAGAACAGGTCCTCCATTGCCGCGCCCGCCACCTCGTCAAAGTAGTGGAACGTCCAGCCGCCGAATTTGAAGCCGCCGACCGGATCTTCTTCCGGCCCGCCCGGCGCCTGCATGACGCCATCGAGACTGACGAAGGTCGCGGCGATGATTTTTCTCATCCGTCTTCTCCTTTTTGCGATCCGCGCCGTCACGGCCGGATTCAACTTACGACGAACGGCAGGCTTCCTTTTCGACACGCGACGACAAATTTCTAGCCGTTGTCGCCGGCGTGAACGGGGTCGGAGGAGAACCAGACTTCGCCGAGGATTGCGGTGGCGGTGCTGTCTGGCTGCCTGTCCTCAATCAGCCAGACAGAACGGCTGCGCGTGGCCTCTTCGCGTGTCGGGATCTTCGCCGCAGGAGGGATCGCCGAGGCGCCGACGCAAGGGATGAACCACGAGCGCATGAAGGGATGGCAGGCAAAGCCTTTTTCTCTGTGAGTCACCATCACCGCGAACGGAATGCTCTCGGCCGGACGCCAGGGGAAGATCATGCGGCCACCGGGGCGCAGCGCCCTCAGCCATCCGGCGGGAGGGGCCACGACGCCAGCATTGACATAGATGATGTCGGATGGCGGCAGGGGCGAGGTCACGGCATCGCCATGGACAACCGTCGCATTGCCATAGGCTTCGAGATTCCTGCGCGCCAGTTCGGCCATCTGGTCGTCGAGTTCGAAAGCGGCGACGGTGCCGCCTGGCGAAACCAGCGTGGCCAGCAAAGCCGTGTAGTAACCGCTGCCGGCGCCGATATGCGTGACGGCCTCGCCGGGTCTTGGCGCCAGCTTTCCGATCCACATGGCGTGCAGGAACGGCTCGCCATTGTTGATGCCCTTTTCGGCGTCGAGCGTCACCAGCACATTCTGGTAGATATGGGCCGGGTCCGCGGTCGGCGTCGTGATCTTGGCGTTGCCGGCAATGACCGTCCATGGCCCCGGACCGAGAAAGGCCTCGCGCGGCACGCTGGCGAACACCTCTTCCAGGCGCGGATCCGATGAAGCGGCGTTGGCCGCCATCAGCCGCGCGTAGAATCTCCTGATGTCTTCGATGTTGCTCATGGCATCGGGAAAGATAGAGCGATCTGGCGGTTTGTCCCGGATTAGACGGAGCTTCAACCAACCCCGGACATGGTGTCGTAGAGCAGCTTGAAATTGAGCACCAGGATGACGGCCGCGACAACCAAGGCCAACGCCGCCACGCCGCGCGGGATGGCAAGGTTGCCCATCTTCTTCTTGTCGGAGACGAACTGCACCAATGGGATGACCGCGAAGGGCAGTTGCATGGACAACACCACCTGGCTGAACACCAGCAGCTGGCTGGTGCCCTTCTCGCCATAGAGCGCGGTAACGGCCACCACCGGAATGATGGCGAGGCCGCGCGTCAGCAGCCGTCGTGCCCAGTTGGGAATACGCAGACGCAGAAAACCTTCCATGATGATCTGGCCGGCGAGCGTTGCCGTCACCGTCGAGTTGAGGCCCGAGGCGAGCAGTGCCACGGCAAACAGGATCGAGGCGATGCCCAGGCCAAGCAGTGGCGACAGAAGCTTGAAGGCCTGGTCGATCTCGGCGACATCCTGGTGGCCGGTGTCGTGGAAGGCGACCGCCGCGACGATCAGGATGGCGGCGTTGACGAACAGCGCCAACATCAAGGCGATGGTGGAGTCCGCCGTCGCCCATTTGATGGCATCGCGCTTGCCCGCGTCGGTGCGTTCATAGGCGCGGGTCTGCACGATCGAGGAGTGCAGATAGAGATTATGCGGCATTACCGTGGCGCCGATGATGCCGATGGCGATGTAGAGCATCGCCGGGTTGGTGACGATGTCGGAAGACGGCACGAACATCGAATGCAGGATCGTGCCGGCCGGCGGGGCGGCAACGAAGATCTGGATCGCAAAGCAGCTGAAAATGATGATCAGTAGCGCCACGACGAAGGCTTCGAGATAGCGGAACCCCTTGTTCATCAAAAGCAGCACGAGGAAAGCGTCGAGCGCGGTGAGTATGGCGCCTCCGATAAGCGGGATGCCGAACAAGAGTTGCAGCGCGATCGCGGTGCCGATCACCTCGGCGAGGTCACAGGCGATGATGGCGAGCTCGCAGGCGATCCACAGCACGAAGTTGACCGGGCGCGGGTAGTAAGCGCGGCAGGCCTGGGCGAGGTCGCGGCCGGTGGCGATGCCAAGCCGCGCCGCCAGCGCCTGCAGCAGGATCGCCATCAGGTTGGACAGCATGATGATGAACAGCAATGTGTAGCCGAACTGGGCGCCGCCGGCGAGGTCGGTCGCCCAGTTGCCCGGGTCCATATAGCCGACCGAGACCATGTAGCCGGGGCCCATGAAGGCGAACAGCCGGCGGAACCAGACGCCCGAACTCGGCACCGCGACGCTGGAATTGACCTCGCGCAGACTGGGCTGATCGTCCTCCTCCCGTTTGGCGAACCGCCATGCGGACCGGGGGGCTGTGACGTCTGCTTCTGACATGAAAAGGCTTTCCGCAGGTTCCGGAGAATGCCCATAAGCTATGCCATGGCTCAACATTATGCAATAGGCTATATTTCATTGTCGGTGCTTGTTGTGACGGGCGGGCAGCCGGAGACGCTGGTTGCACCTCTCGCGGAATGCAAATAAACGGCCTGAAGAATCAGAGCCTGTGCTATAAAAGCAGCGACGGCTAAACTTCCGAGGAGGAGCGCGCATTGGCGCTGAAGAACAGACCGGTCCCGCGTGAGCCGCTGCTCGATGCCGATGTCCATTCGGAAGGGTTCCGGCAGACGCGCGAAGCGCGCCGCAGCGCGCTGGTCGAAGATTATGTCGAGCTGATCGCCGACCTGATCGAGGATGGCAACGAGGCGCGTCAGGTCGACATCGCCGCGCGGCTCGGCGTCGCCCAGCCGACGGTGGCCAAGATGCTGACGCGGCTGTGCGCCGACGGGCTGGTGTCGCGAAAACCCTATCGCGGCGTGTTCCTCACCGAAGCCGGCCGCAAGGTCGCACAGGAAAGCCGCATCCGCCACCAGACGGTGGAAGCCTTCCTGCGCTCGCTCGGCGTCAGTGCCGAGACGGCGCGCATCGACGCCGAGGGCATCGAGCATCATGTCAGCGCCGAGACGCTGGACGCGTTCCGCAAGGCGATGACGGCGCGCTGAGGCGCGTCATTGCCGGGTTGCCCGACAGCGTTAGCCGCTGGAACCGCCGCCGCTTATGCGCGTTGCTTCTCATCGCGCGCTTGTTGCGCGCCAGGGAGGAAGCAATGGGCGTCGAGCAGGCACCGACCGCGAAAGGCAAGCAGGCAGCCACAGGACTGAAACAGGCGGCGGCCAGGGATGAGCGCAAGACCGAGGCCGAAATGGGCCATCCGCTGAAGAAAGGCGCCGATCGTTTCGAGGAACGCTCGAAAAGCTCGGACGGGAAGAGCGCCGGCGCCAAGCAGAAAGAGTAGGCCGGCAGCAATTCTGGATCGATGCTGATGACGATCGAGTGGCGCCCGCCCGAACGCTTTGTCTTTCAAGGACATTCAATTGCCTGGGGTGTGATGGGGGAAGGACCGCCCGCCGTCGTTCTTCACGGTACCCCATTCTCCTCGGTGGAGTGGCGCCGCATCGCGCCATGGCTCGCGAAGCAGCGGCGCGTCCACTATTTCGACATGCTTGGCTATGGCTGGTCGGACAAGCCTGACGGCGACGTGTTGCGCGGCATCCAGAACGAATTGTTCGCGGCGCTCTATGCCCACTGGAAGCTGGAACGGCCCGACGTGGTCGCGCATGATTTCGGCGGATCGACCGCTCTGCGCGGTCATCTGCTTAATGGGGTGGAGTTCCGCTCGCTGGTGTTGATCGATCCGGTGGCGATCAGCCCGCAAGGTTCGCCGCTGGTCCAGGCAGCCAAACAGAACGAGAAGGTTTTTGCCGAGCTGCCAGCGTATGTTCACGAAGCGATCCTGCGCGCCTACATCAACGGCGCGACGTATAATCCGTTACGCGAAGACGAGATGCAGGCCTATCTGCGCCCATGGCTTGGCGACGAAGGCCAGAAGGCATTCTGGAGGCAAGTCGCGCAGATGGATGACAAGTACAGCGAGGAGGTGGAGTGGCGATATGGCGAGGTTCGATGCCCGGTCACCATCCTCTGGGGCGACAATGACGATTGGATCCCGGCAAAGGACGGCCGGGAACTGGCGCGGCGCATTCCCGGCGCGACGTTTCAGACAGTCCCTGATGCGAAGCATCTCGTCCCGGAAGACGCGCCAGAAGCGATCGCCGCTACGGTCCTTCAGTTCTGGCGGAGCATGGAAGCCGGCTAGGGGACCGATCAACCCTTTGTTTTGGCGTAATTCCCGTGCTCCTATCGGGTCTCCGCGTAGGCCGTCTGCTGGACCGTCGTCACGGTGCCTGTCGTCAGCGATGATACCAGCGGTTCGCGGCCGCGGTGGCCGGGCACCAGCCGCACCACGTTGTAGCCCTTGGCTCTGAGGTCGGCCAGCAGGTGCGGCAGCATTTGCGCGGTGCGCGGATGGATGTCGTGCATCAGGATGATGCCGGAACCGCGCTGTTCGATACCCGCCATGGTGCGCTTGCGCAGCTGGTCCGGCGTCGACGGGAAATAATCCTTGGAATCGATATCGGCGTCGATGACGACGATGCCGCGCGCCGCGAGCTGGCGGCGCAACGTCGCCGTCGAGGCGAGATAGGGGAAGCGGAAGAAGGGCGCGACGCCGTGCAACGACGGCACCAGTGCGGCAGACACGCTCTTGATGCCGCCGTCGATCTCCGCTTGCGCCCCCGTGGCACTCATATGCGTCAGGTTGGCATGGTTCTGGGTGTGGGTGCCGATGGTGTGGCCGTGCGCGGCGACCTCGCGCACAAGGGCAGGGTAGGAGCGGGCCATCTGGCCGACCATCATGAAGGTCGCCTTGACGCCGGCATTGTCGAGCACTTTCAGGATGTTTTCGGTGCGGCCGGGCATCGGGCCGTCATCGAAGGTCAGCACCACCTCGTGGTTGCGCAGCCTGAGGTCGGCGATGCTGTTGACGGTGACGCTGCGGCCGGCAAGGCCGCTGAAGGAATGTGAGGAGAAGAAGCCGCCGGCGCCGGTCTCCTTCGGCTCTGTCGCATAGGCGAGCTTGCCATCCTTGGCGTCGGTCGCAGGTTTCGCCGTCGTGCAACCGGTGGCCAACGCGCCCAAGGCGACAATGCCAAACAGCTGCGCCAGACGGCGCCCGGACACGAAAGCCATGGCGGAAGGATCCCTTTGAATCGCTTACGCTTTTAGTCCTCTTATGGTTAATGAAGGTTTACTTCGGGCTGTCGTCCAATCAGCCGACGGCTCACTCGCTGACATCCTGCTTCCAGCTGCGCGGGTGGCCGTCGACGCGGAACTGGAAGATGAAATAGGGCGGGATGCAGGTGCCCTCGCCAGGCTTGGCCTCGGGCAGATCATCATATCCGGCGGTGCAGATATAGTCCTCGCGGCAGGGATGCGCCTTGTCGCAGGCGCGCAGGCCGGCGGTCTTGGTGAATTCCTTCGTGCAGAATTTATGGTCCTTGCCGGACGCGATGCAATCATTGAAGCCGGTCTTGGCGAGGCGACCGCAACTTGCCTCGTCGGGGAGCTTGTCGCAGCTCGCCTTGCGCAGCATGCCGCCGGGAAAGCCGCCGGTCTTCTGTTCGGGATTGTCGTAGCGCTGGCGCGCGGCGCCATAGCCGGCGAGCTTGACCGCCGGCTTCCTGTCGCGTGCCGGATCGATGGCGCAATCCTTGGCGGTTGCCGGCGACAGGCGGCAATACCGGTCGCTGCCCCAGGTCGACATCCTGATTTCGCCGAATTCCACGGGGTCGCCGACCGCGGTGCCTTTCTCGCTGACGCAGGTGCCGAAACCAGGATGGATGGCGCTTTCGTGGACCCCGGCGCAGCGCAGGCCGGTGCCGCAGGTCCAGTCCTTGAAGCTTTCATCCTCGCCGCGATAGCAGATCGAGCCCCAGCCATTGTAGAGATCGGTGCCTTTCAGCGCTTCGGCGTATTTCCGGTCCGGACGGGCGGCGAAACCCCTGGTGAAATCGGGATCGCCGCCGGCGGCGAATTCCTCGACGATGGCGCGGCGGCGCGGCAGGTCGGCGAAGAAGACGGCCGAGCCCGGCACGAAGACGGCATTGCGGCGCGGTTCGCCGGCCGGGTCAGCGCCGGTGTAGTGGAAGCCGGCAATGCCATGCGTCTGGTGGCAGCCGGTGCAGGACATCTCGTTGAGGCGCAGGTTGAAGCCGGGGACCGACTTGATGGTGGCGAGTGTGTTGCCGCTGGCGACATAGTCCTTCAACGCCTTGTCGATGTCGGCGTCGTCGACCAGCCCATACACGATGTTGTTCTGCGAGCGGCTCAACCCGCCGGGTGCCACCGAGACGGCGCTCTTGGCCAGGAATTTCTCGTCGACGATCAGCCGTCCGTGATCGAGATCGTAGATGTTGCGGTCAGTAAGCAGCCATTTGGCGAAGGCGGGCCTGTCAGCCAGCACCGTCGCCCGGTCGATCTCGTTTTCCATCCTGGCTTCATAGAAGCTCGAAATGGCCGGATCCCATTTGAAGATCTTCAACAGGTACTCGGCATGGCCGCCGAAATCGCGCCGCGTCGACGCCGACAGCCTGAGCACCTGCATGTTGAGTTCGAGCCGCATGATCTGCGAGGAATTCAGCATGGCGCCGGACAGCGGGCCTTCGTCGGAGCGCAGCCAGGCGGCCAATTGCTCGGGTGGCAAGTCCTTTCGACCGGCGGCCAGCCAGCGCCGGGCGACGTCCGCGCAGGACGCGTCGGTGGCGCTGGGAAGGTCCTTAGAAGCGCGGGCCTGCGCCTTCCCAGGCTTGGCGTTGAAGACCAGGCTCATGGTCAGCGGCAGGCGCGATGAAATGCGCTGGCCGGGCTTGCCGTTCGCCGGTTTTTCCTGGACCGAATAGTGGAAGCGGTAGATCAGCCGGATCTCGCCGCATTCGGTGTGGCCGAGATAGCCTCGGTCCATGCGGTTGACGACGCCGGTGAGGTCGAGCGTCGAGCCGTCGTCATCGATGTATCTGGGATTGAATTTCTGGCTGGTGTCGTTCGATTTCGCCATGGCCGCCACATAGGGGTCGGGGCTGGTCTTGGGCTCGTCTGATACCTCGCGCTTGACCGTGTCGCGCACCGTGGCCAGCGCCGGCACCGAAAACAGGCCGCGATTGTCGACGTCGCGGGTGAGGCCGAGGGCGGGGCCGAGCAGGCGGCTGATCGACAGGCCGCCGCGCTCCAGCGCTTGCAAGGTGGCGGGATCGGTGACCGCGACGCTGGAATCGAGCGTCACCGCGCCGGCATTTGCAAGCCCAAGGCACAGCACCAGCAGCGACAGGAAACCTGCGATCGTCCTCAAGCCTCGAACCCCTCCGATCCCGGCGATGCTACAGGCCTTGCGCGCTCCCGGCCAGTGCGGTGAAACGGCCACCCAGCGCCGCCGCCCTCACGAAAAATGCTGTGACTTGGCGCAACCATTACGATAATTGTTTGTTGGATTGAGCCGGCCTGCCGGAACAACGGGAAAGTTTGCAGCGAGGAGTTGCCATGCTCTGGAGAGGCCGTCGTCAGAGTGACAATATCGAGGACGACCGCAGCGACAGTGGCGGCGGCGGGATCGGTGGCGGCGGCGGTCAGTTCCAACTGCCCATCGGCGGCCGGACGGGTGGCGGCGGCAGCATCATCCTCGTCATCCTGGTGGTCATCGCCGGCTGGTATTTCGGCTTCGATCCCTCGGCGATCCTGGGCGGTGGCGACGGCGGCCTGCTGCCGGGCGGCGGTGGCCAGATCACGGACAACAGCGGCGGTGGTCAGGATAGCAGCGCGGGTAGCCCGGCCAATGACGAGATGAAGCAGTTCGTGGCGACCGTGCTCGCCGAGACCGAGGACACCTGGACGGGCATCTTCAAGTCGCAAGGCCTGACCTATGAGGACCCCAAGCTGGTGCTGTTTTCCGGCCAGGTCCGCTCCGCCTGCGGTTTTGCTTCCGCCGCGGCCGGACCGTTCTATTGTCCTGGAGATCACAAGGTCTATCTCGACATGACCTTCTTCCAGCAGCTCGACCAGCAGTTCGGCGCTTCCGGCGAGTTCGCCCGTGCTTACGTCATCGCGCATGAGGTCGGCCACCACGTACAGAACCTCACCGGCATCATGGGCAAGTTCGACCAGATGCGCCAAGGCATGAGCGAAGTCGATGCCAACCAGCTGTCGGTGCGCATCGAACTGCAGGCCGACTGCTTCGCCGGCGTGTGGGCGCACTACACCGGGCAGAAGGGCATATTGGAGCAGGGCGACTTTGAAAGCGCGCTGAACGCGGCCAAGCAGATCGGCGACGACACGCTGCAGAAGAAGATGCAGGGCTATGTCGTGCCGGAAAGCTTCAACCACGGCACCTCGCAGCAGCGGCAGACCTGGCTGACGCGCGGCTACAAGAGCGGCAAGCTGTCGGACTGCAACACCATGAGCGGGCCGCTCTAAGCAGTCGTTTTCGGAAAAAGACCTGACGGCGAGACGCCGTCAGGGAGTGTCAGGATCAAAGCTTCCTGCCTGTTCCCTCATTGTTCCTTTTTGCTTGCTCGCCTATAAGGTGCGTCCGCCCGCGCCCCAGGGCGGCCAGAGGAGCTTGACCATCATGATCGACCCCAAAACCGCCAGGCGGGGCCTCGCGCTCGTCTTCACGACGCTGCTGCTCGACATTGTCGGCTTCGGCATGATCATGCCTGTGCTGCCGGCCTTTCTCAGGGAGTTGACTGGCGTCGGCATCAGCGAAGCGGCGATCGAGGGCGGTTGGCTGTTCTTCGTCTATGCGGCCATGCAGTTCTTCTTCGCGCCCATCATGGGCGGCCTGAGCGACCGGTTCGGACGGCGGCCGATCCTGCTCGCCTCGGTGCTGACCTTCTCCATCGACAATCTGATCTGCGCCATCGCCTGGTCCTATCCGATGCTGTTCATCGGACGGATACTGGCCGGCATTTCGGGCGCCAGCTATTCGACGGCATCGGCCTTCATCGCCGACATTTCGAACGACGAGAACCGGGCGAAGAATTTCGGCCTGCTCGGCATTGCCTTCGGCGTCGGCTTCGTCATCGGGCCGGTGCTGGGCGGCCTGCTCGGCACGTTCGGCCCGCGCGTGCCGTTCTTTTTCGCCGCCGGGCTCGCCTTCGTGAACTTCCTGATCGCGATGTTCTTCCTGCCCGAGACGCTCGATGAAAAGCATCGCCGCCGCTTCGAGTGGAAACGCGCCAATCCGGTCGGCACGCTCCTGCAGATGCGCCAGTACCAAGGCATAGGCTGGATCGGGCTGGTCTTCTTCCTGATGACGCTCGGCCACATGATGTATCCGGCGGTGTGGTCGTTCGTCTCCAACTACCGCTATGGCTGGAGCGAGCAGCAGATCGGCTTCTCGCTCGGCGCCTTCGGCCTGTGCGGCGCGATCGTCATGGGCACGGTGCTGCCGCGTGTCATCCCCAGGCTCGGCGAGTGGAGAACGGCGGTCATCGGCCTGACCTTCACCGCGGCCAGCGCCTTCGGCTATGCCTTCGCCTCGCAAGGCTGGATGGTCTATGCGGTGATCGTCGTCGGTTGCCTGGAGGCGCTGGCCGATCCGCCGCTCAGAAGCCTCGCCGCCGCCAAGGTGCCGCCTTCGGCACAAGGCGAGCTGCAGGGCGCGATGACCTCGATCTTCTCGATCACCTCGATCATCACGCCGCTGCTCTATACCGCGATCTTTTCCTGGTTCACCGGACCCAGCGCGCCCGTCACCTTCGGCGGCGCGCCCTATCTGGTCGGCGCGTGCTTCCTGGTGCTGGCGGTCATCGTCTTCGTCACCAAGGTGACGAGACCGGCGACAATCGGAAACGCCGCCGCCGATGTGGCTGAAGACGGAGCACAGGCATGAGCCATGACGGCCGCATCGCGCTGACCAGTGACGGGCTGTCGCTGTCGCGCCTGGTCTTTGGCGCGTGGCGCCTGCTGGATGGTGGCGTGCGCCCGGACGCCGATCAGATTGCACGGCTGATCGGTACAGCCGTCGATCTCGGCCTGACCAGTTTCGACCATGCCGACATCTATGGGAATTACGAGGTGGAGGCGGTCTTCGGCGCCGGCTGGCGCACTGGACGGGAAAGCGTGACGAGATCGAGCTGATCTCGAAATGCGACATCATGCTGGCCTCGACCGGCCGCGAAACCGGCTGAAGCATTATGACACCAGTGCCGCTCACATAACCGCCTCGGTCGACCGTTCGCTCGCCAATCTGCGCACCGACTATCTCGACCTGTTGCTGCTGCATCGGCCCGACCCGCTGATGGATGCCGATGAGACAGCGGCGGCCCTTGCCGGCTTGGTCAGGGCCGGAAAGGTGAGGGCGGTCGGCGTTTCCAATTTCACCCCCTCGCAGTTCGATCTGCTGGCGTCGCGGCTGCCGTTCCCGTTGGCCACCAACCAGATCGAGATGTCGGTGCTCAGGACATCGGCGCTGACCGATGGCAGCCTCGACCATGCGCAGCGCCTGTCCTATGCGCCGATGATCTGGTCGCCGCTCGGCGGCGGTTCGCTGTTCACCGGCAAGGAGCAGCGCGAGGCGCGCGTGCGCGCGGCGCTGGCGACTGTCGCGGCCGAGACCGGCGCCGGCGATCTCTCCACGGTTGCCATTGCCTGGCTGCTGCGTCATCCGGCCCGGCTGGTGCCGGTGCTGGGGTCGATGAAGCCGGGAAGGCTGGCGGCCTTGGTCAAGGCGCTGGAGATCAGCCTCGACCGCCAGCAATGGTTCGCCATATTGGAGGCGAGCGAAGGCCGGCCGGTGGCGTGAGGTCAGGCACTTCCGGTACGAAGCTATGAGAGGCTTGCGCCGCCCCTCATTGCCCTGCCGGGCATATCTCCCCGTAAAGTGACGGGGAGAAAGACGCGGTCAGTGCCGCTTTCGCAAATCTTCGACGTTCGAAGAAGAGTGCCGGGATCGCCACAGCGTCCTTCTCCCCGTTCACGGGGAGAAGATGCCGGCAGGCAGATGAGGGGCAGCGCTGACGGATCGAGTCAGGCCCGCTCGGCCAGCAATTCCTCACCGCGCTTCTGGCGGATCAGGTTGACGAAGCGGCGGAACAGATAGTGCGAATCCTGCGGGCCGGGCGAAGCCTCGGGGTGGTGCTGGACGGAAAATACCGGACGGCCGGTGAGCGCGATGCCGCAATTCGAGCCGTCGAACAGCGAGACATGGGTTTCCTCGACACCCGCGGGCAGCGAGTCGGCATCGACGGCAAAGCCATGGTTCATCGAGACGATCTCGACCTTGCCGGTTGTGTGATCCTTGACCGGGTGGTTGGCGCCGTGATGGCCCTGATGCATCTTGGCGGTCTTACCGCCCAGCGCCAGCGCCAGCATCTGATGGCCGAGGCAGATGCCGAACACGGGGATGTCGGTCTTGAGCAGGTCCTGGATGACCGGCACGGCATAGTCGCCCGTGGCTTCCGGATCGCCGGGGCCATTGGAGAGGAAGATGCCGTCGGGCTGCATGGCGAGGATTTCCTCCGAACCGGTGCTGGCCGGAACCACCGTCACCTTGGCGCCGAGGCCGGCGAGCAGGCGCAATATGTTGCGCTTGACGCCGTAGTCGATGGCCACGACGTGCAACGAAGGCTCGTCCTGCTCGCCAAAGCCTTCGTTCCAGACCCAGGGCGTCTCGCGCCAGACCGAGGACTGGCCCGACGTGACCTCCTTGGCGAGATCGAGCCCGATCAGGCCCGACCATGCGGCGGCGCGCCGCTTCAGGTCGGCGAGGTCGAAGACGCCGTCGGGCGCGTGCGCGATGACGGCGTTGGGCATGCCTTTTTCGCGGATCAGCGCGGTGAGCGCGCGGGTGTCGATGCCCGAGAGCGCGACGATGCCGCGCTTCTTCAGCCATTGATCGAGATCGCCGGCGGCGCGGTAATTGGACGGGTTGGTGACATCGGCCTTGAACACGGCGCCGACGGCGCCGGCGCGGGCGGCCGGGTTGAGGTCTTCGATGTCCTCGCCATTGGTGCCGATGTTGCCGATATGCGGGAAGGTGAAGGTGACGATCTGGCCGGCATAGGAAGGGTCGGTGAGGATTTCCTGGTAGCCGGTGAGTGCCGTGTTGAAGCAGACTTCGGCCACCGCCGAGCCGGTGGCGCCGAGGCCGCGACCCTCGATGACGGTGCCGTCTGCCAGCACCAGAAGGGCGGTCGGCTTTTCAGTGGCCCAGGGTGGGGTCAGCGCGGGCGTCATCTCGGCCATGGCGGCACTCCTATCAGGCCGCGCTGCAACGAGCCCGGCGGGCCATCTGCGCGGCAAAGGGCGCGAAGCAGCGATTTCGCAGCCTCCACGCAGTCAAGCTTCAGTTCATGCAAGGCCCAGTACATAGGGGAAGGGGGCAGGGCGGTCAATGATCATGCGAGACGCCGCCGCGATTTATTTCATTGAGGAATATCATAGGCTTGCCCTGGCATATGAGGGTTTGCGTTGGCCTGTCCCCGGCGCTATTGTCCGCGCCGACCGAAGGAGAGAGATCAATGCGCGCGAAAATCGCCGAATCCCTGAAGACCGCGATGAAGGCGCAGGACAAGCACCGGCTGCCGACATTGCGGCTGATCCAGGCCGCCATCCACGATCGCGACATCGCCAATCGCGGTGCCGGCAAGGACCCTGCCAGCGACGAGGAAATCCTGCAGATCCTGGCCAAGATGGTGAAGCAGCGCGAGGAATCGGCCAAGGCCTTCGAGGACGGCAAGCGGCCGGAACTGGCGGCTCAGGAGCGCGGCGAGATGGAGATCATCCGCGGCTTCCTGCCGACGCAGCTTGACGATGCGGCGGTCACGGCGGCGGCGCGCGAGGCGATTGCCGCCACCGGTGCGGCCAGCCAGAAGGACATGGGCAAGGTGATCGCCGCGCTCAAGCAGAAATATGCCGGCCAGATGGATTTCGGCAAGGCAAGCGGCATCGTCAAGGGGCTGCTGCAGTAGGGCTTTTACCCGCGCGTCGGCAGGCGTCCAACACGGCCACTCACGGCAAAGCCGTAGCTTGCTATTGGGTTGATTTCCCAGGCTCCAACGCACGGCGCAAAGCCGGCGCTTCCTGCTGGATATGGTTCCACAGACGGTTGGCGACCGGCCCGTGCGGCCGGTCGCGGCGGCGCGCCACGACCAAGTCGTCGGTGCGGCCCGGGAGATGACTGCCGGTAATGGACAGGAGCTGCCCGTCGCGCAGCTCTTCCGCGATCAGGAAATGCGGCAGGTGGCCCCAGCCGAGGCCTTGGAGGATGATTTCCTTCTTCATGGCTTGATCGGGGACCAGACATTGCGGCGCGCCTTCGACCACGAAGTAGTCCTGTCGTGGTGAATGCAGGGCGGTGTCGCGCATCACGCATTGGGTGAATGCCTGCATCTTCTCCAGTGTGATCGGTCGTTCGATGCGCTCGGGCAGGAAGCCCGGCGCCACCACGGGAATGAAGGGCACCTTGCTGAGGTCGATCCATTCGATCCGTGCGTCGCCCTTGTCGATCCAGTGCAGGATCAGATCGGCTTTGTCGTCGAAAAGACGCTCCGACGGGCCGCCGACGGCTTCGAAATGGAGATGCAGCCGGGTGCCGGGGCATTGGGCGAAGAACCGTCCGAGCATGCCCAGCACCCGCGGGCGCGGGCAGAGGTCGCCGATCACGACATGGATTTCGCTTTCCTCGCCCATCGAAAGCTGGGCGGCATGGACGCGCAGGCCATCCAGTTCGCGCAGCAGCTGCTGCGCGCGCCGCTGGAACGACAGCCCCGCTTCCGTTGCACGAACGCGATAGCCGCTGCGATCCAAAAGGACGAGGCCGAGCTGCCGTTCGAGCCTGGCGACAGCTGCGAACACCGCCGGGTGCGAGCGGTGCAGCATGGCGGCGGCCGGCTGAAAGCCGCCGGTGCGGATCACGGCGTCGAAGCACTGAAGATCGTGCAAGGTGAATTCGGCCATGTCAGCTTTGATTACAGAGATTGTCGTATCTTTGTAATATCACCAAAATCCGGCCACAGCTACGCTTTGCCTCATTCACCGTTCCAAAAGGATTTTCATCATGAGTGAGCTGAATTTCGTGACTGTCGGCGACGGCACGCGCATCGCCTATCACTTCGACGGCGACGCCGGAAAGCCGGTGCTGGTGCTGTCCAACTCCATCGCCACCACGCTGCATATGTGGGATGGGCAGGTCGGCGAACTGTCCAGGCATTTCCGCGTTCTGCGCTACGACTTTCGTGGTCATGGCGGGTCGAGCGCGCCAGTCGGCGCCTATTCCCTCGACCGGCTTGGCCGCGACGTGATCGAACTCATCGATGCGCTCGGCCTCGGGCGCGTGCATTTTCTCGGCCTGTCGCTGGGCGGTTTCGTCGGGCAGTGGCTCGGCGTTCATGCGCCCGAGCGGATCGACCGGCTGATCCTGAGCAACACCTCGTCTCACCTTTCGCCAGCAAGTTATTTCGACGAGCGGATTGCCGTCGTGCGGCAGGCGCCGGACATGTCGGAAACGGCCGAAGTGTTCCTCAACAACTGGTTCCCGGCGGACATGGTGGCGGCCAACGAACCCGTCATCGAGGAATTCCGCGCTATGCTGCTTGCGATCGACCGGCAAGGCCTGGCCGGCCTGTTCGCGGCGGTTCGTGATGCCGATCTTCGCCGCACCATCGCGCTGATCTCCCGGCCGACGCTGGTGATCGCCGGCGAGCACGACACGGTGACGGCGGCGAGCCATAGCGAGCTGATCGCGGCCGCGGTGCCCGGCGCGAAGCTCGTCGTGCTGCCCGCGGTCCACTTGTCGAACGTGGAATATCCCGCTGAGTTCATGAAGGCCGTGCTCGATTTCCTGCACTAAGCCGGTGCAGGGCGCCGTGGGTACCGTCTCACGGCTCCTTGCAGATCGGCAGTGGCTGCGCAGCTGGTGCGGGATGATCCTGCTTATATTGGGCGATGACAGGCTCGAGGGTTTTTCGCGGCCAGAATTTCGGCGTACCGATCTCCTTCAGGCAGGATGCGTTCCAGTAGGTGCCTGAAGCGGAATGGCCGCTCGCAATTGCGGCGATGTCGCGCGATTCCGGGTAGATGTAGAGCGTCGTCGGATTGTCCTTCACCATCGAGATGAGTTGCCTGGCATCGGCCGGGGACCAACTGGTGCAGCCATTGCTGCGGCCGCCGGCATAGTCCACCAGCTTGCCGAACGGCACCATGCCGTCGTGGTCGGCATAGGCGCTGTTCGGGGTCTTGCGCATGCACATGGTGCGCAGCACCTGCGCCGCGTGGCCGCCGATCACGCGCTGCCTGGCGTTGGCGGCCTCGCCTTCGCCGTCGAACTGGATGAAAGTGCGCTGGAAAGCCACGTCCTGTTTCGCGCCGGTGCGATAAAAGCCCTTGAACGAGGTTTTCGCTTCGCGGGTCATGTAGGCGCCGCCGGCGGTCAGTTCCGAATCCATGGCGTTGCCGAAGTTCTTGGCGCAGCGCCTGCCGTTCGAAAAGTTCACGGTGCCTTTCAGGTTCCGGCCGCCGCCATGGCCCGCCGAAATCGCGCGAAACGACTGGCTGGCTTCGCACACGACATAGTAGCGGCGTCCCAGCACGCCATTGCCGAGATCGCCGGGACGGGTGGCGTCCATGGCGAAATAGCAGGGGTTCCGGACGGCGCCCTGCGCCACTTTCTGCAGGTAAAGCGAGCGCGCCCGCTCCAGCACCACTTGTGAAATCTGGCCGTCGGCGTTGCCGACGTGGGCCTGCAGCCAGGCGGGAACGGCCGATGGCGCGGCAAAGGATCGGGCCGATGCCGTCAGGGCAATGACGACGACGAGGAGGCCGAGGAGCGTAACGACACCCAACGGGACAGATCTCAACCGCACCGGACCCATTCTCCTGTCGAAGCCGTTCGTGATTCCCCACGATGAATCACCCAAGCACAATCATAAAACGCCGCGCGCCATCAGGCGAAACACATCTTGTTTAGCGCGCCGGCAAGTATGCGCGAAAAGCCGAGGGAGACGCGCAACCAGCCATGCCGGCCCAAGGCGGCTGTGGAAGCCTGAAAAACGTCCCCCCGATTTTCGATCCGCCGAGATCCGCTTTCAGGCGGCTTGAGCGCTCTGCTGTCCAAGGGTATGCCTGCTTCGTTTTTCAGGAAGCATCGACCATGATCGAGATCGTCAAACCCGCGCTCGAACATCTGCCGTCCTACAAGGCGGCGCTCGAATGCGGCTGGTCGCCGGACAATGTGCGGCTCATGGAGGCAACACGCGCGGAGCTTGCGGCGATCGACGAGGACCCCATGGCATTCCTCGCCAGCCTCGACGATCCCGAGGCCAAGGGGCCGCCCATCGCCTTGCCAGACGGCACACAAGTGCCACGCCTGCCGGGTTTCCGCCGCTGGATCTGGGACGGCGAGGCGTCGGGCTCGATCGGCTTTCGCTGGCAGAAGGGCACGGCGGAACTGCCGCCGCACGTGCTTGGCCATATCGGTTATGCCGTGGTGCCGTGGAAGCGAAAGCGCGGCTACGCCACCGAGGCGGTGAGGCTGATGCTGGACGAGGCGAGGGCGGTCCGCCTGCCCTATGTCGAGCTCACTGCCAAGCCGGGCAATCCGGCCTCGCACAAGGTGATCTTGGCCAATGGCGGCAGACTCGTCGAGCGCTTCTTCGAGGACGCCGCCTATGGCGGGGTAGAGAGCCTGCGGTTCCGGATCGATTTGTAAGCCTATCGCCTTTCAACCTGATCGCCGAACCAGTCGGCGAGCGATGCGCGGTGCGTGCCGGCCCGGCCGGTGAAAGCGTCGGCGGAAAGCATGGAGTTCAGCACCGCCTCCTGCGTCGCTTCCGCCGCCGCCCTGAAAAGAATGTCGATGCGCGCTTCGTTGAGCGCGAGCAGCGGCACCAGATCGCGGTTTTCATCGTGGTCGATCAGGTTGCCGGTGCTGAAGGCGATGGCGATGTCCCCGCTGCCATTGCCCCAGAAGGCGCCAAGCCTGGCGATGCCGGCCCCGGTGCGGCGCGCCACGCGCTCGAGCTGGCGGTGTTCGAGCGGCACATCCGTCGCCAGAACGACCATGATCGAGCCGCGTTCGGGCTCGGCGTGCCGCCTGGGATCGGGCCGGCGCCCGTCGGGCAAGACGAGGTCGCCGGGCCTGCCGAAATTCGACAGGACCAGAACGCCAAGATGATGTCCGCCGCCGAGCGCGATCTTCCTGGAGGCCGAGCCGATGCCGCCCTTGAAGCCGAAGCAGCTCATTCCCGTTCCGGCGCCGACATTGCCCTGTTCGACGGCGCCCTCACGCGCATCGGCGAGCGCGGCAAGGGCATGCTCCTCCGATATCGCCAGGGCCTGGATGTCGTTCAGCGGGCCGTCATTGCACTCACCGACCACCGGATTGACGGTTCCGGTGGTGCGGCCGATATCGGGGTTCTGGCGGATGGCGTCACGGATCAGCGCCGTGGCGCAGATGCCGACCGAGAGCGTGTTGGTCAGGAGAACAGGCGTCTCGATGGTGCCGAGTTCCTGCACCTGCATCAGCCCGATGGTCTTGCCGAAGCCGTTGATGACAAGGCTTGCCGCCGTCACCTTTTTGCGGAACAGATTTCCGCCATGCGGCAGGACCGCGGTCACGCCGGTGTTGATGTCGCCGTCGCGCAGCGTGCAGTGACCGACGCGCACGCCAGGCACATCGGTGATCGCATTGTGCGTGCCCGTCGGCAAGGTGCCGCGGGTCAGGCCGAAATCAGCGACAGTCCTTGCCATGTTATTCGGCGGCCACCGGTACCGGCGGGCTGATGTCGCTGCGCCGTTCCCAGAGATGGGAAATGACAGCCACGATGACGGCAACCGCCATCGCGAAGGCGCCAACAACCGGTAGGCTGCGATAGCCGTAGCCGGCATTGAGCATGGCTGCTCCGAGCGACGCGGCCAAAGCGATGCCGATATTGAAGCCGGACGGGATGAGCGAAGCGGCGAGACCGGAGGCATCCGCCGTCCAGGCCAGGATGCGGGTCTGGATGGGGGTGCCGATGGCGAAGTTGAGACCGCCCCAGACGATGATCGCGACAACCATCGGCAGGGGGTAGGGGCTGACGAGATAGATGATGGCCAGCGTCACCGCCTGCAGGGCGAGCATGGAGATCAGCGACGGCATCAGTTTCCAGTCGGACAGTTTGCCGCCGAGGAAGACGCCAAGCGTGGCGCCGACGCCGTTGAGCAGCAGCACCCAGGGCACCAGGTTTTCGTCGAGCCCTGTGACCTCCAGCAGCGTTGGGGTGATGTAGGTGAACAGGCAGAACTGGCCGAGCATCAGCATCAGCATCAGGATCAGCGAGGTCCAGACCTGCTGGCGCGCCAGCACGCGGACCTCGCTGGCAAGGCTCGCCGACTTGGCCTGATATCCGGTAGCGCGCGGCAACAAAGCCGCCATGGCAAGAGTTGCCGCCACGCCCAGTGCGCCCATCACCCAGAATGTCGCGCGCCAGCCCCAGATGTTGCCGATGGCGGTGCCCGCCGGCACACCGATGACGTTGGAGACGGTGAGGCCCGACAGGATGACGGCCACCGCCATGCCGCGCTGATCCTCGCGCACCAGGCCGACGGCAACCACCATGGCAACGCCGAAATAGGCGCCATGCGCGACGGCCACGGCAATGCGCAGCAACAGCATGGAGGTGAAGTCGGGCGCCAGCGCACAGGCGACCTGGCCGAGCGTGAAGGCGACAGCGAGGCCGAGCAGCAAGGCCTTGCGCGACAGGCTCTTGGTGGCGAGCGCCAGCAGCGGACCGCCGATGGCGATGCCGCAGGCATAGCCGGAGACGAGGTAGCCGGCGGAAGGAACCGAAACGCCAAGCCCTTGCGCCACCTGCGGCAGCACGCCGGCGATGACGAATTCGGTGGTGCCGAAAGCGAAAGCGGCGATGAACAGGGCGATGAGCGGCAGCGACATGAGAAACAAACCCTCGAAATGGAAGGCTCAAACCATGGATGGCCGTGGCGGGCAATCCAGAAATTTTTGTCGCCGGTTTAGGTTTTCTTGAGCGGGGTGCGGCGATGAAGCGCCAAACTCCCCCACGAGGGGGAGATTGGCAACTTTGTCAGCTCGCCTTCAGTCTGGATCCAAAAAGCAGGCCGCGCTCTTCCAGTACGGGATAGGCCATCGACGCCAGCAGCGAGTTGATCTGCTTCAGGTCGCGGATGGTATCGAGGTGGATCGAGCTGGTTTCGACGCTTCTGGCGGTGCCTTCGCGCAGGCGCAGGAAATGGCTGGCGCTGGTTTCCTTCTCGCGGTCACGCAGCCGGTCCTTCTCCAGCACAAGCTGGCGAGCGGTCTCGGGGTCTCGCGACACCAGCACGTTGAAGGCAAGACGGGCATTGGCCAGCACCGAGCCATGGAAGGCGCACAACTCGCTCCAGCCTTCGTCGGTGAATTCCAGGCCGCGCTCGAATTTCTTCTTCACATGCACAAGCATGTTACGCACGATGATGTCGCCGACCTGCTCGAGCTTGACACAGGCGCCGATCAGCTCCTGGCAGCGCAGCGCCTCGTCTTCGGTCATCGGGTTCCTGGTCACCTTTGCGAGGTAGAGCTTTATGGCCGCGTGCCTGCGGTCGACACGGTCGTCGAGGGCCGCCAGCGCCTTGATCTTGTCCGAGTCGGCGTCCTCATAGAGTTCGATGATGCGCTTGAGCATGATCTCGACCGTCTCGCAGACCCGCACCACCTCGCGTGTGGCGTTGGCCAGAGCCTGGCTCGGCATATCGAGCGCGCTTTCGTTGAGCGCCGACAGTTCGACAACGTCGAGCGTGGCGGCCGGCGCCGGCTTGGCGCCGAGGGCCACGATCCTCTCGGAGGCTCGGTAGACCAAACCGGCCAGCGGCAGGCCGGCGAGCAGGATGATCACATTGAACAGGATATGGGCGTTGACGATCTGATCGGCCGCCGTCGAGCCGAGGAAGGCGACATGCGGCCGGAAGATCATGAACAGGATCAGCATGACCAGCGAGCCAAGCCCGCGCATCAGGAGGTTGCCGACCGGCACGACACGGACTTCGGGGCTGGCCGAGCGTGTCAGCATCGGCGCGATCAGCGACGAACCGAGATTGACCCCGAGGATAAGGACGAGGCCGAGTTCAGGGCTGATCAGGCCGCGGCCGGCCAGCGTCGCCATCAACAGCACCGCCGCGATGCTCGACTGGAACAGCCAGGTGATCATTGCCGCCAACAGGTAGGCGGTGATGGAATCGCTGGAGAAATAATTGAGGATGACCGGCAGCAGCTGGCTGTTGCGCAGCGGCTCGGACGCCTGGCCGATCATTTCCAGGGACAGGATCAAGAGGCCGATGCCGACCAGGATGCGGCCGGTCTGTCGCCAGTCGCGCCGCTCGGTGGCCATGAACATCACCGTGCCCGATATCAGGCAGAGTGGCACCAACAGCGTGAGATCGAAGGTCAGCAGCTTGACCACCAGAGCAGAGCCGATCTCGGCGCCACGCACGGCCAACTGGCCGGCGGCGCCCGAGACGATGCCGGAACCGGCGAAAGAGCCGACTAGCAGCGTGACCGCGGTCGAGCTTTGCAGCGCGATCGCGAGGCCGGTGCCGGCCAGCACCGCCATGATCGGGTTGCGCATGGTGGCGCGCAGGCGATGACGCAGCACGTCGCCATAGGCGCGCTCGACGCCGGTCTTGACCATGCGGGTGGCAAACAGCATCAGCGCGACGGCGCCGGCCAGATGCAGGAGGACGACGGAACCGCTCATCGCGGCGCCTGCATGCGTGCATGGCGCTCGCCGCGGCCGGCATGGCGACGGGGGGAGAAGGCGAGGGTACGAATCATGGTCATGACAGCCTTGGAATATAGCCGGAATATTTTAGCCGAATAATAAAAATTTGTCGATTTCAAGGGGCCGCCGCGAGGCGACAGCCGGTGTCGGAAAATGGACGGGTCAGCAAACGGTTGCACCGGCTTGAGCGGCGATCGGCCGGATCTGCGATGTTTTGGCGCCGGTCTTTGTGGCAATGTTCAAATCTTTTGGATAAGCACAGGAATTCATTACACAATTGTAATGCTGGCGTTCAGTTTCGGTTCATCCCCTGGCCGTTATCCCTCCTGGCATCGACAACCAAGGAGACTTCTGATGAAACGCATTGTTCTTTCCGCCCTCGCTTTCTCGATGCTGGCCGCCACCTCGCTTGCCGGCCAGGCAGCGCCGATGAACGCGCCAGTGGCGCCGCGGTCGAACTACACCAAAGTCGACTGGCAGAAGCCTACCCACCGGGACGCCAAGAAGCGCGTCATCCAGAAGCGGTTCGTCCAGAAGAAGGTCGTCGTGAAGCGGAACAACTGGCGCAATGGCCAGAAATATTCCGGCTGGAGGCGGCACCAGCCGATCCGCGACTATGGCCGCTATGGCCTGCATCGTCCCGGCCGCGGCCAGGAATGGATCCGCGTCGGCAATGACTATGTGCTGGTCGGCATCCTCTCCGGCGTCATCTTCGGCGCGCTCGCCGCGCAGTAAGTCAGCGCAAACCTGACTGACAGGGAAGGGCGGCCTGCGATGGCCGCCCTTCTTTTTGCCCTGTGGAAACCGGGTATGGCCTCTATTGGGGGTCGTCTGAAATCGCGGGCATGATTATATGGTGGCGAAACGAGTTCCCCGATGCGATTTCCGCCTGCCTTCCTCGACGAGATACGCGACCGCGTGCCGATTTCACAGCTTATCGGCCAGCGCGTGGCGTGGGATCGCAAGAAGACCAACGCATCGCGCGGCGACTATTGGGCGTGCTGTCCATTCCATGGCGAGAAGAGCCCGTCCTTCCACTGCGAGGACAAGAAGGGGCGCTATCACTGTTTCGGCTGCTCGGTCTCGGGTGACCATTTCAAGTTTCTCACCGAACTCGAAGGACTGAGTTTTCCCGAGGCGGTCGAGAAGATCGCCGACATGGCCGGCGTGCCGATGCCGGTCCGCGACGAACGGGAGGAACAACGCGAGAAGGAACGCGCCAGCCTGACCGATGTCATGGAGATGGCGACCGCCTTCTTCCAGGAGCGCCTGCAAGGGCCGGAGGGCGCCAAGGCCCGCGCCTATCTCAGGGATCGTGGGCTGACGCCGGCGACACAGCAGTCGTTCCGGCTCGGCTTCGCGCCCGACAGCCGCAATGCGCTGAAGGAGCATCTGGCGGCCAAGGGTGTGCCGAAAGCCGATATCGAGGCCTGCGGGCTGGTGCGCCATGGCGACGACATTCCGGTCTCCTATGACTGGTTCCGCGACCGCATCATGTTCCCGATCCCGGATTCGCGCGGCAAGATCATCGCCTTCGGCGGCCGCGCCCTGGCCCCCGATGCGCTCGCCAAATACATGAACTCGCCCGACACCGAGCTCTTCCACAAGGGCAATGTGCTCTACAATTTCGCCCGCGCCCGCAAGGCCTTGGCGAAAGGCGGCACGGTCATCGCCGTCGAAGGCTATATGGACGTGATCGCGCTGGCGCAGGCCGGGTTCGAGAATGTCGTGGCGCCGCTCGGCACCGCGCTCACGGAAAACCAGCTCGAATTGTTGTGGCGCATGGCGCCGGAGCCGATGCTGTGCTTCGACGGCGACAAGGCCGGGCTGAAGGCGGCATGGCGGGCAGCCGACATGGCGCTGCCGTCAGTGCAGGCCGGACGCTCGGCGCGCTTCGCGCTGCTGCCGGAAGGCAAGGATCCCGACGATCTGGTCAAGGCCGAGGGGCCTGACGCCTTCCGCGCCGTGCTGGCCGATGCGCGGCCGCTGGTCGACCTGTTGTGGATGCGCGAAACGGCCGGCGGCGTCTTCGACACGCCGGAGCGGCGGGCCGAACTCGAGAAGACGCTGCGCGAACTGACCAGCCGCATCCGCGACGAAAGCCTGCGCTACCACTACCAGCAGGAGATGCGCGAGCGGGTGCTGAGCTTCTTCGGCTCCCAGCGCAATGCGCGGCAAGGTCGTCAGGAAGGCGGCCGGCCCGGTCAACGCGGCCAGGGCAAGCCCGCGCCCGGCGGCCAATTCGCCAAGTCCGGTGGCGGCCGCATGCCGATCACCGAAAGCCTCGGCCAGTCGGCGCTGGTCAGGCGCGGCGAGGGGATGTCGGTGCGCGAGGCGACGATCATCGTGGCACTGGTCAACCACCCGGCACTGATCGACGAGAATTTCGCCCATGTCGAGTTCCTCGACCTCGCCAATTCCGACCTGACGCGGCTGCACGCCGCCATTCTCGACGCGATGGCGCATGACATGGCCAATGACCGCCACGCCGTGGTGGCGACGATCGAACGCGCCGGCTGCGCCGAGATCTGGGAGCGCGCCGTCGGCCTGATCAAGCGGGCGCGGCAATGGCCGGCGCTGGAGACGGCGGCCCTCGAGGATGCCCGCGACGCTCTGAACCAGGCGTTGCACTTGCAGCGCAGCGCGCGCACCTTACATAAGGAGCTGAAACAGGCGGAAGCGGCCCTCGAAGCGGATCCTTCGGACGAAAACTTCCGCCATCTGATCGAAATTCAGGCGCAATTTCAGGATGTACAAGCGACGGAAGCGCTGATCGAAGGATTCGGCGTTTCGTCGGGCAGGGCTGGGCGAGCCTAAGTGCAGCTGAGTGCGGGAATGAAGGCGCGGCCACGCTTCCCTTGGGGGCGAGGCGCGCTAAGTCGGGTAATTGATTCGCTTTTTTCATGCGAATCATGCCAGAGGCGCTTGACCTTCGGACAGAATGGCGGAATCAGGACGATTCGAAACGTTAACCCGCACCCGCATCGACGGGAAACAAGCGATGCAAGGTACTTGATCACTGGACAGGCGGCCGGCCTGCCACAGATATCAGGGTTAATCTGGACTTAATGTATGCCGCCCAAGAGTGGAACCCGGTTTTGGGGCAACGGCATGCACCAAACAAAAGAGTGGATGCAGTTCATGGGCCGGGTAAAGCGCGTTTAGAAAAACGGGCGTATCCGATTTGACTGGTCCGACAGCTTACGCGGCCCCGATGGCCGGCCGCTAGGAGAAGATAAAGACTATGGCGACAAAGGAAAAGGAAGAGGTCGAGACCGAACGCGAAGGCGCCACCGATGGGCCCTTGCTCGACCTTTCCGATGATGCTGTCAAGAAGATGATCAAGGCCGCCAAGAAGCGCGGCTATGTCACCATGGACGAGCTGAATTCGGTGCTGCCTTCCGAGGAAGTGACCTCCGAGCAAATCGAGGACACGATGGCGATGCTGTCCGACATGGGCATCAACGTCGTCGAGGATGACGAGCAGGGCGAAGAGGCCGAGGCGGGCGACACGGCCGCCGATGCCGAGGAAGACGCCAACGAGCTGGCCGAGCAGACTGGCACCGCCGTCGCCGCCACCACGACCAAGAAAGAGCCGACCGACCGCACCGACGATCCGGTGCGCATGTATCTGCGCGAAATGGGTTCGGTCGAGCTCCTGTCGCGCGAAGGCGAAATCGCCATCGCCAAGCGCATCGAGGCCGGCCGCGAGACGATGATCGCGGGGTTGTGCGAAAGCCCGCTGACCTTCCAGGCCATCATCATCTGGCGCGACGAGCTCAACGAATCCAAGATCCTGCTGCGCGAGATCATCGATCTCGAAGCCACCTATGCCGGCCCCGAAGCCAAGCAGGCCCCCGTTGTCGAACGCATCGAGGAAGCGCCCAAGGCCGAGGAAAAGCCGCGCCGCGGACGCGACGATGAAGACGACGTCACCAATGTCGGCGCCGACACGCGCGGCATTGGCGACGACGACGAGGAAGACGAGGACGAGGCGAGCCTGTCGCTGGCGGCGATGGAAGCGGAACTGCGCCCGCAGGTGATGGAGACGCTCGACGTCATCGCCGACACCTATAAGAAGCTGCGCAAGCTGCAGGACCAGCAGGTCGAGAACCGTCTGGCCGCCGCCGGTACGCTGTCGCCCAGCCAGGACCGCCGGCTGAAGGAACTGAAGGACCAGCTGATCAAGGCGGTGAAGTCGCTGTCGCTCAACACCGCGCGCATCGAGGCGCTGGTCGAGCAGCTCTACGACATCAACAAGCGCCTGGTGCAGAACGAGGGCAAGCTTTTGCGCCTCGCCGAAAGCTATGGCGTGCGCCGCGAGGAGTTCCTGAAGGAATATCAGGGCTCCGAGCTCGACCCGAACTGGACGCGTTCGATCGCCAATCTGACCTCGCGCGGCTGGAAGGAATTCACCAAGAACGAGAAGGATGCGATCAAGGACCTGCGTGCCGAGATCCAGCACCTGGCCACCGAAACGGCGATCTCGATCCTGGAATTCCGCAAGATCGTCAACCAGGTGCAGAAGGGCGAGCGCGAAGCCGCGATCGCCAAGAAGGAAATGGTCGAGGCCAATCTGCGCCTCGTCATCTCCATCGCCAAGAAATACACCAATCGCGGCCTGCAGTTCCTCGACCTGATCCAGGAAGGCAATATCGGCCTGATGAAGGCGGTCGATAAGTTCGAATACCGCCGCGGCTACAAGTTCTCGACCTACGCGACATGGTGGATCCGGCAGGCGATCACGCGTTCGATCGCCGACCAGGCCCGCACCATCCGCATTCCGGTGCACATGATCGAGACGATCAACAAGATCGTGCGCACCTCGCGCCAGATGCTGCACGAGATCGGCCGCGAGCCGACGCCAGAGGAACTGGCCGAAAAGCTCGCCATGCCGCTCGAAAAAGTGCGCAAGGTCTTGAAGATCGCCAAGGAGCCGATCTCGCTCGAAACGCCTGTCGGCGACGAGGAGGATTCGCATCTGGGCGACTTCATCGAGGACAAGATGGCGATCCTGCCGATCGACGCGGCGATCCAGGCTAATCTGCGCGAAACCACCACGCGCGTTCTGGCCTCGCTGACGCCGCGCGAGGAGCGCGTGCTCAGAATGCGCTTCGGCATCGGCATGAACACAGACCACACGCTGGAAGAAGTCGGCCAGCAGTTCTCGGTCACCCGCGAGCGTATCCGCCAGATCGAAGCCAAGGCGCTACGCAAACTCAAGCACCCGAGCCGGAGCCGCAAGCTGCGCAGCTTCCTGGACAGCTGAGTTCATTTTTGTCGCGAAGAGTTAAGGGCGCCGGTTGGCGCCCTTTTTCGTTTCAGGTGTCAAAGCAGCGGCACGTTCAGCCGCGCGCCCTTGATGATGATGCCGCCCCGGTCGCCGATCTCTATCGAGCCATAACGCTGCCGGAAGCAGTCCGGCAGCGGCCGGTCGCCGGGGATAGACAGCCACAGGCGCAGCATATGACGCCGCTTGGCCGGATCCGGCCAATCGCGAAAGCCCGTGCGGTCGTGAAGCAGCGAATGATTGTAGACGAACTGCATGTCGCCGGGCCGAAGCCGCATCGACAGGTTTAGCAGGGGATCATTGGCGAGGCTGTCGAAGAGATCCAGCGCTTCGACGTGGGCGGCGGTGAGTCGCATGGCATCGGGGAAGCGTTGCGCGCTGTCGATGTACTGGCGCTGATAGATGCCGGTCAGCAGTCCGGCATGCCAGTTGAGCACCGGGATTTCGAAATAGGGCTTTTGCCCTTCCGGTATTTCGCCGCGCCGGTCGGTGGCGATCGGATCAAACAGCATGCGGACGAGATCAGGCCGTCTTTTTCGCATCTCGTTGTAGATCGTCACCGTGCTGACCAGCAGGGACTCGCCGCCTTGCATGGCGTCTTGCAGGCAGAGCAGGCCGACGACATCGGCGGAATCGGTGTGAAATGTCTGGCGCTCCGCCGTCTGGTAAATCCGCGTCCTGGTGTCCCTGGCGTCGGCGCCGATGTCGCGGACATGGCCGAGGATGTGGCCCTGGGCATTCTGGGACCGCGCGCTACCCAGATGGGCGCCAACCCCGCAGAAGATCGTTGCCGCCATCTCGGCGGAATATCTTTCGACCGGGAGACCGCGCAGCACCTCGAAGCCGATGCCTGCGATCAGTTTTTCCCGAAGCGCGGCAAGATGGCCGCCCAGACGAGGCAAAGGGAAATCAGCCTGGGTCAGACCGCCGATATCGTGTGAGCGAGCGAGAAAGCGGGTCGCCGCCAATTCCAGCTCGGCGACGTCCGAAGGCTCCAGTTCGAGCAGCCACCTCTCGGGATGCTTCGCCATGTCCTCACCAGTCCATGCGGCGGGAATGTCGATCTGTACCGGTGGCAGGTCTGTTGTCTCGCGCATGAAGCTCTCCGGCGGCTGGACGGGCCTCGGACGTTTTGCCGGGCTGACGCCACGACGGAGATTGCCGCAATCAAGCGGGTTTTCAAACAGGGCTTCAACTGGCCACGCTCACTGCAATGGGTGCCGGCGCGGTAGCGCTTGCGGGACGTCGGCAGCGGGAGGATAATCCGACGTCGGATGCATTTTTCGGGCGACAACCCCGGAAGCCCGCCCCGGTCGAGGCCGTGTCGACAGACCAACGGCCTCGTTGCCGTGCTCCGTGGCCCCGGAGGGAGGTGTGCCATGACAAGCTACATCGTGCTGATGAACTGGACCGAGCAGGGCGCCAAAAATTTGCGCGAGTCACCGAAGCGGCTCGACGCCGCCAGGAAACAATTGGGTGAGATGGGTGGATCGTTCAAGGCGTTCTACCTGACCATGGGCGAGTACGACATGGTGGCGGTGGTCGAGGCGCCCGACGACGCGATCCTGGCGCGTTTCTCGCTGATGCTGGCGGCAGCCGGCAACATCAGGACGCGGACGATGAAGGCCTTCCCCGAATTCGCCTATCGCGAGATCATCACCTCACTTGGATAATGAGGTTTTCCGACGGCCGGATCAGGTGCCGCCTCAACGGCACCTGATCCGGCGTTCCGACAAATTCGACATCTGCCTCGGGACAGGACGCCTGGCCATGGTAGACATGCGGCCAGGAGAGATCGCGATGAACATTTTTTGGATACCGGCCATCGGCCTTGCCTTGATATCCATGATGCCCGTCGATGCCGGCGCCGCCGCGCAAAAATCGGTCGGCATGGCCAATCCGGCATCGGTCCATTGCGGTGCGATCGGCGGGCGCTTCGTGGTCAGGAAGGACAAGGCCGGCAACGAATACGGGTTTTGCCGCTTGCCCAATGGTCGCCTGTGCGAGGAGTGGGCGCTGTTTCGCGACAACAAATGCGTCGGGCTGAAGGCCGCGATGCGTCGGAACTGACGCGTCTGTTGGAAGCGGCGCAAGCCGTGTCGTGCGGTCTCGTCGATGACATGGCGCGCCGCCGTGATAGGGTGAGCCATGTCCGAAGCACAGTCCCATTCGCATCTGTGGCCAGGCGTGCCGCTTGCCCTTGGCTCGGCCGCCTTGTTCGGCGCGACGCCGCCGCTGTCCAAATTGCTGCTCGACAGCGTCAGCCCGTTCATGCTGGCGGGTCTGCTGTATCTCGGCGCCGGCATTGGCCTGGCGCTGTACCGGCTCTTGCGCGGCAGGCAAGCCGGCGCCGGCGAAGCGCGCCTGGCCGCCGGGGATATTCCGTGGCTGGCGCTGGCGATCGGCATGGGCGGCATCGTCGGGCCGGTGCTCCTGATGTTCGGCCTCACCCTCAACACGGCGTCCAGTTCCGCCCTGCTGCTCAATCTGGAGGGGCTGGCGACGATGGCCATTGCCTGGCTCGTCTATCGCGAGAATGTCGACCGGCGCCTGCTTTTCGGCGCCTTCGCCATCCTGGCGGGCGCGCTGCTGCTGTCCTGGGCGGGGCAAGGCGTTGCCTTCAATCTTGGCGCGCTGCTTGTCGCGGGGGCCTGCCTGGCATGGGGCCTGGACAACAATTTCACCCGCAAGATATCGGCGGCCGATCCGGTGGCCATCGCCATACTGAAGGGGTTGGTGGCGGGCGCCGCCAATGTCGGGCTGGCGCTCGCCTCCGGCGCGGCGTTTCCGGCCGCGACCACGGTGATGGCCACGGCCGCCGTCGGTTTCTTCGGCATCGGCGTCAGCCTCGTCATGTTCATCCTCGCGCTGCGGCATCTCGGCACGGCACGCACGGGAGCCTATTATTCGCTCGCTCCCTTCATCGGCGCGTTGCTGGCGATCCTGATGCTGGGCGATGCCGTCACGCTCAAGCTCGGCATTGCCGGTCTGCTGATGGGGGTTGGCCTGTGGCTGCATCTGTCCGAGCGTCATGATCACGAGCACGACCACGAAGCGCTGGAACACGAGCACAGCCATGTGCATGACGAGCATCACCAGCATCATCATGACGGGCCGGTCAGCGAGCCGCATTCGCACTGGCACCGGCATGCGCCGCTGCGTCACAAGCATCCGCACTATCCCGACCTGCACCATCGGCACGATCACGGCTGACCGATGCCAGGGCCAGCGCTGACCGTCTGGTACAACACGCGCTGCCCGGTCTGCGATGCCGGCATCAGCCGGCAGAAGCGGCGGTTGATCGAGGCGGTCAAGGCCGGGCGGATCGAGTTCCGTGATATCAACCTGGAGCCCGATGCGCTGTCGTCGCATGGCGCCTCGCTGGAGGACATCCGCCGCCGGCTGCATGCGACCGATGCCGAGGGTGGATTGCTCGTTGGCGCCGACGTCGCGATCGCGGTCTGGCTGGCAACGCCGGGCGAGGGCTGGCTGGCGAGCCTGTTCGGCAATCGGCTCGTGCTGCCGCTGACCCGCCTTGCCTATGATCGCTTCGCCGATCTGCTCTACGCCTGGAATCGGCGCAAGGCCCGCTGGTAGCCTCCCTCCACACTATCCAACCCAGCCGGGCCTGACGCGTCGACGCCATGGATGTCGCTTGGCTCATGGCCAGATACATCGTAAGATATATCTTGACTCAGCAGTTTGGTGTGCCTAATTAAGATATATCGTAAGATAGAACTCAAGGAGCAATCAAATGCACAGACACAATCATTCCGACCATCATCATTTCGGCGAGCGCATGTTCATGCACATGGCCGGCAAGTTCGGTGGCAGAGGCGGCGGCGGCTTCGGTCCGTTCGGGGGCAGGGGCGGCGGGCGCGGTGGCCCGGGCGACTTCTTTCGCGCCGGGCGCATGCTAGCGGACGGCGACCTCAAGCTGATCACTCTCTCGCTGCTGGCCGAGGCGCCGCGCCATGGCTACGACATCATCAAGGCGCTGGAGGAGCGCACCAGCGGCATCTACAGCCCGAGCCCTGGCGTGGTCTACCCGACGCTGACCTTCCTGGAAGAGGCCGGTTATGCCGTCTCGTCGAGCGAAGGCAACAAGAAGGTGTTTTCGATCACCGAGGCCGGGCAGGCGCATCTGGCCGACAACCGCGAGATGATCGACGGCGTGCTCGAACACCTCGAGCGCTTCGGCCGCAAGATGGCCAAGGCGCGCGACTGGTTCGGCTGGAGCGACGACGGCGAGGACCGTCGCGGCGGCCGTGGCGGTCGTGGCGAACGCTCGGAAACGCGTGACGAATTCCGCGCCATCCGCCACCGGCTGCGCGCGGCGCTCGGCGACATCGTCGATGCCCCTGCCGAAAAGCAGGCCGAGGCGATCGCCATTCTCGAAGCCGCCGCCGAAGCGCTGGAAGCGCTTACACACCGCTGAGCCAGCAAGACCGGATCTTGCCAGTTAGACCGCAAAAAAGCCCGGGGAGACCCGGGCTTTTGTCGTGGGGCCATGCCGGCATCATTCCTTGCCGACATATTCGCTGATCAGCTTTTCGTTGCGCGCCTTTTCGATCTTGGCGGTGGTCTCGGCGGAGATACGCTCGTCGGTGCGATACTTGACCAGGTTCACCAGGCTGCCGGTGAGCAGCAGGATGCCCATGCCCCAGTAGCCCTTGGTCGACAAGTCGACGGGCGCCAGCCACAGCGACAGGCCAAGCATGAAGTAGGCGGCGCCGACCGAGACGGTGTTGAACATGATGTAGGTCTGGTTGCTGTTCATTGTCGTGTTCCTTTGATTGGATCGAAGTCGGGTTTGACAGGATTGTGGTCAGGTCCAAGGTCTTCAGTTGATGGTCTTCATGCGTTCCAGCACGTCCCTGGCGCACACCTTCACCGCCGGGCCGTGCCCGGCGTCGGCAAGGCGGTCGCGGATCGCGTCATGACGCAGCTCGCCGTCGATCTCGTCGAGAATGCCGGCCTCCTCGAACGGATCGCTGGCTCCCTTGATGCGGGCCAAAAGCTCCTCGGCGTCGTTTAGGCTCGCCGAATGACCGATCGACCTGACGAGACGCGACTGCGCCTTGCGCTCGGCATCGATGGCCCGGGCCGAGATCATGCCTTGGTTGAGGTCGATGATGCGGCGGTGCGCCCGCTCCACCGAAACGCGCATCCGCAAGGTCTTTTCGCTGAGGCTATGAACCGTGGCACGGCGGACCTCGCGTTCATTTTCCAGTTCGGCGATGGCCGCGGCACCGCTTTCGGCCAGCCCGTTGTTGCCGGCAGCCAGTGCGCTGATCGTGCGTGTCTCCAAGTCGGCGTGGCGGCGGTCGAGATGGTCGAGGCCGGCCTGCTCGGCACGTTGGCGCACGATCAGTGAGGCAAGCGTCTGCTTGGCGGCGGCAAGTCCCGTCTCGGCATCGCGAATGCGCTGTGCCAGAAGGTCGATGGCGAAGCGATCCTTCAGGCCGTCCTCGGCCGTGCGCTCGCGCCGTCGAGCAATGTTCTGATCAGGCTAAGCATGGTTCTTCTCCCTTCGAAGTCTCTGTGAACAATGTTCACGATGCCAACGTAACAGGAAATGAACACTGTTCAAGAGCTTTTTTGAACGCTGTTCACGATGCGCGGCATATGGTAAACGAAGCGGCATCGGGTCGCGAACAGCAGGCCATCCGCAAGGCGCGCTCATTCAGAAGGAAAAGCATGGCACTGGACAAGGAAGAGGCGGGCGAGCGGGTGCTGGTCATTGCCGAGACGCTGCTCAACGAAGGCGGCATGGACAATCTGAAGGCCAGGACCATCGCCGAACAGGCGGGCATCTCGGTCGGCTCGGTCTACAATCTGTTTTCCGATCTCGACGGTGTGCACCGCGCCGTCAACATGCGGCTGCTCGACCGGCTGGGTGTCGCGGGGGCGGCGGCGATGGCCGACCTTGGCAGGCGCGGCATCACCGACGTGCGCCAACGGCTGATGGCACTGGCCGGCGCCTATGTGCGCTTCGTCGAGGCTCATCCCGGCAGCTGGCCGGCGCTGCTTGCCTTCAACAGGCGGCGTCCGGTGCTGACCGAGCCCGATGTCTATGAGGCGCGGCTCGACCAGTTGTTCGAGATCATCGCCAGTGTCCTTGCCGATGGCGGCTTCGATCTCGACGAGGACACGCGCCGGATCGCCGCGCGAACCCTCTGGTCAAGCGTGCACGGCATCGTCACCAGCGGTTATGCGGCCAGGTCCGTGCGCCGGCAGGCGGACGAGATCGACCAGCAGATCGCGCTCCTCGTCTCTGTCTTCATCAGGGGGCTGGAACGAGGCGGCACATTCGCGCATGCTGGGAAAACAACGTCGTGAATCGCATACCGACGGCGGTCGCAGGCGACAAGGAGATTTGAGCGATGTCTTTTCTGAAACGTCTTTTCGGCGGCGGTGGCGGCGAAGCGGCCGAGCCTGCAAGTGCCGCGCCCGCCAAGCAGGTCGAACACAAGGGGTTCACGATCAGCGCCACGCCCTACAAGACCGAGGGCCAGTACCAGACCTGCGGCGTCGTCTCCAAGGAGGTCGATGGCGTGGTGAAGGAGCACAAATTCATCCGCGCCGATCGCTTTGCCGGGCTGGACGACGCCGTCGACATCTCGATCAAGAAGGGCATCCAGCTGGTCGACGAACAGGGCGAGCGAATTTTCGGGTAGGGCCGGCCATTCCTGAAAGAGCGCGGATGCGCGTGAAGCAGACCAAAAGCAGACCAACATCCTCGAGCACTCCGTCTGAAGCGCTCGAGGTCCTTATATCAGCCGGTGTGCCGTCAGGGTATCATCCGCGCTTTTGGATGACGCCGTAGAGCACGTTGCGGTTCTCGCCGAAGTACACCTGCGCCTCGACGGTGTTGCGGTCGACGCTGGCATTGATGATGTTCCACATGTCGACCTCCGACCGCAGCAGCAGCACCCAGTCCATGAACGTTTCCCGGTAGCCGGCGTCCGGAGTGCCCTCGGCGTAGTTCGCAAACAGGAATGTCCCGTTCGGCTTCAGCATCTGCAGGCATGTCTTGGTGAGTTTCACGGCGACATTGTGCTGGAGGTAGTCGTAAAGGCCCGACGCATAGATGAGATCGAACTTGCCAAGCTTTTGGCTCCTGGTGAGCACGGTGCGTACCGAGCCGTCGATGGCCTCGACCGCGGTGCCCTGGAAGTCGCGCGCGATCAGTCCGACGCTCTGGGGATCCTGGTCGAGCGCGACCCAGCGCTTGAGGCGGCCCTCGGCCAATGCGGTCGAACGGTTCGCTTCGCGCAGATGGCCGGCCGCGATCGCCAGGACTTCGGTTTCGGGTCCATTCTTGGCCGCGGTTTCATCGACATAGCGGGTCAGCAGATCGCGGCGTTCCCGTGCCGCGACGCATGACGGAACGTTCTGGGTATGGCTGTAAAGCGCCTTGCCGATCTCCGAGGCGCTTGCCACGCTCTCGGCCACGTGCGGGTCACAATAGATGTAGTCGAGCAACTGCGCGTCGCCGGAATACCCCCTGGGCTTGGTGAAGGACCAATGCGTCAGCGGATCCTCGAGAAAGTACTTCTGGAGCGGGTGGTTCTGCACCAGCGGTATCAAGGCTTGCCACACGTCGGGATGGACCTTGGCACGCAGCGCGTTGAGGAGCGACAGCAGGCGGCGAACGATCTCGGCGGGAGATTTTTGCTGCTCGACCTGTTGCTGTGTCGTCTGGAGGATGAGCGCCAGCTCCGCGCGAGCGGTTTCGAACGCTTCGCCGTGATGCTCGGGCTTTCCGCGACGGAGACCGCCGGCGATCGCCTCCGCGGTAATCAGACTCTGGCCGTCAAAGACAGTTTGCACACCAAGGCTCCATAGTTAACAGTCAGTTAACTTATTGCTTAGAATACTCGATTTGCCAATGTCGGCTCGCGGGCATTTTATCGGTATGATTAATTTCCCGCTAACCATGTCAATTCTTTGGGGTTTTTAAGGAGGGGATTCCGGGTTCGAGTTAACGGAAACTTGTCCTGCGTCATTGCATTTGATCGCGCGGCAAGACGTGTCGTGCCCAAGGAGTCGGTCTGCGTTGGGGGCAGAAGCTGCAAAAGAATTCGGAACGCGAGATGCCCTTCAGCCGGGATTCGTCGTGAACGAACGCGCGTCGTCCAGAGTGGCCGATGCGGTGGATTCGGAACCGCACGACCCGCGCCAGGAACTGGGGGCGGCTGAACTTCGTATCCTTTACCGGACGGAAGCCCAGGCGAAGCGAAGGAAGGAGGCCAGGCCGGGCCTTTGGATCGCCGTCGTCATCTATGTCTTGTTTTCGGTATCGGATCTGCTGCTGATACCGGATGTCGCGGCCCTTACGATCACGGCCCGCTTCGCTGTCGGACTGACCGCACTGTTGGTTCTGGAAGCACAGCTTCGCCGGGGAGTCGCCACGGACTGGCTTGACGTGACCTGCGCCGGGGCCATCATCTTCGGTTATCTCGGCTGGCTTGGCCCTGCCTCCATGGGCGCGAACAAGGAAAGCGTCGCCTATTACATGGTCTTCGGCACCATCTTCATGATGAGTGCCAATCTTTTCTTCACGTTCCGGTTCAAAGTGTCGATCATAACGTCGACCATAATTTTGTGTATCTTGTATGTGGTGAACTACTTTCTGCCGGCGTCGCTGACATACAAGATGGTATTTGGCACTTTCTACGTTTCGTGCTTCACGTTCACGTCCTATGTGAACTGGAAGCTGAACGAAGAGCGCTACAATGTCTTCCTCAACGCGCTGGAAGCCAAGATCCAGCACAATGAGGCCACCGAGCGCGGCAAGGCCCTGCTCAGGCTGTCACGGACGGATCCGCTTACAGGTCTGGAGAACCGGCGCGCGATCGACGAGAAACTGCGCGACTACTGGAATGACTGGCAAAAGCTTGGCCATGGTTTTGCGGCGATCCTCATCGACGTCGACTTCTTCAAGAAGTTCAACGACTGCTATGGCCATCAGGAAGGCGATCGTTGCCTGATCCAGGTCGCCAATGCGCTCAGCGAGCTGATCAAGCAATATGACGGCTCCATCGGCCGCTATGGCGGTGAGGAATTCATCGTCCTGGCCCGCATGGGCAGGAAAGACCAGGTCGCGGATCTCGCGGAAGCCATTTGCCGCACGGTCGAGAACCTGGCGATCGCGCACGAGTTGCGGCGGGACGGCATCGCGATCGTGACGGCGAGCGTGGGCGCCGCATTCACCAGGAAGCAGACCGCCGCCAAGCTGGAAAAGATCATCCACGAGGCCGATCGAGCGCTCTATCTGGCAAAAGCCAGCGGCCGAAACTGTGTCCGGCTGTTCGATCCGACCGATCCCCAGAGCAGCGACGAGAGCGAGAACCTGGCGGCTTTGCTGAAGATCGCGATCGGCCAGGATCTCGTTTCGCTCGTCTATCAGCCCATCCAGGACGTCGCGTCGGGCAGGGTCGAGGCCGTGGAGGCGCTGATGCGCCTCAAGATGCTGGACGGCACCCTGGTTCCGCCGAGCCTGTTCATTCCCGTCGCGGAGCGGACCGGCGCCATCCTCGAACTCGGGCGTTGGGCAATAAGGACGGTGTGCGCCGAGCTCCTGGCGCAGGATCACGTGCGCGTCGTCAGCGTCAACGTCTCGCCGATCCAGCTCAAGACGCCCGGCTTCGCGACATCGGTCGCGACCATTCTGGGCGAGACCGGCGTGACCGGCAACAGGCTGGCCTTCGAGATCACTGAAGGGCTGGAGATGGAGATGCACTCCGACATCCTGCGCTGCATCAGCGACCTGAAGCTGCTCGGGATCAGGATTTGGCTCGATGATTTCGGGACGGGCTTCGCCGGCCTTTCGTGGCTTCGTCTCATCGATTTCGATACGGTCAAGATCGACCGCTCGTTTCTCCACGACTGCGGCACCCCCAAGGGCATGGCGATGCTGCAGGACATCATCGCGCTGGTCAGAAATCGCGGCCACAAAATCCTGGTCGAAGGGGTGGAGACCGAGGAGCAGATGCTCCTCATGCGCCAGTTCGGCATAGACAAGGTCCAGGGCTTTCATGTCGGCCGCCCGGCTCCGGCCGCGAATTTCCAGGCCAAACGGGCCATTCAAAAACGGCCTTTCACGGTCCTCAAGTCGGCGTGACGCCGAAGCAGGCGGTGGCTTGACCGGCCATTGGCCCGTCAAGCCCGCTTGTTTCTGGCCGCGATTGCCGTCCGGTCGTGCCTACAGCATGTCGCGGCGAATAGGATTCGCCCGACCTGCTGTAGGTGATTTTATGCATTTCGTTATGCCGGAACCGAGGACACTTCCGGGCGGCATGCATTATGCCGTCTGCAACGTCCTGCGTGGCAGCGGCGGGAAGGCGATGGCTATGCCCGCGGCGCCCAGTCCGATGACAGCCGAGCCGATGAACAGCCAATGGTAGCTTGCATAGGCGTCGAAGATCATGCCGCCGGCAAGCGGCCCCAGGGCCATGCCGAGGCTGGAGAGCATGGTGGCGGCGCCGAACACGGTGCCGAGGATGCGCTGGCCGAAATATTCACGCGCCAGCACCGCGTAGAGCGGCATGACGCCGCCATAGGTGGCGCCGAAGATGACGGCCAGCATATAGAACTGGTCGAGCTGGCTGATCGAGAGATAGGCGGCAATGACGATCGCCTGGATCGCCAGCCCAGCGATCAGCACCGGCTTGACGCCGAGCCTGTCGGCAAGCACGCCGTAGAGCAGCCTGCCGCCGAGCCCAGCCAGACCCTCGACACTGTAGATCGAGACAGCGGCCATCGGGGCGACGCCGCACAGCATGGCGTAACTGACCATGTGAAAGATCGGGCCGGAATGGGCCGCGCAGCAGGCGAAGAAGGTCAGCCCCAGCACGATGAATTGCGGCGAGCGCAGCGCCTGCCCGACCGTCAGGCCGGCGCCTTCGGCGACTGGCGCCGCGGCCGCATCGGAGGCGGCGGGCTTCGGCGGCTGGCGCACCAGAAGGACGGCGGGCAGCAGGAGCACCCAGGCCAGGAGGCCGATGTCGAACATGGCGGTGCGCCATTCATAGGCCGAAATCAGCCAGCGGGCCAAGGGCGAGATCGTCATCGGCGCCACGCCCATGCCGGCCGAGACCAGCGATACCGCCAGCCCGCGATTGGTGTCGAACCAGCCTGAGGTCAGCGCGATCATGGGCGCGAAGAAGGCGCTGGCCGCAAGCCCGACGAGCACGCCATAGGTGATCTGGAAGGTGAGAAGCGAACCGGCGCGGCTTGCCAGCACCAGCGCCAGCCCGAGCAGCACGGCACCGATCGTCACGACGATGCGGGCGCCGAACCGGTCGGACAGGGCTCCCCAGGCGAATCCGCCGAGGCCCATTACCAGGAAGTTGAGTGTCATGGCGCTCGAAATGCCCGCGCGCGACCAGTTGGTATCGAGCGCCATGGGTTCGAGGAAGATCGCCAGCGAGAACATGGTGCCGATGGCGACGCAGGACATCAGCGCGCCAGCCGCGACGATGACCCAACGGTAGGAAAGGTTCATGGTTTTCTCCCATGCCGGAACGCAGTCTTGAGGCGGCACGGTCCAGCTTCGCCGTGCGCTTGCGTCCGTAGGACGCCGGCATCGGCGTTCATCCTACAATCTGGTTGCATTTTTTATCCAGTCTGGATGCCCGGATTGCGGCGGTGCCCCGAAATACTGGCTCCCTGGATTTGACCTCCATTTTCGATCGTGCTTTCGAGTTGCAAGCTGCTGCATTCCTGGCCTGTCCTAGATCGGCAGTTCCGACGTGTATTTGATCGTCTGGCTCGGCACGTCGGTCTTGACGTTCTGCACGCCCTTGATGCGGCTGAGATGTTCCGACTGGAAGCGGCGGTAGTCGTCGATGCCGGCTGCCACCACGCGCACCATGGCGTCGCAGTCGCCCAGCATGAGATAGCATTCCATCACTTGCGGCAGCTTGGCCACCTCGGTGGCGAAATGTTCGATCGTGTCCTCGTCCTGCGCCTTCAGCCAGATGCGGGTGAAGAAGGTGAGGCCCTTGCCGATGCTGGCCGGATTGATCACGGCGACATAGCGGTCGATGATGCCGGCTTCCTCCAGCAGCTTGACGCGCCGCAGGCAAGGCGAGGGCGACAGGCCGACCTCATTTGCCAGATCATTGTTGGCCATGCGGCCGTCGCGCTGCAGCGCCCGCAGGATGCGCTTGTCGATGTCGTCGAGCTTCATGGTGTTTAATTCCATTTTCCTGGCAATATGTGACAGTGAATGCCAAAATTGGCTCAAAGACAACAATCTTCGCAACCAAATTGCCGAGAAGTGTGGGTATGTTTTGCTCCTGACACCCAAGAAATTTCAAACGCAGGGCAGGGCGGCTGTGAGGCTGGCCTGTGGCAGACCATGAGCATTTCACAGGCAGTCGAAGCGGCCGGCAATGGTTCGCAATCCGAGTTCCGTCGTGGTGTGACGTCCTGCGCGCCGGTGCTGGTCGGCACCATTCCCTACGCGCTGGTGCTTGGCGCCCAGGCCACGCAGAAGGGGCTGAGCACGGTCGAGTTATCGATGATGACCGGGCTGAACTTCGCCGGCGGCTCGGAATTCGCGGCGATCCAGCTGTGGACGTCGCCGCCGCATATCCTCCTCATCGTCGCCATCACCTTCCTGGTCAACAGCCGTCATTTGCTGATGGGAGCGGCGCTGGCGCCATTCCTGCGCGAACTGCCGCGGCGCAAGGTTTTCCCGGCGCTGTTCCTCATGTGCGACGAAAGCTGGGCGCTGGGCCTGGCCGACGCCAAGCAGCGCGCCGCCGCGGGCATCGGCCCGGCCTTCAGCCCGCGCTACTATATGGGCGCCGCGCTGGCGATGTATCTCACCTGGGTGGCTTTCACCTCGCTCGGCGCCTTGCTCGGCCCGATGCTGGGCGATGTCGGGACCTATGGTTTCGACATGGCGTTTCCGGCCGTCTTCCTGGCGCTGATGCGCGGCATGTGGAAGAGCGTGGCGGCGGCGCGGCCCTGGCTGGTCAGCCTAGTCGTCGCGGCCCTTGTCTATCTCTTCATTCCCGGCGCCTGGTATGTCGCGGCGGGTGCGGTGTCGGGGCTGCTTGCTGCCTGGTTGATGGCAGGTGATGCATGATCGACATGACAACCCTTTTCACCATCGTGCTGATGGCCGGCGTCACCTATCTCACACGGATCGGCGGCTATGTCGTCCTGCGCAACCGTGTGCTGAGCGCGCGGGCGACCGCGGTGATGGAGGCGGCACCCGGTTGCGTGCTGATCTCGGTCATCGCGCCGGCCTTCGTGTCGCGCAATCCCGCCGACCTTCTGGCGCTGGCCGTCACCTTCATCGCCGCGACGCGGCTTTCCATGCTGCCGACCGTGCTGATCGGCGTCGCTTCGGCGGGCCTGCTCAGGCATTTCATTGGCTAAAATGAAAAAGGCAGGCGCGAACGCCTGCCTTTCGAGTTCAGATGATCGAGAGCCTTACGCCGCGGCAGCGACCTGCTGGCTGGCCACCACGGCATCGACCTTGGCGGTCGCCTTGGCGAGCGCCGCGGTAACCGCGTCAGGCCCCATGCCGACGCCTTCGATGCGGATGACATCGACATCGGTCATGCCGAGGAAGCCGAGCACGCCGCGCAGATAGGGAATGGCGTGATCGAGCTGCACAGCCGCGCCCTCGGAATAGATGCCGCCCGAAGCCAGCACGATATAGACCTTCTTGCCGGTGACGAGGCCCTTGGGGCCGTTCTCGCCATAGGCAAAGCTCCGGCCGGAGCGGGCGATGTGGTCAACCCAGGACTTCAGCGTCGAGGAGATGTTGAAGTTGATGAAGCCGGTGGCAAGGATCACCGTGTCGGCGGCAAACAACTCGTCGAGCACGACGTCGGAAACGCCCACCACTTCGGCCTGGCGCGGGGTGCGCGCTTCAACCGGGGTGTAGATGCCGGTCGCATAATCGGTATCGATATGCGGCAGCGGGTTGGCGACGAGATCGCGCACGACCAGCGTGTTCGACGGGTCGGCGGCGAGAAGCTTCTGGGCGAATTCGGTGGCGATGCGGGTCGAGTGCGAGGCAGCGCCGCGCGGGCTCGAGGTGACAAGAAGAATGGACATAGCGGGTTTCTCCAGTGGGGTGAGTTGTCCCGCCAGATATGGGGCTATCAACCAATCAAATAAACTGGTATATTTTCTATACGATCCATCCATAAAATAGATACAACGATGCAGCCCAACCCGACCCTTGACCAGCTTCAGATCCTTGTGGCCGTCGCCGACACCGGCAGTTTCTCGGCCGCGGGCCGCAAGCTCAACCGGGCGCAATCCGTCATCAGCTATGGCATCGCCAATCTCGAGGCGCAGCTTGGGCTGAAGCTGTTTGAGCGCGAGGGTACGCGCGAGCCGCAACTGACCGAGATCGGCCGGGCAATGCTGGAGGACGCAAGGCGCATGATCAGCATGCTGCAACGCATCCGTTCCCGGGTCGACGGGCACCATCACGGGCTGGAGACCGAGGTGGCGCTGGCGGTCGACGTGGCATTGCCTTCACCCGTGCTGGTGCGGGTGCTGAAGGCGTTCGAAAGGCAGTTCCCGACAGTGACGCTGCGCCTGCATATCGGCACGCTCGGTCTCATTCCCGATCTCGTCGTCAGCGGCCAGGCGGATCTCGGCATTGGCGGCCTGCTTGGCGATGTCGACGTGCACCTCGTGCGCATCGGCTTCATGTCGCTGGTGCCGGCGGCCGCACCCAGCCATCCGCTGGCGCTGCTGCCGAAGCCGTTGGCGCTCGAGGATGTGCGCGAGCACACGCAGCTCGTCGTCATTGACCAGTCCGAGCGCACCAAGGGGCGCGACTACGGCGTCTTCGCCTACCGCACCTGGCGACTGACCGACATGCGCACCAAGCACATATTGATGCGCGAGGGGCTGGGCTGGGGCGGGCTGCCGCGCTGGCTGATCGCCGACGATCTGGCCAGTGGCCGCCTGGTGGAACTTGATCTCGAACCCTACAAGGAAACGAGCTCGCCCTTGTTTGCCATGCACCGCAACGACCGCAGCCCGAAGCCGGCGGCCGCCTGGCTGATCGACCGCTTCAAGCGCGGGCTCGGCTGCTTCAACGAGTTCGAGCCGGGCGAGGTGCCCGAGGACGAGCCGGAGATCCTTGGCGCGTCGGGTTCTGGTATCTGACCCGGCAAATCGCAGGCCGAACTTCCAGTTCCCGCCCCGGACATCATCGGATCACCGTCACCCCGGAAACCACGATCTGCGCCGTGCGGGCCGTCAATCTCCCACGCCTGCGTAGTGTCGGTTTTTCATAGGTCTTTTTCATCTGGCGGTCCCGAATGTAAGCCTCGAGGGATGAGTTGAGCCCTGAGATAACGAGATTGGAGAGTTCCGGTTGCGTCGCCATTCCATTCCCTGCCACCGGCGGGGCACGATTCAAATTAGATTGCATTCAAACTCTATCCTTGTTATTGATGTCGAACGAAATCTAAATTGGAGAGCAAGATGCGAGTCAGCCGCACGCAAGCGGAGGCAAATCGTGACGCGGTGATCAACGCGGCGAGCCGGCTTTTTCGAGAACACGGCTTCGATGGCATCGGACTGAAGGATCTGATGAAGGGTGCCGGCCTTACTCAAGGTGGATTCTACAAGCAGTTCGACTCCAAGGAGGATCTGGCAGTGCAGGCATCGCGGCGAGCGATGGAACACGCAACCCGCAGATGGTCGGCTGTTGCTGCCGGAAGCCCCGACCCCCTTGAAGCCCTTATCGGGCTCTACCTTTCCGTCGGGCATCGCGAAGAGAAGAGCGACGGTTGTCCGATCGTGGCGCTTGGTTCGGACGCGGCACGCCAAGGAGAGGAGGTCAGGGCGCCATTCCAGGATGGCATCGCAGCCCACCTCGAGGTTCTCAACGAACTGATGCCGGCGGCAAAAGGTCCAAAAACCCATCGCAAGGCCATGGCGATGCTGTCGCTGATGGTGGGTGCCGTGACGATCTCCCGCATCCTTGGAGATGAAGAGATGTCGCAGCGTTTTCTCGATGCCGCCGCCGGCGAAGTCAGGCGAATTGCGGCCGCGCAGGAATAGAGGCGGTGATCGCGACCGGGCGCCCGCGCTGCGCCATCGCGCGAACGGATCAAGCAGAATGACAGCTGGAGTACAGATGCGTCGGATCGTTATTACAGGCATGGGAGCAGTCAGCCCCCTTGGGGCCAGCGTAGCGACTTCCTGGTCCCGGCTCCTGGCTGGCCGCTCGGGCATACGGAGCCTGCCGGTCGAAATGGTGGGAGACCTGCCGGCGAAGGTCGGCGGAACGGTTCCCTCGTTGCAGGAAGACCCCGAAGCCGGCTTCGATCCAGACACCGTCCTGGCCCCGAAGGAACAGCGCAGGGCGGACCGCTTCATTGTCTTTGCACTGGCGGCGGCGGAAGAGGCGCTGGCCCAAGCGGGGTGGAAGCCAGTCTCGGACGATGACAAGGCGCGCACCGCGACGATCATCGCTTCGGGTGTCGGAGGATTTCCCGCGATAACCGAAGCCGTGCGAACCGTCGACCAGCGCGGTGTTCGGCGTCTCTCGCCGTTCACGGTGCCATCTTTCCTGGTGAACATGGCGGCGGGACAAATTTCCATCCGACACGGGTTCAAGGGGCCGCTCGGCGCTCCGGTGACGGCCTGCGCGGCCGGCATTCAGGCGATCGGCGACGCGGCGCGTCTGATCCGTGCCAATGAGGCCGACATCGCGGTCTGCGGCGGAACGGAAGCCTGCATGAATGCGGTCAGCCTCGGCGGCTTTGCCGCGGCACGCTCCCTTTCGACCTCCTTCAATCACCGTCCCGATCAGGCGTCCCGTCCGTTCGACATGCTGCGAGACGGCTTCGTCATGGGCGAAGGAGCCGGCATCCTGGTCGTCGAGTCCTTGAGCCATGCGCTTGCGCGCGGCGCCAAGCCGCTGGCCGAGCTCGTCGGCTACGGCACGACGGCGGACGCTTATCACATCACGTCCGGCCCCGAGGATGGCGAAGGTGCGCGCCGGGCCATGGAGATCGCGATCGCCCAAGCCGGCATTTCGGCACGGGAAGTCCGCCATCTCAACGCGCACGCGACCTCCACGCCGGTCGGCGATGCGGGAGAGATCGAGGCGATCAAAAGGATCTTCGGCACGGAATTCGGCATAGCGGTCAGCGCAACGAAGTCGGCGACCGGACATCTGCTCGGAGCCGCCGGCGGGCTGGGGGCCATCTTCACGGTGCTGGCGCTCAGGGACCAGGTCGCACCGCCGACCCTCAATCTGAGCGCCCCCGATCCGGCCGGCGACGGGATCGACTTCGTCGCAAACCACGCCCGGCCAATGGAGATGGACTACGCGATCTCCAATGGCTTCGGCTTTGGCGGGGTTAACGCCAGTGCGTTGTTCCGGCGCTGGACCGACTAGCCAGCCGGTACGGGCGCCGGAGCGGCCGGTGATGAGCCGCTGACCGTGGACGATCAGCGGGACACATTTTCGAAACGCAACCCTGGCCAAAGAAAGAACTCCCATGAACAAAACCAATCTCGGCGTCGCCCTGGTCACCGGGGCATCCTCCGGCATCGGGCACGCAACGGCCAAGGCCCTGCTCGAGGCGGGCTTTCGCGTGTTCGGAACCAGCCGTCGCGCGGCGGGCGAGACGACCGACGGCGTCACAATGCTGACCTGCGACGTGACCGATGACGCGTCCGTGGCGAAACTGGTCGATGACGTTCTGGCCAAGGCTGGACGCATCGACCTGCTCGTCAACAATGCCGGGATGGGTCTGTTTGGCGGCGCGGAAGAGTCCTCGACCGCCCAGGCCCAGGCGCTGTTCGACGTGAACGTCTTCGGCGTGTTGCGCGTGACCAACGCGGTGTTGCCGGCAATGCGGCGCCAGGGAAAGGGCAGAATCGTCAATTTGAGTTCGGTCCAAGGGTTCATCCCGGCTCCCTATTTCGCGCTTTATGCGTCGACCAAACATGCCATCGAGGGCTATTCCGAATCGCTCGACCATGAACTGCGCCCATTCGGCATTCGCGTTGCGCTGGTGGAGCCCGCCTATACCCGTACGTCATTCGAGGAGAATCTCGCCGCCCCCGACCAGGTGCTTGATATCTATGACTCTGCGCGCGCCGGCATGACCTTGGCCGTGCGGAAATCGATGGAAAACGGCGATGCGCCCGAAGTGGTGGCGGCGACGGTGTTGAAAGCGGCCACCGATCCCGCTGCGAGGGGGCGCTATGCGGCGGGAAAGATGGCGCGCCAAGTCAGTCTCTTGCGCCGTTTCGTTCCCGCATCCGCATTCGACAAGAGCCTGCGAAAGCAGCTCGGGCTGCCGGTCTGAGAGGGAGGCTTTGCTCGCGAACACCGAGCTGACTAGGGACCCACTTCAGGCACGCGACAGTCCGTCGACCAGCGCCATAAGGACGGCGCGGTAATCCTCGGCGGATGCGCCCGCCTCGATGGCGAGCGCCGCCCGATCGAAAGCCGAACCGAGCAGGGCCGTCAGCGCCTCCGCGGGCAGCTTTGTCATCGATCGTGCCCGCATGGCCGCGACAAGGCCTTCGCGCAGTGAGCGGTTGCCGTGGCGGTTGTCGATCGCATCCATGGCGGCGCGGCCGAGCACGGCCGGGCCGTCGAGCAGCAGGAGCCGCGTGCGGCCGGGCGCGCGCATGGCGGTGAGATAGGCTTCTGACCCGGCAATCAGCGCATCGCGGGGGCTGAGCGAAGGCGGTGAGGCGCGGTCGATCTCCTTCGCCACCGCCGCGGCTTCCTGTTCGACCACGGCGGCGAATAGCGCCTGTTTGTCGGCAAAGTGATGGTAGAGCGCGCCACGCGTCACGCCGGCGGCGGCGACGATCTCCGGCGTGCCGGTCTCGGCATAGGACTTCTCCGTAAACAGTTTGCGCGCCGCCGCGATCAGGTCGGCGCGTGTCGCCTCGGTGCGGTCGCGGTTCGAGCGGCGTCCGGATTCATGTTGCATACATGCAGCCTGTATGTTATTCGAATTTACATGCAGACTGTATGTTAATTGACCGGAGAAAGAAAGATGAAGACGACGAGCTACTACCCGGTGCTGATGACCGGCGATGTCGCCGGCACGGCGGCCTTCTATGTCGAGCATTTCGGCTTCCAGCACCTGTTTACGAGCGACTGGTACGTGCACCTGCGATCGGTGGACAACAGCAGGGTGAACCTCGGCATCGTCCAGGGCGACCACGAGACTATCCCGGAGGAGGGGCGAGGGCGCACCTCGGGCCTGCTGATCAATTTCGAGGTTCGCGATCCCGATGCGGTCTATGAGCGGATCCTTGCTGCCGGCCTGCCGATCCTGCGCACGCTGCGCGACGAGCCTTTCGGCCAGCGCCACTTCATCACCAAGGACCCCAACGGGGTTCTGATCGACGTCATCAAGCCGATCCCGCCCAGCGAGGAGTTCCTGGCGCAGTATGCGGAAGGCGCGGCGGGGGCTTGAGCGCCGGGGTCCGACAGGAACCGACGTCACCTCGCCGCTGGGCGGCCCTCCAGGCGCCGATTCTCCATTATTTTTTCTCCTCAAGCAGAAGCAGGCCTTGCGGAAATGGCGCCGTCGTATTGTTGTAGAACAGGTGGCAACGGGGGTGGCTATGTCCGAACAGAAGAAGCAGTCTAGAAAGAATTCATACACAGACGACTTCAACGAGGTTCTTAAGGAGGAATATCTGGCAATCCAGGAGCGCCGAAGGGCGCTCAACGAAATTGTCGGGGATCACGATCGCAACAAGAAGTCCGACGCCGATTCCACCGCTGAAAATGATCCGTCATGGTTGTTTGGTGTTGCGCTCTCGGGGGGTGGCATAAGGTCGGCTTCGTTCTGTCTTGGCGCGCTTCAGGCGCTTGACCAATATGGCCTGACGCCGCGGATGGATTATCTATCGACGGTGTCGGGCGGCGGTTATATCGGCTCGGCGATGGTCGCCGACATGACGCGCCAGGAAGTCGAGCAGAAGCAACAGGGAAAGCAGGCCGAAAAAATCAAGTTCCCCTTCGCCTCGGAAGACGATGTGAAGGACAACACGCTTGTGGGCCATATCCGCGATAGCAGCCGTTTCCTGGCGCCACACGGCGCCAGCGACATCACGCTGTCGCTTGGCATTCTGATGCGCGGCTGGATGGTCAATTTCCTGCTGCTTTTGACTCTGATTCTGCCGCTGGCGACGTTCGCCATCCTGACAAATCCGACCACCGACCATCTGGGGCACAGCATCATTCTCGACGTTGCGAATTGGCTCGCTGGGGGCTCGGGTTGGGGTGCGGACGGGTGGGCCGGCGTGGTAAAATCGGTGATCGCCAATCCTTTTGTGTTGTCACACACGGCATTGGCGGTTTTCGCCATCTGGCTGGTGGCATGGGGATTGCGGCGGTCCTACTCCGACAGTTATGCCTCGGCGCGCAAGGGTGAGCATCTCGAACAGGACAGCAGATGGGCAAGCGATGTCCGCCGCCTGTTGCTGATCACAGCCGGACTGTTCCTGGTCGAAGTTCAGCCCAAGATCATCCTGTGGCTGGTCGAGATAACCTCCCCGAAGGGAGGTCAAAGTCATCAGACGGCATTGGAGGCGATAAAGGCGCTGATGGCGGCCGCCGCCGCGGTGATAACGGCCACCGCCGCTTTCCGGGGAATACTGGTTTCCTGGGTGCAGAAAGCCCTGAACTCGCCGAGGATTGGCCACCAGTTGCGCGGTTATCTGGCACGCGCGGCATTCCTGGCGCTCGGCCTGGCGCTTCCGCTGGTCGTCTATGGCGTGTTTCTGGTCATCGTCATCTGGGGCATCAAGATATCCCCGGCAATCGGCAGCGCCGACGGCTATGCCTTCGGCCCCGCCTGGCTGGTGGCCAACAATCGGGTGCTTTTCTCCCTTGTTGTCGGTGGCATGCTGCTGTTCCTGGTTTTGCGAAACTTCGTGATCCGCCATCTCGCCAGGGATGACGAACCCAGCCGGCTGGTCAGCTTCTTGAACGCGATGAAGAATGATTACAGCGGGTCGGTCGTCATCAAGGTACTTCTGGCCCTGGCAACCTCTTTCATCTTCGCCCTTGCCGCCAGGACGGCCAACGGGGTGTGGCAAGACGACGAATCCACCGTGTTGCTCAACTACCTGGCCATCAGCGCCGTCGTCATAATGATTGCCGTCAATTTCACCGAGAATGCCAACGGCCTGCACCGGCTCTACCGTGACCGGCTTCGACAGGCGTTTCGCCTTGGCGGCAGCGACGGAGACGCGCCCATTGGGTTGCCCGACCTTGGCGTGAAGGCTCCCTATCTCCTGGTAAACGGCACGCTGAACGTGCGTCGCGCCAAGGATTCCGGTCAACCCTCCGAGGCTCCGAAGAGGTCGATTCTTGTTCGCGCCCGTGACTGGGTTGGAGCAAAGATCGCCGCAACGGTGAGATTGAAGGACTGGTGGGGCGGGCCGGATTTCGTTCCGCAAGGATACCGGGCTCCCGCACCCGCCGTTGCCGCACGACCCGTCAGCCTGCCATGGGCCGATCCGAGCAAGCGGGGCCGCAATGCCGAATTCTTCTTGTTTTCAAAACACTATGTCGGCAGCAGTTCAACCGGCTATGCGACGTCGGAGGCGATTGTCAAGGAAGAGGGCCAGCTGGATCTCGCGGCGGCGGTGGCGATTTCCGGTGCTGCCGTCTCTTCAAGCATGGGCCGCGTCAGCCTTGGCCTGCTCGGCCCGACACTGGCGCTGCTCAATCTGCGGCTCGGGTTCTGGCTCCCCAACCCAAGCGGTGTCGCGCTGCGAAAGCAGCCTTCCAAGCGCAGTTGGGAGGACATACTGCGGCTCTATCTGCTGCAGGAGGCACTAGGCCTGCTGAGGTCCGACAGCTCTCGCGTCTACATAACCGATGGCGGCCATATCGACAATATCGGGCTCTACCAACTGCTCAAGCGCCGGTGCAAACTAATCGTCGTGATCGATGCGGAAGCGGATGCCGGCATGAATTTCGGCGCATTCACCGACGTCCAGCGCTTTGCCCGAATTGATCTCGGCGCCCGCATATCGCTCGACTGGCGCCCGGTCAGGGATGCGGCGTTGGCGCGGGACCTTGACCGCAACAAGATCATCCCGCCTGAGTCCGACCTGCATCTAAGGCATTTCGCCGTCGGCAGGATCCTCTACGAGAATGACCCTGTCGAGGGCATCCTGATCTATGTGAAGGCGTCGGTGACCGGTGACGAGCCCGACTATGTGCTCGATTACGAACGCCGGTATCCGCTCTTTCCGCATGAATCGACGAGCGATCAATTTTTCTCCGAAGAACAGATGGAAGCCTATCGCGCCCTTGGATTCCACGCCACGCGCGTTGCGCTCCGCGAGCGTCCGCAAAAGGCGCACCTCGAGGGTCTCGGTGGCAAGCAGGCCGACCTGGTTGCCTTGTTGAAGACACGGCTTGGCAGGCAAGGGCGGGAAATCAAATAGGCAGCGGTGTTGCCGCTCAGCTCGCCCTGGCCACCGGCGTTACCGCCACCTGGCTGACGCCGGTGCGGCGCACCACCGTGCACTGTGTCTCGCGGCCGATGCGCTCGGCGTCGAGCATGCGCACGAGGTCGTCGACGCCGGTGACCGGGCGCCCGTCAATGGCGGCGATGATGTCGCCTTCCTTGAGACCCGCCTTGGCTGCCGGGCCGTCCTTCTCGACGCTGCGCAGCCGCACGGCCGTGCTGGTCGACACCTGCGACAAGAGTGCTGCGCGGCGCGGCAGGTTTACGGTGTCGGCGGAGACGCCGATGAAGGCGCGGCGCACGCGGCCGAAGCGGATGATCTCGGAGATGACGAACCTGGCGGTGTTGGAGGCGACGGCGAAGGCGATGCCTTGCGCGCCGTGGATCATGGCGGTGTTGACGCCGATCACCTCGCCCGCCGACGACACCAGTGGCCCGCCGGAATTGCCGGGGTTGAGTGCCGCATCGGTCTGGATGACGTCGTCGATCAGCCTGCCGGTCGAAGCGCGCATCGAGCGGCCGAGCGCCGAAACGACGCCTGACGTGACCGTCCATTCGAAGCCCAGCGGATTGCCGATGGCAATCGCGATCTGGCCGCGCCGCAACCGCTTGGAATCGCCGAGCGGCGCCACATCGGCGAAGCTGCCGTCGGCGCGCACCAGGGCGATGTCGGTGTCGGGGTCGCGGCCGAGCACGCGGCCCTCGCTTGAGGCGCCGTCCGGCATCGAGACGCGCACCGTCTTGGCATCGCCGACGACATGGAAATTGGTGACGACCAGCCCGTCCGGCGCGATGACGAAGCCCGAGCCATGGCCGCCCGGGCCGCCGATGCGCTCGATGCGGCAGACCGCCGGGCCGATGCGGTCGACAGCGTCCGCGACGGTCGTCGAATAGGCGTCGAGCAACGTTTCATCAAATTGGAATTTGGCGGCGGCGAGGGCCATTGGCGGGCTCCGTGTTTTCAGGCTTGATTGTGACTATATGTGCGGAGCGGCCCAACCGGCCGCGACCTGACCAGATGGCCAGTCAAACCAGCAACTAGCCGTCAGGCGAGTACCTCCGGACGCATTGCCGGGCGATATCTGGGGCATGAGAAAACCCAGGAGATCATCATGAGCGACTTCAATCTGAATGCATTTTCGCAGGCGGTCGCCGATCTCGCGGCACAGGCGGCGCCGGCAACGGCAAGCTTCGCCACCCATCGTCACCGCACGGCGAGCGCCTTCCATTGGAGCGACGGCTATTTCGTCACCGCCGAGGAAGCCGTCGAAGCCGGCGAGGAGATCGAACTGACGCTGGCCTCGGGCGGGACGGCGAAGGCAGAACTCATCGGCCGCGATCCTTCGACGGGCGTTGCCCTGCTGAAGCCCACGGATGCTGCCACCGCGCCTGTCCTTGCCAAGGCCGATGCCGTTCGACCGGGCAACATCGCAATTGCCATTGGCAACAGCCAGGGTTCGGCACTGGCTGTGTCCGGCTCGGTCGGCGAGGTTGGTCCGGCCTGGCGCTCGATGCGCGGCGGCACCATCGACCGGCGCATCAATCTGGCCGTCGGCGCCGGCAGCCGCTTCGAGGGCGGCCCGGTGCTCGACGCCAAGGGCGCGCTGATCGGCATGCTGCTGTTCGGGCCGCGCGGGCGGGCGCTGGTCATGCCGTACGAGACGATCGAACGGACCGTCGCCACCTTGCGTGAAAAGGGCCATGTCGCTCGCGGCTATCTCGGCGCCGGCCTGCATCCGGTTCGCGACCGCGACGCGCATGGAGCAATGGTGATGAGCCTCGACGACAATGGCCCGGCCAAGGCCGCCGGTCTGTCGCTCGGCGACATCATCGTGGCGTGGAACGGCGAGGCCGTGCATGGTCCGCGCGACCTTATCCGCCGGCTCGGGCCCGACAGCGCGGGCGCTTCGGTGACGTTGGGTGTCGTGCGCGGCGGCGAGCAGCGCGACGTCGTGCTGACCATCGGCGAAAAGCCGCTGAGCTGAGAGGATCGATGGAAACGCTCGCCCGCGACCGGATCGGGACCGACAGCGCGGCTTCGCGGCGGCTGGTGGTGCTGATTGCGCTTGCCGATGCCGGGCGCGCCGAACGCCTGGCGGCTTCGCTCGCCGCAAGCGACGACCTGCTGCCGGTGGTCGTTGGCGGCGGCAGGGCCGACGTTGCGGTCGTTGACGACAGGAGCGGTGATGCCGTGCCGGCCTCGGTGCCACGGGTGCTGCTCTCGGCGCGTGCCAGCGCAGAGCGGCCTGCCGGCGAAGTGTTTGCCGTCATGCCCGCCGGCGCGGACGACCTGCTGATCGCCGCGGCGGCGCGGTTGGCCGCCGCTGGCTACAGCATATCGGGCAATGGCCGCTCGCCCGGACATCGCGAGGATTTCCACGCAGGCGAGCCGTTCGAGGATGAAGTTTTGGACGAGCACGCCGCCCGGCCAGCGCTGTCCCCGCGCGAGGCGGAAGTGCTGGCGCTGCTTGCCGAAGGGGCGCCCAACAAGGTGATCGCGCGGCGGCTCAACATTTCCGTGCACACGGCGAAGTTCCATGTCGCCGCGATCCTGATCAAGCTCGGGGCCGCCAATCGTACGGATGCCATCGCCATTGCGATGCGTCAGGGGCTGGTGCTGGTTTAGCGGTAATCATCACCAAGGTCAGCGCTGCCCCTCATCCGCCTGCCGGCACCTTCTCCCCGTATAGTGACGGGGAGAAGGGAATTGGCAGCCGCCTCGGCGCTTTTCTTTGCAACGTCAATGATGGCGAAGGCGGCGACCACGGTATCTTTCTCCCCGTCACTATACGGGGAGAAATGCCCGGCAGGGCAATGAGCGACTATCTGTGGTGTCAAGTTGCATTGGCGAACTCGATGCGCGCATCGCGTGCTTTTGCATTGAGAATGACGAGGAGTTTTCGCGCCAGCGCCATGC
>NZ_SRUS01000159.1:0-366 GCF_004794715.1 Mesorhizobium sp. M8A.F.Ca.ET.207.01.1.1 | reverse complement strand
CGTCGGTGTGGTCGAAGCAGGCAGTTTCACGAAGGCCGCTGGCTTCCTTAATGTTGCCCAGAGTGCGCTGAGCCTGCATGTGCGTCAACTGGAGGAAGCCTTCGGCACTCAACTGCTGATACGCGACAGGACCGGCGTGAGCGTGACGGCGTCAGGAGACAAACTGCTCGAGCGGGCGCGGGCAATTCTCAAATAAATTCGACTTACCGAGGTGGAATTGACCAACACAGCCGCTTCCCCTGCCGGGGAGGTGACTATTGGCATTCCGTCTGGAGCTGCTCGCGTCCTGAGCGGTCCGCTGCTTGAGGCGGTGAGACACGAACTGCCCAAGGTGTCCCTCAAGATGGTCGAGGGTATGACGGCACC
>NZ_SRUS01000158.1:0-397 GCF_004794715.1 Mesorhizobium sp. M8A.F.Ca.ET.207.01.1.1 | reverse complement strand
TGCTCGAGGGCCTGTGGCTGCGGCTGATGATGGGAACGGAGGACACCACCCGCGAGACCGCGCTGCAGGCGGCCAACGCGTTTTTGGCCGCCGCCTTTCCCAAGCACTACGGTTAGCAAACAGCCGGCCAGCAAGACCGGCATGAACCAAAGAGGATGGGACGAGCATGAAGGAACTCAGCCGACGCCTGACACTGACATTGGCGCTCGCCGGCGCGCTTGCAGCTTCGGCGGCGGCGTTTGCCGTTGCCGCCGACAAGGACCTTATCGTGTTCGACTGGTCCGGCTATGAGGATCCGAGCTTCAGCGGCAAGTGTGCCGAGAAGAACGGTGACTCGTCGACCTTCGCCTTCTTCGTCGACGAGGACGAGGCGTTCGAAATAGCCGGACGTGGCCAA
>NZ_SRUS01000157.1:0-398 GCF_004794715.1 Mesorhizobium sp. M8A.F.Ca.ET.207.01.1.1 | reverse complement strand
GGCCAAATGGCCCTGTCGTACTGGCCATGCGCGAAACGCTGGTCGAGCGGCAGCAGCCTGGCGAATTCGGCGAAGAAGCGGATCTGCTCGGCGGTCACGGCGATGTCGCCGGCGACAAGCTGGCCGACGGGGCGAGTGGAGCACAGTGCTTCGACTTTGGCGAGCGTTGCGGCTTCCGCCTCGATCAGGTCGGCCCAGGCCTGCAGCGCCCTGGTGCGCTCGCGCGGTCGGACGCCTCCCCAGTTGCTGGACTTCAGCGCCGCTTTTGCGCTTTCCACCGCGCGCTCGACCATGTCAACGCCAGCGAGGGGGCAGGCGGCATAAGATTTGCCGTCCGACGGGCGACGCATCTCGATCGCGCCCTCGGCCGACATCAGCTCGCCGCCGATGAAATGGCC
>NZ_SRUS01000156.1:0-398 GCF_004794715.1 Mesorhizobium sp. M8A.F.Ca.ET.207.01.1.1 | reverse complement strand
GGTTGGCCTCGTTGGGGATGATCCAGCTGATCGCCTTGGCGGTGCCGGTGTTCGGGTCGCGGGTGATGATCGTTTTCCAGAAGAACTCCGGCGTCGGGATGCCGTGGCTGGCCAGGAAATAGTCGTTGGCAGCATCGCCGTACACCACGCCACCGTAGACGTCCACCGGCGCGATGTCGCGGTAGCACTCGGCCACGTTCTCGGCCTTCACCCAGATGCCTTGGTTGAAGCTGGACACCTGGGGCACGATGTTGGTCATGTAGTTGGCGCGGCGGATGTAGGTCGCGTCGTAGTCCATGTGGTTGGACGTGACCAGGTGGCCACGGTCATAACCGGACTTGATGCTGGCATAGGACGCGGTGCTGGTCTGGCCCAGGCAGCCGGCCGGCAGGTCCGGG
>NZ_SRUS01000155.1:0-399 GCF_004794715.1 Mesorhizobium sp. M8A.F.Ca.ET.207.01.1.1 | reverse complement strand
TACCAATTACAGTGACCGCAAATGCAACCAATACAATCACCCATAACCATGCTTGATTTTCTTTCCCTTGCTCTACTAAAAAGTATATTTCTAAAGGTAACGTGTTGGTTTTGTTGGGAATATAGCCTGCTACCATTAACGTAGCACCAAATTCTCCAATTGCCCGCGCAAAACTCATCATTACACCAGCAAGTATTGAACGCTTAGATAACGGTAAAACCAATTTAAAAAATATTTTACTTTCACTTGCGCCCATTGTTCTTGCTGTATTCAACATCTTAGGATCTATGCTCCGAAACCCTTGTACAGTATGCTGATACATTAACGGAAAGCTTACAATGATAGATGCAAATATGGCACCAGTTAAAGTAAATACAACTGGCAAATGTAAAAAATCGC
>NZ_SRUS01000154.1:0-399 GCF_004794715.1 Mesorhizobium sp. M8A.F.Ca.ET.207.01.1.1 | reverse complement strand
GGCGCAGCGAGCCGGCGAACGGGTCGCGGTGCGGGCGCAGCTCGCTGCCCGGTGGCAGCTGCGCGAACATCGCCGCACGCACGTCGGGGATCGACTCGATCAGCGCCGTGGTCTTCGGGCACAGCGTCTTGGCCGACGGATGCGACGGGCCGTACCACTTCAGGTAGAAGCGCTTCCAGCCACGACGGAAGAACGAATTGAAGCCGGCATCGTTGAACGTGCTGGAGGCAGCGATCTTCTGCGCGTCGCGCAGCGCCAGCGCCTCGTCGCGGATCATCTGCCAGTTCTGGCGCAGCGGCTCCAGCTGCGGGAACTCCTTGCCCGGGTCCAGGAACGGCGTGGTCGGCACCTTCGAGAACATGTACATGACCACGTTGATCGGGGCCATGAAACTGGAAT
>NZ_SRUS01000153.1:0-399 GCF_004794715.1 Mesorhizobium sp. M8A.F.Ca.ET.207.01.1.1 | reverse complement strand
GTTAAGGCGGCGCTGGAATCCGGATCCAAGGAGGTCCGCGCAACGCCGGTCGAGGCTCAGGCCGAAGCCGGAAACATCAAGCTGGTGAATGGCCCATGGGTGGCGGCGTTCTTGGATGAGATCGCCGAATTCCCCAACGCCAAGCACGACGACCAGGTGGACGCGCTGTCTGGCGCGTTCGCTGAACTGGTCACCGGTAGTACTTACAACCTCGGGAACGCGCTCTGATGGGCAAGCTCGCACAAATCAAAGACGGGCTGGTCAACCTGGTGGCCAACCTGGGGACGCCGCGCGACAAGGCGGCGGCCACCTTCTACGGCATGCCGATGCTGTCGGAACAGGAGGCCGAGAATGCCTACCGCGGGACATGGCTTGCGCGGAAGGTGATCGACATCCCGG
>NZ_SRUS01000152.1:0-400 GCF_004794715.1 Mesorhizobium sp. M8A.F.Ca.ET.207.01.1.1 | reverse complement strand
AGCAACACGGGAAGCGCGACGCGCATCGGGGGCATCTCGAAGGGGGGACAGGCCATTGTAGGAATGGCCAGGGAGTGTGCTGATTCAGTTTGCTTATATCGGCCGTGCAGCGGGGCATGACACCCGCTGCCCTCAGGCGGCTGCCCGCACCATCTGCTGGTACACCAACCCGTTGAACTCGCCGACATCACCGTCCAGCACGAAGCCATAGCGCAGGTAGGTAGGCACTGCGTTGAGCGAGGCGCGCACGGTCAGCACCGGTGTGCGCAGGTGCGGCAGCACGGCTTCGAACAGGGCATGGCCGATGCCCTGGCCCTGGTAGCCGCGAACAGGTAGATCTCCTGGCCCTGGCTGGCACGCCAGCCGCTGGTCAGGTCGAAGTTCTCCTGCTTGATGTCCA
>NZ_SRUS01000151.1:0-400 GCF_004794715.1 Mesorhizobium sp. M8A.F.Ca.ET.207.01.1.1 | reverse complement strand
AGATAGACCAGATGCTGTGCATCGGCATAGCGCTTCAACGCGGAGTTCAATGCACGCACCTTGGGCGCAGGCGTGATCCCCGGCATCCAAGGGTACTCGCTGACCGGCAGCACCGACGCGAGCACCACGCGAATGCCGTGCGCGCGTGCCAGGTCCACCATCGCGTGCAGGTTGTCTTCGATCATCGCCTGCGTGGCCGGACCAGTGTTGCCGGCAATGTCGTTGGTACCGGCCAGGATCACCACCACCTGCGGCTTCAGGGCCAGCACGTCCTGTGGGAAACGCACCAGCATCTGCGCCGTGGTCTGCCCGCTGATGCCGCGGTTGAGCCATCCCTTGCCGGGGAAGAACGCGGCGCTGCCTTCCCTGCCCCAGCCTTCGGTGATCGAGTCACCGAAGA
>NZ_SRUS01000150.1:0-400 GCF_004794715.1 Mesorhizobium sp. M8A.F.Ca.ET.207.01.1.1 | reverse complement strand
CCTCCTTCATCTTCCCGCTGGTCTCCAAGTGGTCGGCCGACTACAACGCCAGCACCGGCGCCAAGATCAACTACCAGTCGATCGGCTCCGGCGGCGGCATCGCCCAGATCAAGGCCGGCACCGTCGACTTCGGTTCCTCCGACAAGCCGCTGAGCAGTGAAGAGCTGGCCCAGGCCGGCCTGGCGCAGTTCCCGTCGGCCATCGGCGGCGTGGTGCCGGTGGTCAACATCGACGGTCTGGAAGGCGGCAAGCTGCGCCGGAGCGGCGCCCTGCTGGCCGACATCTTCCTGGGCAAGGTCAAGACCTGGAACGACCCGGCCATCGTCGCTGCCAACCCGGGCGTGAAGCTGCCGGACGGCAAGATCACCCTGGTCCACCGTTCGGACGGTTCGGGCACCAC
>NZ_SRUS01000014.1:121510-140831 GCF_004794715.1 Mesorhizobium sp. M8A.F.Ca.ET.207.01.1.1 | reverse complement strand
ACGCAACAACACGCCGACGCAACTCAAGTGGTAGCGGCTTGCCCATCACGGTCTCCCTTCAACCGCAATGAATCACGAACTCAAATCAAGGGGAATCCTGAATCCCTTAAATCGCGACACGCTTTAGACACCGACTTGGAGCAACTCAACTGGTGGGATCGCTAGCCGATCATGTGCCCGGGGAGCATCCAGTTCGAAAGCTTGCGCTAAGCGGCTTGGTGACTTGGCCGAGGTCACCAGGTGGAAACGACCAACACTTGGGGTGAGCCTAGTGGCGCTCCCCTCGATGATGTCTGGCGGGGTGGTTAGCCGCCTCCGTGGGACAAGATCAGCCTACACGAATGGACTATAGCCTCTCCTCGCCTGCCTCATTGGCCGTCCTTCAGAGCCGGCCACACGAGCTTTTGTCTTTCAGCAGGGCGTTTTTCTCGCCAGCTACAGAGCCACACCGACGCCATTAATGAGCGTCCAGTCGACGGGTTGGATGGCCCTGTCCATCTTGCCCAGCACCTTGGCTTCGCATTTGCCGGTGCGGCGGAAGCCTTCAAGACGCAGTTCTTGACCTTCTCCAGATCAGCCTCGGACGGATATCGGCAAGGGTTCAGCTCGTCCTTTTGAACTTGCGCATCTTCGTGTTGGCCAACCCCAGGCCGCCCGACATATTTGCGGTCTATCCGGCACCTCAACTTCGAACAACCTTGCGGCAAGCTCTTGGGATAGCCCACGCTCGTGCCTCCACCACCCGCTCAGCAGAGCCAGATTTGTCGTTGATGGCACGGAACTTGCGCAGTCATTCGCAGATGCGTCACGGACCGAGAGTGTCGTCCCATGAATTCGATCACCAAAAAGGCCGCCCGACGTTGCTGGGACCGCCTGCAATTACCTTATCCCAGAATTGGGAGCAACGGCTTCAAAAGGGATAACTCATCACCTCAATTTTGTCGATCGCGCGGCCATCGAACCGCAGCCATCCATCAGACTTCCGCCTCGTTGCACTCATTGCGACCGCCTTGGTGCTTGCGACAACCGCTCAATTCTGGCTGCCAGGATAACCACATATGGCGACGGAACTTCCTGCTTCAAAGCAATATAGAGATCGTCGATCATCCCCCCATCAAGGCCTCGATCGAGGACACCGCGTTCGGCTTGCTTGGTTCGCAGTGAACAGACCGCACTTCACGAATGCGATCGATGCGACCGCGCCGAGAACTCTCCCGCATTGTCGACGGTTGGGTCCGTCGGCCCTCCGATGAGGCCTCGGATGCGTCGGGCGCCGAGGCCTCGACTGATGCCGACTGGCCGCCGCCGGAAGGCCTCGCGGCTTTGATCCCCGGCGATGTAGCCACCCCTGCTGCAACAGCTCCTAGCCGGAGAACTCATTCATGACCGAATCGGCGACAGATTTAGTGGACGCGGCTTTGTTCGACCGAGATCGGCTTGACCCAGAAAGTCCATATCAACGTTCTGGCCCTGCATGGGGTGCCATCATTTCGCTTTCCTTCGGCACCTTCGGGCTTGTGACGGCAGAGTTTCTGCCCGCCAGCGTTCTGACACCGCTCGCGCATGATCTCCGTATCACCACGGGCACGGCTGGACAGGCGCTAACAGCGACCGCAATCGTCGCGGCGATCTCGGCACCGATAATCGCCATGGTGACAAAGCGTCTGGACCGCAGGGTCGTCATCTGGGCGATGACGCTCCTGCTGATCCTGTCGAACGTTCTGGCAGAGGTTGCGGGGTCGCTGCCGGTTTTGCTGGCGGCACGCGTCGTCCTTGGCATATCGCTTGGTGGTTTTTGGTCTATTTCGGCAGCGTTGGCGATGCGGCTGGTTCCAAGTCACCTCATGCCGCGCGCCATGTCGATCATCCTCACCGGCGTTTCTGTCGCCTCCGTCTGCGCGGCTCCAATCGGCGCTTATGTCGGTGACATTTGGGGATGGCGAGCCTCGTTCAAGGTCGCCGCAATCGTGAGTGCCGTTGCGCTGCTCGTGCAACTCGTAACCATTCCGCCACTGCCTCCGATCGAAGTGCGCAGATTCCGCAGCCCGCTGGATGTCGCGAAGAATCCGGCGATGAAGGTTGCGGTGCTAGTCGTGCTATTGGTCGCTTCCGGCCATTTTGCCAGCTTCGCCTACATCCGCGCCTTTCTCGAGAGCGTTCCTGCGCTCGAAAAGAAGTCAATCCCGCTCGTGTTCCTTGCTTTTGGCACGGCCGGCGTCTTCGGCAATTTAGCCGGCGCATTCCTCACCAAACACAGTCTCAAGGCGGTCGCGGCCCTGCCGCCCCTGCTCATTGCCGTAGCCGCTGTCTCGCTCCTGACCATGGGAGCATCGGCCTTGACCTCGGCAATTGCAGTTGCCGTATGGGGCTTTGCTTTTGGCGCGGTCCCGGTCGGATTGCAGACATGGATGGTGCTACGCGCCGCTCCGAAACAGGCCGAGAGCGCTGGTGTACTGATGGTCATAACCTTCCAAGTGGCCATCGCAGCCGGCACAACTTTCGGTGGCCTATTGGTGGATCACACGGGTATTGCCAGTGTCTTTGTCTACAGCGCGGTTGCCACGTTCCTCGCTGTCTTGACAGTATTTTTGCTCGGCCCGAACCGCAAAACCTGACCGCCTGGTGGGGAGTGACGGTCGGCGGCGTTCACGCTATTGCCACCTCTGAGCTCGGCCCAAAGGCCGCGGCTTCGTCGTAACCATGCGGTCGATGGGGCAGCGCCAAATTGCTTCCTGCTCATCGCGTTGCGATAATACAGCGCGCTTATTGCGTCATCGTGTCCCCGGTCTCGGCTTCAATGCCCGGCTACTGGCTGCGGAGGCAGATGGGCGCCGGCGTCCCACCGACGACGATCGGTCTTTTCTCATGTAGCTGTCGGGGAAACGAGGCAGGTTTTCCGCCAGAACCCGCCAGTCGTCGCGCTCGCGTTCGCCTTCCTTGCGCGCACCGAACAACTGGATGATGATCTTGCCGTCGGACCCATATGCTTCGAGCGAGGTGACGTGACTGTCATTGGTCGGCTTGCGCACGGCCCAAACCTCACGGATTTGGTGGGTCCTGAGATGCAGCCGGAACATTTCGTCCAGCACATGGATGCACGGCCCGATCTGCTTGACCGACTTGATTAAGCCGGAATGGGTCTGGATAGAACCTCGGTTGCCGACGAAGCACATGATCGGCAATTCGTCTTCGGCCGCACGCTGGAGCACGGCGCCAACTGCGGCATTGTCGAGCAGCCAAGCGTAATCCTGGCCGACCATGCGCAAAGCCTGGCAGCGGCTGAGCTTGAGCGTCTTTAGAAGGTTGACGTCAGTCAGCCGGCTCCAGTGCTCGCGTAGGTCGTCCACCGTGCCGGCCCAGTCCGCAGTCCTCGCGCCCAGGTCGGCTACTCTCGCCTTAAGCGACATGGTCGGCTCCTGGTTGGCGGATACGAGCTCGGCCACCAGCTTTCGATAGGCATGAAGGTTGGAGACCGGCCTGAGATGCACCTTATGCACTGCTGCGCCGGTGGCGTCGAAGAATTGCAAACTGCGCTGGATTCCGCCGCGATGGCGCCTTTCAACAGCGAAACCATACCTCCAAGCTTGCGGGAAGACGCGAAGGTCGAATTCGTCACCAAGGACCATGGCGTGATTGTTGCCGGTTATCACTCTGTTGAAGACGCCAATCTTTTCGTGCACGGCACCTTGATTGCGGGTCAGCGCCGTCACTTCGCCCACGAATTCGAGGCCCGTCAGAACGTGATTGACGCGCGGGTCGATGCGTGCCGCGCCGAAACCGCAATGGGCCGCGACCAGTTCCGCTTCCGAAATGGCCAATTGGGCTGCGAAATCACGCGCGGGAATGTTCGGACAGACTTCCCACGCACGCCGGATTTCGTTGGGCGACCGCTTCTTGCGCTGATCCATGTTTTTACCCCTGCCCCGTTCTTCTTTTGACGATCGATCGAAAAACGGGCCTCAGGGGTGTGCACGGCGGACGCGATCGATCGTCAGGCACATGCCAGTCGAATCCTGTCTCCGGGCGGTCAGCGGCCAATCGCCGGTAGAGAGCGATTGTTGGGTGGTCGGCGCCAATCGGCCGATCGAGCATTCGGGTACCACCGGCGGTGCTGCTTTCCCACTCAAGGCGGGTCTGATGGATCATATTGCTCTCCTTCGTTCTTCGATTGCGAGGGCAACCCAAAGGTGAATCGGCCGGCAATTTTGCCGCCGCAACGAAGGCTTCACAAAAATCGTGCCAGTTGCTCCGCGGCAAGCTCTGAACATCTTTGGCTCTGTTCATTGCTTTACGCGTGAGTGCATCGCGAACTCAGGCGCCCTTCCTGTGACGCGGACGCGACAAATCCGACAGTAAGTGTCGGTTGTCGGACGTCTCCCCAGCAATCGAGCATAAGAGACGTCGGGATGTCCTACGGTTTTTGACACGTCTTCCCTTTGGCACGGTCCATGCGAGATGATCCGCGAAAACGTCGGACCGAGGAGAAATCGAGCCATGATTACGCTCACCGACAACGCTGTTGCCGCCATCAAGGCCGCTCTTTACCGCGCCAGCGAGCCGGCGGAAGGATTTCGCATCATGGTCCATGCCGGCGGCTGCGCCGGCTTCCAATACTCAATGGGCCTGGAGAGCGTCTCACGTGAGGGCGATGCGATCATCGAGCGAGATGGGCTCAAGGTGTTCATGGATAGAGGCTCCCAACCCCATGCCGCCGGCATGACCGTGGACTTCGTCAATGGGCTCGAAACATCCGGCTTTGTTTTCGATAACCCCAATGCGCGTGAGACGTGCGGCTGCGGCAAGTCCTGCAAATGATTGCTAGGGAACAGGCTATGTTCGACTATAGCGACGCCAAGGAATACTGCGTCGAACCGGTAACCGCCGGCGCTCTGGAACCGGCCGACACGCACTGTCGGCCCGGAACAATTGCGTTCGGTGATGCGCCAAATCGCGATCATCGATCGTTGCCGTGGGCAAGCAAACAAAATTGCCCGAAACAGCTGAATTCCCGGCAGATGCCGCCACCAAAGGGCAATGTCGACAGCGACCGGTCAGCCAAGCCATCGCTCGCCCGGCCGCCCACCTTACCAGATACGATATGCGCCAGAGGTTCAATGGCCGCCCGCCTACCCTTGAATCATTTCAGCAGTTGAAGGATCACTCCCATGAACCCTGTCTATCTCGACAACAACGCAACGACGCGGGTTGATCCTGCAGTCGTTGGAGCGATGTTGCCTTTCTTTACGGAGCAATTTGGCAATCATTCGTCCATGCACGCCTATGGCGCATCGGTTGCTGAAGCCGTGAGAAAGGCGAGGCAACAGTTGCAAGCCCTCATCGGCGCGGGATTCGAGGACGAGATCATCTTCACCTCGGGCGGGACTGAAAGCGACAGTACAGCCATCCTTTCGGCGCTGGAGGTGATGCCCGACCGAACGGAAATAGTGACTTCCGCGGTTGAACATCCGGCCGTTCTGAAGTTGTGCGCGCACCTTGAAAAGACGCGCGGCGTCAAGGTGCACATTATCCCAGTCGATCACCACGGCCGGCTCGACCTGGACGCCTACAGAACCGCTCTCACTCCACAAGTGGCAATCGTCTCGATAATGTGGGCGAACAATGAGACCGGTACGATCTTTCCCGTGGTTAAGCTTGCCGATCTAGCCAGGGAAGTCGGCGCGCTTTTCCACACTGATGCAGTGCAGGCGGTCGGAAGGCTTCCGATTGAGCTGAAATCGACCGCGATCGACATGCTGTCGCTCTCCGCCCACAAGCTGCATGGTCCAAAGGGGATAGGCGCGCTTTATGTAAGACGTGGCGTGCGCTTCTCCTCCATGATCAAGGGTGGGCACCAAGAGCGCGACCGGCGTGCAGGCACTGAAAACACACCCGGCATAGTCGGACTGGGCATGGCGGCCGAACTCGCCTTGAAATTCATGGACGAGACAAAACGAATAAAATGGTTGCGCGACCGCCTTGAGAACGGGATCATCCAGCGCATCCCAAACACATCCATCAACGGCGATCCGCAAGAGCGATTGCCAAACACTGCAAACATTGGATTCGAAGGTATCGAAGGCGATGCAATTCCAATTGTCCTGAGCCGGCTGGGAATCGCCTGTTCCGCCGGGTCCGCCTGTGCCTCTGGCTCACTGGAACCGAGCCATGTTCTGATCGCTATGAACGCGGCATGTGGGGCAGTCCGCTTCTCCTTGTCGCGTGACAACGGCGAAGATGACGTAGACCGCGTGCTTGAGGTCCTGCCTGCGATCACCGAGAAGCTACGGGCCGTTCCCAGTGCTGGACTGTGCGGGCGAGGTGCGGAACAGCTTCATTCCGGCCCGGGTCCGAGCGGCACAATAGCCGACGAGCCGTGAGGTCTTCCTCAACGTGACGACCCTGCGCAATGGAGAGCAGTCAAACTCGGGGTCGCCTTCACCACTTCAGAAAAGCTTGAGATCGCCAAGTCTCTTGCCCAGCCGCCGTGCCAGAGGTCGGCACGCCGTCAGCAATGTCACCAATGCATCGACACCACAATTACGCGCCGGGAGAATACAATGAACTGCTCCGCTGATAGCCGCCCGATCGATCGCACCGATATCCTAGCGCGACTGAAGGGCCTGTCGGCCGCGGAGGACTTCTTCGCCTGCCTTGGCGTCTCCTACGACCCGAAAGTGATGAATGTCTCGCGGCTCCATATCATGAAGCGCGTGGGCCAATACCTTGCCGAAGAAGATTTCTCCGGTCTGCCTAACCAGGTAATCGCCGCGCGGGTGCGCGCCAAGCTGGAACGCGCCTACGAAGATTTCGCGACTTCCTCGCCGCTCACGCAACGTGTGTTCAAGGTGCTAAGGGACCACGATCCAAACATATGTCCCGCACCTGGCCGCGCCTTCGTCCCGCTCGACTCTGCACTGAAGCGGTTCGGAAAGTAATGAGCCCGACACGGCTGCGACGCGACAATGTCGAGAAGTCGACAAATCCAGTCCTCATGACGCCTCCTCGGAAGCAAACGAAGCCACCTTCTGGAATAGAGGCAGGAAGACGACTTGGCATGAACGATGCAGGCAATGAGGTGAACCGCCAAGCACGAATCCGGACTGGGAGCTTAGAGAAACCGCCAATGCATATCGTAATCTGCATTAAGCAGGTGCCGGATTCGGCACAGATCCGCGTGCACCCGGTGACGAACACGATCATGCGTCAGGGTGTTCCGACCATCATCAATCCTTACGACCTGTTCGCCCTCGAAGAAGCGCTCAAACTGCGCGACGTTCATGGTGGCGAGGTTACTGTGCTCACAATGGGTCCGCCCATGGCGGAGGACTCGCTGCGAAAGGCGCTCGGTTACGGTGCTGACCGAGCAGTTCTCTTGACGGACCGCTATTTTGCCGGATCCGATACGCTGGCGACTTCCTTTGCTCTTTCGCAAGCAATCGCAAAAATTGGGGAGACTTTCGGCAGGCCGGACATCGTCTTCACCGGCAAGCAGACGATTGACGGCGATACCGCCCAGGTCGGACCGGGCATAGCCAAGCGCCTAGATTTATCGCAACTTACCTATGTCGCGAAGATTGCCTCCATCGATCTCGATACGCGAGAGATCGAAGTCGCGCGTCGCGCCGAAGGCGGCACCCAGTTGCTGAAGAGCAGACTCCCTTGCCTCATTACCATGCTGGAAGACACCAACGAAATCCGCCGGGGCTCGCTCCAGCAGGCTCTGTGCGCGGCGCGCAGCCAAGTCGTGAAGTGGACTGCAGCCGACGCCGGCATTGACGATCTCACCCGGTGCGGTCTGCGTGGCTCGCCTACAGTCGTCAAGCGTGTTTTCGCCCCCACCGCACGGGCAGAAAGCGCGGCGCAGATCGACACCGCGGAAAGGGGCTTGCAGGACATAGCCGATGAACTCATCGCCGATATCTTAACCCGCCGGCCGGCGCTGGAACATGAGCTGGCCTTCAACAGCGGCACGTGACGGCCAGGAGCAGAAAATGTCGACCGCAAGCCAAACTACCCCTCGCATTGCCCCCGGCCGTGCCGGTGTAAAGAAAGAACTTCCCGACCGTTTCAAAGACTACCGGCACGTGTGGGTCTTCCTCGAGCTCGAACGCGGCAATGTGCATCCTGTATCATTCGAACTGCTGGGCGAAGGCCGCAAATTGGCCGACAAGCTTGAAGTCCAGCTCGCGGGCGTCGTGCTGGGACCGCCGGGCGAGATGGTCGAGGACGCTGCTGCCGAGGCCTTCGCTTACGGGGCGGATCTTGTCTACATCGTCGATGCGCCGCCGCTCGCCGACTACCGGAACGAGCCGTTCGCCAAGGCGCTCACGGATCTGGTCAATACCCATAAACCCGAAATCCTCCTTCTCGGCGCGACCACACTGGGCAGGGATCTTGCAGGCTCGGTAGCGACGACCCTGCAGACGGGGCTCACGGCCGACTGCACCGAACTTGATGTAGATTCCGACGGTTCACTCGCCGCGACCCGTCCGACTTTTGGTGGCTCATTGTTGTGTACGATCTATACACTAAATTACCGGCCGCAAATGGCGACGGTGCGACCAAGGGTCATGCCTATGCCGCAACGGGTGGATAAGCCGGTCGGGCGTGTCATGCGGCACAAGCTGTCGCTCGTTGAGGACGATATCGTCACCAAAGTCCTCGGCTTCCTACCGGATAACCAGTCGGCAATGGCAAATCTTGCCTATGCGGATGTCGTGGTTGCGGGAGGCCTCGGTCTCGGAGCGGCGGAGAACCTTCAGCTTGTGAAGAATCTTGCCCGAGCGATCGGCGCCGAGCATGGCTGTTCGCGCCCCTTGGTCCAGAAGGGCTGGATGCCGGCTAATCGACAGATTGGACAAACTGGCAAGACCATTCGACCGAAGCTTTACATCGCGGCCGGAATTTCCGGCGCCATCCAGCACCGAGTGGGGGTCGAGGGGGCCGATCTCATCGTCGCGATCAACACCGATCCGAACGCGCCGATTTTCGAGTTCGCCCACCTCGGGATCGTCACGGATGCAATCCGCTTCCTGCCCGCACTGACGGAAGCCTTCACCCGGCGGCTGTCGCCGCACAGTCGAGACAAGCTTGCGAGTTGAGGGAGAGGACATGATTGAACAATTCGATGCCATTGTGGTCGGAGCCGGCATGTCTGGAAACGCAGCTGCTTACACTTTGGCAAGCCAGGGGCTGAAGGTACTGCAGTTGGAGCGCGGTGAATATCCGGGCTCTAAGAACGTCCAGGGTGCCATAATGTACGCGAACATGCTGGAGAAGATCATCCCGGACTTCCGGGATGATGCGCCCCTCGAGCGGCACCTGGTCGAACAGCGACTTTGGGTGATGGACGACACGTCTCACACCGGAATTCATTACCGGTCGGACGACTTCAATGAGGCGAAACCCAACCGCTACACGATCATCCGCGCCCAGTTCGACAAATGGTTTTCCCGCAAGGTGCGCGAGGCTGGCGCGACGGTCCTGTGTGAGACGACCGCGACGGAACTCGTCCGTGATGGCAATGGCAAGGTGATCGGCGTCCGCACAGACCGGGCTGGCGGAGTGGTCTTCGCGAATGTGGTCGTTCTCGCAGAAGGGGTGTCGGGATTGCTTGGCACTCGCGCAGGCCTGCGCGAGATGCCGAAGCCGGAGACCGTGGCGCTTGCCGTCAAGGAAATGCATTTCTTGCCCGAAGAGGTCATTGGCCAGCGGTTCGGGGTCAAGGGCGATGAAGGCTGCGTAATCGAGGCCGTGGGCACGATCTCTCGCAGCATGGCCGGGCTCGGCTTCCTTTACACCAACAAGGAGTCGATTTCACTCGGCATCGGCTGCCTGGTCTCGGATTTCGCCGCGACGATGGAGAGCCCGTCCGCCCTCCTAGATGCGATGAAAAACCATCCTTCGATCCGGCCGCTGATCGCTGGCTCGGAGGTGAAAGAATATGCCGCCCATCTTATCCCCGAAGGTGGTTACAAGGCCATTCCGCAGCTCTTCGGCGACGGTTGGGTCATCGTCGGCGACGCAGCGCAACTGAACAATGCCATTCACCGTGAGGGTTCGAACCTTGCCATGACCTCGGGTCGTGTCGCGGCTGAGGCGATCATCAAAGTCAAAAGCCGCAACAGTCCTATGACCAAAGCGAACCTTGCGCTCTACAAGACGATGCTGGATGACTCCTTTGTGATCAAGGATCTTAAGAAATACAAGGACATGCCAGCCTTGCTCCACACCAATTCCAGCAACTTTTTTGACAGCTATCCGCGGTTGATGTCGCATGCCGCTCAGAACTTCATGCGTGTCGACGGCACGCCGAAGATCGAGAAGGAAAAGAACACCACGGCCGCCTTCATCAACGCGCGCTCGCGCTGGGGGTTGGTCAGCGACGCGGTCCGCCTGGCATTGGCATGGCGCTGAAGAGGGTACAAGATGACGATCGCAGTGACGAAGGTTCGTGTCGAGGACAAACTTTACCAGAACCGCTATCTGGTCGATTCCGGCCGCCCCCATATTATAGTGCGACCGCACGACAAGCCAAGCGCGAACTTGCTTGCGTTGACCTACGTCTGTCCGGCGAAATGCTATGAGTTGAATGACAAGGGTCAAGTCGAGATCACCGCCGACGGCTGCATGGAATGCGGCACCTGCCGGATATTGTGCGAGAAAGGCGGCGACATCGAGTGGAACTATCCGCGCGGCGGCTTTGGTGTCCTGTTCAAGTTCGGATGATCAGCCGGAACCGTGCCAAGAGCATGCCGGCAGCGAGCAACTGCGGCACACCATGAGCCTCTCCATCCACTTGCAAAGAGCTAGTGAATATTGGCCTTTCGCAATTCAAATTTCCTTGACTCGTTAGCGGTGTCCTCGAGGCCACGGCGCTGCCCTGTGCGCCGGACTTACCACCGGTCACGTGGTCGAGCCCCCCTTTGGGACAACGCCCGGCCATCGTGCCGGATGGCAGCCACAACGGCCGGTGAGCAAGTGGAACGGCACAACCCATGGCAAAGACGTATGTGCTAGTGCATGGTGCCTGGCATGGCGGATGGTGTTGGCGGGACGTGGCCGCCAATCTTCGTAAGATGGGATACCACATGACCACGCCGACCCAGACAGGTGTCGGCGAACGCGCACGTTTGCTGTGCAAGGACATCACGCCCGACACATTCGTGACCGACATCGTCAACCACATTGTGACGGAAGAACTGAGCGATGTGATCCTTGTCGGTCACAGTCTAGGCGGCATCAGCATCACCGGCGCCGCCGACCGGATACCCGACCATATCAGCCATCTCGTTTATCTCGACGGCGCCATCGTCGAGAGCGGTCAAAGTGGATTCAGCACCATGCCCCCCGACATCGTTGCCGCCCGTCGAAAATTGGTTGCGGAGGAAGGACGGGTATCTTCATGCCGACTCCGCCGCCAACAGCATTCGGCATTCCCGAGGGACACTCGCTCACGGACTGAGTGCGGCGCAGGCAGGCACCTACGAAAGCGGACTTAAGCTCGAGCACCCGCTCGGCAACGGCAGGCCCCGAACCTATGTCGTCTGCACTAATCCACTCCACCCGCGATGGCGGGAGCGCGAGAATGGGTCGCGAAGCAGGATGGCTGGGCGTGGCAGGAACTCGCCACTGGCCGACGCAATGACCCTCGCACCGACGGAAGTTGCTCTCCTTCTCTGAGGAACCAAGTAAAGGGTGAGCGGCGGCCGATTCTCAGGCCGTGGCCTTGAGCTCTGGTGCACGGATGTTGGCCCAACGGGTCGTTCCGGTGGCGCCACCGAAACCACTAGGCGGGAGTGGCCTGTCCTGCCAGCGTCGCAAGCTTGCGAGCGTTCCGCCGCGGCCGCGGCCCGTAGCGCCGGGCAACCTCCGAGATCACCGCGTCGGCTCCAGGGTCTCGGAGATGACTCCGTGCCTTGTCGTCCATCGACCAACGCCGCCGACCAACAGCGCCGTTGATCACCCTCGAAAACGCCGAGGCTGCCGCTCAGCGTCAATCTTAAGTTCAAGTTCAGACACAAGCCGATCTCCGATCCACGTCAGAATCGGCAGGCCCACAGATCGCCGGGTCCTCCTGGAAGGACACAGCGCTTACCCTTGAAATATGGAGAACCATGGCTTTGCGCCGTCGGCAGTTGAGCTGATCTCGCAATGCTATTTCCCCGGCAACGTCCGCGAGCCGGAGAACTGCGTGCTTGGCGTTCTCCTCTGGAAGGAACCAATCTTTCGGAACGTGGCAATGTCATCGACGAGCTCTCACGGGCCAGCACGATGCCGGTTCGGCGCATCGGCGCCCCCTGAGCACGAAATAGCCGGTTGCGATTCTAACGATACGGCCGGACGGGGGCTGGGACCGCGGCGGACGGAGCCTGACGGCTGATCGACACAATGGAGAAGGCCGGCTGGGTTCAGGCTAATGCGGCTCGAATTCTCGGCCTCACGCTGCGACAAGTCGGCTAGGCGATACGCCGGCATAGTATCGAGCCGAAGGAAATTCTAAGAGCCTGATGAGCCAATCGTCAGGCCAGTGGTCTTGCGCGCCCTGTGCGCGACAAGGAGTGCTTTGTGCTTCTGAACGGATTTGGACTTGTGCTGTCGCAAGCAGGACAAAATTGTGTCGCGCCCGCCTGACACAATGCGATATTGACCCAAATAGTGAACTGAAGCCGCTGTTTTAAGTTGGTATGGCTCTTGCACCTTGAACCGCGACGTTACCAGCAACGGAGCCGTTTGATGTCCTCACCGACAGTTTCGATTGAGGGTCCGACTAGCACGACATCCGAGGGTTTTCTGGCAGCCGCGAAATCCGTCTGCGCATCGTCCTCCTACGGCTCGTCGCCGACCAGCCCGGGCGAAGGGGATCCGGCTATTTGGGAAAGGATCAAGGATCACCCCTGCTTTTCGGAGGAAGCGCATCACTATTTCGCGCGTATGCATGTGGCGGTCGCGCCGGCTTGCAATGTCCAGTGCAACTACTGCAATCGCAAATACGATTGCGCCAACGAGAGCCGGCCTGGTGTTGTGTCTGAGAAGCTGACGCCCGACCAAGCGCTACGCAAGGTCATCGCGGTTGCCAACAAAGTTCCGCAGCTTTCGGTTCTTGGCATCGCTGGGCCGGGGGATGCCTGTTACGACTGGGAGAAAACGAAGGCAACGTTCGACTGCGTCATCAGGGAAATCCCCGACATAAAGCTGTGCGTCTCCACCAACGGGCTCGTGCTGCCGGACCATGTCGCCGAGCTTGCCGAAATGAATGTTGATCACGTGACGATCACCATCAACATGGTCGACCCGGAAGTCGGCGCAAAGATTTATCCTTGGATCTTTTATGAAAATCGCCGCTACTTCGGCATCGAAGCCGCTCGAATCTTGCACGCGCGGCAGATGCTGGGCCTGGAGATGCTGAGCGCGCGCGGCATCCTCACCAAAATCAACTCGGTGATGATTCCTGGAGTGAACGACCAGCACCTGTTTGAGGTGAACAAAATGGTCAGGGAGCGGGGCGCGTTTCTGCACAACGTGATGCCTCTGATTTCGGACCCGGCGCACGGTACCCACTACGGACTCATCGGGCAGCGCGGCCCAACGGCAATGGAGATGATGGCTCTTCAGGATCGACTTGAAGGTGGCGCCAAGTTGATGCGCCACTGCCGGCAGTGCCGGGCAGATGCTGTCGGCCTGCTCGGTGAAGATCGTGGCCAGGAATTCACGCTGGACGGGATTCCCGACGATGTCGCCTACGATGCTGGCAAGCGTCAGGCCTATCGGCAGGTGGTCGCACACGAGCGCCGTGATCATGAGGCGGCGAGGAGCGAGGCCATCGGTATGGTCAAGGCAACAGACTCCGAAAAGTCGCTTCTGGTTGCGGTGGCCACTAAGGGAGGTGGACGGGTCAACGAACACTTCGGCCACGCGAAGGAATTCCAGGTTTATGAAGTCTCGCCTAGAGGGATCAGCTTGGTCGGGCATCGGAAGGTCGAGCGGTATTGCCTCGGAGGCGGGGGCGAAGACGCCATCCTCGAGGGCGTCATCGCAGCGCTCGAAGGCATACACATAGTGCTATGCGCCAAGATCGGAAATCGCCCGAAGGAACAACTCTCGCGAGCTGGACTGCGCGTAACCGACGCCTATGGCCATGACTACATCGAGACCGCAGTCAGCGCACTTTACGCGGCAGAGTTTGGGATCAGACCACTAGCGGCGACGGCCTGAGCCGTCTCGTCCGATAACCAGGAGTTAGAATGGCTTTAAAGATCATCGCATCCCAATGTACCCAATGCGGGGCCTGCGAGTTCGAATGTCCTTCGGAAGCGATCAAGTTCAAGGGCGACGCCTATGTGATCGATCCAAACAAGTGCACCGAATGCAAGGAGGCCTTCGATACGCAGCAATGCGTGTCGGTCTGTCCGGTACCGAAAACCTGCGTTCCCGCTTGATTCCTACCGAAACGGTCGGGTTCGCCGCACGACGACGCCTGCAACCCGCGACCACAACAAAAACCTCGAGAAAGGAATGGACAGCATGTGGTCCAGACGCGAACAGGAGGTCGAAATCGGCAGACCGCCACGGTTCATGCAGGGTGAGCGGGTCCGTGCGATACGCCACATAAAAAACGACGGCACCTATCCCGGCAAGGAGATCGGCGAAAACCTCGTGCGGAAGGGCGACGAAGGCTACGTGCGCGACATTGGAACCTTTCTCCAGCAATTCTTCATCTATGCGGTCGAATGGATCGATCGTGGCACGGTCGTCGGCATGCGAGCGCGCGAACTCATTAGCCTCGACAAAGTCGAGGTTCCCTGCGGAGCTGAAGGCATTTCCAACGGGGGAACAGCCGGATGAAAGTAATGATTCGCAGGACCGCTACTGGCTTGTCGGCTTATGTCCCCAAGAAGGATCTCGAAGAGCCGATCACCGAGATTGAGAACGCTGACTTATGGGGCGGGACCGTGACGCTCAGGAACGGTTGGCGGCTCATGCTGCCCGACCTTCCGCGCGACACGCGTTTGCCGATCACCGTCGAGGCGATGAAGATTTCCGACGGGGCCTGATGCCGGTGGGTTCAGTGGCGGAGAGGAAACGCGTATGAACACGATGCTGAGCTGGGACCATCTCGTCGTCGTCCGGGGCAGTTTTGCCAAAAAACTGATTGACCTGCTGAACGGCGCTCTCAAGGCCGATCGAGTGATCCCCTATCTCGGTCCTGGTCTTCTGCAGCTTAACCCACCGGAATCACCTGTACCTTGCACCCCTGAAGATGTCGCCGCGGCCCTCAACAAGCGGGCGCCTGCCCCTTCCAGGATTCGCACCAATATGTGGTCGGTCGCGCAGTTTATCGAGCAGCGCCGACATCGTCGGACTCTCCAAGCGTGGATGGCGGAGATATTCGCAGCCCCCGCCGAGCCGACCGTTCTTCACGCCTGGCTCGCAACCCTTCAACTGTCTGTCATCATCGACAGCTGGTACGATGGCGCCATGCGAGCAGCCCTTGCAGAGGCCGGCCAAACAGACGTTGTCGAGATACAAGGAACGACGCGCGCGACCGGAATCGGTAACATCTGGACGAGAACTTACGATTTGTCAGGAACAGAACTCGAGGCCGAACAAGTGGCTAGGACGGTGCTCTATGCGCCGCACGGCAGCGTCAGGCCGGCGGCAAACTTCCTCGTGGCTGATTCCGATTACGTCGAAGTCCTAACCGAAATTGATATCCAGACGCCGATCCCGGACGCGGTGAAGCAACGGCGCGTCAACCGGGGTTTTTTCTTCGTGGGCTGCCGCTTCAACGATCAGATGCTGCGCACATATGCCAGACAGCTGATGAAGCGCTCCACTGGCCCACATTTTGCGGTGATCGATTCGGCTACGCTGACCAGAAACGAACGTCGTTTCCTTGCCGAAGGCGCAATCACGGTCATCGACATGCCGATCCGCAACGCCGCGGCTCGCCTCGTCGGGGTCGATGCTAGCCAGGATTAATGGCCGGCGATTGCTGGTGAGTCGCTGCTTGCCTCCAAGGGCGAAAACTCAGTTGGGAATACATTCGTGAGTAGTAATGCTAGTGGCAGCACAACGTAGGCTCTGAATTCGTTGGGCGATGTGAAAGGGTCCGCTGCTGCGGGACGTGAGCACGTTGCGGCGGCATTACGCACATGATCTTGTGACCCCCGTGGCAAAAGAACTGAAGCGCCCGAGTCGCGACAACATATGCAGCGCTCAATGGCTTCGACAAAAATTCGGCACAGTTTCGACAGTTCGCATGCACCTCCAGGGTCAACGAGGTTGATTATGCCTGTTTATGTGGGTCGGCCACGCGAGCAGGAATTCCCACTACCTTTGCCCCGGCGGGAACATCTCGTGTGACCACGCAGCCAGCGCCTACCACTGCATTATCACCAATCGTGACGCCAGGCAGAATGATTGCTCCACCGCCGATCCAGACACGGCTGCCAATGTGAACAGGACGCCCGACCTGCAGGCCGGCCTGCCGCTGCTCGGCATCATGTGGATGATCGGCGGTATAAATCTGCACAGCAGGCCCAATTGCCGTTCCTTGCCCGATTTTGACCTCTACCACGTCAAGAATAACGCAGTTGAAGTTGATGTAGGCATTGGCTCCAATGCGGATATTGAATCCGTAGTCGCAAAAAAAGGGCGGACGGATGACCGTTCCGCGCCCAACCTCTCCCAGCCGCTCGGACAAAAGCTCATGCCAATGCCCCGTGGTCTGCCCCAGCGTATCATTGTACCGCTTGAGCCAAGCCCCGGTGGCCAACAGGTCAGCTTGGATCTCCGGATCCGCCGCATTGTAAAACTCGCCTGCGAGCATCTTTTCTTTTTGGCTACGCATCATAGTCTCCCGTCAGGTCGTGTCCCGTACAGTGATGCAGGAACGCACATCAAACTGCCTCGGCAACTTTGTAACTCGGTCTTGCCGGGCGCGCGGTCGGTCACGAGCCGGGGCGACAGTTTCGTCTCGACCAACTTCCGCGAATTTGGATATCGCAGATCAACCGGTCGCAGGGGCCAATACCTGACGAGGTCGGCAACTGTCCAGCGGTCGAACTCACTTTCATGCCCATCTCAGATTGCGTGATATCGAGCGGTAAGCCATCAGCTAATGTATCGACCAGGTCCCGCCAGCGGAGATCTGCGCGTCGCCTCTACGCATGCTGGCGTGTCACCAATAATACATCGATTATTTCTGGATCCAGGCACGTCGAATTGATTTGCCCTTGCGGTGTAGAGCGAAGTTACTAGCCATAGGATTACTCCTTTTTAGTTTGTCAGTCGCAGAGCCCCAGTATGACTACGTGGTAGAAAGCACACGGCCGGAATCTTGGCAGCGCTGTTCACACCCACTTCGTAAGCCTGGCCGATGGGCTCGCCAGAGCACCAATGCTTGACCTGCTCCAGCTCTTGCTCGGCGGGTTGTTTCAGAGACGCTTGATCTCGATACCGCGTTTTCTCAGCACGTAGCCGATCTGGCGCGGGGTCAAACCGAGCAGGCGCGCCGCCTTTGCCTGCACCCAGCCACACTTTTCCATGGCAGCAATGACCGTATCGGCATCGGGCACCCTACCACGACTCGTGGCAGGGCCTATCGGCGCTTGCCCGTCGCCGACGGGCGGGGCGGCACAGGCGGCGGAAGGCTCGATCGTAGTCGACTTCTCTGACGTCGGCGGTCCGTTCTTCCACAGCGCCGCGGCCAAGCACTGATCCGCGTAACAGGCAAAGTCAGTTCTGAGGATTGATGGACCCGTCGCCAGAACTGCCGTCCGCTGAACGCAGTTTTCGAGCTCTCGGATGTTGCCTGGAAATTCGCAGTTCATTAGCACCTCAATCGCTTCGGGAGCGAAGGTCAGCGTGTGATCATTCTCAGTATTGAAATTCTTGAGAAACTGAGCGGCCAAGAGCGGAATATCACCTCGCCTTTCGCGCAATGCCGGCACGCGTAAAGTGACGACGTTGATGCGATAATAGAGGTCTTGCCGGAACTCCTTGCGTTGAACTGCCGTTTCCAAGTCCCTGTTCGTTGCGGCAATCACGCGAACATCAACTTTAATGGTGTGGTTGCTGCCGACGCGCTCAAACTCCTGCTCCTGCAGGACACGCAGCAGCTTAGCCTGGAACGAACCTGATATTTCGCCAATCTCGTCCAGAAACAATGTGCCTTTGTCGGCAGCCTCAAAGCGCCCCTTGCGCAAACTGCTCGCGTCGGTGAAGGCACCCTTCTCATGACCGAACAAGTCAGATTCCAGAAGCGTCTCGGTGAGCGCCGCGCAATTGACCTTGATGAAGGGCTGCTTGGCGCGAGGCGAGAGCTCGTGAATGGCTTTGGCAACCAGCTCCTTACCGGTTCCGGATTCACCTCGCAACAGGACCGTAGTCTTCGCCTTGGCCACCTTGACAAGGTGCTCACGCAGCTTGCGCAGCGCCTGACTATCGCCAAGCATCTCCTTGCTGATCTTTTTACGTTCCATTTGGCAGCCCATCCCACTCCGCCACCCGCCGGTAGAACTGCACTGGACGGTGAGCTGTGTTGTATTTCGTCATCATCATTCTCGATCTCACCTTTGTTGCTTCGAAATTTTCGGCGCGCGGACGCCCTCGGCAAATGGCAATGGCGCCTGAGCATCGTTGCCTTTCACCAGGACGAGCGTCTTCCTCCGCGCGGGCGCTCGCAATATGCGGTTTGCGCAGGCCTTTACTCGACCGGTCGCTGTTCTGTCCGGCTTCTGCCGCACCGCAGCCTGCAAACTCATCCTTGACAAGAAAGGAGGGGAGTCAACCGAGCTCTCCTTGCATTTATGCAAGGAAAATTGTCAGTTTGATAGAATTCTATCAAAACGGCAGAAACGCCCCGCCCCAGTTTGGCTGTACCTGCGGCGTTCAGCGTACGTGACGACATGTGCGGACTTGTCCCAATTGCCATCCGAGTTGTGCGGAACAGTAGCTGCTGCGCTGTTCGCTTCAACCGCGTGAGGCCGGAGACAGTAGAGACGGCGGCTCGTCGAGCGAGGTTTCATTGTTCGGCTACTAAACCGGCTGTCCTTTGGTGGGAGTTGGTTTCGCCCAAGTTCTGGGCCTGGGGGCGTCTAGCCCGTTTCGCCGCACAGGCTCCTTCCACATCGTCGAGGCCGAGAAGGAGGGACCCCACAGCTCTCCCTGTATCACAATGCCCCGCCCCTCAAGCAGCTAGATACGACAGGTGACCTCAAATGAGGCGTCTTGCATGGCTTCTACACCTGCCTGAATGCCAGAACTGCGTTCGTACCGCCCATGGCGAAGGCGTTGCTCATGGCGACGCGCACCTTGC
>NZ_SRUS01000014.1:0-121412 GCF_004794715.1 Mesorhizobium sp. M8A.F.Ca.ET.207.01.1.1 | reverse complement strand
TCAAGCAGCTAGATACGACAGGTGACCTCAAATGAGGCGTCTTGCATGGCTTCTACACCTGCCTGAATGCCAGAACTGCGTTCGTACCGCCCATGGCGAAGGCGTTGCTCATGGCGACGCGCACCTTGCGCTCGCGCGGCACATTGGGTGTGATGTCGAGGTCGCAAGCGGGATCTGGCTCGCGATAGTTGGCGGTCGGCGGCACGACGTCCTCTTGCATTGCCATCACGCAGGCGATCATTTCAAGCGCGCTCGCTGCGCCGAGGCAATGCGCGTGCGTGGACTTGGTGGAAGAGATGGACATCGAATAAGCGTGGTTTCCAAACACACGCTTGATCGCCGCCGTTTCAGTCTGATCATTGCTTTTGGTACCGGTGCCGTGCGCGTTGAGGTAGTCGACGTCCTCGGCATTCAGCCCGGCATCGGCAAGGCAGGCGCGCATCGCCGACGCTGGCCCCTCGACAGATGGCGCGGCAATGTGGAAGGCATCGGCGGAAAGGCCGACGCCGGCGATCTCGGCAAGAATTGTGGCACTACGCCTCGTGGCATGCTCGTAGCTTTCCAGCACGGCCATGCCCGCACCCTCGCCCAGCACCAGGCCCTTCCTATCGGCGGAGAAGGGCCGGCAGGTATCGGGTGAAAGCACGCGCATTGCTTCCCATGCTTTCAGCACGCCCCATGCGAAGGGTGCGTCGCTGCCTCCGGAAACCATTACGTCGGCCCGGCCCAGCTTGATCTGGTCCACCGCCGAGGCGATCGCATGGTTGGCCGAGGCACATGCGGAGGTCACCCCGAAGACCGGCCCGCGCAAGCCGAGGCTCAAGCTCACCTGGCCGGCGGCGGCGCTTGGCATCGTTTTGGGTACAGCGAGGATGCCAACTCGCCTCGCGCCGTCCAAAAGGAGGGCCCGGTAAGTTTCCTCCATCACATCCCAGCCCAAGCCGCCGACGCCCACTGTCGCGCCGAAGCGATGGGCATTCCTCTCGTCGCAGGAAAGTCCGGCCTGCCGCATGGCTTCGCGCGCTGCAAGCACGGCGAGCAAGCTGAAGCGGGCCATGGAGACGAACTGCTTGCGATTGATGTCGTGCTGGGGCAGCGCCTTGATCTCAGCGCCGGTCATGCCCTCCAGGTCATGAAGCTCGGAATTGGCGATCGGGCCGATGGCGGAGCGGCCTTCGCGCATCTCTTTCCACATAGAGGCGGCGTCGGTGCCCAGTCCGCACAGGCCGCCCACTCCGGTGATAACGACGCGCCTGTGCATTCAAGCCTCCTTCGCAAGCAAGCCGCGGACGGCTTCCACGACGTCGCCGACATTCTTGAGATTGGACCAGGCATCGGCCGTGTTCATGTCGATCTTGATGCCGTAGGCCTGCTCCACATCCCAGAGGACGTCCGCCAAACCCAGCGAATCAAACCCGAGCGCGTCCAGTTCCGTGGCGATTGTTATCTCGCCGACGAATGACGTAGGCATTCCCTCACCGCTCTCCGACTCGGCGCGTTTCTTGATCAGGGCAATGACGTCCGTTGCGAATTGATCGGCCATTCTGTTTCCTGTCTTTCTTTCCCGCGTTTCGACCTGGACGCGGCTCAGTTCCTGAGGCGCGCCGCGTCGCGAAAGCCATCACGCTTGGGCAACTGACAAAGCCCAATGCTCATAAAGCCGGATCAGGTCCGGCCGGTGTGTGGCGTAGGTGCAGTATGACGATGTGAGCCGCTACACCGTGCGCGTCTCCCAGTCTGTCCATAGGCTCGGAAGAAGTCGGACCCGGTCAGTTGCAACTCCCTTTCCCAGCACTCCACTGCCCGGTAGAGCGCATGAAAAATCTCCTTTCGGGCGGTTTCTTAAGACGCTCGCCACGCCATGAGGCAGTGGGGGCATCGGTGTGCGTCAGGTGCTTCTGCCCATGCAGGATTCCAGAACATTGATGAAATCGTTTGTTTCGATGAAAGGCATCCACACTTTGGATAGTTGACCACGCGTTTCAAAGATCGTGAACTACATCTCGTCGTTGTGCTCGACGCACTCCCGACAGAGCGCAACCTCATGGGCGCGGCATGCAGGATTAACCGAGCCCAGCCGGTCATGAGTGCGGCCGGCGCTCGGCTGCTCGATTATTTGCGCGATAAGCTCGCGACCATGTCCGCGGAGGTATTCAAACTTAACGCTGCGTCCGGGAGCTCTTGCCCTCCAGTTCGCGACGCTCTCCCGCCCATCCAGTGCTCGTTTATTTCGTCGGATAGTTTGACCCGGCTCTACCGAATCGCCGCTTCAGGATCATTCTTTCCGATTTCGTCACGCTCGTATTTCTGCCGCGTCCTACACCGATTGGGCGCGAACAAAACTGAGCGCCTTGGAACCCGAACCCGTGCGTCGTGACCGGGAGCTTCCGGGGCGAACTCATCCGCTCGGGGGCATCGCATCACCGGACGGCGACAGGCACGGTCGACCGGCATCTCGGCATCGGCTGGGAATTCGTCCATGGTCTGCATTGGCGACGACGCTTCCTGAGGCCACGTAGCCCTTATGCCAAGCTGGGCGCCCGGGTCGAGCGCGTAATGACGACAATTGCTTCGCTACAGGTCAAACGCTTTCCGCGCCACCTGCAAAGTCTTCACCCGGCCGTACAGCGCCCAAGACCACTGATGTGATCGACAAGAGCCTTTTTGATAAATCTGCGCTATTCTCCTGTCGCGCACGGACGACCGCGTGGCGAAGAGCAGGGTCCGAGATGAGAGCCCTGCCGCGCAGCTTCTATCGTCGCGCCTCGTTTGCGGCATCCGTGCCTACCCTCTTCGGACCTCGTGGGTTCCAACCGGCAACGAGGCGTGCATAGGCGCCCTCGGCCTGCTCCACCCAGCGGCGCTCTTCTTCCCGGTGGCTCTTTATGTTGTAGGCGTGCGCTCCCTTTTGGCCGCGCACAGCCTTGCTCCCGGCCTTGAGTTCCACATCGCGCAAGCTTCTTGGCATGCAGGGAGGGTCGAGCCTACGCGTAACTCTCGCCCTTCTCAACAGATGACAGATCACGACAGAGAGTTTGCGTGCGGTTGCCACGGCCGCGACATGCTGTCCGCGCCGGGCTCGCACGCCGCAGGGAGAAGGCTCGCAACGGTCCGGGAGCACGAGCGGCCGCCCAGGCCGCCTCGACGAGCATGCCGCGCGCATGACCACGGCCCTGCTTGGTGATCCGCCCATGGTAGGCCGGACCTGGCCGGACTGCTGGACGCTTGGGTTCAACCCGAGATAGGTCACGAGCTTCTGCGGATCGTCGAAGCGCGACACGTCGCCGATCGCCGCCCTTCATCGCCAGCGCGACGGTGATGTCGACGCCGGGAATGGTCATCAGCCGCTTCACGCCTTCATCCTCGAGAGCCGAGCGGACAAGATCGCGTTCGATGACCTGGAGGTCTTCGCCCAATCGGTCGAACTCGCGCAGATGCCCATCGATCGCGAGGCGCTCGTCCTGCGGTACGACCTGCTCGATTACCAGGTCCGACCCTTGGCGCCGCACAGGTCGGCATGCGGGCAGGACGGATCAGGTGGCTATGAAGGATCGACTGGATGACGCTCTTCAATCGAGATCTCTGTCGGACAATCTGATTGCGCCGTGTCACCTGTCGACGCAGAGCCTGCGTCGGCTCGTCCGCAATCCAGACTTCTGGCAAGAAGCCGCTGGCATAGAGCTGCGCAAGAACGTCGGCGTCGATCGTCGTTTTGATCTTGGCATAGGCAACGATAAACACCTGTTTCGGCTTGGCGATCCCCACCTTCTTCACATGCGGCGCAACCACAGCTGCAGCGGACGTCGCGCTGCCGGTGGCCTCGATCACCCCGATATCGTTCGGCGACAGCTTCGCGGCGAACGCGGCCAGCAGATCGCGCCGCATGTCGACGCGGCCGAGTCGCCTGAGCCTGCCCTCCTCCCATGCCACTGCTTCGGCGAAGGCGCGGTGAATATCCAGTCCGATGATAAGCATGCCCGTTCCTCCTTCTTGGCTCGGTCAAAGACGGGAGCTGGCGGGCAACACGACATCTACTGATCCGCGCTCGCAGCGCATCCGGGAAAGTCGCCAGGGGCGGCCATGTAACGAGCTCGGGCTCTCAGCCCACGGTCTATTGACGGCCTGCCTGCACCTTTGTGCTCCCGGTGCCCCACGTCCCGGATGGGCTCACCATAAGGGCGTTCCAAAACAAGAACAGCAGGACGAGAAGACACCACAGATCACATACCGGATAGCGGCAAGGCCAAGCGCTTCGTTCAGATAGGCTTGCGCCAATGGGCTTAGGCCGAGCCTACAACAGCTCTCAAAAACGCTGCCGGACTGCTGCATTGGCTCGCCGATACAATTGGCACAGGCCTCACGGCAGCTTAGGATCAAACCGCCCATCAGTCGCCTCGGACTGGAAAGGTGCACCCTATTAGATTCCACGCCCAGCTAGGTCGGGGCCGCCGAAGACGCTGGTTGATAGCCCGGCGCCATCGGCCCGGCGTTTCAAACTGCCAATCTCTGACCTGCACAGTACGAACGATTGCTCGCTTCGGCAGATCACGCGGCTCATATGTCGGACCTTAACGTCATCCATCATAAACTTTTTGCGACAAAAGATTGCAAGAATGCTAAATTGTTAAAGTCGTTTGTTTCGGTTAAAGGCATCCATCCCATGGATGGCTGATGACATGCGTTTCAAAGGACTTGATCTAAATCTCCTCGTTGTGCTCGACGCACTCCTGACGGAGCGTAATCTCTCGGCGGCGGCACGCAGGATCAACTTGAGTCAGCCCGCCATGAGTGCGGCCGTCGCCCGACTGCGCGATTATTTCCGCGATGAACTGTTTACGATAAGAGGTCGCGAACGATTTCTAACCCCGCGTGCGGCAGCATTTGCCCCCGCAGTTCGCGACGCTCTCCAGCACATCCAGTGCTCGATTATTTCTTCGGATCCGTTTGACCCAGCTCGAGCCGATCGCCTCTTCAGGATCATTCTTTCCGATTTCGTCACGCTCGTGTTTTTCGAAAAGCTTGTGGAGCGTATTTCACGGGAAGCCCCCGCCGTCAGCTTCGAACTGCTGCCTGTCGACGATAGCCCCGATGAGCTTCTCCGGCGCGGTGACGTCGATTTTCTAATTCTACCGGATATGTTCACGTCGAGTGTGCATTCAAGCATTGCGCTGTTTGACGAGAAGCTCGTGTGCGTAGGCTGTCCCACAAACAAGCAGCTGCCACAGCAGCTTACATTCGAGAGATACATGTCGATGAGGCACGTCGCGGTCAGGTTCGGGCGTACGATGAAGCCGTCTATCGAGGAATGGTTTTTGCTTGAGCATGGCCTTAAGAGACGTGTCGAGGTCGCCGTGCAGGGCTTCAGCATGATTCCACCTATGGTGTCCGGCACAGCTCGTATAGCGACCATGCCCTTACGGCTGGTCAGGCATTTCGAAAAAACGTTCCCCCTGCGGGTTATCGAACTTCCGCTGCCATTTCCCACATTCACCGAGACCCTCCAATGGCCGGCCCTCCACAATAGCGATCCGGCAAGCATCTGGATGCGGGAGATAATGATACAGGAGGCATCTCGGATGGCTGCCCCGCTGTGAACCCTCGGAAAATTCAGGCGCACCTATAGTCACTACTCCTGTCACCATCTACTTTGACGACAATAGCCCTCGCCGGATAAAGTCGATGCTGGCGGCAAGTGCGCCTGCGAGATCGTCCAGAGAATGGACTTCCTCGATCAGCTCGAACGAGAAAGGTCCCGCGTAGCCGCCATCCAGCAGCGCCTGAATCTGGCTGCCATTGTCGGAACCTGCAAGAAAGCGATCGGGGTAAATCCAGAAGGTCGGGTCGTTTACGCTTGAAATGTGCACCAGGCCGGTAAGCTCGCAGAACAGGCATGTCTCCCCGGCCAGGGTGTGGTGGAACGTGTCGTGCACGAGGCGAAAGACGGACTGGCCATCAACCGCGGCAACGGCCTCGGCCGCTTCCTTCTTTGATCGAAGCGAGCAGGTTCGGAAACCCAGCGGCTCGATGAGACCGATCAGACCCCGCGACTGGAGGATTGGCTTGATCTCGTTTAGAGCGAAACGAAGATTGTCCTGGCGCTCGCTATTGGTGGGCCACGAGCTGCGGTTGGCCGGCACCAACACGAGCGTCTCTGCCCCGCACGCCGTCGCATAATCGGCGAGGTTGCTTGCCTCGGCCTGACGCGTTGGAGTCCAGTCGTTGAACCGCTGCAAGGCGTTGACAGAGATGATCGTGACGCCCGCTTCGGTAGCGGCAAACCGAACGTCCGCAGCCGGAATGCCGCGTGCGACAGGATTGCTGAAATGAGGGTAACGGATTTGGACGTCGGTCAGGCCTTGGTCACGGGCAAGCGCGAAAAGCGCACTGACGTCAAGGCGGGGCGCCGCCATGTGATCGAGTGCAAAGCGGGGCGATACCTGGCGCATTGCTTGACTTTCCTTCCATGAAGCGCGGCTGCCATTTCGGCATCCGGCTTCTTTCAAGACGGAACCACGCCGGTTCACAGATCGGACAGAGACGGCCGAGTCAATCGAGCTTTCCTTTCATCGGTGAAAGGAAAATGGGCGCTCATGATAGAAATCCATCAAGGTCAAATATTTTCCGGAAGATAAATGTCGAACGGCAGAAATGTCTGCCCCGGGCTCTCCGCGACGCCGGCTTTGATGGCCCGCTCCATTGCCATTATCAGCTCCTGGCAAAGTCGGCGCATTGGCGTGCCGACCGCCATCGTCAAGATGTCATCCGCAAGCGCCCCACGTGACTGCGGCGTCATTTCACTCACGATCGCGACGAGATCCTGACCGCTCCCCTCTTCTCGGAGCGCGGAAATTGCTCCCTCTATACCCCCGCCGGCCATATAGAAGCCGACGAGCTCTGGTTCCCGCTGCATAAGATCCAGCAATTTTTCGTAAGTGAGCTGCCGTTCATCAAGGTTCACGAGCGGATCAAGCACCTCGAATTTGGGCGCGTTCTCACGAAAATAGGCACGAAAGGCCGTTTCCCGCGTCGCATGCGCCTGGAAGCGATGGCTTCCGACAAACACCGCCACCTTGCCGGGCCGTTTTGCGGCCTTGGAAAACACCCAAGCGGCAGTCCGTCCGACCTTGCTGTTGTTGAGGCCGATGTAGCCCTCGCGCACGCCATCGGCGAAGTCGGATAACAGCGAAAATACCGGGATACCTTTCGCCTTGAGCTCCTCGACTGATGCTGTGATTTTCGGGTGATCGGCCGCCACCATGGCGATCGCCTGGCAGCGGCTTCCAAGGTCCTTAAGAAGCGGGAGCAGGTCACGCGGCAAATGTGACTGCGCGAACTCGATGATCGGAAGGCCGTGGAAGGATTTAGCCATACTGACCGACTCTTCAATATTGCGAGCGAAATCTTGGTAAAAATCGTGGGCAGGTTTTCTCAAGATGAAGCCCAGCTTGTAGTGCGGCAGGTGCTGCTGCAAGCGCTGTTTGATGAGACCGGCAGCATGATAGCCGATCGCGTGCGCGGCCGCATGGACCCGCTGGGCGGTCTCCTCTCGCACCGGAAGGCGGACGTTCAGAACCCGATCGACTGTTGCTACGCTGACTCCGGCTTCGCGGGCGAGATCGGCAATTGTGACGCGCTTTCCCCTAGCGATTCTGATCGGCCGGTCCTCCGTCATCCGGTGCGATCCCGCGACGGCTTGGGGCGGCAAGCTGAAATAGTTACCACACCCCACGGTTGATAACGCATTCGACGAACAGCGCTCCATGCGGACCCAGATGAGTTTCCGTGAACCGTTCGTTTGCTTAGGGGCTTCATGGTGTTGTATTACTCTCCGCGTTAGTACACTATTTCCAGCGCTCTTTGGAGGCCGGCAATTCGACTGCTGTGAAGGCCGTGACTTACACGTCGCGCTATTGCTTGCTTGCGGGGAGCCCGTTTGATGTAACCCTAACCGCGGAAAGCGGCTTCCATCCGGGACTGGTCCAATTCGCCTTCCCAGCGAGCGACAACGAGCGATGCCACCGCATTACCGACTAAATTCGTCAGCGCGCGGCATTCCGACATGAAGCGGTCCACGCCAAGAATTAGAGCCATTCCGGCAACGGGAACACTCGGCACGACAGACAGAGTAGCGGCCAATGTGATGAAGCCGGCGCCGGTGACGCCTGCCGCACCCTTCGAGGAAAGCATCGCAATTAGCAGCAGGAGGATCTGATCGGCAATTGACAAATCTGTGTTCGTCGCCTGCGCGATGAAGAGGGCGGCGATCGTCATGTAGATATTGGTGCCGTCCAGATTGAATGAGTATCCAGTAGGGATGACGAGACTTACGACCGAACGCGCGGCGCCGGCCTTCTCCATCTTCTCCATGAGCGAGGGCAGCGCGGCCTCCGAGGAGGACGTTGCCAGGACAAGCAGCAGCTCGTCCTTGATGTAGCGGACAAGAGAAAAGATCGAGAAGCCGTTGCAGCGGCAGACCACGCCGAGAACCCCGAACACGAAGAGGAAGGCGGTCAGATAGAACGTCGCGACCAGTATCGCGAGGTTGGCCACCGAACCGATTCCGTATTTGCCGATCGTAAAGGCCATAGCGCCGAAGGCGCCGATGGGTGCAGCCTTCATGAGAATGCCGACGAGCTTAAAAATGGGGGCGGTGAGCGCCTGGAGAAAGGTAACGACCGGCCTGCTCGTCTCTCCGGTCATCGCCAGAGCAATGCCGAACAAGACCGAGAAGAACAAGACTTGCAGGATGTCGCCTTCCGCGAAGGCACTGGCAATCGTTGACGGGATGATGTTCATCAGGAAGCTGGTCACGGACTGCTCGTGAGCCGTGGCCACATAGCCCTTAACGGCTTCGACATCGAGCGAGGCCGGATCGATGTTGAGGCCGGCGCCAGGCTGAACGATATTCGCGACAATCAGCCCGACAACGAGTGCAAGCGTCGAGAAGGTAAGGAAATAAACCATCGCCTTGGCGGCAACTCGGCCGACCTTCTGCAGATCGCTCATGCCGGCAATGCCGGTCGCAATTGTCAGGAAGATGACAGGTGCGATAATCATCTTGATGACTTTGATGAAGGCATCGCCGAGCGGCTTCAGGCTTTGGCCGGTTTCCGGATAGAGGTAGCCAATTGCGGCTCCAAGGACCATGGCGGCAAGTACCTGCACGTAGGTCCGGGCAAAATGGCGCTTGCGGGGCGCTGCGATCGCGCGGGGGACTCTTGGAACCAACATCGTTTCTCTCTCCCTGACCGGATCGGGGTGGGGGCTCCTCCTTCTCCCATGCTGCGCTCCGGTCGAGCGCTGCTGTCATCTCGGAGCAAGCGCCGTGCCAACTGGACGCCTGTCCCGTCCAGCGAGATTGGTGCAGTTGCGCACTGGAACCCTCCACCTTGCCGGAATTCTGCACTCGAGGCTCGCCAAAGATCGCGTCTGAGGAAGTGCTTCATCAGAGAGGGAATTGACCAGGTCGCCTTGCGCCCGTGCCCTTTGATGTTCGCCGCAGATCGACTGCCGGTTGCCTTGGTGACTTTGGTTTGTCAGTTTTGGAACGGAATGCGCGCAAACTGCAGGATATCCTACACGCCCATCAGAGCACGCGGTACAAGCGATTAAGCGTAGGAGCGCATTGAATCTCCGAGGTCAAAAAATCTTGAATAAGGTCCGCGTGCGAAGTGAATCCGCAACTCGTCAAAGTTCTCCACCGTTTGATCAAGCGGTCGCGTTTCCTGGCGCTGCAAGATGGCGTTATCTGATGGCTCAAGCGCTGGAACGCCCAGGAAATCCCAAACCGCTCCCAAGCATTGGGCAGGTTCGTGAAGTAGGCTCTCGTATTCCATTACAAGCAGGTTGGTCGACGTGAAGGAGTCCATAACGCGAGCGTGAAAGTCGTCGGCGGCTTTGAAATAAGCCTCACAGTCGGCGATTGACAACCTGACGCTCGGTGGCCGAGCGGTATCGTTGTCCGAGCTGAACTTCAGCCACTGACCGCTTTCCCTGGCCTGCACAAAGGATCGGAGCGATTCCAATACGTTTCGGCGAACAACGAGGATGACCTTGAGTGCTGGCCAACGAGCTAATTCCGCAAAGAATGCTGGACGCTCGCGAAACTGAGGTTCATTGATCTTGCAGCCAAGATGCGTCACATTCTTGTAGTCGCGCATAGGGCAGCGCACATAGGCAAGCTCAAGAAGCTCGCGATCCGTGCCTAGCAGGCGATCCGTGCTGGGCCAATTGGGATCATATTCGTTTAGCAACTCACCGTTACTCAGAACGGTCGGATGCTCGTTTAGCAATTCTTCTAAATAGTGTGTTCCGGTCCTTGGCATAGCAAGGATCACAAAAGGCTCAGGAGTTGGTTCGTTGTGGGTCATTGCATGTGTATCCAACTAAATAATGGCCGCGACGGTCTGGGGACGCGCACAAGAAGCTTGGCTGCTATCGCTTGAACGCTCCGGGTGGGTCCGCGCGCCTCACCACCCAGCCTGTACTCCGAGGTGTGGTCGCGAAGATGGGCGCGTGCCTGCAGCGGCTGGGTGGCGCCCGGCTTCGGCGTTGTTGTACCACTCGCGATTCCTGGCACACGCATGCCTCCGGGCCGCTGGGGGCAGTTTGCAATCCGGCATTGCGGACCTCCTTCTCGTTGATGGGCGTAGGTAAGCGTCAACGCATTAGTCGTCGATGAAACAGTCCAGCCGACAGAAAAAAAGGCAATACAGCGAACATGCAAAGTGCGCCTATATGCAGCCCTACATTGTCGCCCAGGCGGCCGAGCATCACCGGACGGATTAGATCGATAGAATTCGCCAGCGGCGAGAAGGCCGCAATCTGCTGAAACACTCCTGGCAATTGGCCGACTGGAAAAACCGCGCCCGAAAGGAACAGCATGGGTGTGATGACAAGCGTCTGATAGAAAATAAAATAGTGATAACTGGGCGCGAGCGCGATGACGAGCATGGCCAGGCTCGCAAAGGCGAACCCGGTGAGAGCGATGACCGGCAGCACGTAGAGAACCGACGTCCACGCGGCATAACCTAGCGCGGCGGCAACAATCGCAATTGTCGTACCGGCCAGAAAGGCCTTTGTGGCTGCCCAGGTCAATTCACCGAGAACGATGTCGCCGAGGGTAAGTTGTGTGTGCAGGATTGCTTCCCAAGTGCCCTGATCGCGCATTCGACCGAAAACCGCGTAAATTGTTTCGAAGGTTGATGCTGTCATCGCGCTCGTCGCAACCATGCCGGCTGCCAGAAAGGCGATGTAGGATGCACCTTCGATGCGGCCTACCAACAGTCCAAGGCCAGTGCCGAGCCCGAAAAGGTAAATCATCGGATCAGCAAGGGTGCCGAGCATTGAAGCAAATGCCACCTTCTTCCATGCCAGATGATTGCGGCGCCACACCGCGATCCAGTTCCAGGCGTTGGCGGGTAGAGCGGCCGCAAAACGTTCACCCATTGCTCACTTCTCCATCTCACGTCCGGTTAACCTCAAGAAAACGTCCTCCAGACTGGGTGGACGCTCTAGAATACGCAGACCCGCTCGACCGCGAAGCTGGATGCGCACATCCTCCGGCTCAGGCGCATAGCAAAAGAGCGTCTCGCCGCTTACCTCGACACGCTGAACGTACGGTCTGATCAGCGAAATCAGCTCCTGTGGATTGCCGCCGAAGATCTCGATCACGTTGCACCCAATGTACTCGTCGATCAGCGCATGAGGACTGCCCTCGGCGATCTTGCGTCCCCGCTCGAGAACACACAGCCGATCACAAAGCCGCTCAGCCTCTTCCATGAAATGGGTGGTCAAAATGATCGTTTTTCCGCTCGCCAGCAGGAAACGAAGTCGCTCCCAGATCAGATGGCGGGCATGCGGGTCGAGGCCGGTCGTGGGCTCATCCATCACAAGCAACTGGGGGTCGTTGATCAGAGCACGTGCCAGCGTCAGGCGCCGCTTCATCCCGCCGGATAGCAGGCCGACACGTGAATCCGCCTTGCTCTCAAGGCGAGCGAACTCGAGGAGCCGTGGGATGACGGCGTTGATCTCTCTTGTACTCATGCCGAAGTAGCGCCCGAACACCAACAGGTTCTCGCGTACCGTAAATTCCAGGTCGAGATTGTCGAACTGCGGGACCACGCCTATGCCCTTGCGGGCCAAGCGGCTGCGTGCCGGCACTGGTAGACCGAGGACTGTTATATCACCCGCGTCAGGCCGGGTCATACCGAGGAGCATACGCGCAATCGTGCTCTTGCCTGCGCCGTTCGGCCCCAGCAGACCGAAGCACTCTCCCGATGCAACGGTGAAGGACAGCCCGTCCACAACGAGCTTGTTTCCGAATAATTTGGTTACGCCGGTAAGGTCGATTGCTACATTGGACATGCGTCTATCTCAAGCGGAATGAGTCCGATTGGCCACCGGCAGCTTACTTGCGAATTCTGGTTCAGAGCAGGCCACCGCCTTGAGATGGCACCTTTGGAAAGTCGCGGCCGGAGCGACGCGTGTATCGCTTCCGCCAAAGAATAACGTCAAGATGCCACGTGTCGCTTCCAGATAGTTCCCGTTCTGACCATAGGTAACTCGAAAGCTTCACCCCGTGTCGACTGACACAACTTACTCGGTCACTCGGCGCTGCAAGGCCGTCAGACTTCACCAGCTGTGAGCGAAAGATCTGCAGTATGAAGTGACTCCGCAATTCCAGAATTGCCCGCAGCATTTGCTCCGGCAAGCGGCATCGCGCTTGTGATTTCCTTTGTGCTCCTGTTGGGCAGGGGAACACTTTTACGCGACAGCCAATCGCTATTGCTCAATGTACACAGGGCGTAAGCCTTCAAGGGGATCAACAGGAATATCCTGATTAACGCGTGCATTGAATAGCCGATGAATCGAAGCTGCCGAGTGCGGAAAGATAACACCGTAGATCTGATTATGGTCATCGTGACAATAGCCAGCACCGTCCACCAATTTACTGTATGTGAAAATAGTAGCTCACCGAGCGCCGTTACTACCGCGATGCCGAGCAACAATGGGCCGAGATTCTCTCCCATCACATCCAAAGTTAGATAGCGATCCAGGCCACGCAGTAGACCTCGCGCAAGCATCGTGTCCCGGAAGGTGCTTCGTGCCCAGCGGAGTTGTTGGCGCAAATAAGGTCCCATCTTGTCCGGAACGACTGTCGCCGCGACGGCACCTGGAACGTACTCGGTTCGAAAGCCTGCTTTCAGCATGAGGATCGTAAGATGACGGTCTTCACCGAAGTCGCTTGGTTTCCCCCTGAACAGCTGCGTCTCGTATTGATCCAGCAGAGAAAGGAGACAAGACCGGCGGTACATTGCACATGGGCCGCAGCAGCACATGACCGCACCAAAGCGACCTTGCGCCGCGCGCTCCTCATTGCAAGCCAGCCAGTATTCCATATCGATCAATCGGGTCAACCAAGTGTCGCTGCGGTTGTATGCCGTCAGCTGGCCCATGGCCGCTCCGACCATGGAATCCCGCATTTTTACTGCAAGCTTTGTGATGACGTCGGACGCAAGTGTCGTGTCAGAGTCGACGCTGAGCACGAAATCTCCAGATGAGCGGCGGATGGCGGCGATCTGCGCCTTGCGTTTGCCAACATTCTCGCGGAGCAGAATGAAATTGAATCTCGGGTCGCCCTCGTAGGCGTGATGTACCGGGATGACGGCATTACGATTTCCAGAACCGTCGTCAACCAGATAGACCTGAAATGTTCCGGCGTAATCTTGATTTGCAATGGAAGCTAAACACGCCGCGAGTGTGCGCGGGTCCTCATTGTAGCAGGGGATAATGACATCCACGCTCGGCCAACGGTCGGATCCGAACAAGCTTTCCGACGGCGGCGTAACATTTTCCGGTTGGGAGTAGACCGCTTGCATGCCTCTGTAAACAGTCGAGAGCACCGCATAAGACGAAACGGCAACAGTACTGGCTGTGGTGAGAAGGTCCATAGGATCTCTGTTTGTTCAGGGGTGTTGAGGAAGTGATCGGATTACAAATCCGCGGCCGTGCAATTCTGGAATTAGGCGTGACAACGCTGTCACCGTCTGGTCGCGCAGACTGGCTTGATTGCCTGGTTGCAATTCGTCGGGAGCGCACCCGTCGTGCAACAGCACGATTGCGCCCGGCCGGATATCGGCGAGCACTCTGTCGACGATGGCGTCAACGCCGGGGCGAGACCAGTCGCGTGGATCAATGGACCAATGGACGGGCGCCAATGCCGCACCCGCTGATGCAGCGATTACTTCTTCGGTCCAGATGCCATACGGTGCACGAAAGTACCGAACCATGGCCTGCGGGCAAGCCATCCCTATGACTCTGTTTGCCTCAACTATCTGGCAGTCGACTTCGACGGACCCGCATTTGGCCAGGTCCGGATGAGTCATCGTGTGGTTGGCTATACCGTGCCCGTCTGTAATAATTCGGCGAACGAGTTCCGGCTCGTCGGCCGCGTAGGCCCCAACAACGAAGAAGGTCGCCGTCACCTGATGTTGCGCCAGCACATTGAGTATCTGCGGTGTGAAAAATGAATTGGGACCATCGTCAAACGTCAGATAGACGCTGCGCTCTGCAGTGCCATCGGCATTGTCACTCTGCCCTTCGCATATGTAGTCCAGAGGCTTCATAGTTCCGGACCGTTCCGGTCGATCAGGGTACCGGACGGCCACTCGTCCATCGAGCGTCCGATCGGCGAAACCAACACGAGTACGTCTTCCAGGCGCGTGGGCGGCAGGTCGGGATGCACATCTGGACGGGTCGATCGTACGCGAACGCCCGACACAATGTTCGCGAGGCCGGCTCTGCAGAATCTTTCGACATGGTTTCGCAGCGCGTGCCGAACCGTGCCGAAAGCGAATGGAACACCCAACTGATGGAGCACTGGGTACGCCACGCGCATCGAAAAACCGATTCCGAGCCCTTCAAGATCCGGACGAACCGCGTACAGGCCCAATTCAGCGACGATCAAGTCGACCTCGCCAACTTTGATGAAGCGCCGCAGCATGCCGATGTGAGCCGCTACCCCATGCGCGTCGTAGCCGATTGCGCGGAATTCCGGCCTCGCGCCGGCCCAACTGCGGCCGCCTTCGAATGGCTCCGCGTTGAAGGCGCCAGTCCGTCCATAGGTCTTTCGAAAAAAGTCGGAGAGTTCGACATGGTCGGCCAGTTGCAGCTCATTTTCCCAGCACAACTTCCAATCGACATTCGGGCGCATGGAAGACCTCACCTTGGAGCTGTCTGGTTGAGATAAATGTCCAAGCATTGGTTAAATAATTGGCATCGCACCAACGGGGCGTAACTTGTGGAGACCGCCGAAAGACCAAGCCGTAATGCAGATGCGACTGACTTTGTGCGCCCCGCACACCAGATGATGCTCCTCGGATCCAACGCAACCATGGGAACTACCTATCTTTCCAACTTGAAGCGCCTCTATGGGACCTGCAGCAAAAACGGTAAAATCCTTTGTTTAGATGAAAGGTATCCACGCTTTGGATAACTGGGCGAATGCGTTCCATATGGCTGGTCAATTATCGTCGTCACGCTCGAGGCACTTCTGACGAAGCGCAAAGCTCACGCCCGCGGCACGCGCGGCCGTTGCCGGGCCGCGCGATTATCTCCGTAAGAGCCGAGCGGAGCTCAGACACGACGATTGATCAGAATCTGATTCGCGGGTTCAGTATCTCTTTCGTGTATCCAGCTCTGGGCTGTCCTTTGGCGGGAGTTAGGTTCGCCCAGGTTCTGAGCCTGGGGCGTCGGCCCGTTCGCCGCACAGGCTCCTTCGCACACCGTCGAGGCCGAGAAAGAGGGGGCCACACAGCTCCCCCTGTACTTTCCACCACCCGACACCAGCGCTCACCCAGGGCGCCGGCCTTGCTCACCTCAACGGATAGCGCACTCGCGCCGCTTCACGATTAAAAGAATTCTACAAGCAGATGCCTGTTTGATCGTGAGACGTCCGCTGCCAATTCCCGCATCGCAGAGGCAGCCAATAGCGCTCGCTTCACATAGTGGTCCGGCAAGCAGCTAGATACGACAGGTGACCTCAAATGAGGCGTCTTGCATGGCTTCTACACCTGCCTGAATGCCAGAACTGCGTTCGTACCGCCCATGGCGAAGGCGTTGCTCATGGCGACGCGCACCTTGCGCTCGCGCGGCACATTGGGTGTGATGTCGAGGTCGCAAGCGGGATCTGGCTCGCGATAGTTGGCGGTCGGCGGCACGACGTCCTCTTGGATTGCCATCACGCAGGCGATCATTTCAAGCGCGCTCGCTGCGCCGAGGCAATGCGCGTGCGTGGACTTGGTGGAAGAGATGGACATCGAATAAGCGTGGTTTCCAAACACACGCTTGATCGCCGCCGTTTCAGTCTGATCATTGCTTTTGGTACCGGTGCCGTGCGCGTTGAGGTAGTCGACGTCCTCGGCATTCAGCCCGGCATCGGCAAGGCAGGCGCGCATCGCCGACGCTGGCCCCTCGACAGATGGCGCGGCAATGTGGAAGGCATCGGCGGAAAGGCCGACGCCGGCGATCTCGGCAAGAATTGTGGCACTACGCCTCGTGGCATGCTCGTAGCTTTCCAGCACGGCCATGCCCGCACCCTCGCCCAGCACCAGGCCCTTCCTATCGGCGGAGAAGGGCCGGCAGGTATCGGGTGAAAGCACGCGCATTGCTTCCCATGCTTTCAGCACGCCCCATGCGAAGGGTGCGTCGCTGCCTCCGGAAACCATTACGTCGGCCCGGCCCAGCTTGATCTGGTCCACCGCCGAGGCGATCGCATGGTTGGCCGAGGCACATGCGGAGGTCACCCCGAAGACCGGCCCGCGCAAGCCGAGGCTCAAGCTCACCTGGCCGGCGGCGGCGCTTGGCATCGTTTTGGGTACAGCGAGGATGCCAACTCGCCTCGCGCCGTCCAAAAGGAGGGCCCGGTAAGTTTCCTCCATCACATCCCAGCCCAAGCCGCCGACGCCCACTGTCGCGCCGAAGCGATGGGCATTCCTCTCGTCGCAGGAAAGTCCGGCCTGCCGCATGGCTTCGCGCGCTGCAAGCACGGCGAGCAAGCTGAAGCGGGCCATGGAGACGAACTGCTTGCGATTGATGTCGTGCTGGGGCAGCGCCTTGATCTCAGCGCCGGTCATGCCCTCCAGGTCATGAAGCTCGGAATTGGCGATCGGGCCGATGGCGGAGCGGCCTTCGCGCATCTCTTTCCACATAGAGGCGGCGTCGGTGCCCAGTCCGCACAGGCCGCCCACTCCGGTGATAACGACGCGCCTGTGCATTCAAGCCTCCTTCGCAAGCAAGCCGCGGACGGCTTCCACGACGTCGCCGACATTCTTGAGATTGGACCAGGCATCGGCCGTGTTCATGTCGATCTTGATGCCGTAGGCCTGCTCCACATCCCAGAGGACGTCCGCCAAACCCAGCGAATCAAACCCGAGCGCGTCCAGTTCCGTGGCGATTGTTATCTCGCCGACGAATGACGTAGGCATTCCCTCACCGCTCTCCGACTCGGCGCGTTTCTTGATCAGGGCAATGACGTCCGTTGCGAATTGATCGGCCATTCTGTTTCCTGTCTTTCTTTCCCGCGTTTCGACCTGGACGCGGCTCAGTTCCTGAGGCGCGCCGCGTCGCGAAAGCCATCACGCTTGGGCAACTGACAAAGCCCAATGCTCATAAAGCCGGATCAGGTCCGGCCGGTGTGTGGCGTAGGTGCAGTATGACGATGTGAGCCGCTACACCGTGCGCGTCTCCCAGTCTGTCCATAGGCTCGGAAGAAGTCGGACCCGGTCAGTTGCAACTCCCTTTCCCAGCACTCCACTGCCCGGTAGAGCGCATGAAAAATCTCCTTTCGGGCGGTTTCTTAAGACGCTCGCCACGCCATGAGGCAGTGGGGGCATCGGTGTGCGTCAGGTGCTTCTGCCCATGCAGGATTCCAGAACATTGATGAAATCGTTTGTTTCGATGAAAGGCATCCACACTTTGGATAGTTGACCACGCGTTTCAAAGATCGTGAACTACATCTCGTCGTTGTGCTCGACGCACTCCCGACAGAGCGCAACCTCATGGGCGCGGCATGCAGGATTAACCGAGCCCAGCCGGTCATGAGTGCGGCCGGCCGGGTCGGGCGATAGGCAGTCATGCCCTGCCCTTCCTGCGGGTCAAGCACTCCGAAAAAACATTTCCCCCATAAATGCTAGATCTTCCGTTGCCTTTTCGCGGGCTTCTGCGTGAGGTGAGGCACGCCATCCATGGCATGTGGCACACGCACGCGATGCCAGTGCACGGTCGTTTTCTCGGCAAGGCCGTTCTCTACCTCGACCCGCACGCGCTCGCCCTGACGGACCCGGATTTCCGGGCCTGGAACGGGCCTTCGGCGCGCAATCGAGCCCGGTTCACCCGGCCCAATGGCGTCCACTTTGGGGGCGCATGCACTGCAGACCCGCTGGACCTGATCCGGGAGAGGATGGGCGCGGCGATTGGAATAGCTATGAAAGCGCATCGGACCGTGGAACTGCGCGCGCAGACTTTCGGAGGAAGGCTCGCTTTTAAACGTTATCGTGCAACTCTGACCGTTCTTCGCCTTGGCGGGTGCCGCGGAAGAATCCCGGGTTCTGCGAGCGCTGCGAGAACACCTGCGGTCGATCCTGTACCACAATCTCGCGAAGCTCGATGCTCTCTACAAACGATGTCTTGGATTCTCACGCCCTTATTTCAGCACTTCGCTCGCTTGCCCGACTCGGCCGCGGTCAGCCTTCACCGCCAATTTTATTGGCGCAGCGACGTTCCTATCGGTTCAGGCGAAGCTTCTTGAACCTGCCGCTCTCTCGTTGCCCTGGCACGATTAATCGTCCTCTCAGTCTGTCATTGGCGGAGTCGCTCCTGAGGCGCGCGCCGGCGAGTTCGAGGAGCGCGTGGCTATCTCCTCGGTCCAGCCGGATTCCGCTGCGCGCTCAGCCAATTCCTGGAAGGCCGATTCCAAGGCGAGCTGGCATTGAAGGCCGCGGTCCGGATGGTCGACTAGCTTGGTTCCACGATCGCAATGCTTGATCGCTTCATTGCAGGCCATGGGCTCTCGCCCTCTCCTTTTGCCACACGAGGCGCCAGCTCACGTGTTGTGCGCCCCGGCAACCGCTTTCACCAGCCGCTCCAGCGATCCCGCGCGCTCCAGCTCCGCAAAGAATGATGCGGCGTGACGCTACCCAGCCGGTGCTTCTCGGCCATTTGCACACATAGGGATAGTCGACCATGAAATCGGACCGAGGCGAGGCGTTGGACGTTTCAGTCTTGGTCTGAATGCGCCGCCCACGAGCCGATCGGCCTTCTCGATGATTTGGCGCACCCTCGTTGTCGACAAGCCATGTTCCTGAGCCAGGTCGGCGAAACTCTTGCCCTTCAGAAAGCCGTCGACCAGGGCTATGTTCCTATCGACGGTCGGCTAAATCCCAGCAGGCGCGCGCAGTTTTCCGGCATCATTCCGTTTGTTCATCCGCTTGTCCGCGCCCCCTGCAAATCCTACCGGGCCAAATCGGTGCTTGGAAGACCCACTCATGTCATGGCCTCGGGAAAGTACAAGGCCGACGGTTATGTGAATACGAAAGATGCTGGCGATCACCATGATCGTTGGTGACCGCTGACCTCCCCAATGTCGGCTTCGACGGCACACCGGGAGCTCTCGGCAATGTTGAATAATTCCGTTTGAAGATGGTTGACTTCGTCGTCGAGGCTCGATCCATCAGGATCGGTATCGACGATTCTATATTTGAGAAACCCAAATTCGTTTGACTCGCGCAATTCGCTGTACGGCGTATCATCGCAAGCGCGGGATTCCGACATCCTGCGAAGTGCCCGCGTTGCTGGAATCGATTTTGCGGAAGTAAAAAGGCCCCGGCGCTGGGTCGGCGCGCAGGGCCTTCAGGCATGTACGAGCTACCAGCATGTCCAGTTATGATCGTGCGCTATCATAATGAACAAACGGTGAATGATCGCTATCCGAGGTGCAGGGCGGGCGAGATGGTGGGGCGGTGGGGGACCTGTACCGCTGCAGCGGGGCCACGAGCAGCGACTCGAGCCATGCGCCACGCTGCAGGACCTCGATTTCGGGCCAAGCCTCGAGCCCGCAACTCGCCTTGCTTCTCGGAAATCATAAGGCTTTGTGGGGCGGTTAAGCAGCGCGATATGGCCGCGGCGATACGAAGTTTTCATCTTTACCCTGTTCAGACGGTCAGGCTGCCTTCGCCGCCGGCTTGGCTGCCTTGACATGGGTTATACTGCGGCGACCGTCGACGCCGATCGGAACGTCACCGTCAACCGTAGCGCGACGCACAACCCGGTGCTGGTCGCCATAGTCGTTGACCGCATAATGCTGGTTAGCACGGTTGTCCCAGATAGCGACGTCGCCTACTTGCCAGCGCCACCGCACGGTATTTTCCGGGGCAGTGACGTAGGACTGGAACACCTCGTAGAGTTTGGCGGAATCGCTCTTGGAAAGGCCGACGAGGCGCTGCACGAAATTGCCGAGCAGCAGCGACTTCTCCCCGGTTTCCGGATGGACGCGCACGACCGGATGCTCGGTCTCGTAGATCGTCGATGTGAAAACTTCCTCGAAGTGCTTCTTCTCTTCGGCTGTGGCGCGCGGGCGCACGGCTGCGTAGTCGTAGGCATTGCTATGAATAGCCCACAGATTGTCCGCCAATATTTTGAGCGGCGCCGGCAGATTCTCGTACGCGGCGTGCGTGTTGGACCAGATCGTGTCGCCCCCCGCCGCCGGAATGACGACGCCACGTAGGACCGAGAATTTCGGATAGGCATCGACGAAAGTCACATCGGTATGCCACTGGTCTGGCCTGCCACCGCCACGGCCGGAATCGAGATTGAGGATTGAGGCCGTGCCGGCTGCCGGCCCCTGCGTGGGATGAGGTACAAGGTTACCCAGACGCCGCGCGAACAATTCCTGCTCCGCATCGTCGAGATGCTCCTGGCCGCGGAAGAAGATCACCTTGTGTTTTAGAAGAAGCTGGTTGATGGCTGCTATCGCTGCGTCCGAAAGGTCTCCACCAAGGCGAACGCCTCTGATTTCAGCTCCAACACGGCTGGTCAGCGGTACAACGTCGGAGTCAGGAATTCTCTTCGTCAAGCTCGAAAGCCAAAATCCCGGCGGATCGATCAAGGATCGCATTGCGTTGTCGATGATCGTTAATGCCGAACAGCGTGGCCAGCTCGCGCCGGGCGGTACAATCATCGAAGCGACCGCTGGCAACACAGGGCTCGGCCTGGCCTGGCGGCACGAAGCGCGTGATCGCGTGTCCAAAAGCTGACAGCGTCAGACAAATGTCAGGTTCATTACAACCAACATCTGGGCACTGACGAGGTTTTTCGAAGCAATGGGCGCTAACTGCGCGCTGAGCGCGTTGGCATGGCTTTTGAGACTGAGTGACTGTGACTGCACTTAATGGGGCAAGACGAGCGATGCGCTCCTCCCTGAACCCGTGTGCCGTCTCTGAGAGGAAACCAGCTCGTGCAGAAACCTTTGGAAATAGCTTTGGACCGCAACGTGGTATTGCAGATGGAGTCCCCGGCTCCTTCGATTAGAGTCGAGAACTGGCTGCATGGCGAGCCCCTCACGAGCTTTGAGCCCGGCAAGTGTACATAGTCGAATTTTGGGCAACTTGGTGCGGCCCATGTGGGACGGGATGCCCCATCTGATCCAGCTGCAGGGCGTCGCCAGGCGCGCCATCTGGACAGCAGGAGCTGGACTATGGGCAAGGTAACAGGCTTTCTCGAAATCGACCGGCAGGTGCACAAGTACCAGCCGGCCTCCGACCGCATCCGGCATTTCCGTGAATTCACGCTGCCGATGTCGGACAAGGAGGTCGAGAAACAGGCCGCGCGCTGCATGGATTGCGGCATTCCGTTCTGCCACGGGCCAACGGGCTGTCCCATCCACAACCAGATCCCGGACTGGAACGACCTCGTCTACAATGGCGACTGGGACAATGCGATCCGCAACCTGCATTCGACCAACAATTTCCCGGAATTCACCGGCCGCATCTGCCCCGCACCTTGCGAGGAAGCCTGCACGCTGAACCTCGAGGACATTCCCGTCGCCATCAAGACGGTCGAGCAGGCGATCGCCGACAAGGCTTACGAGACCGGCCATATCAGGCCCTATCCGCCGGAGAAGAAGACCGGCAAGCGCGTCGCCGTCATCGGCTCCGGCCCGGCCGGCATGTCGGCTGCCCAGCAGCTCGGCCGCGCCGGCCACGACGTCCATGTCTATGAGCGCGAGAGCCGGCCCGGCGGGCTGATGCGTTACGGTATTCCCGACTTCAAGATCGAGAAGCACTATATCGACCGGCGCATCGAGCAGATGCAGGGCGAGGGCGTCACCTTCCATTGCGGCGTCAATGTCGGCGTCGACAAGCCTGTTGCCGAGCTGCTCGCCGAACATGACGCCGTACTTTATTGCGGCGGTTCCGAAACGCCGCGCGCGGCCGGCATTCCCGGCGACGATCTCGGCGGCGTGCATGACGCGATGCCCTATCTGGTGCAGCAGAACAGGCGTGTCGGCGGCGAACCGATCCAGTCGGTGGCGTGGCCGTCGCATCCGATCCTCGCCGGCGGTCAGCATGTCGTCGTCGTCGGCGGCGGCGATACCGCGTCCGACTGCGTCGGCACCGCCTTCCGCCAGGGCGCGGTCCGCGTCACCCAGCTCGACATCCGTCCGCAGCCGCCGGAAAAGGAAGACAAGCTTTCGGTCTGGCCCTACTGGGCGACCAAGATGCGCACCTCGTCCTCGCAGGCCGAAGGCGCCGAGCGCGAGTTTCAGGTGGCGACGCTCGAGTTCATCGGCGAAGACGGCCAGCTGACCGGGGTCAAATGCTGCGAGGTCGACGAAAAGCGCAAGCCGATCGCCGGCAGCGAATTCGTCATTCGTGCCGATCTCGCGTTCATCGCCATCGGCTTTGCCGGGCCAGCCGCTCGCGGGCCGGTGTCGGAACTGGCCGGCCAGATGAAGATCGCCATTGACAGCCGCCGCTCGAAGAATGTCGAGGCCAATGACCGGGACTACAGGACCAGCGTCGAAAAGCTCTATGCGGCGGGCGACGTGCGGCGCGGCCAGTCGCTGGTCGTCTGGGCGATCCGCGAGGGCCGCCAGGCGGCGCGCGCCATCGATGAGGCGCTGATGGGATCGAGCGTGCTGCCGCGCTGAGTCCGTCTCGAGACCCTACTTGTGCGGCCACCTGAAGGCGCTTTCCGCCCTTCCGCTGCCCCGGGCAGCTTACGGACTGATCGCCGTGGTCGTTTCGGTTGTGGCCCCGGCCGCAGGCTGCCGCCTTGGCGGCCAAGAAAAATCGTCGGCGCGGCCGGGCGAAGCAGCGGGCGCCTTGCCCTCGACGACGAATTTTTCACCGGGCCCGTCCGGCTTGGCCGGCGCTGCGGCACCGAGAAGTTCCGAACCGCCGTCGAGTGCCGGTGATTGCGAGTCGGCGTCGGTAGCCGGGTCGGCGGCCTCAGTCTTTTCCTTCGAGGGTGGACTACGTTACTGGCCAGTACCGGCAACGCATCGAAGGAACTTTACAATCATAAAGGTACGTCACTGGTCTCGCGGCTCACCTATGACGATCTAGACGCGCATTCGAGTGAAGTCTTCTTCAACGCGATCCACAATCCGACTGGCATTTTCGTAAAGGCCTCCTCGGTGCGGGCGGCATCAGGGAGGATTTTCTCATGACGAGGACTTCTTACGGAAATGGGGGGCTACTCAAACACATTCAGTGATCAGCGCGGGGGCGGCGTCAGCTATTTCACCGCCGATCTTGGATATAATTTCTTGAACTCACCGCGCTACCGCATCGGTGCTTTTGTTGGCAACAATTTCTGGCACGAGAGCTACGATGCTTTCGGTTGCACGCAGCAGGCGACCAACTGGGGAACCTGTGTGCCAACCGTCCCACCTACGTCAACCTCTCAGCCAGGACAACGATTGGCATTCGCTGCGACTCGGCTTGGCCGGGCAGACGCAACTCACCGAGCGACTCAGCCTTTCTGGTGACGTGGCGTTCCTCTTCACGCGGCTCGACGGCAAAGATCAGCACCACATGCGCCCAAGATCAAGCTAATTCCCGAAGACGGCGATGGGCATGGCGTCCAGCTCGAGGCGGTGTTGCGGCCGTGGCGAATAACGGCACCGCTCATTTCGAAGAGGCAATGGGCGGTCGTGGTTCCCCGCAGGCCGACGATTGGAAGGCAAAGCGCTACGGCGTTTTCGTGCAGGCTAGCATCAAGTTCAACTGAGAGAGCAAGAACCGAGGAGAGCGGCGATGCCACTCCAGCTCATTACGATCATTGGATCAACAGAAGGAAGTTTTCCGAAGAGTTTTGCAAGCGTGCGCAAAGTCGCCAGACAAAGTTCTCTCGGTCCATAGTGTACGTGCCGTCACGCCCGTTCTCGACATGGTTGAATGATACGTCCCGCGCGATCGATCAAAGTCGTTTTTCATTGGTTTTCCGGAAATCGCGGGGAGCACAGCGTGCTGTGACCCTCGCCTGCTGGTTTTCTGTCAACGCGCAGATGAGGGAGAATGAGCGTACAGCAAAAATCATCAGTGCTGTCGCTTTCGCCAAAGCCCGCCGCAGCTAAACGGGGTCCCACGCCCGGTAGCGCCCCCTGCCGGTCACCTCACGGATGCCGAGTTCGGCACCAGCCCGAGCGCAGCGCGCTGGCTAATTTTCAGCTCGGCCGCGACCAGACCTGCCGACACCAGCGGCCGCGCCAGCACCAGCTCGATCAGCGCCGGCAGGCTCGAGTTTTTGCGCCGGTTCCTGAGCCGGCGCTCCATCTGGCTTTTGGCCAGCGCCTGGATGATTGCAAGGCTGAAACAGTCGATGGAACGCCCCTCCAGCGAAGCCGAACCGGACGAGGCGCGCGCGCCAGGTCCTTCGGCTGCCATCGGCACGCTGGGTTTAAGTGCTTGGGGTGACACGGCGTGATCTCCGCCGTTGGCGGGAACAGGGCAGTGCAATAGTACTGCCCTGTTCCTTTTGATCAGAGGCCAGTGCGGATTTCTTCGGCAAGCGCCCTCAACGTCGTCTCGACGTCATCGCCGTTTACCATCTTCTGCATCGCCACGGCCCATGCGTTCATGGCTTCGCCGAAGCCGACACGCGGTGTGAAAGCCAGCGCGGCTTGGTCCTGTATCTTTTTGAAGCTGTCAACGAAGTTGTTGAACTCGGGCTGCGAAGCGTACTTAGTCCAGGTGTCGTCTGCCAGGTCGACGTGCGCGGCGGATTGACGAGCTGGCCAGCAAGGGCACCCTTGAGCGCCACCTGCTTGGAGGTGCCCACGGGATGAACAGCCAGGCCGTGCCCTTCTTTTCGGAAGCCGCGTTCATGGCGAGAGCCCAGATCCAGATGTCAGACTCCAAGCTCGTGGCGCTCGGTGCGTGCAGCGGCGGAGCGAAGGCGATCTTGCCGGATGCCGGCTTCCCCGCAACATCGTTCCAGAAGCCGAACATATTTGAGTCGATCGTCATCGCGCTGCGGCCGGACGCGAAGGAAGGAGCCGCGCACTTCTTGATCATGTCCACGTAATGTAGTCGTATCCAGCATCGGTAAGCTTCCAATCGCTCAGGTATTTGTCCAGCGGCTCCAGGGCGCCACTCGGAGCGAGGTCCTACGCGGGCTGAATGCCAGTGCCGAACACATCCCATGCTGGCGACTTCGTCGCAGTTGGATCGTCATCTTGTTCCAGTAAGAATCGTCTGGGTAGAGTTCCGGCGTGACCTTGATGCCGGGTCAGCTTCTCGAACTCCGGAAATTGCGCAGCGAGAGCATCCGCATAGGGGTGGATGTCGTAGGCCCAAGTTATGCTGGTCCCTTCGAATTGACGCCAGTTCACGGTGTCGGCAGCGGCCGAATTAGTGAGCGATGCCGAGACGGCAAAAAACGCCAAGTCAAAAGCAAGCTGTTTGCGAAGCGACGCGCACCTGTAACGAGTACGGGGAATGAGCGACCCATGTAATCCTCCCTGGGGCATTTTGCCAATTTTTGGGTCCACTCCTCCATCCCGAGTTCGCTCATAGCCACAATAAGCGGTTTCCAACGAGCTCGCTCTGAATGCACCAGGCCAACTGGGTAAAAACGGGTAACCGGCACTAAAAGGCGTTGTAGTATCGCCACCAGAAATACTGCTCCGTGGTGCTGGCCTTTGCCTGGGGGCGCAACACGGCAACTACCCGCTCAAAACGGTTGGTCCTCTACCTCTTATTCACCGTCGCTTTCCTCGCGGCCTAACCCGGCCGGAATATCCGTTGCCAGAAAAAGGCCTCGCGGCCGGTTCGAGGCTCATCCCTCCTCCGAAGCAGCACGCTCAAGTATCGTCACAAGCCCCGAGCGCTTCGCGTTCGGCGATGTCCAAATTCCGACAATGTCGGATACAGTCAGATCTACTGGATTGCGTTTGAATGGTTTTCTCATTTGGCACAGTACATGCGGGTCATCCGCAAAACACGTGACCGACCAACAAGAGTTCGCATGATCACCTTACCACAACATACAGCCGCCGCGGAACAATCACTTGGCCCCTGATCGCCCACCCCGGCACCACAACCGGAGTCATCGATGTTCTGACAGGCTGCCCAAGGATACCTGCTGCAACAGGGCTTGCCCTGGTGACGACCACTCCGGCTCCGCCGGTTACCGACGAGGGCAAAGTGACGGATTTCCTGCTTTTCAACGGCATGGAGGTGGCTGTCATTCCCGACCACCGCGCCGGTCGTCACCCATATGGTCTGGTGCAGGATCGGCAGCGCGGAATGAGCCGCCGGGGATATCTGCATGTCTTCGAGCATCTGATGCTCAAGGCGCCTCATGACGAGCACGGCTCCGTCGCTGGGAGAGATTGAACCCAAAGGGAGATTCAGATGTCTGAAGCGAATCAGGAAAAGTTGGACGCATTCTTGGGGAAAATGGTCGGCGATCTCGGTGCGATCGCAACGGGCGCGGGAGTCCTGCTGGGGGACAGACTCGGCCTGTTCAAGGCATTGCGCGAAGGCGGCAAGATGACGGCCGCCGAACTTTCGACACGCACCGGCACCCAGGAACGCCTCGTAAGGGAATGGCTTTCCGGGCAGGCGGCGGCGGGTTACGTCGACTACGATGAAGCGAGCGACAAATTCTATCTCAACGCCGAGCAAGAGCTGGTGTTCGCTGATGAAGACAGCCCGGCCTTCATGGCAGGCGCATTCGAGTTCCTGTCCGCGCTGTGGCTCGATGAAGAAAAGGTGAGGCAGGCATTCCAGTCCGGCAAGGGCGTCGGGTGGCACGATCATAGCGCGTGTCTGTTTCGCGGTACGGAACGGTTCTTCCGTCCAGGCTACAATGCCAATCTGATCGACTCCTGGCTGCCGGCCTTGGAGGGCGTCGTCGAGAAGCTCGAACGCGGCGTGGACGTCGCGGATGTTGGATGCGGTCATGGTGCATCGACCGTGCTCATGGCACAGGCCTTCCCCAATTCGCGCTTCGTCGGCTTCGACTATCATGCCCCTTCGATTGAGCGCGCCCGCAAGGCGGCCGAGGTAGCCGGCGTCCGCGTTAACACGCGGTTCGACGTGGCGGCCGCCAAGAGCTATCCCGGAACCTATGACCTCGTCACATTCTTCGATTGCCTTCACGACATGGGCGACCCGACGGGCGCCGCCACCCATGTCCACGGATCGCTCAAGCCGGACGGCACGTGGATGATCGTCGAGCCGTTCGCGCATGATCATCTGGCGGCGAACCTCAATCCCGTCGGCCGCGTTTACTATGCCGCTTCCACTTTCGTGTGCACGCCCGCATCCGTGTCGCAGGAAGTCGGGCTCGCGCTTGGAGCCCAGGCCGGTGAGGCGAGGCTGCGCAAGGTTGTGACCGGCGGCGGCTTCAAGCGATTGCGTCGCGCCGCGGAGACACCGTTCAACATGGTGCTGGAGGCCCGCCCTTAGCGTGGCCGTCGCCAGAAATTGCAGCTCATCGCATTTGATGAAGATCACCGCCAAAAATCCGGACGCATCGGGCACATTTTCAAGGCGTCTGGGTTCACGCAGAGGTCGCTGCCGAGTTGTGTGCCAAGAGTCCCATACGTTGCGGCTCAGAAAGGACCCCACGCACGGCGACGAACATGCCCATAGCGATGGCCGCTATAATCACATATGTCCACCATGGCGCGTTCACAAAGCTGGTAAGCCACGTCGCACCGAACGCGCTTACGACAAAAACGAGAGCCTCGATAAAAAGACTGAGCCTGTACACATTCAGTCGTCTCATCCTCATACCACCCATCCAAAGACTGAGCTTGTTGCGCTACTGCGACAGAGCCTAACATATTGGAGAGTGCTCACTATTTCTATGCTGAACAGTCTCGCCTGAGTATATGTTTTAGCTAGTCGCTAATTAGACGGAATTCTGCCAGTCTGCATTCCCCCCTGATCTGATGTAGAGCAGCTTCCAAGTGGGAATTAGCCCCCCATCGACCGGATCGGGCGACACGAACATGCGCTGAAGGCTTGGCGGAACGGCTACTGGGACCATGATGCTACTCGAATGCAAGATAGTGTCAGAACGTCCCGGGAAGGCTGCAGGCAGGGGATGTCAGGTCAATCAGCCTATAGATATGATACCGCCCATTCGCTGAGACTTCACGATGGGCATAGGAGGTGGGAATTCGTGCCTTGAGATGGACGCGGCTGTCGGAGCAGGCGAGCACGGCAGCAGCGATGGCCTGAACCTTCGGGCCGCTGACAAAAACGTTCACCACCGCACGCGAGCCGAACCCGTCGAGATACGTCTCGAAAGCATCGAGGTGGGCCATCAGCCCGAAAGCCTGGATGTCGCGAACTTCGCCATCTTCGAGCCGGTGGGTTTCACGTACCTTGGCCACCTGTTGATCGAGCAAAGCATCGATATGCGCATTCTTGTCGCTTCTTGGGACGAGGAGCGAGATCCGTTCCGGACTGACGATATCGATCAATCCGTAGAATACGTCGGCATCTCCTCCGATCCCCACGAGCAGGACTTTCTCTTCGCCCATTCCTCCGCTGCCTTGAAGATGAGGGACGGTGACGTATCGGTCCAAGCCGCTGGAAAAATCCTCTTTGCCGATCGCGTTCCCGTAGATACCTTCGGCGTACCCGAATTCGAGAGACTGAATCGACATTTTCTTGAATGCCACCGCAATCAGCCATTGGATGTAGATTCGCGGCATCGTCGAGCACTCGACGAAAACCTTCCGCAGGCTTCCTTCGTATGAGCCACATGAAGCGGCCATCTGAGTGAGCAGGTGATCGAGGAGATTGATGTTCTTCTGATACTCGATGGAAGGCTCGAGGGTGATCACAGTCACTTCGACGCCCCATCGGGTACCCATAGCGATGAGCTTTCGCCGGTTTTCTTCGACGGCTGGGACGTTCGCTTCCTTCAGAGCAAAGTCCAGAACCACGATCTTGCCGACCTTCAGGTCAAGATGGTTTTCGAACGCGGCGAAACGCGTTTCCCATCCAAGCGCGACGATCGCGATATCTGCCTCCATCGTTTCGCAGGTACCTGCATCTCTCGCCTTCTCGGTGACGGCCAGATGGCCGAAGACTCGATACTCGACAGTTGAAGCGGTCATTCGAGATCGCTCTCGAAAAGCGAGTGCTGGAATTCGGTCTTGAGTGCGGGCCGCGCGACGAGCTCCTTAAACACCGAGTCGGCCCAGTCTTCTGGGAGCCGATGCCTGGTAAAAAGCAGGTCGACCATCCGCGCCGCAGGGATTGTGTTGATTTCGTACGGGCCGCGATAGGAGAACCCGAAGTAAGGTGCAAATCGCCGATGCAATCTGATCATCATCTCCTTCGATGCGGGGTCGGCGCGGTCCACCTCAAAGTTGCCGGCGGCGGAGACCTCCCGGATAAACCCATCCCTTTCCGCCCGACGCAGGACCTCGTCCAGTTTTCCGCTGGGTTGCTCCAGTCGGTTCACCAGCGAGCGCATTTCCTTTAGATCAACCCTGAAAATGCCTCTCTCTGTCGTTCCTAGAGCATTTTCTTCGGCAAACTCTGTCTGGAGGCGAGCGGTCAGGTAACCCAACGCCCGCACCATGCGCACGCTCTCTTCTTCGTACGGATGTGAAAGCGCCTGAAGTCCATCAAGCTTCCGTTGAGAGGCGGCGTTCACAGCCTGTCTCTGCTGTTCGAGATGAATCTGTAAATCCGAGTTGATGAATTCCACCAGTTTTCGTGGATCACTGGAACTCGGAACACTGCGGCGGAAGATCTCTCCCATTATATCAAGGAAATCGCGTATACAGACGTCGCTCAATGATGTGATGATCTGGTGCCCTACGTACGGGTAGTCATGCAGACGCAGCATCTGGCACGCTTTCAGAAAAGCCCATCCCTGTTTCCGGGCGATCGACCTCTTCAGATTTGAAGCATCCGCCTTGCTCATGGGCCGGCGCTTAATTTCCGGGTTCATGAGCGCGAGCGCCAGCCCTTCGGCATAAGGGCGCGCTTTTCGATCAAGAAGGAATTGCTGCTGATCCGCCGTCCTCAAATTCACGGAGAGGAATTCACGTGCTGCATCAGCAAGTGCCACAAGCTCTTCTCTGCCCTCGGAATGACCCGATATGATAACCCGCTCGATGATGTCATTGACGGAAAGCCGCCCCAGCCGGTTTTTGAGCGAAAACGCGCTGAGCGCATCGTTGCGCTCGAGATCACTCCGCAGATGGTCAGGAAGCGCATAGTACAGCCGAAGCGACGACACGTTCTCGCACAGCGTGGCGAACTCCCTCGGATCGACTGAATCAAGATTCTCGACGTCCCGGTCAGCATTCGAGAGCGACTGGCCGGGTATGATCGTCCGGATCGTGTCGTAGAGGCCGCCGATGTAGGCGAGGACCCATTTCACGTTGCCGCGCGTCTTTCTCACCAAGGTGTTCAGGAACTGCTGTTGGAGCGGTGTCAGTGCTTCACAGTCGTCAATCAGTATCTTGAAGAAGGGCGCCCTGTCACCGGCGAAAGATGGGCCATTTAAAAGTGGAGTGATCGCGGTCGCGACCTTGTTAATGATCGCGCCAGGGTCTGTTGCTCTGAAGCCGGTCGCTCCGGCATCGGCGGCAAAGAAGAACGCGTTGAAGCATTCGTCGACGTACCGGGTTATCCCACCCCGCAGCTCATCGATGCTGAAGAAGTCGAGACGGGCAGGTTGGGGTATGAAGTGCAGCACTTCGCGATGCAGTGCCAGGGCGACGTCCCTATCTTCGGAGGCCCGGTATTTCAAGTGGCCGTCGCGTCTGAGCTGGCCGATGCTCTCGAGCAGGCGTTCGACTATCTTCAGCTCCAGATAGTGAGAGAAGATTACGAATTGCCGCGGGATCACGGCGGCCGTGTCGAAGCGTATCCGCTCCGGAATGAGGTTCAGAACGGCGTTGTCGATTAGGGGCGAGAATGTCTCATTGAGCTGGAAGAAGACGCCATACCAAGCGAGCTTGCCGACTTGGTCCGCGAGACTTTTGTCTTCAAGAATATGGACTGTGGAAAGCGAGCGAAGAATGCTGGTCTTGCCGCTGCCTCTCGTCCCTGCGACGAAGACCGGCTTGGCGGCGGCAGAAATCAACGCCGACTTCTGACTGAACCACAGTATCGGGCGGCTTTCGTACTCGATCCTGTTGGGGCCGAACGGATTCTCCATCGCTATTCGTCCCTTACCTTAATGCGCCAAGCCGAGTTTGCCTTGGTGAGGCCGTCTATCTCGATGAAGCGCGCCGCTTGGAGCATCAGAAGAGAGTCTTCCAGATCTAGCCCGAGCTCGGCGGAGGCAGCAATCTCAGTGATCTCGTCCCAGAAGAGTAACCCATTCCCGCGCCTGGTGGCATGGTCGCGCAGTCGGCGCAGCAGGTCAAACGTGTCGTTGTTCAGAAAGGCCTTGCCGTTGGACATGGTCGAAATAAAGCAATGTTCGCCTTCCATGACCGTCCCGTCGGCGACATTGGTGCGGTAGGGTATAAGTCGGATGCCGACGAGCTCTCCCTGATCGGTCGTGAAGAAGACGAGCTCATTGAAACCTGACTGTATCTCTGGTGCTGAGATGCAGATCAATTTGCCGTCCGGAAACCTTGGATCGTTGACGATCTCGACCGGATCAGCATGTATGTGTCCATGCAGGTAGACGATAGGCTTGTTGCCCTGCAGCAGCTGAGTTCTGACAAATCCGCTGTTGAGCATCTCCGCGTATGGCGTAATGCGCGGAGTCTTTTGTGGCAGCAGATTGTGATGGCCGATCATGATGCCGTAACGCATGTCGGGCTGCTGGAGCAATTCCTGTAGGCCTGCAAGCATCTCACGCGAGATGTATGGCGTGTCCATCTGACCGTAATACTCGTCGTCGGACGCCTCCTTGTCTGGATCGCTGGGAGGTGTCGCGGGCGAATGTCCCGAGATGTCCGGCGAGCCGAGATCTACAGGCTCTGTAGAAGGACTGAGTGCCTCGAGACGATCACGAAGGAACGCGGGAAGGTTTTGAAGCTCCCAACTGCCTATCGCTGTGTTGACGAGGATGAAGTTTGCGCCTGCGGATCCTGTCGGAAGTCTGAAGTGCACGGGTTGGTCCACGGGAACGGTCTGCCAACCCAAGCGGGCGGCTAAACTCGCCATTTCGCTGAATTTCTCAGTCGGTCCAAGTTCGCGCGCGTCATCACGGTTCACATCGTGATTTCCCGGTACGAATATCAACGGAAGCGCCTTTGAACTGCGTCCCTGTGCGCGGCAGAGCAACGTGAAATGCTGGAATGCCGAAGCAATGAAGGTCTTGTCGCCACGGCTCGTGAAATCCCCCATGAAGGCGATCGTATCCAAGGGCTTCGAAGTCGTCAGCCGCCGAAGTTTCGTCAAGACGGCACGCAGCGAAGACGCGCGTAGCTTCTGCGTTATTTTCGGAGCGAACTTGCTATCCTTGGCATCGATGTTGCTAGAGGAAGGATGCCAGTCCGGATAGTGAATATCGCCTACTTGAAGGATTCGCACCCGCCGCATAACTCGCCCCCCTGCCGAGAGCCATAGACTAATCCGTTCGCTTTTGCCAAGCGCGAACGATCATCCGCAGTGTCCTTAACGAGGTAGCCTGCACTTTTCGAGAATTGCCACGGCGGCTATTTTTCGGCTGTGAAGCACACGAGACCCGTGACGTGAGACCCAGTTGCTCAATGCCCAGTTGCTCAATGAGCTTTCTTACGAATAAGGGAGAATTTCCGCGGCCGGACTATCTCTGAGCGAGCGTGCATGACTGCCAACGGAAGGTCTTGCACGCACCCTTGCGATCTTGAGCAATGGTCGCCATGACTTTCTTCTTGCAGGCTTTTGAGTGGCCCAGCCTGCGATCACCAGACCCCACCGATTCTAAAGAGCGTGGCAGATGGGATAGTCGAGGTTGCCCGTGCACAGTCACGCTCAGGGCTTGCGCCGCCCAGAGGACACGCTGAAAAGGCAGATTGGGGCGCAAGCACGCCATTCACGAGAGGTTCGACATGAAGACCATGCAAGAAAAAGACATTCCGGCATTCGTACAAGCAGTTGTGGACGCCGGCTGCAAAATTTGCGCGATTGGCAACTTGGGATACGTCTTTGGCGATGCTGATTTCACGCCAGCGCAACGGAGGGCCGTCGAGCCACAGCTGCGTAGGATTGCTGAAATCTACGGCGAACGCGATCATCTCATGAACGAGATAGCTGTATATCTGCGGTCGATCGGACGCCATGTCGAGGTTGAGCCGAAGACAGGTATTTCCTGATGGCCGTGATCGCGAGAAGCCGTCTTCCAACCTCTGAATCCTAAAGGAGGTGACCCCCAAGGCCGTTCGTCACCTTCGACCAGAATAACCACATCCGTGACCGCCTGAGCTACTTGGTCGATACGCGCACATGGCCAATACAGTTTCTCCATCCTTCACGAAGCGAATGAGGCTTTGGCCATTCAGCCCCGGTCTACGGGGCGTGACTTGTCCCCGATGCATGCGCGAGCTCTCCGCCCGGCTGGCCGCCGGTCGTCGCCACCGGCCGAAGGCGCCCGAATGCGCTTGACAAGATAGCGTCAGCCCGTTCAACCTAAGGCATTCACCAGGGGAGTCCCGGCAAGGGGCTGAGATACTGCTGGCTTTCGCGGCGCAGTGACCCGTTGAACCTGATCCAGTTCATACTGGCGTAGGGACGGTGCAAGCGCTTTGCGGGAGTTTACGCCCGAGGTCCTGTTGCAGCAGGTCTACAGAAGCGTCTTTTCATCCTTCCGGCACAGAACTGGGTCTCCAATGCATGAGCAAAGGAGCCTCACGATGAATGCCCTCACCCCCGCCGTATCGACGGGACCACTGCCCGCCTCGCGGAAAATCCACAAGCCCGGCGTCCTCTACCCGCAGATCAGGGTGCCGATGCGCGAGATTTCCGTCCATCCGACGGCCGGCGAACCGCCCGTCACCGTCTACGATCCGTCCGGCCCCTACACCGATCCATCAGTCGAAACCAGCATCGAAAAAGGCCTTGCCCGGCTTCGCCACGAATGGGTCACGGCGCGTGGCGATGTCGAAGCCTATGACGGCCGCCACGTCCGGCCGGAAGACAATGGATTCGCCACCGGCGAGCGCCTGACACCGGAATTTCCGATACGCAATCGGCCGCTCAAGGCCAAGCAGGGCAAGGCGGTGACCCAACTTGCCTATGCGCGCGCCGGCATCATCACGCCAGAAATGGAGTTCGTAGCCATCCGCGAGAATCTCGGCCGCGAGGTGATGCGCGGCAAGCTGCAACGCGACGGCGAAGCCTTCGGCGCGGCGATCCCAGATTTCGTCACACCCGAATTCGTGCGCGACGAGGTGGCGCGCGGGCGCGCAATCATTCCCGCCAACATCAATCATCCCGAGAGCGAGCCGATGATCATCGGTCGCAATTTTCTGGTCAAGATCAACGCCAACATCGGTAACTCGGCTGTCACATCGTCGATGGCCGAAGAGGTCGAAAAAATGGTCTGGGCTATCCGCTGGGGCGCGGACACGGTGATGGACCTGTCGACCGGCCGCAACATCCACAACATCCGCGACTGGATCGTGCGCAATGCGCCGGTGCCGATCGGTACGGTGCCGCTCTATCAGGCGCTGGAAAAGGTCAACGGCATCGCCGAGGATCTGAACTGGGAGGTCTACCGCGACACGCTGATCGAGCAGGCCGAGCAAGGCGTCGACTATTTCACCATCCACGCCGGCGTGCGGCTGCACTACATCCCGCTGACCGTCGACCGGGTCACGGGCATCGTCTCGCGCGGCGGCTCGATCATGGCCAAATGGTGCCTGCACCATCACCGGGAGAGCTTCCTCTACGAGCATTTCGAGGAGATCTGCGACATCGCCAGAGCCTATGACGTCTCCTTCTCGCTCGGCGACGGCCTTCGTCCCGGTTCAATCGCCGATGCGAACGACGCGGCGCAATTCGCCGAACTGGAAACACTTGGAGAACTCACCAAGATTGCCTGGGCAAAGGACTGCCAGGTGATGATCGAAGGCCCGGGCCATGTCCCCATGCACAAGATCAAGCAGAACATGGACAAGCAGCTCGCAGTGTGCGGTGAGGCGCCGTTCTACACGTTGGGGCCGCTGACGACCGACATCGCGCCGGGCTATGACCACATCACCTCAGGGATAGGTGCCGCCATGATAGGCTGGTTCGGCACCGCAATGCTTTGCTACGTCACGCCGAAAGAGCATCTCGGCCTTCCCGACCGCAACGACGTCAAGATTGGCGTGATCACCTACAAGATAGCCGCCCATGCAGCCGATCTGGCGAAGGGCCATCCGGCAGCGAAAACCAGGGATGATGCCCTTTCGCGCGCGCGCTTCGAGTTCCGCTGGGAGGACCAGTTCAACCTGTCGCTCGACCCCGAAACCGCACGGTCCTTCCACGACCAGACCTTGCCCAAGGAGGCGCACAAGCTGGCACATTTTTGTTCGATGTGCGGGCCGAAATTCTGCTCCATGCGCATTTCCCACGACATCCGTGCCGAGGCCCAGAAGGAAGGCATGGCGGCAATGGCGGCAAAATACCGGGAGGGCGGCGATCTCTACATGCAGGCGGACGAGACTGGCGTACCGGTCGTGCCAGAGGCTCCCAAACCATCATGAGGGTGCTCGTCAAAGGGGCCGGCGTTGCCGGCCTCACCGTCGCTTTCGAACTCGCCGCCCGCGGCGCGACGGTCACCGTCGCCGAGATGCGGCATGGCCTTGGTGGCAACGCGTCGTGGTTCGCCGGCGGCATGCTGGCGCCATGGTGCGAGCGCGAAAGCGCGGAGCAGCCGGTGCTGGATCTCGGACGCGATGCTGCCGACTGGTGGGATGCGGTGCTGTCGGGTCAGGTGACACGGGCCGGGACATTGGTCGTGGCCGCGCCGCGTGATGCCGGTGAGCTTGACCGGTTCGCCAGTCGCACGTCAGGGCATCGGCGCGTCGATGAAAACGAAATTGCGCTCCTGGAACCCGACCTCGCCGGCCGCTTCCGGCGTGGATTGCTCTTCCCCGACGAGGCTCACCTCGACCCACGCCCGGCGATGGCGGCACTTCATGACAAGCTTGCGACCATGGGTGTCAAATTCCACTTCGGCTGCGACGCCCGGCCTGTTTCGGGATTCGCCCGTCAGATAGACTGCATGGGAATGGCAGCGGCCGATGACAGGCTGCGCGGTGTTCGCGGCGAAATGCTGATCCTTCGCACGCCTGATGTCTCGCTGTCGCGGCCGGTCCGTTTGCTTCATCCACGCTTTCCGCTTTATGCCGTGCCGCGCACCGATCACTGTTTCATGATCGGAGCGACGATGATTGAAAGCCAGAGCGCCGGACCGGTGACGGCGCGTTCCATGATGGAGCTGCTGGGCGCCGCCCATGCCCTCCATCCGGCCTTTGGTGAGGCCGAGATCGTTGAAACCGGTGTGGGTGTCCGTCCGGCATTTCCCGACAATTTGCCACGCGTCGAAACAGACGGTGAGATCATCGCGATCAACGGTCTTTATCGTCACGGTTTTCTCCTCGCCCCCGCCATGGCGCGCCAGGCTGCCGACCTGGTTTTCAGTCAAGACAGAACCAAGGAGCATGCTCATGAAACTGATGGTCAACGGCGAGGCGCGTGAGATTGCCGCCACCACGCTGGCCGAGTTGCTTGCCGCGCTCGACTATGAGGGCGATTGGCTCGCCACCGCCGTCAACAGCGACCTCGTGCACAAAGCCAACCGCGCGGAGTTCCAGTTGAGCGACGGCGACCGGATCGAAATCCTCTCGCCCATGCAGGGCGGCTAGCATGTTGGAGCTTTATGGAACCGAGCTTTCGTCGCGCCTGCTTCTCGGCACGGCTCAGTATCCTTCGCCGGCCATCCTTGCCGATGCAGTCAAGGCATCGGGCACGTCGGTGGTGACCGTCTCGTTGCGGCGTGAGATGGCGGGCGGTAGGGCCGGCGAACAATTCTGGTCGTTGATCCGCTCGCTGGGCGCCAGAACCCTGCCCAATACCGCCGGCTGCCTCTCCGTCAAGGAAGCCGTCACCACCGCGAAAATGGCGCGCGAGGTCTTCGGCACCAACTGGATCAAGCTCGAAGTGATCGGCAATCACGACACGCTACAGCCGGATGTGTTCGGTCTGGTTGAAGCCGCCCGCATCCTGTGCGAGGACGGCTTTGCGGTATTCCCCTATACCACCGACGATCTCGTTGTCGCCGAGCGGCTGCTGGAAGCGGGCTGCAAGGTCCTGATGCCGTGGTGCGCACCGATCGGTTCCGCCTTGGGACCGGTCAACATGACGGCGCTGCGCTCGATGCGCGGATATTTCCCTGGCGTCCCGCTGATTGTGGATGCGGGGCTCGGACGGCCGTCGCACGCGGCCACCGTCATGGAACTCGGCTTTGACGCCGTGCTCCTGAACACAGCGGTCGCCAAGGCGGCAGATCCGGTCGGCATGGCGCGTGCTTTCGGTAAGGCGGTCGACGCCGGTCGTGAGGCGTTCAGTTCGGGAATGCTCGAACCGCGCGACGTCGCCGTGCCATCGACACCGATGGTCGGCAGGGCCGTTTTTTCATGAAGCTCGATCCCTTCTACCTGATCGTCGACAGCGCCGCCTGGATCGAAAGGTTGGCGCCGCTCGGCGTCAAGCTGATTCAGCTTCGCATCAAAACCATGGATGAAACCGGGCTGCGCGCGGAGATCCGCAAGTCGAAGGCCTGGTGTGTCCAACAAAAAAGCCAGCTCATCATCAATGATTATTGGCGCCTGGCAATCGAGGAAGGCTGCGATTTCGTGCATCTGGGCCAGGAGGATTTGCAAACGGCCGACCTCTCGAGGATACGGGCAGCGGGCGTCAGGCTCGGATTGAGCACGCATGATCATGTCGAGCTGGAAACGGCCATGTTTGCCGAGCCCGACTATGTCGCGCTCGGTCCGATCTATCCCACCACTTTGAAGAAAATGAAGTGGGCACCGCAAGGGCTAGAGCGGATCAGCGAGTGGAAGCGGCGGGTGGCGCCGATCCCATTGGTCGCCATCGGCGGCCTCAACCCCGACCGCCTCGACGGCGTCTTTGAGGCCGGCGCCAACAGCGCCGCAGTGGTCACGGACATCACGTTGAGCTTCGACGCCGAAGCGCGCACGCGAGAATGGATCGAAAAGACGGACCGATGGCGATGAGACGAGAACCGCATGTGCTTGTCGTTGGCGGATCAGATTCCAGCGGGGGTGCTGGAATAGCACGCGACATCGAGACGATCTCTGCCGTTGGCGTGCGCACCTGTCTCGCCGTCACAGCGCTAACGGTGCAAACGCACGACGCCGTGATCGAAATCCATCATTCGCCACCCAGCATGGTGGCCAATCAGATGTGTGCCGCGCTACAGGCCAACGACGTAGCCACAATCAAGATCGGCATGCTGGCGACTGCCAAGATCATTGTTGCCGTTGCCGCAGTGCTGCGCAAATTTCCGCAAGTGCCGGCAGTACTCGACCCTGTGCTGGCCTCCACCTCAGGCCGCGCACTTCTGGAAGCAGGCGCTATCGCTGCCATGAAGCGCGATTTGATGCCGCTTTGCTGCATTGTCACGCCCAACCTTCCTGAACTGGCGCTCCTTACTGGTTCCGAACCGGCTTCGGATGAGGACGGTGCGCTCCAACAAGGACAAAGACTGCAGGCCGTCGGCCCTCAGGCCCTGCTGATCAAGGGTGGGCACGCGTCGGGTCCCCGATCGGCCGATATTCTGTTACGCTCCGATCATGAACCCATCCACTTCGACACGCCGCGCCTTGCTATATCGATGCGCGGAACAGGTTGCATGCTGGCCAGCGCGATTGCGGCGCATCTGGCGAAGGCGAAGTCGCTCGAAGATAGCGTGCGCGAAGGCAAGCTGTTTGTGTTCGAGAAGCTTCAGAAATGCCGGCTGAATAATCACAACGTTCTGCGTCCAGCCAAGCAGACCCATTTTCCAGAATTTTTCCCGTAGCGAGACTGGAGGGCTACTGCTTCTCTATGCCATCCTTACAACGCGTTGAGTTCCACTGTGCCGTCCAGAATTATCTGTCGTTGTCCAGAATTAAGCCGGGCTTAGAACTGAAACGAACCCGCCGAAAGGTACGAGCGGCCCTCACTCGATAAGGGTTACCAAACCTATTCCTGTGGGCTACCAATCCGCGTGGTGGGTGGCCTTAGGTTACCAATCAGTGTGGCGTCCGGAATTATCTGCCTCTCTCCGGAATTAAGCCGAGATTAGAAGATCGGTGCGGTATTGCGCCCGGTCAAACCGTCTCGATTTGCGGCGTAGCCGACGTGTCTCACGCTTGGCGGCGTCGCACGCTGGTCCCGATTGTCGCCCGAATATCTGCCTACCGGCGACAGTGAATGCGCCAAGCTAGACCTTCGTCGATAGGGCGGCTCCGGTTTACCAATCCTGTCGTCCTAGGTTGACCAATCCGTTGTCGACCGTGAGCGGGTTTACCAATAAGGGCGGCTATATTCTGCGCAAACCCAATCACCTGATGCCAATCCAGAATTAATCGTCATTAAGGGCATTGGTAAACTCAGTCTGAAACCCCACCCTTAGCCAGAAAACTCTCCTGTTTTCAATCGCATAGCCCGCCCGCCAGCAACCGATAATTCGGGACCGGTAAACCCGTGAAAGGCCCAATAATTCCGGACGTCACACCAGTCTGCCCTTTTATGCGACTTTTCGAGCACAGACCGGGAACATCTGACCGTTTCCATTCATCGCCCAAGGCCGGTTTAGCGCTGGAAAAGCCAAAGTGCGGGAGTAAGAATGGCCGCAACGGGGCCGGAAGCCGTCGGTCAGCTTTCGGGGAGTGATCCCGGTAAGTTCGCAACTCATTCGCTTCTTTTCTGCAGTCCCCGCCATTACGAGTTGGCGGTGTCGGTCGCCGAGGGGATCAACGCCATTACTGCGGCTAGTTCGGCCCTCCGGACGAGGAATGGCATGCGCGTCGTCCCATAGTGCTTGGCAAGATGGAAGCGGTGCATGCCTCCTACGATGTGAACTTGGCCTTGGTACTCGCCGAGCAAAGGCGGTGTGACACCGCGGCCATGCAGCCATCGGTAGGCGATCCCACAGCTCTTGCTCTTGTAACGTTGATGCCAAGGACCCTTGTCCCTGCTGGCGGCGTAGGTAAGCCTACCGCCAACGTCAGTGACATCAGCGTCGATAAGAATGAAATCCGTCGAAGCGTGGTCGCTGGGATCATCGCCGTCGAACGCGAGATAGAAGTTTGCAGGATCGCAGTCCCATATCGCAGTCAGTGCAACCGGAATGTTCTTTCTTCCTTTGCACCAGATGTCGACCTTGCGTTTCTCCTGAGCGCGGGCGACCTCGAAGGCTTCGTCTAGTTTTCCTTCCGCGACATCCATGGCTGTGATGACGTTCAAGCCAAGGGCCGTCAGACGGTTGATCTCGTCCACGTTCGCCATGCCTTCTCCTCTGGCAGCAGATTATTATCCACCGTTGGAAGATGCGGCGGCAATCCAAGCCTGAGGCACGAGGGCCTGTCCACGCCATTCCTCAATCAACTTGACTCCGGGAAGCTTGCCCCAGACGTCCTCATCTGCATGATCCAGCACGATGATCTGGAGGCGACCTTTCGCGGCCATGACCTCAGCGCCTAGGAGCGCAAAGACCTTCCTGACGGCGACCACGTCCTGATCCCTCCACGCGATGAGGTCGGGGCCCTCGTCGCCCGCCGCCCGCTTAGGAAAATAGACTTGGCTAGGTTGGTCGAAGATCAGCTGACCAGGGACTGGGTGATGAGGTTCGGCCAGGAAGTAGTGCTGCAGCGCAAGCATTAGTGCGACGTGATACGCGAGCCAATTGGCGCCGCTGCCAATCTCCCACAGGTAGTCCTCACGCGTTCCCCTAGTCACCTTGACGGTCAGGTCTTCAATCAACAGCCTAATCGGGGCCTCGGGCCACTCCGCGTCAAGCTGCGGAATCAGCCGATTGGCATGATGGGAGACTTGGTTCAACGCGTTGAATAGCTTGCGCTGGATGTCGGCCTCGGAGATCGTCTTTTGCAGCGTTGCAATATCGGCCTGCAGCGAGGTGAGTTCCTGCCGCAAATCCGACGACTGGTCGGCGCGGTCGTAGACGTGCAACGCCTGCTCCAATCGACCGAGGAAGCGCTCAAGCCTATCGAAGCGATTGGCCTCGTCTCGGGCGACGTCAGAGTCCCGTTCCAGCACCGCTATCTCGCTACGGACATCGTTCAACTCAGATAGGACCGCTTCAGCGGCGCCGCGCTGGCGCAGGATTTCCTTGTCAAGCGTGTTAGACATCGCAGGGTGGGTCCGCAGTCGGATCTCCAGACCGCCGAGGTTGTCGCAAAGGGCCAAGACCTTCTCGCGGCCGCCGTCCCCGAGTGCGACCAACGGATCGGCGAACTCGTCGGCCAAGTCCCTCAGCCACGTGGAAAGGTCCAAGCGGTCACGTTGGATGCGCATGGCGTCGCCGTACGCCTCGCTGCTCTCCACCAGACGGCGCAGTTCGTTCAGGCGCTGACGATGCTCGGTAAGTCGCGCGGCGATTTCAGTTTCCGACGCACGAAGGGTTTCCAGACGCGTCAGCACCACATCGATGCCGGCCAGGCTTGGTCGAGCAAGACTTGAGTTGCTGTTCGACACGCGCCGAAGCAGGTCAACAACGTCACTCCAGTCCTTCGGCACTTCAGTGGAGGAATCGACTAGGCCAAGTTCGACTGCCTGACGCAGCCACGCCTCCGCCTCCGCCCGCCAAGCGCCAGTTGCCGACACGATCGCGCGTAGCTCAGCCTCCTTCCGGCGGAGGTTGCGCTGGAGCCGATCGATCTCAAACCGCGCCTGGAGAATCTTTGCCGTGACCGCGCCCAGAACGTACGGGAAGATGGTCTTTAGCTTCTCCCGGTGTTCCGTCGTATCGGCCTTGAAAAACATCACGTCGGGATTGGCGATCACGTTCTGAGGTTGGAACGTGAAGGCCATGAGGTCGCGGAAGCTTGGCCTTTGCTTGAATCCATTCTCTGTACCTGGTTCGAAGTCGAGGTCAGTCAGTCCTGCCAGGCGGTTCATCGCGCGCTTGACCGTGTCGACATTGGTGGTCTTGTCGGTGATCGTCTCCGGAATTTCGACCTGTGCGCCCTCCAGCAGCACCATGTCGCCTGTGCTCTGTTGGTCCCCCGGTTCGCGTCGCGCCAAGAGCTTTTCGCCCTCCAGCGTCTCGATCAGAATGCCGAACCAGCTGCAGTTCTCGCGGATTACGCCCACCGGAATCGCGCATTTCTCCGAGCCCAGACAGTAATCAACAATAGGGATAACGGCGGACTTCCCGGTCTTCGACGCGCCGCTGATGACGTTGACGACACCGGGCTCGAACTTGACGACCCGCGGCGCTGCACCATTGCGGGGCCAAAGGATCAGTTTTCGAAGCTGGAAATACATCTAGAACTCCACCCGTAACAGGTTGGCCACCTGCGCGGTCCCCAGGTTCGAAAACCAGAAACCCAATTTCTCCGAGGCAGGTCCGAGGTGCTTGACGCGCTCTGGAAGGACGAGCCTCCTCGGTTTCGGTTCTGGTACGTTTGCTCTTAAAGTAGCATCCTTGTAATCCACGGACAGCAGCCGCCCGCTCACACCGACAGCGGCCGATTGCAATGTCAGAGTACGCAGCAGCAGCGCTCGCTCGTGGACGGCGAGGAGTTGTTCCCGTTCCTTCCCGAGCTTGGCCGCGAAGAGCGCCAGTCCAGAGGGTCGGTTTGTCGAAGTCACGATTTCGAGCGTTGCGCGATGCAGGACGATTGGCAGCACGAGAAACGCCAAGGCGAACGGCGCTGGACGTTCGTCCTCAGCCTGGAAACCTTGGCCAAATTGCCACAATGCGAAAGCCCCAAGTCCTGGATTCTGGACAAGGGCGAGGTCGCTGAGCGGTAGGTGCGATCGGCCAGCCTCAATCAAGTCGCTGGCTCCAAAAGAGTCTGGTAGTCGGGATGCCAGCCGAGGCGCAGGCCGTGGGCAAGGGCGTTGAACGATCCGTGGACGAAATGACCGGGGACGACTCGACCATCGAGTGGAGGCTGCAACTGCGCGCAGCGCCTGTAAACTATTCTACCACGAACCGTTGCGGGGTGTCCGGCCTGTATGTCGTGCACCTCTGCACTGACGTGCTCATAGCGACCGACAAGATCATCGTCCCAGTCACTTAGGTTCTTCTCAAAGATTAGCCCGCTTTCGCCCCAGATCGAGATGTCGGCGAGCGTCCTAAGGTAATCGCTAACAGCCCGGACGCACGCTTCGTCTCCCACCTCGATCAGCTCGAGTTGGCGGACGAAGGCGGGACGGTCGGCGATCAATTGTTCGATGGCCTCGACAGGCGGTTGCTTGGTGAAAGACGACAGCAGCCCTGGAAGGTTGTTCTTCTGAACAAATGCTCTTTGCTCGGCCTGAAACGCGTCCACGTCCAAGATGGCGGGCTTGCCAGCTCTAATCAGCCTGTCCGCCGCCTCCTTCGCAGCGCCGATCGCGCGTTCGCACACTAGGTCGATGATGAGCGGAGAGACCGTCGGCTTGAAGATCGCGCGTATCGGATCGACGGGATCTGCATCGACGCTGATAACGGCGAGATTCTTGACCAAGGCGGCGCAATGAGCCGCATCAGCGTTCAGGAAAGCTTGGACGTCGGCGTCGCATGCCGGTGCAGCTTTCAGCTTGCTGTGGGCTTTGGCGAGGTTAGCGACCAGCGCCTCGACGTCGGCATCTGTTTTCGCGTCGTTCAGCGCGATCGCGAAGGCACCCGCCTTCACCGGTGTGACATATAGCCGGAAATGGCTGGTCGCCGGGTCGATCTCTCCCGCCGCCATGAAGCTGAGCCAGTTGGCCAGAGACTTCCACAGGTCCGCAGCCCAGTCGGATATCGGATTTTGCTTCAGTGCGCTCTTGCTTTGCTCAAGAACGACTTCGCCGCCGACCAGGTGAACCGCCACATCGTCTAAATGTTCAAGAGAGACCAAGGCGCCGCTAGGCGCGTTGAGCAGGTGAAAGCAAAGGCGTACAGGTTGAAGCGCATAGCCGAGGTATTGGCCAGCGGCGCTGTGTTTTCCCGTTTGCGTCTTCGCGTTCATTGCCCATCCCGTTCTCCCGAGTCGCACCGGAAGAAGCCAGTAACGATATTGGTATAGTTCGCCGTTGTTTACAATTGGCGCCCCGGCGATAGGACGGCTAGGCGCGATACAATTGCTGTTTAGGGCCAGCTCTCGAAGTCCAGATTCGGCAGGACAATGAATTTGCAGGACGTCCATTATGGGCACATCGGGGCCGTCTATGGCTCGGGCGATATGTCCGCTTTTGGACGAACGCGAAGTTTGCCGGAACGTCTGACTTTGGGCGCATACTTGCCGTCAAATTCGGCGTCCTTCACTGGTTCGTTCACGTATTCCGGAGAAAATTACTGTGCGAGTTGATGGATCCTCGTTCCCGGTACGACAGCCTCAGCTATTTCACATAGATGCTTATGGTGCGTCAGGTAGATGACCTGACCTGTGTTTGCCATCGCTCCGAACAGCCTGAAAACCTCCTCCGAGCGAATATGGTCGAACGTCTCCATGATGTCGTCGGCGACGAATGGGACCGAGGGCCGAAATTGCGCGAACTCGTAATAACCGGCGAGTCTTAGGGCAAGGTACAGCTGAAATCGTGCACCCTTTGAAAGCGCTTCGGTGACCTTGGATTGCCCGTCACCCTGCACAGCAATGAGAACCTCACCACCTCTTACAGGCTGGGTTGTCAGCCCCGAATACTGGCCACGCGTCATTAGCTTGAACGCGTCTGATGCGCGCGCCATCATGCCGGAGCGATGGCTCTCACGGTAGATCCGCAAAGCATTGCCAGCCGACATGATGCCAAGCTTCAGCTCTATGTAGCGAACGGCCTTCTCCTCGATTTCCAGCAGGGTTGTGCGCCGTTCAGCATCCAGGCGTGCAACCGCACTATCACCGCCGATGGCGTCCAGCTTGTCGGCCGCGCGCGTCTGCCGGATCAGCTGTTGCTGGATGGTTTCATCGAACAGGCGAAGCCGCTGCTCACCCTCAGCCTTCTCGACCGCGAGGCCGTCGAAATCGATCGCGTCCAGGATCGAGCGGGCCTGCTCGAATCCGTCGACCGCGAGCTCCGCCACTATCCGTTCCTCAAGTTCGGCGACGGTGGTGCGCAAGCCATCGCGCTCACGCAACAGCTCATCGCGTTCGACTACCTCGGGCAGAGTGGCGACACCAAAGACGCCCAGCACCTCGTTCTTGCGGCGTTCGTGTGCCAAAATCTCAGTGTCGAGGATGTCGCGCGCCTCCTTGAGGCGCTTCAGGTCGTTGCCGAGGCTTGCCTTCGTTTCACGTGTCCGCTCGGCACGCTCTAGGCGCTCGGCAAGGCGGATGGCCAACTGCTCCGGGTCGGTATCCTTCGTCGGCTCGTCGGCTTCAACCGCAACGGCGATGACCTCGACCAGAAAATTGGCCCTGTCGGCCTCCATCTTGTCGATACGCAGCTGCAGGTCGTCCCGTTCCTGCAGGCTTCTTGAAAGTTCGGCCAATTGATCGAGCACAGTGCCGACGCCGGATGCGGAGAGCCCGCTTTCGAGCCAAGTTCCCTTGAGTGCTTCGGTAATGCCGGCCAGCCATTCCTCCTCGCGACGCTCCGCCACACCTACTGCAACCCGTCGTGCCGCTAGATCCTCTTCTTTGGAGCTCACCATTCTGAGCGCCTCGGCATACTCGGCGTCCACCTTGCGCTGCCGATCCAGAAACGGCTCCGCGATGGCCATGATTGCTTCGAGGGTGTCGTTGGACTCTGATACAATGCCGACGCTTCCCAGCACTGCTCTCATTTCCAAGCGTATCTGCTCGCCGGCGTCAGCGGCTCGCTCGGCCTTCAAGCGAGCAAGTTCGATCTGCTCCCAGGCAGCGAGCGCATCGCTGCGCGCCTCGATCTGATCCTCGATCCTTTCGATCAGGCGCTCAGACGAAGGTTCCACGGCGTCTCCGAGCAGGTCCCTGGCGGCCGCGCGGATTTCCAACAATTGGGTATCCACATCCTTGCCGAGCTGTGTGCGTTGGATGCCGTTGCGTGACAGGTTGGCCGCGGCCTCGGCCAGCTCGCGCGTAGTTGCCCGGATCTCAGCCAGATCCGCCGCGCCGGCCAGCCGGCCTGCGCTGGCAATGTCATCGCGCGCCAATGCCACGGCGAAGTCGTCAGCGGTGTCACCGGTCAGCGCTGCGCGGTGCGTTGCCCACGCATCATCGCGAACTCGGCGGATGGCGGTAGCCGCTTCATCGTCGACAATGTCGCCCGAGGCACGAAGGGCATCCAATCGTGCGGCGAGCATGGCATGGTTGCCCTCGTATTCAGCAAGGCGTTCGGCAAGTACGGCGGTGTTCCTTGCCAGTTCTGACGCTACTGTCTTCCAGGCGGCAATCTGCCCGGCGCTCGGAACCGCGACGTTGGCGAGAGCGAGGGCATCTCCGTTCCATGGACGCAAGCGCGCGAGCGCCGCCTTCCATCGGATTGTTCCCGCATCTTCCGCCTCGCGAGCCGTCCTAATCTCTGCCTGGTGTCCGCTTGCTCGCGCTTTCGACAAAGCCGAGCCCAGCCTTGCCCTGGCAGGTTCGGGCACCGCCCTTTCCTCGCCGACCCGCTGCCTTGCCACCTGCAGCGCATCGAGTGCCGCCGCGGCTTCGTCGCGAGCGGCACGCATCCCGGTAGCAATCCCGGACCTCTGCTCGACCATGGCGCGAACGACGCCAACGGTGACGGCAGGCAGAAGCATCGCGCCAGGATCCGCCTCGGAAGATCGGCCCAAGGCGGCAAGGCAGCTCGCCACGCTGTTGTTGAGGATTTGCAGCTCCATCCTGCGAGTGGGCAAGTCAAAGCCAGCCGCGGTATGGCGCACCTTGCTCTCCGCCAGCCCGCGAATGCGTTCGGAAATCGACAGGATCGGTTCGTCCTCGTCGACCGCAGTGACTTTTTCCGCCAGGCGCTCGGTCTCGTCGATGTTTGCGGACAGCCGCGTTCTGAGGCTGGCATCGTCATCGATCAGTTCGGTGACACTTCCCGTCGATGTCCGGGCTGGGGAGGCGATGTCCGGCAGCTGATCCAGCCGGGCAATCTTGCGCCGGATATCCGCCAGCATCGGCGCAGCACGCACGTAACGAGCAAAGGTATCCAGCCTGGCCACCAGCACCGCCCGATCGCTGATGGTTCGGCCGTACTGCTGCGCTGCATCGAGACGTTCGGCCTCCAGGCCCTCGTAGGTTGATGCAAGGGTGTCGATCGCATCCCTGCGCGACTTTACGTCAACAAGGCGCTTCTTCAACAGCGCCAGTTCGGTTCCATGCGCCTGCTTCCGATACAGAGCGTCTGCTTCGGCATCGAGGGCGTTCAACGTATCACTTGCGTTCCCAAGACCGGCGCTGGCCGTGAACAGAAGCTTGCCGAGGTCGCCCCGCGACTCCAGGATAGATTTTCCGCCGGCTTCCAACGTCTCGTCATCGAGTGAGAACATCGTCGTGTAGGCGTCGCGCGACAGACCGGCGAGATGCGCCGTGATCGCCACCTCGCTTACCGGTTGGCCCGTCGCATTCAATAGCGAATTACTGCGCTGTTTCGTACGCGTGAACGTGTGTTCGGAGCCGGCCAGTTCCAGCACCCCGCCGATGCGCATGGCACTGTACTCGTGCAGGAAGTTGTAGCGGCTCCGTTCCTCGATGCCGAACAGCAAGTCTAGATAGGCCGAAAGCGCAGTCGATTTGCCGGCCTCATTCAGGCCAAACACGATATGCAGATCAGGTCCGGATTCCGGTTTGGGTCCGAAGTCGATCGAACGATCGGTGAACTTTCCATAACGAATGAGGTCAAGGCGCCGCAACCTCATGACGATCCACCGGCCTTAAGGCGGGCAGTCACCAAGTCCGCGCCCTTGGAAAGCACCTGATCGAGGAACTGTTCCAGCCCGGCTTCGTCCGTCCCAGCAAAATCCCGCCCGTCGGCCGGAAGGTCGGCGACCATCTTTTGGACGAACGCCCTCGCCTCAGCGCGGAAGGCCTCCGAGGTGGCATCGGCACGCATTGATTGCTCGAGTTCGAAAATCGGATCAGCAATATCCTCGGCGGTCTCCGTCCGAGGCGGCGCGAGGTCAAGCTCGAGCTTCTCCACCCACGTATGGCCTAGCTGTTCCGCAGCCTGTTCGGCTTCGGCAAGAAGGAGGTCCCTGTCGCGGATCAGCGCCCACATCAGTGGTGACGTTCCTGTCAGGCCAATGCGAGCCACAGCATGACGCGATCGGACGGTTGCCCGCATCTCTTCGAGTGCGAAGCGAACACGCGCGACGGCCTCGGGCCACTCCACCGCTCCGGTAAGGTCGACGCTCACCCGTTCGAACTGCGCAACGCTGGTCAGCCGTTCCTCGATCTCCACCGAACGGTCGTGGCGCACCGTCACCAGGGTGACTGATTTCTCACCGGCCTCGTTGATATCCCTCCCCTGCGGTATTCCCGGCATCACCACGGCACTGGCGCCAGGATGGACTTGGCGAGCATGGATGTGGCCGAGGGCCCAATAGTCGAAACCGTGGGCGTGCAAGTCAGCGATGCTGCAGGGCGCGTAAACGTCGTGACCTGGCGATCCAGCCAGACTGGTATGCATGATGCCTATGTTGACGGCCCCTTCACGAGCCGCCGGATATTTGGTTAACAGGCTGTCCGGCGCCTTAGGGTTCGCAAAGCTCAAACCATGGAATACGACGTCCAGACCGCCGGCTGTCTGCAATACCGACTGAGCACGACCACCAAAGATGGTAACGGTGTCGGGAAATACCAGCTGTTTGGAAATCCGCGACAGGGCGTCATGATTACCGCGGATCTTGAAAACCATGATGCCGGCCTGGTGCAGGCGTGTCATCTGCGCGCCCAAGAACCGCGCTGTCTTCATTGAAGTCTGGTCGCCATCGTATAGGTCGCCAGCAATGACCAACGCGGCCACACGTTCCTCAAGGCAGAGATCCACTATCGAAACGAATGCCTGGCGGCTGGCGTCGCCCACCAGCCCGGCAAGATCGGGATTTCGCATCGCCAGCGAACGAAGCGGCGAGTCGAGATGAATATCGGCCGTGTGTACGAATCGAAATGCCATTCGGCCTCCGCCAGCAAAAGAGGTGTTCCGAGCTTCGACAGAAATTGCAACGAGGGCGCTGCAGCGCCCCGTTACACTTCAGCTAATTTCTCGCTCGCGGATTCGCCGGCCACCAACAAGCCGTCTTGGGACCGTAACACTCCTTTGGCAACCAAATCGGCGACCCCAGCTGAAATCAGCTGCCTTAATTGTGCGCTTGTGGCTTTGAAGCCCAGCATCCTGGCAACGCCTGTGGCGATTTCTTCCTCTGTCGCACCGAGGTTGGATTTCACGACTTCCATAGCGCCTTGGGCGACCTCGTCCTGCGCAATCATTTCGGGCTTGCGCAATCCAGCGGACACGACCCCACTGCGATCCCTGAGACGAACAGGAACACCTGGCTTGAAGCAGAAGTTGCCTCGACGGGCTACTGAACCACCTCTCTGTGCTATGCTTACCCCCCGCTCGATTGCATCCTGAATCCTGCCACCGGCCCGCTGCAGACCCCAGGCGTCCCGAATACGCGAAACTATTTCGTCGACATGGATTGGCGTTTCTGTAGCCACGACCTGCTCGACCAGTCCGGCCATGATTCCGCTGGGCGTCTCGTGGAGTTCGAACGATCCCGGTCGCTTTAGTTCGGCCTCTTCGTAGGCTCGATTGGGTGTCTCGGATCCGTTTGTGCTTTCGAGACCGATTTCCGTCACGTTGCCTCGGTCGACCGTAACAACCTGCACGGCTACAGCTCGATTTCTCTGGACCCCCAATTCGGCCCGCTCATCGAGTTCTTTTCTGGCGGCCTCAATCGCTAGTATGGTTCGCTCCAGCTGCTCACGAGGCCGTTGGAACCAGTCAGCGCTCCAGATGCGATGGATGATCCAACCATGGTCTTCCAGAACCGACTGCCGAAGCCGGTCTCGATCTCTGGCCGAGCGAGATGAGTGATATTCTGCGCCATCGCATTCGATGCCAAGAATATAGCGGCCTGGCCTCTCTGGATCCGCAACTGCGAGGTCGATGAAGAAGCCGGCAATGCCCACTTGAGCATGAACCTGATAACCCATTTCGATCAGCGCGTTGGCTACCTGTTCTACAAAGATTGAATCCATTTCGCGAACCGTGACTTGGGCAAGCGAAATTCGCCCTGTTCTCGCGTAGTGCAAGAAGAGCTTGAAGGCGAAGATGCCTTTCCCTTTGCCACGCTCCAGGTCGATGTCCTCGTCTGTGATGGACGCGAATACTTCGCAGCTGCGCTTGGCGCGGCTTATGAGGACGTTGAGCCGACGCTCGCCGCCTTCCGCGCCAAGAGGGCCGAAACGCATGGCCATGTATCCCTGGGCATTCTTGGCATACCCCACCGAGATCATGATCACGTCGCGCTCATCGCCTTGAACATTTTCGAGGTTCTTGACGAAGAATGGCTCGCTTGGATGAGCGTGAAAGAATTCCTCGGTGTCGGGATTTAGTCGCCGCAGCGCTTCGAGTTCATCCTGGATCGCGCGGCGTTGGCTAACCGAAAATGTTGCAACGCCTAGAGTCTCTTGCGGGTTCACCTTCGCATGACGGATGATCGCCTCCGCTACTGCTCTCGCCTCTACCGGATTGGTTCCTGTGCCGCCGGAATCGAAGACCCCCTCCGGCACATGATGAAACCGCAACCCCATACCTGCCTCTTGGGTATAAGGGCTTGGCACGATGAAAAGCCGGTTCTCGTAGAACTGGCTGTTCGATACTGCGATTAGAGATTGGTGACGGCTACGGTAGTGCCAGCGCAGCATACGCTGCGGCAAGCCGCGGGCCGTGAACAGGCCGAGGATGCTTTCAATGTCGGCGACCTGCGCGCCCTCACCCTCGTCATCTTCAGACTGCGAGCCTGTCATCTTCGCGAAGAATGTCGTGGGTGGCAGTTGGCGTTCGTCGCCAACGACGACCACCTGACTGGCCCTGGCGACCGAGCCAAGTGCGTCCACGGGCTGGATCTGAGACGCCTCGTCCATCACGAGCAGATCGAACGACATCCGGCCGGGCGACAGGAATTGCGCCACCGAAAGCGGGCTCATCATGAACACTGGCTTCAGCGCCTGGATGGCAGGGCCTGCCTTCTGCATCAATTGCCGGATGGGCATGTGGCCTCGTCTGCGCGCCATCTCAGAACGAAGCAGTCCGACAGGTCCAGCTCCGCCGTCTCTTGAAGGAATTTTCCGGTGATGAGCCGTTACAACTTCGATGGCGCCGGCCTTGATGCGCTGGCGGTCCAGATCTGCGAAGTCACGTACAGCCCTGGAATGCAGTTCCCCGTCGAACCTTGCCAGCTCCGGCTCATCGGTCGCCATCGCCAGAAACATTCGTTCGTAGTAGGCCATATCAAAAACTGATCGAGCCGATCCTGTTGTAATCTGGCCGTTGGCTAGGCCGTCTATCAACTGTCCCAGTCCAGCCTTTCGGGCCGTTTCGGATCGCTCTTCATAGGCAACCCATTTCGAGAGCTGCTCCTGATGATCGAGCCAACCCTGCAGCCGAGAAACGACCTCGCCTATCGCGACGTCCGGAAAATCGACTACTCCAAACAAGGAGGGAGCATCGGCTTTCAAATCCCCTGTAAGCGCCTTCAATTCCCGCGCTGCCGCTTGGGCCGCTTCACGTGCTGAACGTGCCGAGTTTGCGATCTCGATTCTTTCAGGCAACCGCGCAGCCAGATGTCGGATCGAGCCATTTTCTTTCAGCCAAAGCTCGGCTTGCGTGAGAGCGGCCCAATCGGATCCTCGACCGTGCCACGACGAGCCGAATACGAACTTGCCAAGGCTCTCTCCCGCATCGATCCCTTGAGCAAGTGCTTGTAGTCTGCCTAGTCGGCGCAGTAGCTCCACCCGCTCAGTGATCAGATCCGGAACGTCAGTCAGAACCTGTCGTGACGCATCATCGGCTTGAGCTACAGTGCTCGCCTTCGCTTCCATCAGTTGCAGCGAGGCCCGCTCGGCGGAAGCCACGTCGCCTAGCATGGATGACGCGAGGTGCCCGAGATCGTTCCAGAAACCTTCGATAATTGGCCGACCGATTTCGATAACCTTGCGAACGCGCGCTGCACGCGCACCGGCCTCGGAGCGTTCCGCCATCCGGCCGGCGATAATCCGAGGTTCGGGGCCTAGCCCTCGTAGAGTCCGCATCCACTCCACTAGCGCGAGCAGTGGCGCGGAAGCCGATCGCTCCCCACGCCAATCTGCCCCGAAGGCGGAACGGCCAAAAGCGTCGCCTTCGCGGACTCTTGCTGCGGCAGCCTGACCCTTCATCAAAAGGTCGAGGAGACCAACTATCTGCGTCGCAGGCGCGCTAGGGTCGACCACAATAGTCCGCGCAAGTGCTGTGGCGCGACGGTAGTCGCCGTTCAATGCTTTCAATATTCCCGTGTGTGTGGCGAGCGCCTGCCGCGCCGCGGCCACCTCGGTGCTCCACGCCGCGTCAACAACCTTGCCCTGAAGGTCGGCTCTGGCAGCCTCAAGCGTCGCTACGCTGTCGGCAAGGTCGCCTGCCTGCTCAAGTCCGGAGTCCCAAACGGTGGCTGCGAAGGCCTCCGGACTTGCGTCAGGTGCTGCCGCTACTCGCTCGCCGGTCACGGCCAGCCTGAGCAAGCCTGCCAACGTGTCTGGCAATATCGCCGATCCGAGTTCCTGATTCAGGCGCTCAGCTTCTTCCCTCAAGCGTGGGAGCAGAATGGTGAGCTGTCGCGCACGATGGAAACCATCTTTCGGAAATTCCGAGGGAAGCTTTGCAAGCTCTGTCTCGAGACCTTCAATTGGCGTGTCGATAGCCGTTGCCGCCAACTGCTCCGAAAGTTCCTCGGACTTGCGGGCGAAATCCGTTCCTGACCAGAGAAGCGATGAAATGTCTTTCGGACGCTCATCCCATACCGGCGAGACGAGCGCCTCGGCAGGAAGTCCAGGCGCGGACGCGAGAAGCTCAGCGCGATCTTCTATCTCGCCGCTGTCGCTGAGAATTTTCGGAGGCTCGGCCTTGATCCGCTCAGCGATACCGACCAGTTTGGCGTGCAGTGCCTTGGCTTGGTCCAGCAACGCCGCGATGCGTGGGACGAGCCTCTCAATGGTCGTTGGAAGAACGACATCCAGGCCAACTCCCCGCCACGGGTGGTGGATCGGCAAGCCGATCTCGTTGATCCGCTGAGAGACCTCATCGAGCAATTTGCGACGTTGCGAAACGCCGTCAGTTGTCCAGCTTGTGGCATCCGTAAGTTCGATGTCCACTGGTTTCTGACCGACCTGCCTTAGTCGGGTTAGCTGGCCGAGAACCTGATAAGGAGTGAGTTCGGACGCTCCGAACGCAACGTGCATTCGTGCAGCATGTGCGTTGAGTTTATCGCGAGCCTCCAGCAAGCGATCAGTTAGGGAAGAAGGAAGCTGGCCCCTGGGCGATCCGAGTTGCCAGGTTCGCCGCAGCTCCTCTAGCATCATGCGCTTGTTCGCCTTGTTACTATGCAGCTCAAGGCAGGCGTCCCCCACCCCAGCAGTGTCAAGCCGTCGCTTGACGACCTCCAGCGCTGCCATCTTTTCGGCCACGAACAGCACGGTCTTTCCGTCGGCAACGGCCGACCCAATAATGTTTGCGATCGTCTGCGATTTTCCTGTCCCAGGCGGACCTTGGATAACGAGGTCGCGACCTTTTCTGACGTCATGGATCGCCAGTGTCTGAGAACTGTCACTGTCGACGATATGCAACATTTCGGCGGGCGCAATGTGCGGATCAATCGCTATGTCGTCCGACATAAGCGGCTCGCGTGTTTCGAAACCATCTGAAAGAAGCGAGCGGATCTTCGGTTGTTCGATAATCTTTGCGCCATCGGGCCAGAGATCCGGATCCAGATCACGGTACATCAAGAACTTCGCAAACGAGAAGAAGCCGAGCACCATATCGTCGCGAAGCACCTCCCAACCCTCTTTGGTCGAAATTGCTTCGGCAACGGCATCGAGATAGGCCGAGACGTCGAAGTCATCTCCCACCTCAAAACGCGGCAGAGCGAGCTTGTGAATGCGGTCGAGATAGAGTTCCAAGGAGAGGTTTGCGGTAAGATCTTCCGGCCGGGCTCGTAGGCGGAATTTTTCTCCAGCGGCCCCTCGCTCAAGCCGAACCGGCACCAAAATGAGGGGGGCCTGACGGATGTTCTCTTTGTTGTTCGGGTCAATCCACTTCAGCATTCCAAGGGCCAGAAAGAGGATATTGACGCCCTGCTCTTCCTCGAGTGTGCGGGCATCATGGTAGAGATCAAGGAGCCGCCGCTGCAGCCCAGTTGGGGTCATACGCGTCTGCAGCTTGGTGTCCGAGTGCCGCGCGGATATCCCTCTGTTATCGACTCCATCGTCCTCTGGTTGGGCGAGAGCGACGGGGGAATAGTCGATCTCTTCGTCTGGAGGGCTGCTTTCATCCTGGCCCGCTTTCGGCCTATCGGGCTTGCCGGCCAGGAAGGTAAAAGCCTTTCCTTCGGTCACCAGCAATCGATAAATTTCGGACGACTTCTCATCGACGATATCGATCGTCTTCGCGCTCTTGGAAAACCGCGGCACATTCAAAAGTCGATTGCGGGCGGAAAGATCGAGCAACTCCATCCTGGCGCGCTCGAGTTTCTCCTTTAGAGGGAGATCGCTTTGGAAGACTGACTGTTTTACGTCCAAGACTTACATCCCCTTTGAAAGGAGAACCAGCTAGAGCCCGCGTAGAGCGTTCGCGCAAGAAAAAACAGCCGTGTTCAATTAGAAACGACTGCGATCACTTCTGGACACCGTCCAATATTGCGACGTGTGATATGGGTCAGAGCCTGCATTCTTGGCCCCCTTTGCCTAGTCGCTATCCGACGAGGATTCTCGCTCCCTGCCCCCGTATTTAGCCGCCTCCACAATGTCTTTTTCTGACACAGAGAGTCCGTTGCGGACCCGAATGGCTCCCGCACTTGGAACGCGGTCCAATTCAGATCCAGTCTTTGCCTTATCCTTCTGGGGCTTAACCTCCGGCGGCGGGTCTTTCGAAAATGTCATGCGTAGGTCCTACTCGTCCAAATCTAAATGCATCCGCCTGTGAGCCTCAAGCCGCTTTCCTGGTCATACAAAGAAAACGCCGCGCCCAATCAATCCACCGTCTCTCGTGGTTCCGCATTCTGATTGGCGCTTTAACATCCATCACTATTAGCGCCTGGCATTTAGTATCCTCCCTCTACTGGTTTTTTTAGCCGATAAGTAATAGATCGGGATTTCACTGCAGAAGTCCGGAGCCATGAAGTGACTGAAATCCAAAATACGGCCACCGCGCTGATGGAGCTTACCGCCGATATCGTTGCGGCTTATGTGAGCAAGAATTCAGTGCCGGTCTCCTCATTGCCGGACCTTATTGCCAGCATCAATTCGTCATTAGCGCGTATCGGCCAGCCGTCCGAACCGGAAAAACCCGACCAAGTTCCCGCGGTCAACCCCAAGCGCTCAGTCACTCCAGACTACATCGTCTGCCTCGAAGACGGCAAAAAGTTCAAGTCCCTCAAGAGACACTTGAACACGCATTTTGGACTGACGCCCGACGCCTATCGCCAAAAATGGGGCCTCTCCAACGATTACCCCATGGTCGCGCCTAACTATTCAGCCAATCGCTCCAGATTGGCAAAATCGATTGGCCTCGGTCGCACAGCAGCCGCGCCCAAGAAAGCAGCAGCCAAGAAGTCAAAGACGCGCTAGCAAAACATTTGGCAGCTTCGCAAAGGATCGAAAATTGAATCGCGATCGCTATTCCCATCGCCGCAGCTCGCGGCCAAGACGCGGCCGGGTTTCAATTATGCGCAAGCGTTTCTTTTCACATAAATCATTAGCCGCGATCCTGGTGATCACGCTAGCAGTGGGCGCTTATGTCACCTCCTACTTTACAGGGTGGGGCAACCAGATCGCGGGACCCAATACAGCAAGCGCACTCGGGTCAAAACCGAAGCCTATCGTCGGCGTAGCGTCCATCGTTGACGGGGACACGATCGAGATCCACGGACAGCGTATTCGTTTCAATGGCATCGACGCACCTGAAAGCAGCCAAAACTGCAGCGACGCAAGCGGGCAAGAATACCCATGCGGCCGCAAATCCGCAGAAGCACTGGACATCTTCCTCAGTCAATCCCGACCCATCCAGTGCAACTTTGTTTCGTGGGATCGTTACAACCGCTTCGTTGGTGATTGTCAGCGGGCGGACGGTGCTAGCATTGCGTCTTGGATGGTCGAACAGGGTTATGCCCTGGATTGGCCTCGATACAGCCATGGTAGTTACGCGTCACAACAGGCAGATGCCCAAAGGGCCAAGATTGGCATCTGGGTTGGCACTTTCACAGCCCCTTGGGATTGGCGAGCAACACATGCAGCCAACAATAAACCCGGTAATGACACATCCTACGGCCTTACAGGCCGTCGCCAAATAGCTCAGAGCTATTCGTGTCAACCGCGTCGCTATTGTAAGCAAATCTCCTCATGCGATGAGGCGCGCTGGTATCTCAATAACTGTAGCTGGGGACCCAAATTGGACCGGGACGGCGACGGAATTCCGTGCGAAGGCATTTGCTGACCAAGCCAATTCCTTAGCGCGCTTTCAGCAAGCCGGACTGGCCACCAGCGTTTCGGTGCATTTGCGCGAGTGCCAATAGAGCCTGGCAAAAGGGCTGGCTGACGTTTGTCTTGGAAAATTCCACCAGCTCGTTGAGCCCGGATGGGCTAGAAAACCGCAAGGCTTCGTAGCGACAGACAGGGATCTGCCGATTATCTCTGAAGCGTTTGTCGGGTCCGCCATTCTTATTGGGATGAGCCCAGGTATAGCTCACGATCTCAGCATCAGATGGAACTTTGCCGGTCTCAATAAAATTGCTGGGGGCAAATTGCGTCCTGAGGTCTCCATACCCAACGGCACCGTACTGGTTTCCGTCCTTCACCAAAATCATGTCTGGCATGAAATAAAGGATTTGCCGGCCGACGTGTATCGACGGTGGTGTGACATTGCTGCGAACAACCGTCGGCAAGGAAGCTTGGAGCGTCGTCGACTTTTTATCGACCAACATCGTGGCTCCCGCATTGCGCTTCCAAGTCGTCAGATCCTCTATCTTGCCACCAGCCGCGACATGCCAACTCGCCGCGCAGCGTGTGAGCGTGTCAAAGGCGGCGACAAGTCGCCCGTAGGCCGCCTCCGCGTCCTGCTCCAAATCATAGTAGAGCACGCTCACCCGGCGGTAGCTGTCCAACCAGTTGCCAATAAGCATGCCCGGCAAAAAGGCAGCAATACCGATCAGCGCCACCCCACCTCCCAGCATTGCGCCTGCGATCAATCCGGCGATCCCAAACAGCACGGCCAGGATGAGCGACATTCGCGTCTGCGATTGCCTCGCATTGATTTCATCAAGCACATTGGCAAATGTCTCATCACGCATCTCGATCACATCGGCGGACTCGATTTCTCTCATCACGACGCCACCGCTGACATATTCCACGGGTGAGGATGTTGGATGGGGCTTTGGCCCAGATGGGAATTCAGACAGTTGCAGCGTCTGCTTGGCGCTGCGCTTTCCCAAAGTGCCTCGGTAGTAGAGACCGCCGACGCCTGCATGAATATAATGCCCTCGTGGGCCAGTCCCGATACGAAGACCTTGCACGCCAACGGACGCGCCAACCCCGCCAGACGAGAAGTTAAAGCGGAAAGGTCCCGCACTAATCGATTTTCGAACGTAAAACCCCATCCCCGCAATCCCCCCCAAGCCCTGTGAGCGAAACCCAAGGGCAGTTCGCCTCACAACTTTGGTACCGGAACCAGTCCAATATCTGTCTCTCGCGAACGTTGCCTGACCCTGATCTCAATTCGCCTCCTCGCCTTGACGTCGCCGGCCTGTGCGCCGTCGGTGAGCCGGTCGCCAGGCAATATCAACTGGCCGCCGGACATTGGCAGGATGGTGAAGCCTTTCAGTTCCGGCATATCGCGCAGGATGCCTGTGACGGAGATCGCTCGCGCTAATCCAAGCCCGGCATTGTCGGCAGGATGGAGTGTGCCAATGTCCATCTTGCGCGCCAGTACGGGCTGAAGGCCTCTGTCCATATTCGATGAGTCACCGGACATCGCCTGCTCGTCCGTGTGGCCAATCACCTCAATGACGTCCACACCATAGGAAGTTGCAATTCCAGCAATGGTCTTCGACATCTGCCGCAACTTCGTTTTGAAGCCACCGGAAAGCTCCGCAATTCCAGTATCGAAATTATAGCCATCGAGCTCGCTAAGACTGATGATCGGTGGCCAATCGTGTGGCTTGTCAGCAGAGGCCTCGTTCCTTGCCTTCTTCAGTGCGTCAGCAAGATCCTTGGACGTCTTGCCCGTGCCAACGTAGCCGAGCTCGCGCAGAACCTTCATCTTCTCGATCATGGCTTTGGCCTGATCAACGTCGACGTCGTTGTCAGAGAGGACTTTGGCGGCCGGCGCGCTTTTCACCGCTTCCTCAAGGGTCAGTCCCACTTTTTTGATTGCCTCTGCGGCCTCTTTGGCCCGGACCAATTCACGCCATTCTTGATCTGGTACATTGCGTCGACTTGCAGGCTTGACCATGGCATTCAGCTGAGCCAGCAACCGCTTGTTTTCCTCGTCAAGCTTGCGAGCGTTCTCATTGAGGGACTGCGCAATCTTCTGCGCTGCCGCAGCCTCTTTCTTTGTCTTGGCGATGAGCGCGCCTGCAGCAAGCAAAAGGCAGAAAACGAGAAGCAGCATCGTCTCAGCCATCGTCAGGCCGAGTATCAGGCCGCGGCCATAGCCCTTGCGCTCAAACGTAATGGCTGTTCCGCTAACCTCACTCACCTGCCCCACCAACTTGCTCTCTTTGGCGGTTCACCCTTCTCCACCTCCGCCGGACTGCTTAACGATCGGAAGGTGTCGCCCTCCGTGTCATCCGAAACCTTGATTGGCGTCTCCACAGGGGAGGCAACAGTGGAAGGTGCCGCCACTCGCTCGACATCGTTCGCTATCGCATTGCTCAGAGGCTGGGGCGTGCGCACGGCCGGGAGGCTATGTTGTGTAAGGGTTGCGACGAGGCCGCGTGTTTCATTGCTGTGTTTCTGCATCACAGCCATGAACTCCTCAGTCAAACGCTGCTGCGCTTGGACAGTTTCTGCGGTCTTTTCTGCGGCCGCTGCCGCTCTCTCCACTCCAGTCGCCACCTTGATCACTGCGTCGGCAAGACCGGTCATCCGCGTTTGCTGCTCTTGCGAGGCTGTTTCGGTTTTTATCGCATATTGTGCGACAGCATTACCCAGGAGCTTGACCATCGGCGCCAGATCGTTCTTCAGCACCTCATCAGGAACAACCACCTTTTCCAGCTTGGCAGCCATATTGTCGGCTTGATCACCGAGCTTTCCAACAGAGTCGGACATCGAGCTGTTGGCTTTATCCAGCAAATCCGCTGCAGCTCCAACGCGGTTCGCTATCGAAGCAAACTGGGTTTCGACTTGCCCGAAATTGTGCTGCAACGCGTCACTGAGCTTGGCAGACGCCTCTTGGACAGGCTTGATCGATTCCATGGCAATATTGTCCAGGGCAGATCGAATGTGCTCCCCATTGCGTGCCGCTTGCTCGGCAATCTCTGCAAAGCCCTCTTCGAGCATTTGATGGCTGACACGACGAAAGTCGGCGAACTCCCTGGTTACGCTTTCCATCTCGGCTCTTACACGCCGTGTCATGTCGGCAAGTTCGTGCCTCGCCGTTCGCTCAATGTCCGCGGGATCGCGCCGCATCTGATTGTAGAAAACCCTCAGAGCAATACCGGTGATCGTCGACGTGATCGCGATGCCAAAATTTTGGACGATCGTGTCGGTTGAGCCTTCCGTTCCAAACTGAAACAGCGAGACCCCAAGGCTCGTCAGGGTGAACAGGAAGCCCATATAGTAGAGGTTATCGCCGGTCTGCTCGTCGTGCAGTTGTAGCTTTCCAGCAAAGATCGAAACCCCGAGATAGAAAAACATCAGGCAGGCCGGTGCTACCGCCGCGACGATCGGATTTACGCCTGAGAGTTTTGCAATGGCGATGAATACACACCCGCCGAGTGTCAATGCCGCGAAAACCACGACCGGCAGACGTGGATGATCCAGCAAAGGTTTGTCGTGCGCTCTCGCCATCAGTTTAACCCATCCAAGCCAACCAGCTTTTCGAACTCGCCGTGATGGTTCTGGACCCAATGTGTCCAGAACTCCGCGTGATCCAGGGTCTGAAATGGCTTCTTTGCCCGATCGATATAAAGAATTGTGATGCCCACCCCATCCAGCGACGTCCCATATGTGCGGTCGGCGGCGCTGTTGAGGTATTTTTGGTAATCCAGTCCCGATCGGTACTGCGAGTAAATCGTCGTATGCTCGATCATGTCAGAGGCGACCACCAATCGCTTGGGACTGCCCTGTTTGGCCAAGCTGCTATCGAAGAGCGACAGCTTGATTTTCTGAATTCCAGCCATGATCGGAGATTGGCTCGCGGAAGCCGCATTCGGGATTTCATCGGGAAGTTTGTTCAAAGGATCGCCGAAGGCGTTTTCCCACTTCTTTTGACGCCGCGCAGGATTGTTGGTCCAACTATCGACGGTCGACCCATCACCGGGATTGCATCCATCGAACATCACCGTCAGCTCACCAGGCGCCGAGCTCAGGGTATAAATCCTCACATACCCACCCGGCTCGACCTGCCCAATGGTCTTTCGGAACTCGTTCTTGAGATCAGCCATCGTCGTTGCCGAAATTGGATCAGTGGCGTCGATGAGGACGGCGGTCAGGCTGGAGGGTCCGTCCAATGGGCAATTCGTGTTGGCGTCGATATGGCCATTGCCAGACCTGGTCCACATCCAGCCGAAGCCGGCCAACATCGCAACGGATAGCACACCAAGGGCAATGGCCGCGGCAATGGTACCCGCATTGCCTTTCTTGCGTCTGCGGGTTCGCCTAGACATTCACGCTGTCCGGGTGAAGCTTATCAAGATCTCGGTACTGCTCAATTCCCCGTTCGCATTCCTGACCAATCAGACGAACCTGCTCGTTGAGTTCCTCCTGCGCCTGGCGAATTGATGCGCCAACATCTCCCTCATTCCACTCCCGCTCGCCGGTGACGTATGGCTTGATGCGATCAAGTTTGTAGGGCGTTCCGAAATGCTTGGGCGCCGGCTCGGTCCTCGCCTGGATGTTGGCTTCCCGATACATCGACAAAAGCTGATTGCAGGCTCGCTCCAATTGGTCTTGATGCTGCGCAAAAAGAGCCAGAAGCCTCGATCGATGATCGACAATCGCGCGGTGCTCGCGCCGGCGACTACCAAGCTGCTTGACGATTTCCTCCACTTTTTCGTTGTGGTCGTCGCGGACATCCTGCAGCTCTTCGATCAGTTCCTTCTTTCGATCGATGTAGTCATCGCGCCGTCGAACGAGCCGATTTTCAACGCCAGTGTAGCCTGGGTAAGGGTCGAGCACGAACCAGCCGTCGATAAAAGCGAAAAGCGAAAACATCAGGCCGATCGCAAACAGCAACCAGGACTTGATGTCCGTGAGACCCGCTGGATTGGCGAGCATATTACGGATGACCTCAGCGCCGGCGCCGTCAGCGAGCGAGCCGCTGACCTCACGGTAGTGCGCTAGCGCCAAGTTTATCGAAATCGCCAAGCCGATATAGAAAAGGATTGAAATGATCCCAACGAATTTTACGAAAAACGACCGATGGGTGACGAGACGAGCGCAGAAAACCGCCAGGAGCAAAGCCGCCCCGATGTTGATGAAAGAGAATGCCGCAGCCTCAAGGATGCCACCAAAAAATCCCTGCTCATTGCCCTTGGCCAGGAAGTTGCCGTTCATCGCTGTCTCGACCAGAAACAGAAATAGCAGAAGCGATAGCCGGAAAATGTGAGCGGCACCGTGCTGCACACGCGCGGCACGAACGAGACCGTGCTTCTCCTTAAACCATGCATGCTCTTTTTCGGCGTCGTTCAGGGCCCTTCTCAGGCCGTGAAGTTCATCGAGGCCCACGGCGACCGAGGCTTTGAAGTCCGAAACGCTAGCGGCATTCGTCTGACGGATTAGACCGAATTGTTCCTCGAAATCGAGGCCGGCAAGACGACCTCCAAGGAGTTGCAGGTTGTCCTCAAGAGTGTGATGCGCAGCCTTCTTCTCATCCTCAACGCGTTCCACGATGGCATGTTCGACATCGTCGAGATTCTTTGCCGTTTTCGGGGGTTGGTTCACCTCGCCGCGCTGCTTTCCGCGGTTAATGACATCCAGGTCGCCGTCGATCTTGGCAGGGTCCAGGCTGTTGAATAGCTGAGTGCTCGCCCGAAAATCGTGGTTGGATTCTCGCAGTGAGTCACGCAACTTATTTAGTTTTTCGAATTTAGAGCCCACGCACTCACAACCCCAACTTTACGCCCCCCGGCAGAGTGGTTTCTATGCATAGTAGAGCTAAAGGGCAACCGCACATTCACTTCTATCCACTTGCTAGTGCGGATCAGGCTCAATTGAGTTCCAACAAATGATCATGGCTGCTGATCAACTGGTTGATCGGCCGCGACTAGTCATGTCATGAGCCGTGCTGCGATGCTCTAAGGACAGAGTGCTACGAGCGGGTTCGCGACTGGGAAATTATCCACAGTCGTATACGTGTACTGGATCTCACCGCCCAGGCGAACGAAGGCAGATAGTTCCTCCGCACGACAGACATAGTTTTTGGTCATTTCATCGATCTTCTGGACATAGACCGGCCGCGAGACGCCAGCAGCCAACAATTTGGCGTCTACTTCCGCATCGGTCTGAGCCCAGGTGGCGTTGAAAACGATCCTTGGCCCGATTGCGATGATGCTCCGAACGGAGATGTTCGAACTGATCAGCATGGGCAATGCTGGAGCCATTTCGGTTTGCATTTTTTTTGCGTAGGCGCAGACGTCGGTCTTGGTGTACTTCGAGAGGCATTCATTTGCCGTCGCCACCCTTGGCCATGTCAGCAGGATCGCCAACGGGACGTGCATCAATCGCAATCCATCCAAAGTATTCTCCTCGCCCGATCTTGGCCTGCACAGAGGAGCATCTATCCTATTTGTGTTCACAGTGCCACGAGCAGCTTGTGCCCGACCGGCAATAGTGCTCTGTCTGAAATACTTTGGGAGGGCAATAAAATGAAAACAACATTTCTCGCGGCTATGGCCGCTGCAATAATCGCTTGCGCGACCGGCGCGTTTGCACACAGTGGCGGCACTGATGCCAACGGTTGCCATACCAACCATAAGACCGGCGCGTATCACTGTCACTGAAGGTCACGCCTTTCTGAGGGACACAAACATGCTGAAGAACATCATGTCAGCTCCGCTGGGCCTCCTCTTCATGCTGGGCGGGCCGATCACCTACGTGATGAATGTCGTCGACACATGGCAGGGCCATGCATCAGTGGTCGTAAAAATCCTGATTAACTTGAGCCTGGATGCGATGTTGGCGTTCATTTGGCCGATCACTTGGGCAATCTGGCTTTTCAAATATATGGCGGGCGCCGAAACTCCACTAACAACCGTGCTGGGCGTTTGAGGATCAAGTTTGCTGAAAATAATGCTTTTCGACGCCGGCCGGAACGGTCCGGTTGGTCTGCATCTGTGTAGCTATTGCCTCGCTGCTGGCGGTAGCGCCATGGCCGTACGGCTATTACCAATTCCTCCGCGTGGTGGTCTTTTTCGCCGGGATCTACTGCGGAGCCATGGTGTGGCGATCAGGCCCTGAAAATCGCACCCTGGCTTGGGCGCTGTTTGGAGCGGCAGCGATCTTCAACCCGTTCATGCCGGTTCATTTGCCGCGCGAGCTGTGGGCAATCTTCAACGTCGCAGCGGCTACTCTGTTCGGCTTTGTCGCATACCGGCACCGGAATTAAGCCGATAATCTGAGATGGCCAAGAGTGGACCTGAGACGCCGAAGGTCAAGGCGCGCCCGAGGGTCACCGTGTCACAGCCGTTGGCGCTTTATGCGGGAGATCTCCTCGAGCGGACGAAGGAGTACTTCGAGGCTTTCAACCATCTAGGCTCGGAGTCGGAAAAGGCGCATCTTTTTGCCCGTTATTTTCTATTTTCGCATGCCCTAGAACTCCTCTTGAAAGCGTATCTAGCTTCAAAGGGCGTGTCGAAACGCGGTCTCCGGCTCGGCTTCGGTCACAAGATCGAGGACATTTACGAAGCCGCAGTGGCCCTAGGAATGCCGCCGATTGGGAACGTGAAGATGATTGCCAACAACCTTGACCTGATGAATTCTCAGCAAGATTTTAGGTACCCGTCGGGGTACAAGCTGAATGTCCCGCCGCCGAGCTTCTGCCGAGAAACGTATAACGCTCTCCACACAGCGATCGAGCCGAGGATCCCCACCGAGGTACTGAAAGCCAACCTCAAATTTCATTGGGATTTTCGGGGGAAGACTGTCATTTGGAAGGACGAATAGCCCGAGGATGATCTTCCCCATCTACGTTGGCGTTCTTATGGCGCTGCTGTCAGCATCCGCCATTGGCGGTGGCGGCAAGGCGATCTTGTTGGGATGGCCGCCTCGCTGACAATGGCCGGGATGGGCACTCGCCGGCTGGCTAGGTTCTTAGCAGGCCATAGCCGGCTGTCTGGTGGAGATCGTCTTTCAGGGCTTTGATCGTCTGTGAAAGGTCGCGAACCTTGTCCATCAGCGTCTGAATGGTCGCCCCGATGGGCTGGATCTTAACGCCTCAATCGTCGCGAGAAGCTCAAGGTAGACGTGGTTCAATTGAACTTTCTCCCTTCGAGAGCTCTCAATGGTGATCGACATGTGCGACCAGGCTCGATCAATTGCCTGTTCGCTTATCCTTCATCGACAAGCGGACGCGTGCCGCCACCTCCCTTCCGTCACGCGAAGGACCCAGACGGCGAGACCAGACGGCGTGCGTGGCGCAATCTTCTATGTGACGAGCGGCGAGATCGCGTGTGTCCCGCCGTGATGGGATCATCTATTCGTCGAGCGCGGCGCTGGCGCCATCATCGTCGATATCTGCAAACCCTGGGATGATGTTACCGGCCAGCAGCTTCTCCTTCGACAGCAGCCCGGCGTCCTCGAGCGCCTCGAAATCCGGCAGCTGGCGCAGCGTGTCGAGCCCGAACTGCGACAGAAAAGTTTTGGTCGTCACATAGGTGTAGGGCGCGCCCGGCTGCGGGCTGCGCGGCCCCGAGGCGACCAGCTGCTCAGCGCGCAGCACGCCGATCAGGTCACGTGACACCTCCTTGCCGAAAAAGCTCGACAGCTCGCCACGGGTGATCGGCTGGAAATAGGCAATGCACATCAAGACAAGCGCCTCCGCCTGCGACAGTTCTTTTGCTCCCTCGCCCGCTGCCGTGCCGAAGGCTGCGTGAATGGCGTCGCCAAAAACCTTTTTGGTCCGGTGCTGCCAGCCGCCGGCGACCGCGACCAGCTCGTAAGGGCGGCCGGCGAGTTCGGCGCGAATGTCGTCGATGATCAGCTCGATATTGCAGTTTTTTCCCACCACCCGCGCGAGGACACTACGTGTCACCGGTTCATTTGCCGCAAAGATCACCGCTTCGACGCGGGCCATCCATTCGCACCAGCGCAGCTCCGGCGGCAGATGTTCCAGTTCGGTGTCGAGCAGCGCCGGCTGATCGTTTGGCTTGCGGCGGGCGGACGCTTCGCTCATCGCTACAGCCCGAACAGCCGGAATGTGGGGCGGCCGGAGAGCTCGCGCACGACCTCCAGTTGCTGCAGCCGTTCGAACAGCCGTCGCGATGCAAAGCGCGACAGATTGTCCGTCGTCAGCGATCCGGACACGGCGTCTTCACTGAGCAGCAGAAAGATTACGTCGCCGGCGCCTTTGGCGCGCAGTTTCGGCGCCACCGCCAGGAGTTTTTCGGCCCGGCGCGACAGCTCGGCGGCCAACCGACAAGCGTCCGCGGCGGCCGCGACGAGCGCGATGCAAACCGCCCGCTCAAAATTCTTGTCCCCGGGCCGGATGCGCCGGCCACCGCCGGCCTCGGTGCGGAAAGATGGTCCAAAACCCTGCGCCATTAGGAGCGGCAGGGGCTGCGGCCAGCCCAGGCGTTGCGCCAGTACCAGGTCGGCGAGCCACCAGCCAAAGAGTTCGGCATCGGGACGCATGGCGACGACCTCAGCGGCGATCGCCGCGGCGTCGAATGGCGCCGACCGCTGGGATACCCCGAGTTTTTCGATCTGCGTGCAAAGGTCGGCGAGCGCGGCGCCGTCCCAATGGAGGCCAAGCTGGTCGAGTATCTTCCCGAGCCGGCCGGGCGTAGCGGCGGGCGGCTGCCTGGCCAACTGCCGCCAGGCGCCAAAGACGGCGCCTGCGGGACCGGGGTCAGCACCTAGGGGACGCAAATGCCAGGCATCGCGCAAGGCGGCCGCATCCTCGGCGCGGCCGGCGAGCCGCATGCTGGAGGCGGCGCAGCGAACCGCCAGCCGCTGCCGCCAAGCGCCGGCCCAGGCTGCCTGCGCGCGGGCGAGCGTGTCGAGGGCACCCAGGGCGGCGCCGGCCCGGAAGGCGGCGTCGCCGTCACTCGGCGCGCCGGCGCTTGTGATCGCCCACGCGGGAACGGAGGGCGGCGCAGAGGAGCTGGCGGTCGCGGGATCGAGGCGAATCATAATTTGGAGAGTAAAGTGCCGGTGCGCTTTTCGCCATGATTTTCGTGCCAAAACGCACAGCCTGTCGGATCAGCACAACGACTGATAGTGTTGCATTATCAATCTCTTCACGAGTTCGTCCCTGCTAAGCCATTTGGCCAACAAGTAAGTCTCGACAGGGCACCTTTTTGCGCAGCCGGACGAAACTCCGTTCGGAAATGTGCCGGCTCGCGGCGTAGGAGCCTGCTCAGGTTCAGATGTCATGAAGGCATCTAACGCCCGATCTGCCGCGCAACTTCGGTCCCATATTCATTGCCGACGGGGTATCTGAGGGCGACGTTTTTTGCGGGTTTTTCCTGGTCGGCTTTGGAGGTGATGCTGGCGCCGATTGTCACAGGCTACTTCACTATCTGTTCCTTGACCGATGAGATCTTTTGCGCTGCGGCGCTCCCGTCTTTGCTGTGGGTCACCTTCTGACCCAAGCCCCAACGTACACACGCGGGAGTGTCCTACAAGCCATCGGTTTCGACAGATCGGATGGATTGGGCAGGCGAGCCCAAAAGCTGCGAGCTTAGAGCGGTTATAAATCGTAGTTGTAGCTGTGTAACAAACTGTGTAACAAAAAGCGCGAAAAGACTAGTATTTTCAGTATCATAGAGGTGAAAGGGAATCCCTCCCTCTCCGCCATATCATCAATAACAACCGTCGCATGCCCACAAAAAGTCCGGAAGCCGAGGCCGCCGGGCTAATTCGTTTCGCTAGCATAATGATATTACTTCGCTTAACCGGATTTTGATTAACCAGTTGTGGTCCGCGAGATCACTGCTAAAACCGTCTTGACCGCCCCCGTCCGGGTTCGATGACGCCATATCGAGGGGATTCATAGATTCCCGGTTTCGATCTATGTTGCTCGGCATGGAACGCACTTTCGACATTCCTCCTGTCCTGAGAGCCCCGCCAGCGTGTTTGCGCGAGCGCTACGGCGCCTTTGTCATCCGCATTGCCGAAAGCCTCGCCACGGGCCTTGCGACCGGCGTGGGCTTCGCCATCGTGCGCGCCTTGGCGGGTTAGAAAGTGGTGCGGGTATTGCCGGTCTACACCCCAGAAGATTATCCACTTATCCGGCAACTTCCTGGTGCCGATGATATGCCCCCGACTTGGGAAGAGTGGCACGCGAATTTCGATGCGACGCATATGGAGAGCTTGGAGGGGCTAAGCTACGCTACCATGCGCATCAAGCCCGACTTGTTCAAAGTTTGGTTGGACACCAATTCGCAGGTCGCTTCGGAAGACTCCAGACAACTCTACGCCCAAGAGTTGCTTGATGCGTGCAAGACGAAATCTGAAACTCGCCAAGAGGACGAACGTGCCCGACGGTTGATCGCTCGCATGGCGAACGACCCGCTCCCCACTGACCCCCTGATGTATAAATTGGCTGAGGTCGGTGCGCTGTTCATGATCGTGATGGCGATCGTTTCAGCCGCGTTGATCATACTGGCGAGGCGCTGACGTGGTCGCGCTAAGAATACCTCCTATTTCATTCATTCGGATAACTTCGCTTCTATTGGAGGAAGGCGCATGATCATCCTGGCCAGCGGGATGCCGTGCCCCCTACCAGTCTCTCGCCGGTTAGGCTCGGCGCCATCAGGCAACTCTTGCAAGGACGCCGAGCCGCTGCATCGCTATCGGGCCGGCGCTGCTCTGGTGGACGAGGCCACGTAGCCGTTCGCGCCTTCATAATCCTCTGCCGGACTAACCTGAGCATCTAATTTAGCCGATACCTGCGCTCGCGCCTTGATTACGCGATGCTGAGTTGGCGCAATAATGAGGGGCGGGTTTTGCGTAGATTCCGACACGTCGCTGCGGCGGCGCATGATCACTAACCTATTGGCGTCGCCGCCTTGGCAATCCTCATCCCGCTCTACATCATCCTCAAATGACAATCCCATAGAAACGCCTCAGATCCCGTCTGCCGAAGACGCATGTCGTCGTCTGGGAGAAGAGAGCGGGTGGGTAAGTTCGATCCGCAAACAATCGGTACACCGTCGGAAGTATGGCGGTGGCCGTCGTTTCGGCGGAGGCGGGGTAGCCTAACAGCAGCTGAAGGCAGTCCCATCGCCAAGCCTGATCCTCAGCCTGCCCCGTCGGGCCGATGCGCCGCGATCGCGGCCAGAAAAACCTCGCCAAACTCCTTGAGTTTCGCCCCGCCCACGCCATTCACCTCGGTGAAGGCGTCGAGGTCGCGCGGGCGGCGGGCGGCCATGTCGATCAGCGTGCGGTCGGAAAACACCACATAGGCCGGCACCTGGCGCTCCTTGGCGAGCCGCAGCCGCAGCGCCTTGAGCGCCGCCAGCAGCGAGGCATCCACGCCCTCGGCATCGGCGGGAGAGCCTTCCCCGGAACGCTTCCTGCCGCGCGTGAGAGGGTCGCGGTTCTCGACGCGATACCGGAATTCAACCTCGCCGCGGCCGAGCGCGCGGCCGCTTTCGGAGATGGCGAGACCGCCATGGCCCTCGGGATCCGGCATCAGGAACCCACCGGCGACCAGTTGCCGGACCAGCGACAGCCACACTGTCTTCCTGTGCGCGGCGCCGGCGCCAAAACTGCTCAGCGATTGATGGCCCCGCGCCAGCACCTTCTCGGTCTCATGGCCAAGCAGGATGTCGATGACATGGGCCGCGCCGAAGCGCTCGCCGCTCTGCGCGACCGCCGCGAGGATTTTCCGCGCCTCGGCACTGCCATCGGCGCGCGGCGCCTGATCGAGGCAGTTGTCGCAATTGCCGCAGGCTTGAGCCTCTTCGCCGAAATAGCCGAGCAGCACCTGGCGGCGGCATTGCGCCGTTTCGCAATAACCGATCAGCGTGTCGAGCCGGCGATGCGACCGTCTCTTGTGCTCGGGCGAGGCGTCCTCGTCATCGATGAACAGCCGCCGCATGCGGATGTCGCCAAGACCGTAGAGCATATGCGCCTCGGCCTCGCGTCCGTCGCGGCCGGCACGACCGATTTCCTGATAATAGGCCTCCAGGCTGCCCGGCATATCGGTGTGGAAGACATAGGCGACATCGGGCTTGTCGATGCCCATGCCGAAGGCGATGGTCGCCACCATGACGACGCCAGACAAGGTCATGAAGGCGTTTTGATTCGCCTCGCGCGCCTCCTTGCTCATGCCGGCGTGATAGGCAAGCGCTCTCACGCCGTTCTTCTCGAGGAAGGCCGCCATCTCCTCGGTCTTCTTGCGCGACAGGCAATAGATGATGCCGCTCTTGCCCGCATGGCGCTCGATGAACCGCAGCAATTGCCGCTTGCTGTCCTGCTTGGCCTCGATGGCCAGCTTGATGTTGGGCCGGTCGAAACCCAGCACCAGCGTCTCGACCCGCTCGGCGAACAGCCGGGCGGCGATGTCGGTGCGCGTGCTCTCGTCGGCCGTCGCCGTCACCGCGATGATCGGCACATTGGCAAAGATGCCGCGCAACCGAGACAGATCTTCATATTCGGGCCGGAATGCCGGCCCCCAGTGCGAGATGCAGTGCGCCTCGTCGATGGCGATCAGGCTGACGTCGAGCCTGGAGAGCGCCTCGAGCATGCGCTCGGTCATCAGCCGCTCCGGCGCCAGATAGAGCAGCCGCGTCTGGCCCGAAGCGACGCGACGCCAGGCCGCGACATTGGCCTCGCGATCGAGCGAGGAATTGATCGTATCGGCCGCTACCCCGGCAAGCCGCAGCGCCGCGACCTGATCCTGCATCAGCGCCACCAGCGGCGAGACGACGAGGGTGAGCCCGCCCAGCACCAGCGCCGGAACCTGGTAGCAGAGCGATTTTCCGGCCCCCGTGGGCATGACAGCCAGCACATGGCGCCCGCCGAGCAGCGCGTCCATCACGTCGGCCTGGCCGGGGCGGAAATCGTCGAAGCCGAACACGTCCTTCAGCACGCGCCGCTTGGGATCCTCGGCGCGGATGCTCGCTGCCATTACCTGCATCAGGCGGCCGCCGGACTGGGAACGGCTTTTCGTGGATTGGAGAGGATAGGCAAACCGGTCAAAGCGACCTCCGGGTGAGGGCCTGGAGTAGCGCAGCCCTCATCCGATCACAACGGTCGATATCGCCGATCTGCACCAGTGCCGCGCACGACCGCCTGACAGGTCAGACTAAGGTGATACAGAGATATAGCTCCCTCCCAGGCATCACTCGCCGCTGCCGCCTTGCTCCAATTCGTCATAATAGCGCTGGGCGGCCTTGCCCTTCTCCAACCGATATGTCTCGGACCGGCGATCGAATTCGGCCTTGAGAGCCTTCGACAGTTGCAGCGCATGGAAGCAATAGCCGGTAAGGACCGCCAGCAGCATGATAAACAGGCCTATCGGCACCTGGCCATCGCTCAGCATGAGGATGCCGATGACGGCTTCCAGCAGCGTGGCGAGAGCCGCCATGACCGTCAGGAAAATCTTCGCCGGCCTTGACCCTTTCAGGAAGTAGTAGCCACCGATGACGTAGGCCACGCTTGAGGCGGAACCCACAATATTCGGCGAATGTCCAAAGGCCAGCAGGACGATCGCGGACAGGATGCCGATCGCGCCGGTTACTAAGAAAATGCCGGCCACTGCCAGCATGTGGTGTTTTCCGCTCATTCGAACCCCCTTGGTGTCGAGCTCTTGCCCGTCCAGCATTGCAGCATGCAACCAAGGATTGCACAAGGCCTGCCGCACCACCTTCTGCAAAATCGCCAACGCCGCTTATGGCATCGGGGCATCATCGCGCCTCCTTCCCCAACGACACCATCGCTCCCGCTGGATTCCTTCGCTCTGCGATGTAAACTTGGCCAATCAGGCCGGGAGGGCACGATGCTGCAGGTGAGACAGGATGCTCTCGACGAGCGGTTCCGGCTACAGCGCGCCGCTTTCGAGAAGCAACCCTTTGCGGACCTTGGCCTGAGGAAAGACCGTCTCAAACGCCTGCTGGCGCTGACCGAGCGGCATGAGAGCGAAATCTGCGCCACGATCGACGCTGACTTCGGCGGCCGCTCGGCGCATGAGACCCGTCTTGCGGAACTGTTCGTCGTGCGCGCCGGCATTCGCCATGCCCTTGCGCATGTCGGCGGCTGGATGCGGGAGCGTCGTGTCGCCACCACCTTGCCCTTCCTGCCGGGCAAAAACCGCCTTCTGCCGCAGCCACTTGGGGTGGTCGGCGTCGTATCGCCCTGGAACTACCCCTTTCAGCTCGCCGTGGCGCCGGTCACGGCGGCCCTCGCCGCCGGCAACCGCGTCCTGGTAAAGCCTTCCGAATTGACGCCTGCTTTCTCCGAACTGCTGGCCAGACTGGCCGGCGAGCACTTCGCCCCGGATGAACTCAGCGTCATCACCGGCGATGCCGAGATGGGCAAGGCCTTCGTCTCGATGCCCTTCGACCACCTGCTGTTCACCGGCTCGACCGCGGTCGGACGCCAGGTCGCCATCGCCGCCGCCGCCAACCTGACCCCGGTCACGCTCGAACTCGGCGGCAAGTCGCCGGCGATCCTCGACCCTTCCTGCGATCTCGACGCGGCAACAGCCAGCGTCGCCTATGGCAAGCTGCTGAATGCCGGGCAGACCTGCATCGCGCCGGATTATCTGCTGGTGCCCAAGGGACAGGCAGCCACGGTCGCTGCCAAGCTCGCAATCGCGGTGGCGCGGCTCTATCCCTCGCTGCGCGACAACCCCGACTATACCGCCATCATCAGCGACCGGCATTACCAGCGCCTGCGCGCCATGATCGCGGAGGCCCGCGAGGCCGGCGCCGACATCACCGAGATCAACCCGGCCGGCGAAGACCTCGGCACCACTGGGCGGAAGCTTTTGCCGACCCTGGTCAGCAACGCCGGGCCGGACCTGCGGCTGATGCGCGAGGAGATTTTCGGCCCGGTGCTGCCGATCGTCGAATACGCCACGGTCGACGACGCCATCGACTATGTGAACCGGGCCGACCGGCCGCTGGCGCTCTACTGGTTCGGGCGCGACAGCGGCAACCGCCGGCGCATCCTGCGCGAGACCGTCGCCGGCGGCGTCACCATCAACGACTGCATGCTGCATCTGGTGCAGGAGAACCAGCCCTTCGGCGGTGTCGGCGCCAGCGGCATGGGTGCCTATCACGGCGAGTGGGGCTTCCGCACCTTCAGCAAGGAGAAGCCGGTCTTCCAGCAGTCGCGCTTGAGCGCAGGAGCCCTTCTGCGCCCGCCCTATGGCAGGACGTTCGAACGGCTTTTCGGCCTGCTCAGGCGCATCACCTGACACGCATTAAGTTTATATTCACCATGATCCGGCAGGTTTCCGGTCCTGCGGTGATGTTTTGAGTACCGCGGCGCCATTGGCGCCCAGGCAACAAACCCGCGCTTCCTTGGAAGTGCGGGTTTTTTCATTGGCCGGGAAATCGCCGGCGGCCGGGTCAGGCGAGAAAATCAGCGCGGTGCGGCGTGAAACTGTCCACCAGCCGTCCCGCCTCCAGCGCCCTGACGCCGTGCACCAGGCCGGACGGCACGATGAAGCTGCCGCCGGCCTCCAGGATTGCGGTCCGTCCGTCGATGGTCACCTCGAAACGGCCTTCGGCGACGTAGCTTGCCTGGACGTGCGGGTGCGAATGCAGCGCGCCGACGCCGCCCTTGTCGATGCCGAATTCGACCATCATCAGTTCGTCGGTGGACAGCAGCACGCGCCGGCGATTGCCGTCTGGCGTCGGCATCCAGGCACCCTCGCCTGCTTGCGCGAAAGTCTTAGGCTCGGTCATTGTCATCTCCTCATCGCGCCAGCCAGCCGCCGTCCACTGGCACCACCGCGCCATGCATGTAGTTCGAGGCCGGCGCCAGCAGGAAGACGGCGGCATCGCCAATGTCTCCCGGCTCGCCCCAGCGCCCGGCGGGAATGCGCCCGAGGATGGCGGCACTGCGGTCGGGATCGGCACGCAGCGCCTGCGTGTTGTTGGTCTCGATATAGCCCGGCGCTATGCCGTTGACGTTGATGCCTTTCGCCGCCCACTCGCAGGCGAGCAGACGGGTGATGCCGAGCACGCCATGCTTTGACGCCGTGTAGGACGCGACGCGGATGCCGCCCTGGAAACTCAGCACCGAGGCGATGTTGACGATCTTGCCCTGGCGCCCGCCGGCAAGGACGCGCCGGGCAAAGGACTGGCTGAGCAGGAAGACCGTCTTCAAATTGACATCGATGACATCGTCCCAGTCGGTCTCCGTCAGGTCGACGGCATCGGCGCGCCGGATGATGCCGGCATTGTTGACCAACCCGTCGAGCGGCCCGCTTTCGTCCCAGACACGATCGAGCATCGGTCCGGCCGCTCCGGTGTTGGCAAGGTCGGCGGCGACCGCCTTGAATTCGCCGCCCAGAGCCGCGACCTTGCTCGCCGTATCGGCCATCGACGAGCGGCCGACGCCGATCACCGCGCCGCCGGCGCGCGCGATGGAGACCGCGATGCCTTGGCCGATCCCGGTGTTGGCGCCGGTGACCAGGATGCGTTTGCCGGCCAGGCTGAAGGCAGTGAGGTCGCTCACCGCAGCGCGTCCATCGCCACGGCATCGACATCGGTGTAGTCGACATTGTCGCCCGCCATCGCCCAGATGAAGGCGTAGTTGGACGTGCCGGCGCCCGAATGGATCGACCAGCTTGGCGACAGCACCGCCTCTTCATTGCGCATGACGATATGGCGCGTCTCGTCCGGCTCGCCCATGAAATGGAAAACGCGCGCCGCCTCGGGCAGGTCGAAATAAAGATAGGCCTCCATGCGCCGGTCATGCACATGGCACGGCATGGTGTTCCAGATAGAGCCCGGCGCCAGCTGCGTCATGCCGACGACGAGCTGGCAGGTCTTTGTTCCCCCGGCATGGATAAACTGGAAGATCGAGCGCTCGTTGCAGGCCTCCTTGCTGCCGAGATCGAGGCGCTTGGCGTCGCCGAGGCGGATCAGCCGGCTGGGATGAGCCTGATGCGCCGGCGCGCTGAGCAGATAGAACTTGGCCGGGTCGTCTTTATCAGCCGAGGTGAACGAAACCGTTTCGGTGCCCATGCCGAGATAGAGCATGTCGCGCGCCTGGAGGTCGAAGGACTGGCCCCCGGCTTCGATCGTGCCGGCGCCGCCGATATTGACGGCGATCAGTTCGCGCCGGTCGAGAAAACCCTTGGTGCCGGTCGGCTTGATCGCTTCCAACGGCAACGCCGTCGCCACCGGCACGGCACCGCCGACGATCATCCGGTCGTAGTGGGTGTAGGTCAGGCTGATCCGGCCAAGCTGGAAGAGATCGTCGATATGGAAATTATGGCGCAGTTCGTCCGTTCCCATGGCGGCGGCGGCCGCCGGATCGATGGCGAAGCGCGATGTGTAGTCTGTGTGGTTCTGGCTCATCTCTTTCCTGACTTCCGGTGGATCATTCGCCGGCGGCGGCCCTGGTCGAACTGGCGTAATAGGCCTGCCGCGCCTGCAGGCGTTCGCGGTAGCGCTGCTGGCTGGCGCCGAGATGGGCACGCATCGCCTCGCGCGCGGCCTCGGCATCGCCCGCCGTGATCGCGTTCAGGATCACCAGATGCTCTCGCTGCAGCCCGCGCTGGTAGCTGTCGGACTGCACCAGCTCGGTCGACCAGGGCGAGGTCACGTCGCACGGAATGGCGCGCCGGCCGAGCACGTCGAGCATCTCGACATAGAACGGATTGTTGGTGGCGCTGGCGATGGCGCGATGGAAGGCGAGATCGGCGGGTCCGGTCGGCTGGCCGTCGAGTAGCAGCCGCTCGAACTCGAAGAAGGCTTCCTGGATCGCCGCTTCCTGCGCGGCGTTGCGGCGGATGGCGGCGAGCCCGGCCGATTCGATCTCGATCGCCAGCCGCACCTCGAGCACGTTGAGCGCGATCGAATCCTTGGCCCCCATGTCGGCGGCCAGCGCCCCGAACATGGTCGAGATGTGCTCGGTGACGAAGACACCCGCCCCCTGCCGCGGCTCGACAAGGCCGTCAGCGGCAAGCTTGGCCATCGCCTCGCGGATGACGGTGCGACTGACGCCGAAGGTCTCGGTCAGCTGGCCCTCGGTCGGCAGCTTGTGGCCGGGCAGGATTTCACCCGCATGCAACTGCTTGCGGATCGCCGCCACGACGGTTTCCGACAGTTTGGGTTTTCTCTCGACCCTGAGGTCGTTTGCGATATCGGACACCTGGGTGATCTCCTAATGGAACAGGCTCGGCAGCCACAATGAGATTTCCGGTATGTAGGTGACAAGCATCAGCACCACGAAGGCGGCGCCATAGAATGGCCAGATCGAGCGCATCGCCGTCCAGATCGGAATGCGGCCAATGGCGCAGCTGACGAACAGGACCGCGCCAACCGGTGGCGTGCAAAGGCCGATGCCGAGATTGAGGATGAGGATCACGCCGAAATGCACAGGATCGACGCCATAGGCCATGACCACCGGCAGGAAGATCGGCGTCGTGATGATGATCAGCGGCGACATGTCCATGAAGGTGCCGAGAATGAGCAGCACGATGTTGATCAACAGCAGGATGACCAGCTTGTTGTCGGATACCGACTGCAGAAAGGCGACTAGCGCCGCCGGCACCCTGAGATAGGCGAGCAGCCAGCCGAAGGCCGCCGCGCAGCCGATAATCATCAGCACCATGGCGGTGGTCCGCACCGAGGCCGTCGTCGCCGCGACGAAGTCACCCCAACTCATCGAGCGGTAGATGATCAGCGTGACCAGGAAGGCGTAAACGATAGCGATGCAGGAGCTCTCGGTCGCGGTGAAGATGCCGGACCTGACGCCGCCGAAGATGATGGCGATCAGGATAAGGCCCGGAATGGCGGCGACAAGCAGCTGCAAGGCCCGACCGAAGCCCGCGAAGGGCTCCGTCGGGTAGCCGCGGCGGCTGGCGACCCAATAGGCCGTTATCATCAGCGACAGCGCCAGCAGCAGACCCGGCAACACGCCAGCCGTGAACAGATCCGCGATCGAGATACGGCCGCCGGCCGAAATCGAGTAGATGATCATGTTGTGCGAGGGCGGGATCAAAAGCGCGATGATGGCGCCGACCGAGGTGATGTTGACGGCGTAGTCGATGCCGTAGCCGCGCGCCTTCATCTGCGGGATCATCAGCCCGCCGACTGCCGACGCATCCGCCACCGCCGAGCCGGAAATGCCGCCGAACATGGTCGACGCCGCGATGTTGACCTGCCCCAGACCGCCACGCAAATGGCCGACCAGTGAGCCTGCCAGCGCGACCAGCCGCGCGGCGATGCCGCCACGCACCATGAGGTCGCCGGCGAAGATGAAGAAGGGTATGGCCATCAGCGAAAAAACGCTGACGCCGGAATTGAGCCGCTGGAACACCACGACCGGCGGAAGGCCTAGCGTGAGGATCGTCGCGAAGCTGGCGACGCCCAGACAGAACGCGATCGGCGTGCCGATGACCAGCAGGAACACGAAGGTGCCGAAAAGGACCATCAAGGCCATGGTTCAGACCTCCTCGCCGGTTGCATGGATGTCGGCGTCGACGGGCAGGCCGGCAAAACGCCCGGCCAGCCGTTCCAGTGAAAACAGGCAGACCAACGCGCCTCCAAGGATGACCGGCAGGAAGCTGACGCCGCCCGGCAGGGCGAGCGAAGGCATCACCGTATTCCAGGTCAGCCTCGCCAGTTGCACGCCGTAGACGATCATGCCGGCGCCGAAGGCCAGCACGACAAGATCGGAAATGCTGCGCAGCACCGCCTTGGCCGAGGCAGGCAGGACGTAAAGCAGCACGTCGAAGCCCAGATGCGTGCGCTCGCGCACGCCGACCGCGGCACCCAGGAAGATGAACCAGCCCATCAGCAGCACCGAGAAGGATTCGGTCCAGCTCGGCGAACGGTTCAGCATGTAGCGCGAGAAGACCTGCCAGAAGATGATGATCGTCATCAGCGTCAGGCCGGCGCCGCTGACCCACAACGCCAGCCGGGCAAGCCCGGAGAGAACGCGCTCGGCAGCGAGCCAGAAGCCTCTCGTGGCAGGGGCGTCCGAAGGCAGCGCAGGAGTCCTCGCGCTGCCTGACCTGTTAGCCCCGTTCATTTCTCGGCCTGTATCTTCGCCGCCAGATCCTTCAGTTCCGGCGTCGACAAATATTTGTCGTAGACCGGCTTCATTGCGTCGATCAGCGGCTGCTTGTCGATCTCGCTGACCTTGACGCCGGCCTTCTCGACGATGTCGCGCGACTTCTTCTCCTGCGCGTCCCAGAGCTCGCGCATCTTCACGACGCTGTCCTTGGCCGCCTGCCGCACGATCGCCTGGTCTTCCGGCGACAGCTTCTCCCAGCTTGCCTTCGACATGACCAGCACTTCCGGCACGATCTGGTGCTGGTCCATGGTGTAGTGCTTGGCCACTTCGTAGTGCTTGGCGGATTCGAAGCTCGGCCAGTTGTTCTCGGCGCCGTCGATGACGCCGGTCTGCAGCGCCGAGTAGACCTCGCCATAGGCCATCGGCGTGGCATTGGCGCCAAGCGCGTTGACCATGTCGACGAACACGTCGGACTGGATGACGCGGAACTTCATGCCTTTCATGTCCGCCATCGAGGTGATGTCCTTCTTGGTGTTGTAGAAGGAACGCGCGCCGGAATCGTAGAAGGCGAGGCCGACGAGGTCATGCGCCTCGAACGCCTTGAGTATCTGGTCGCCGATCGGCCCGTCCATGACATGGCGCATGTGTTCGACCGAGCGGAACATGTAGGGCAGCGACGGCACGGCGGTTTCCGGCACGATACCGTTGAACGGTCCCATCGAGACACGGTCGAGGTCGATGACCCCGGCCTGGGTCTGCTCGATCGTGTCCTTCTCCTCACCGAGCTGCGCCGAGTGATAGACCTCGATCGAATAGCGGCCGGCGGTGCGCTGCTTGACGAGGTCGCCCATGTACTTGACCGCTTCGACGGTCGGATAGCCGTCCGGATGGGTATCCGAGGATCGCAGCACGGTCTCGGCATTTGCAATGCCGATCAGCAGCGAACCGAAGGCGAATGTGGCCGCCGTCAATTTCGAAAAATGCAACATGACTTCCTCCCTTTGAAAAATCGGAGCGTCCCGTTCAGAGCCGGTACGCCGTCTTGGCGAGCGTGTAGGCAAGCTCCTTCGCGAGTTCATGAGCCTCGTCCTCGCGCAGCCTGTGCTCGGCGACGAGGCGCGCCAGGAACGCGCAGTCGACCCGCCGCGCCACGTCGTGACGGGCCGGGATCGAGGGAAAGGCGCGCGTGTCGTCGTTGAAGCCGACGGTGTTGTAGAAGCCGGCGGTCTCGGTGGTCATCTCGCGGAAACGGCGCATGCCTTCCGGGCTGTCGTGGAACCACCAGGCCGGCCCGAGCTTCAGCGCCGGGTAGACGCCGGCCAGCGGCGCCAGCTCGCGCGCGTAACTGCTCTCATCCAGCGTGAACAGAATGACGGTCAGGTCGCGCTCGAGCCCGACGCAGTCGAGCAGCGGCTTCAGCGCCGTCACATAATCGGTGCGGGTCGGGATATCGAAGCCTTTGTCCCTGCCGAATTTCTGGAAAATTCCAGGCGAATGATTGCGCCAGGAGCCGGGATGAATCTGCATCACCAGTCCGTCGTCCCGGCTCATCTTGGCCATTTCGGTCAGCATCTGGGCGCGAAACAGCTTTCGTTCACGCTCGTCCTGCGAGCCGGCGCGAATCCGGTTGAACAGCTCCTGCGCCGCCGCATCGGAAAGATTGGCGGTGTCGGCCGTGGGATGGCCATGATCCGACGAGGTCGCGCCGAAGCTCTTGAACAAGGCGCGGCGCTGGCGGTGCGCATCGAGATAGCCGGCCCAGGTCCCGGTGTCGCAGCCGGTGACCTCGCCTAGCCGGTCGAGATTGACTGAAAACCCTTCGAAATCGGGATCGACGACGGCATCCGGCCGATAGGCGGTGACGACGCGGCCCTCCCAGCCGCTGTCGCGGATCATCTGGTGCCATTTGAGATCGTCGAGCGCGCCTTCGGTCGTTGCGATGACCTCGATGTTGAAGCGCTCGAACAGGGCGCGGGGGCGGTAGTTCTCCCACTGCAGCACCGTCGCGATCGTGTCGTAATGGCGATCGGCGGTTGCGGCGCTCAACGGCTCTTCGATGCTGAACAGATGCGCAAGCACATGGTCGAACCACAGCCGGGTCGGCGTGCCACGGAAGAGATGATAGTGCTCGGCGAACAGCCGCCAGATCGCCCTGCCGTCGGTCTCGACGGGCGCGCCATCGAGCGTCGGCACGCCGAGAGCCTCCAGCCGCACGCCCTGGCTGAACAGCATGCGAAAAATATAGTGGTCAGGTACGATGAGCAGTTGCGCGGGATCGGGGAACGGCTCGTTCAGCGCATACCAGCGCGGGTCGGTGTGGCCGTGCGGGCTGATAATGGGCAGGTCCTTGATGCCGGCGTAGAGATCGCGGGCGATCGAGAGCGGACGCGCCTCGGCTGGAAACAGCAAATCCGCATTCGTCAGTGCCACGGCATCCTCCCAGGGTCGCTATCGGTAGGATCGGCTGGAAATAATGTCAACATACAAAAATCGGATTGTTGTATGATGACTTTTGAGCAATGCTGAGCATTGTCGGCAACCGCCGCCGATGTTACGCCGTTCTGCGATCCGCCCGCGGATTAGCAGCCATTCCCTGACCAGCCGTCCCACGAGATGAGTGCCGCAAACCGATGACAGCCCTTCGCCTTTCCAACCGCACGGCGCAGGCATTGCCGGCCAAGGTCGCCGCGCCTCGATACGATCGTGGCGCGATTACGCCGGGCATTGTGCATCTCGGCGTCGGCGCCTTTCACCGGGCCCATCAGGCCGCCTACATCGATGAGTGCCTGGCCGCCGGCGAGACGGGCTGGGGCATAACAGGCGTGTCGCTGCGCAGCGCCGACACCCGCGACGCGCTGGCGCCGCAGGACGGGCTGTACACGCTGGCGGTGCGCGGCAGCGGCGGCGAGAAGCTGCATGTCATCGGTTCCATCGGCTCGCTGCTGGTGGCGCCGGAGGACCCGGCTGCGGTGCTGGCGGTGCTGACCGATCCCCGCACCCGCATCGTGACGTTGACCATCACCGAGAAAGCCTATTTGCGGGCGGCCGGCGGCGGGCTGGACACGGCGCATCCCGACATCGTCCACGACCTGGCCAATCCGCAACAGCCGAAGACCGCGCATGGTTTTCTGACCGAAGCGCTCGCCCGGAGGCTGGCCGCCGGCACCCCGCCCTTTACCGTGCTGTGTTGCGACAACCTGCCGGCCAACGGCGCCACCTTGCACAGGCTGCTGATCGAATTCGCTGAATTGCGCGATGCCAGGCCTGGTTCGGCGGGCGGTGCTGGAATTGCCGGCCACATCGCCGGTCAGGTCGCATTTCCCTCGAGCATGGTCGACCGCATCGTGCCGGCCACGACCGATGCCGACCGGGCGCGGATATCAGGCGAACTTGGCATCGAGGACGCCTGGCCCGTGATGACCGAACCTTTCCGCCAATGGGTGATCGAGGACGATTTCCCGGCCGGGCGTCCGGCCTGGGAAAAATTCGGCGTCACCATGGTCGGCGATGTTGCCCCCTTCGAGGACATGAAGCTGAGGCTGCTCAACGGCGCGCATTCGGGCATCGCCTATCTTGGCCTGCTCAGCGGCCACCCCACGGTCGATCGCGCCTTCGCCGATCCGGCGATCCGGCGGTTCGTCGATGCGCTGTGGGAGGAGGCCAAATCGACATTGCCTGACGATGCCGGCCTCGACACATCGGCCTATACGGCCGAGCTTGCCGAGCGTTTTTCGAACACGGCACTTGCCCACCGTACCGCCCAGATCGCCAATGACGGCAGCCAGAAACTGCCGCAGCGCATCATTGCCTCGGCCATCGAGTGCCTGGAAGCCGGCACCGAGCTGGTCCACCTCACGCTGGTGGTGGCAGCCTGGATCGCCGCCTGCGCGGCGCGCGGAAAGAGCTTGCCGAGGGGCCATTTCACCGATCCGCTCGATGCGGAGCTGACGGCGCTTTTGGACCAGCAGCTGCCGGCGAACGAAACCGTGACGGCGGTGTTCGATCTGGCCGGCTTCGCCAGGGATCACGCCGAACGCCAGACGCTGATCGACCTCGTGGCCATTCATCTTGTTCATTTGCGGCGCGACGGCACGACCTTGGCCCTCGCTGCGCTCGGCATAGACGGCGAAGGACGGTAAGACGGAGCTGGACGGGGTCAACAGGCGGTAGAGGACTTCGATGTCGGCGGTACGATATCGCCGCCGTAGCTGAACACTTGCCGCCCCAACAAACAAAAAAGCGGGGCAGGCCCCGCTTTCAATCCGTCTTCCGGGACAAGCCTCAGGCCGGCAGGATTGCGCCTTCCAGCGTGGTGAGCTGGCTAAGGAACTGTTCCGCCTTGCTGCGCGACTGATCGTCCTTGGCGTCGGCCGCGTCTTCCCTGGCTTCCTGGATGCGGCGGGCGAGGTCGGCGCGGTCGACATCCTTCACCGCCACAGCCGATTCCGCCAGCAGCGTGCAGCCGGCCGGGACGATGTCAGCGAAGCCGCCGAACACGACATAGCGTTCTTCGCTGCCCGAGGCATTCTTCACCGTGACGACGCCCGGCTTGATCGTGGTCATGACCGGCGCGTGATGGGCCATGACGGTCATCTCGCCCTCGGCGCCCGGAATGACCACGGATTCGACCTCGGCGGAAACCAGCAGGCGCTCCGGCGAGACCAGTTCGAACTTGAAAGCTTCAGCCATGTCAATTTAGCGAGTAGGGAATAGTGAGTAGGAAGTAGGGAGAGAGGACAACCGCCCCGATCACCCAGCTGCTATTCACTACTGACTACTGACTACTCCCTATTCCCTTGATTAAGCCGCTTCAGCCGCGAGGCGCTGTGCCTTCTCGACCGCTTCGTCGATGCCGCCGACCATGTAGAAGGCGGCTTCCGGCAGGTGGTCATAGTCGCCGTTGCAGAGGCCCTTGAACCCCTTGATGGTATCGGCGAGGTCGACCAGTTTGCCCGGCGCGCCGGTGAACACTTCGGCGACAAAGAACGGCTGCGACAGGAAGCGCTCGATCTTGCGGGCGCGGGCCACGGTCTGCTTGTCCTCTTCCGAGAGCTCGTCCATGCCCAGGATGGCGATGATGTCCTGCAGCGACTTGTAGCGCTGGAGGATCGACTGCACCTGGCGGGCAACGGCATAGTGCTCGTCGCCAACGACCAGCGGGTCGAGCATGCGCGAGGTCGAGTCCAGCGGATCGACGGCCGGATAGATACCCTTTTCGGCGATCGAACGGTTCAGCGTCGTCGTCGCGTCAAGGTGGGCGAACGAGGTCGCCGGCGCCGGGTCGGTCAAGTCGTCGGCCGGCACGTAGATCGCCTGCACCGAGGTGATCGAGCCCTTGGTGGTGGTGGTAATGCGTTCCTGCAGCGCGCCCATGTCGGTGGCGAGCGTCGGCTGATAGCCCACGGCCGACGGGATACGGCCGAGCAGAGCCGACACTTCCGAACCCGCTTGCGTAAAGCGGAAGATGTTGTCGACGAAGAACAGCACGTCCTGGCCCTGGTCGCGGAAATATTCGGCAACCGTCAGGCCGGTCAGGCCGACGCGGGCGCGCGCGCCCGGCGGCTCGTTCATCTGGCCGTACACCAGCGCCGCCTTCGAACCTTCGCCGCCGCCCTTCTTGTTGACGCCGGATTCGATGAACTCGTGGTAAAGGTCGTTGCCTTCGCGGGTGCGCTCGCCGACGCCGGCGAACACCGAGTAACCACCATGCGCCTTGGCGATGTTGTTGATCAGTTCCTGGATCAGCACCGTCTTGCCGACGCCGGCGCCGCCGAACAGGCCGATCTTGCCGCCCTTGGCGTAGGGCGCGAGCAGGTCGAGCACCTTGATGCCGGTGATCAGGATCTGCGCTTCCGTCGACTGTTCGATATAGGCCGGAGCCGGCTGGTGGATCGAGCGCAATTCGACCGCGTCGACCGGGCCTGCCTCGTCGACCGGCTCGCCGATGACGTTGATGATACGGCCGAGCATGCCCGGGCCGACCGGCACGGCGATCGGGCCGCCGGTGTCGCGCACTTCCTGGCCACGCACCAAGCCTTCGGTGGAGTCCATGGCGATGCAGCGCACGGTGTTTTCACCCAGATGCTGCGCAACTTCGAGCACCAGGCGATTACCGACATTGTTGGTCTCGAGCGCGTTCAGGATCGGCGGCAGATGCTCGCCGAACTGCACGTCGACGACGGCGCCGATGACCTGGCGGACCTTGCCGACAACGCCGGTCGCCTTGGTGGCCACGGCCTGCGTCTTGGCAGCGGCGGCCTTGGCCGGCGCTGCTGCCGCCTTGGCCGGAGCCGCCTTTACTGCCGCTGCCGGAGCCTTGGCCGCCTTCGCGGGAGCTGCTGCCTTGGGGGCTGCCGTCTTCGGGGTCGCTGCTTTCGCCATCGTCTTTACCCTTTTCGTCCTTTGTTTCTCACGCGGTCCGGTTCGCGGGCCAATGACCCGCTGACCGCGCCTAGAGCGCCTCGGCGCCCGAAATGATTTCGATCAGTTCCTTGGTGATCTGCGCCTGCCGCTGGCGGTTGTAGGTGATCGACAGCTTGTTGATCATCTCGCCGGCGTTGCGCGTCGCATTGTCCATGGCGCTCATCTTGGCGCCCATTTCGCCCGCCGCGTTTTCGAGCAGCGCACGGAATATCTGCACCGCGATGTTGCGCGGGATGAGGTCGGACAGGATTTCGCCCGGCTCCGGCTCATACTCGTATACGGCGCTGGCGCCATCGGCCGTTTCTGGCTGAGCCGAAGAGGCGGACGCTGCCGGAATGATCTGCTGCGCGGTCGGAACCTGGCTGATCACCGACTTGAACTGCGAGTAGAACAGCGTGCAGACGTCGAAGGCGCCCTCGTTGAACAGATGGATGACCTTGCGGGCGATCGCATCGGCATTGACGAAGCCGAGCGTCTTGACCTCGCGCAGATCGACGCGTTCGATGATCATCGCGGCATAGTCGCGGCGCAGGATGTCGAAACCCTTCTTGCCGACGCAGATGATCTTGACCTGCTTGCCGTCGGCCAGAAGCCGGCGGATATGGTCGCGGGCATGACGGGCGATCTGCGAATTGAAGCCGCCGCACAGGCCACGCTCGGCGGTGCAGACGACGAGCAGATGCACGTCGTCCTTGCCGGTTCCGGTCATCAGCGCCGGGGCATCGCCCCCGCCACCGACCGCCTGGGTGATATTGGCCAGCACGGAACCCATGCGCTCCGAATAGGGACGCGCCGCTTCCGCCGCCTCTTGCGCACGGCGCAGCTTCGCCGCGGCAACCATCTGCATCGCCTTGGTGATCTTCTGCGTCGCCTTGACCGAGGCGATACGGTTACGAAGGTCTTTTAATGAAGGCATGCTTCAAACCTGATCCCGTCTTGTCTCATCCGGACTGGCACTTCGCTCAGGCGAAGGTCTTGGCGAAGGCGTCGATCTCGGCCTTCAGCTTGGCGCGCAGATCGTCCGACAGCGCCTTTTCCTTGCGGATGGCGTCGAGGACGTCCTTGCCGGCCGAACGCATGTGGCTGAGCAGGCCGTGCTCGAACTTGCCGACCTGGTTGACCGGCAGCTTGTCGAGATAGCCGTTGACGCCGGCGAAGATCACCGCGACCTGCTCTTCCGTCTTCAGCGGCGAGAACTGCGGCTGCTTCAGGAGCTCGGTCAGGCGCGAGCCGCGGTTGAGCAGGCGCTGCGTGGCGGCGTCGAGATCCGAGCCGAACTGCGCGAAAGCAGCCATTTCGCGGTACTGCGCGAGCTCGCCCTTGATCGAGCCGGCAACCTGCTTCATCGCCTTGATCTGCGCCGAGGAACCGACGCGCGACACCGACAGGCCGACGTTGACGGCCGGACGGATACCCTGGAAGAACAGGTTGGTTTCGAGGAAGATCTGGCCGTCGGTGATCGAGATCACGTTGGTCGGGATGTAGGCCGACACGTCGTTGGCCTGCGTCTCGATGACCGGCAGCGCGGTCAGCGAGCCGCCACCCAGATCGTCGTTGAGCTTTGCGGCGCGCTCGAGCAGGCGCGAGTGCAGGTAGAAGACGTCGCCCGGATAGGCTTCGCGGCCCGGCGGGCGGCGCAGCAACAGCGACATCTGGCGATAGGCGACGGCCTGCTTCGACAGATCGTCATAGCTGATCAGTGCATGCATGCCGTTGTCGCGGAAATACTCGCCCATGGTGCAGGCCGTGAACGGCGCCAGGAACTGCATCGGCGCCGGGTCGGAAGCGGTGGCGGCGACGATGATCGAATATTCGAGCGCGCCGCGCTCTTCCAGCACCTTGACGAACTGCGCGACGGTCGAGCGCTTCTGGCCGACGGCGACGTAGACGCAGTAGAGCTTTTCCTTCTCGGGGCCGTTGTCGTGCACCGACTTCTGGTTGAGCATCGTGTCGAGGATGATGGCCGTCTTGCCGGTCTGGCGATCGCCGATGACCAGCTCGCGCTGGCCGCGGCCGACCGGGATCAGCGCATCGATGGCCTTGAGGCCGGTCGACATCGGCTCGTTCACCGACTTGCGCGGGATGATGCCGGGTGCTTTGACGTCGACGCGCTTGCGCTCGACCGCCTTGATCGGGCCCTTGCCGTCGATCGGATTGCCGAGCGCGTCGACGACGCGGCCGAGCAGGCCGGGGCCGACAGGCGCGTCGACGATGGCGCCGGTGCGCTTGACGGTGTCGCCTTCCTTGATGTCGCGGTCGGCGCCGAAGATGACGACGCCGACATTGTCGGCTTCGAGGTTGAGCGCCATGCCGCGGATGCCGCCGGGGAATTCGACCATTTCGCCGGCCTGGACATTGTCGAGGCCGTAGACACGGGCGATACCATCACCGACGGACAGCACCTGTCCGACTTCGGAGACCTCGGCCTCCTTGCCGAAATTCTTGATCTGGTCTTTCAGAATTGCGGAAATTTCCGCGGCGCGGATGTCCATCAGCCGACCTCTTTCAGTGCAAGCTTGAGCGAATTGAGTTTGGTTTTGAGCGACGTATCGATCTGGCGCGAGCCCATCTTGACCACCAGCCCGCCGAGCAGCGACGGGTCAACGGTGACGGAAATGGCCACGTCCTTGCCGGCAACGCTTTTCAGCGCCGCCTTGAGTTCGGTCTGCTGGGCCGCGGTCAGCTCATGAGCCGACGTCACTTCGGCCGCAGCCTCGCCACGGGCTTCGGCCGCGATCTGGCGGAACGCCTTGATCATGCCGGGCACCGCGAACAGGCGGCGATTCTTGGCGACGACGCGCAGGAAATTGCCGGTCAGGCCGGTGATGCCTGCCTTGTCGGCGATCGCCGCGATGGCCTTGGCCTGGTCTTCGCTGGAGAACACCGGGCTGTTGATCAGCCGGGTGAGGTCCGCGCTGCCCGCGAGCAGTGCCTCGAAACCGTTGAGGTCGGCCTCGACCTTGGCCACGGAATTTGCTTGCGATGCCAGTTCGAACAGCGAACCGGCATAGCGCTCTGCGACACCTGAGATTGGCGATGACGATTGGGCCACGGACCGTCTTTTCTCTTGTCTGACAGGCCGCAGATTGTTGGCGCGAGCAAAAACTCTGGCTAAATCTTTGACCTTACTGCATTTTTCCAAGCACGGAGGCGCGGCTTCCGCTATCCCCGGCCGAAAGTCGATTGCCGTCTAGCACAGGCATTTTAAGACCGCAATGCGTCGTTCCGCATGGTTTTCAGGCACTATTGTCGCATCCGGCGAAAGATCAGCGTCCTGCGCGCCGGAATACCCTTGGATTCAGGGCACAAAGCCGAAGGCAAAGGCGAGCGGCAAGGCCGCGAGCGCCAATTCCACCACAATGGAAACCCAATTGAAAGGCGTATTGGCGCCATCCGACATCATCGACAGCAGCCGGCCGAAGGCAGTGAACAGCCAGGAGAAGCCGAGCGCCATGTAGACCAGCGGCTGCGCGAGCAGGATGCAACACAGGCCGACCCCGAGATAGAAGCCCGACATGCGGCCTCGCCCCTCGGCGATCGCCGCCGCCTTCTCGGGTTTCGCCTGCAGGCGCAGGATGCGGAACGCCAGGCCCGGCGCCAGGAAAAACAGAAGGCCGAGCAGCACGGTGAAGACCGCGCTCGACCAGGCCAGCCATTCGCCCTGGCTCGTCGGCCATGGAAGCGCAAAATCCATCGTGTCCCTCGGAATGCCTATTTTGAAATCGCGGGCATTCTAGCGGAGGAAAAATGCCGCGCCAGATGGCTCAAGGCACTTTAGGAGACCCGCATCAACCGAGCGCGAATTCCACCGCCGCCTCGGCATGGATGCGCGTCGTGTCGAAAACCGGAATGTCGAAATCGCCCTGGCCGATGAGCATGGTGATCTCCGTGCAGCCCATGATGATGCTGTCGGCGGCCTCTTCACGGCGCAGGCGTTCGGCCAATTCGATATAAGCGGCCTTCGAGGCTCCGGTCACGATGCCCTGGCACAACTCGTCATAGATGACGCGATGCACCATGTCGCGCCCGGCCGCATCGGGCACGACAGGCGACAGGCCGTATTTGTCGGCGAGCCGGCCCTTGTAGAAATCCTGCTCCATGGTGAAGCGCGTCGCCAGCAGCGTCGGGCGCTGCATGCCTGCGCGCTTGACCGCCACCGCCGTGGCATCGGCAATGTGGATGAGCGGGATCGACACCGAAGCCTGCACCTGGTCAGCCAGTCTGTGCATGGTGTTGGTGCACAGAAGCAAGCCTTCCGCGCCGCCGGCCTCGAGCTTGCGCGCGGCATCGACCAGCAGCGCGCCGGCGCCGTCCCAATCACCATGATGCTGCCGCTCGGCGATCTCGGCGAAATCGAACGACCACATGAGAAGCTTCGCCGAATGCAGCCCACCCAGCCGCTCGCGCACGATCTCGTTGAGCAGGCGATAATAGATGGCGGTCGATTCCCAGCTCATGCCGCCGAGCAGGCCAAGGGTTTTCATGTGATCTTTCCGTTTCTCTCGCCGAGACAGCTGTAGCTGAAATTGCGTCCCTACAGAAAGCTCTGCGGGTCGATGTCGACCTGCACCCGGACCGAGCCGCGCTGTTTCGGTCCATTGGCCAGCATAGCTCTGATAAAACCTTGCATGTCGGCGCGGCGCTCGCCCTGGATCAGCAGGCGGAAGCGATGGCGGCCGCCGAGCAGGGACAGCGGCGCCTCGGCCGGCCCGAGCACGAACAGGTCCGACGCCTCGGGCGCGGCGCGGCGCAGGCCGCGGGCATGGCCTTCCGCCTCCGCCCGCGTCACGGCGCTGACGATGACGCCGGCCAGCCGGCCGAAGGGCGGCAAGGCAGCGCGTTCGCGCTCAGAAATCTCACGCTGGTAGAAAGATTCGGCGTCGCCGGAGACGATCGCCCGCATCACCGGATGGTCGGGCTGGAACGTCTGCAGCAGGCCCAGGCTCTTCTTGCCGGTGCGGCCGGCACGGCCGGTCACCTGGCTGAGCAACTGGAAGGTGCGCTCGGCGGCGCGCGGATCGCCATTGGCAAGGCCGAGATCGGCATCGACGACGCCGACCAGCGTCATATCAGGGAAATTGTGGCCCTTGGCGACCAGTTGCGTGCCGATGACGATATCGGCCTCGCCATTGGCGATTGCCTCCAGCTCCAGCCGCAACCGTCGTACACCCCCCATGATATCCGACGACAGCACGATGGTGCGCGCGTCCGGGAAATGCGTGACGACCTCCTCGGCGATGCGCTCGACCCCCGGACCGCAAGCGACCAGGTGGTCGAGCGTGCCGCATTCCGGGCAGGCTTCGGGACGGCGCTCATTGTGACCGCAATGGTGGCAGACCAACTGGCCGCGAAAGCGGTGTTCGACCAGCCAGGCCGAGCACACCGGGCAGCCGAAGCGATGGCCGCAGACCCGGCACAGCGTCAGCGGCGCGTAGCCGCGTCGGTTGAGGAACAAGAGCGACTGCTCCTTCTTCTCCAGCGTCCGGCGCATATGGTCGATCAGCACCGGCGACAGGAAGCCGCCACGCGCCGGTGGCGCGCGCCGCATGTCGATCGACTTGAGGTCGGGAAGTGCCGCCTCGGCGAAGCGGGCGGAAAGCACAGCCCTGGCATAGCGGCCTTGGCTGGCATTGACCCGGCTCTCGACCGACGGTGTCGCCGACGCCAGGACCACGGGGAAGCCGCCTATATGGCCGCGCACGACGGCCATGTCGCGCGCATTGTAGAAGACGCGGTCTTCCTGCTTGTAGGCGGGGTCGTGTTCCTCGTCGACGATGATCAGGCCAAGCTCCTTGAATGGCAGGAACAGCGCCGAGCGCGCGCCGGCGACGACGCGCACGCCGCCTTCCGCCACTTGCCGCCAGACTTTTTCGCGCATTCGCGGCGGCAGGTCGGAATGCCACTCGGCCGGCTTGGCGCCAAAACGCTGCTGGAAGCGTTCGAGGAAGGCATGCGTCAGCGCGATTTCCGGCAGCAGGATGAGCACTTGGCCGCCCTGCTCGAGCGCGGCCGCCACCGCCTCGAAATAGACCTCCGTCTTGCCCGAACCGGTGACGCCGTCGAGCAACGCGACATTGAACTCGCCGGCCGCGACATTGGCGCGCAGCATTGACGCGGCCTCGTTCTGGTCCGGCATCAGTTCGGGAACGGCATAGCTTGGGTCAGGCGCGGCCACCACCGGGCGCGGCGGGATCATCACCGTCTCAAACACGCCCTGCGCTTTCAGCCCCTCGATCACCGTCGACGACACGCCGGCGGCGTGCGCGAGGCCGGAGCGCGTCCAGGCCAACCCACCCTCGGCCGTCTCCAGCACGCGTGCCCGCGCATCCGTCATCCGGTCGGGCACAAGCAGGGTGCGCTGCAGCCCCTCGATCCAGGGTTCGGGATCAAAGGCCTCCGGCGCCCTGAGCAGCATGCGCGCCACCATGCCCGGCGCCGACAGCGTGTATTGCGCCACCCAGTCGACGAAGCGGCGCATGGCGCGGTCGATCGGCGGACAGTCGAAAACCTGCTCGATCGGGCGCAATTTCCTGGCATCGACCTGCTCGACCGTGCCGTCCCAGACGATGCCGGCGACCTGGCGCGGCCCAAGCGGCACGCGCACGATCGAACCCGGCACCACGCGCATGCCGGCCGGCACGGCATAGGTGTAGGGACGTTCGGCCGGCATCGGCACCAGCACCGGTGCGGCCGCGACAAAGGGCGAATCTTCGATCATGAGGCGTGACCTTGCCCTGACTTTGGTCTAGATCAAAGAGCAACGCTGAACGCGCCTTCCCAAGCACGACGAAATCGTCAGGAGACCCGCCATGAAATTTTTTGCCGACACCGCCGATATCAAAGAGATCAAGGAACTGAACGATCTGGGACTGCTCGATGGCGTCACCACCAACCCCTCGCTGATCCTGAAATCGGGCGGCAAGATCATTGAGGTCACCAAGCAGATCTGCGACATCGTCGAAGGCCCGGTCTCGGCCGAGGTCGTGGCGACCGAGTTCAAGCAGATGATGGCCGAGGCCGAGGTGCTGGCCAAGATCGCGCCCAATATCGCCATCAAGGTGCCGCTGACGCTGGACGGCCTGAAGGCCTGCAAGACCATCCGCACCGAGATGAACCGCATGGTCAACGTTACGCTGTGCTTCTCGGCCAACCAGGCGCTGCTCGCCGCCAAGGCCGGCGCTTCCTTCATCTCGCCCTTCGTCGGCCGCATCGACGACACCGGCTCGGACGGCATGGAACTGATCCAGGAGATCCGCCAGATCTACGACAATTTCGACTTCCAGACCGAAATCCTGACCGCTTCCGTGCGAACGGTGAACCACGTCAAGCAGGCGGCTCTCATCGGCGCCGACGTCATCACCGCGCCGCCAGCGACGCTGAAGGCGCTGGTCAACCATCCGCTGACCGACAAGGGCCTTGCCGCTTTCCTCGCCGACTGGGCCAAGACCGGCCAGAAGATCGGCTGAGCGGTCCGACACCAGATACTAAAAAAGGCCGGGCAACCGGCCTTTTTTACGCGCTGCGGATCAGGGGCAGCCTGCCCGGTCAGTCCGTGCCGTCATCGGGGAGCGCGGCCGCCGGCTGGCGCTTGCCCGCCATGATCTCGCGCTTGCCGACATGGTTGGGCGCGCCGACCAGACCTTCCTTCTCCATGCGCTCGACCAGTGAAGCGGCGCGGTTGTAGCCGATGCCGAGGCGGCGCTGGATGTAGGACGTCGAACATTTCTTGTCGCGCAACACCACCTTGACCGCCTCGTCATAGCTGGAATCGCCGTCCTCGGCGGCAACGGCTCCCTTGTCGAAGACCGCTCCCTGGTCGCCTTCCTCTTCCTCTTCATCCTCGTCGGCCGTCACGGTCTCCAGATATTCGGGGCGGCCCTGCGCCTTCAGATGCGCCACGACATGCTCGACCTCGGCGTCGGACACGAAGGGGCCGTGCACACGGGCGATGCGCCCGCCGCCCATCATGTGCAGCATGTCGCCCTGGCCGAGCAGCTGTTCGGCGCCCTGCTCGCCCAGGATGGTGCGGCTGTCGATCTTGGAGGTGACCTGGAAGGAGATGCGGGTCGGGAAATTGGCCTTGATCGTGCCGGTGATGACGTCGACCGAAGGCCGCTGCGTCGCCATGATCAGGTGAATGCCGGCGGCCCGCGCCATCTGCGCCAGGCGCTGGATGGCGCCTTCGATCTCCTTGCCGGCGACCATCATCAGGTCGGCCATCTCGTCGACGATGACGACGATGTAGGGCATCGGCGCGAGGTCGATTTCCTGCTGTTCGAACAGCGATTCGCCGGTGCCCTTCTCGAAGCCGGTCTGCACGGTCATGACGACCGTCTCACCTTTGTCGCGGGCTTGGGCGGCGCGCTCGTTGTAGCCGTCGATGTTGCGCACGCCGAGCCGCGCCATCTTGCGATAGCGGTCCTCCATCTCGCGCACCGCCCATTTGAGCGCGGTGACGGCCTTCTTGGGGTCCGTGACGACGGGGGTCAGAAGGTGCGGGATGCCGTCATAGACGGACAGTTCGAGCATCTTCGGGTCGACCATGATCAGCCGGCATTCTTCCGGCTTCAGCCGGTAGAGCAGCGACAGGATCATGGTGTTGATGGCGACCGACTTGCCGGAGCCGGTGGTGCCGGCGACGAGCAGATGCGGCATCTTCGCCAGCTCGGCGATGACGGGTTCGCCGCCGATCGTCTTGCCAAGGCAAAGCGCCAGCTTGCAGCTGGTCTTGCGGAAGCCCTGCGATTCGATCAGTTCGCGGAAATAGACGGTTTCGCGGGTCTCGTTCGGCAACTCTATGCCGATGACATTGCGGCCGGGCACCACGGCGACGCGTGCCGAGACCGCCGACATGGAGCGGGCGATGTCGTCGGCGAGACCAATGACGCGCGAGGATTTGACGCCAGGTGCCGGCTCGAATTCGTAGAGGGTGACGACCGGACCGGGGCGTACGTGGATGATCTCGCCGCGCACGCCGAAATCCTCCAGCACGCTTTCCAGGAGATCGGCATTCTGCTCGAGCCGCTCCTGCGACATGTAGAAGCCTTGGCCCTCGGGAGGCTGCTGCAGCAAATCCTCCGAGGGAAGCTCGTAGCCTTCGCCCGTCTCCGGCTGAGCAACCTTGCCGGCCATGGGCAGCGACGGTGCACGCGCTGCGGGAACGGCTTCGCCCACGCGTTGCACAACCGGCGCTGGGGCGGCGCTGCTTGCGGCAGGTGCGACTGCGGCCGTCGTCCGAGCCCGCCGGGCGGTCCCCGCCGGAACGGACGGGGCGGCCACGGCCTTGTTGGAGTTGGCCGGAAAGACTTCCGGCAAGGCGGACGGTGCCTGGCCCGGAAGGCATTCGATGACACGGAACAAGGCGGTGACATCAGCCGCGGACGCGGAGATGTCGGCCCGCGCCGCGGCAAGCGGTGGAGCCGCGACCGGTGCGCGCGGGGCCGGGCTGACCTGCCGGATCGGCGACGTCACATCGACCAGAAGCGGAGCCAGGCCCTCGAAGAAGGCGTGATCCGAAAGATAGGGCCGCCGGGCTTTTTCAGCGGTGGCTGCTTTGACCGGCGCTCCGTTCCCGACGACGGGCCCCGGACGCGTGGCCGCTGGTGCCGTTGCGGGCACCTTCGGAGCCGCGGGCACAACGCCCTGGGACGTCTCGCCACCGCGCGCTGGCTGGGCGGGCCCGGCCGGTGGCGGCCCGCGATGCATGACGGCGCCAGGCCCGGCCTGCTGCGTCGGGAGCGCCTGCGGGCGACCCTCCCCGGCAACCTCGTCCTGCTGGCGATGCTTGGGCTCATAGTCCGGCGTGCGTGTAAAACGCACATTGGGCGCAAGGAAAAAATACTCTTGCCAGGCAGGGCTTTCGGTGTCGCCGCCGACATCGGCAGCCCGCCCGGAATGACCTGCGTGAGAAGCGCCGGGCTGGCGAACATCCGCCTTGCCGCGCGGGCCGCCGGAACGCTCTCCTTGGGGGTCATCGGGCGAAACTGCGTGCAACGAATTGACCCGAGAAAAACGCCTGGCTTCCATGCTCAAGACTCACTGTGAAATGTCTGCTGAGCAATAGGGAGCGAGTGGTTAACAGTTGCTTCCTGTCAGCGTCGCTGGAGCGATCGAGACGCATCTTTCGCGGCGACGCCGCACGATGAGGATTCGAGCAGCCGATCGTGTTTCCACGACCGGTTGCTCATCCGAATGCGGCTATTGGAAAAAGGGCGAGCCTTTGCTCGCGTGACAACCAGCGGGCGGAGATTTACATGCCGCCAAACAGCACGCTGCCGACGAGTCCGATCGCCGGGAACAGGAAATGCGATCAAGGAGAGAGGGGCGATTCGGCCTCTTCTGATGCGGCGACTCGCGCTAGCTGGCCGTCTTGCCGTGCCGGGCCAGATCCTGGGCGATGGACAGTTGCAGGGCTTCGGCCAGTTCGCGCGCGGCACGGTTCTCGGCGTCGATCTGCGCCCGGTAGGAAGCAAACTCCTGACGCGGCCTGTCGAAGGACGAGGTGATCGCCCGCTTGCCGACCGCGATCACCGCGCCGGTTTTCGCATCGGTTAGCGTGTAGCCGGCGGTCAGTGTCACCGAACCGGCGGTCGGCTCGTCTTGATCGGTTCCAACCTGGACCAGCGCCGAGGATTCAACGGCTTCGGTCACGCCGAGATCGAGCGAATAAAGCGGCGAGGCCGGTTCGCCGGCGCCGCGCCCGAACCCGAAGATCAGATTGTTGCGCACCTGCTGGGCATAACGCGTCCGGACCGGCTTGACGGCAATCGACGCCAGCTCGGCATTGGCGGTCGAGCCGGTCGACAGCGGCGCGCTGGAATAGAGCGGCCGCACCTGGCAGGCCGAGACGAGCGCAAGCGAACCGACAAGACCGGCAAGCGCGATGCGGCGCAGCAGACCGCTCAACTCTGTCTTTTCCCGATCAGGCAACGACATTGACGATCCTCTGCGGCACGATGATCACCTTGCGCGGAGCCTTACCTTCAAGTGCTTTCTGCACGAAGTCGAGAGCCAAGACCGCTTTTTCGACCGCACCTTGGTCCGCGTCGCGGGCAATTGTCAAATCGCCCCGCTTCTTGCCGTTGACCTGCACCGGATAGGTGACTTCGTTGTCGACGACCAGCGCCGGATCGAAGACCGGCCACGGCCGTTCGGCGAGCAGATCGGTGCCGCCCAGCACCTCCCAGCACTCTTCGGCAAGGTGCGGCATCACGGGCGCGATCAGATGCACCATGATCTCCACGGCCTCGCGGCAAGCGCTTTTCAGCGCCGTATCAGCCTTGCCTTCCGTCACCTCGTTGAGCGGAGTGGTCAGCGCGTTGGCCAGTTCATAGATGCGGGCGATGGCACGGTTGAAGGCGAGCTTCTCGATGTCTTCGCCGACCGCCTTCAGGATTTTGTGCGCGGCCTTGGAAACCGCTCCGGCCTCGCCATCATTGGCGGCCTTCGGTGCGATGCCTGCCAGCGTCTCGGCCGCCGTCGACACCAGCCGCCAGATGCGCTGCATGAAGCGATGCGCGCCGGCCGCACCATCGTCGGTCCACTCGACATCGCGTTCGGGCGGCGAATCCGACAGCATGAACCAGCGCGCCGTGTCGGCGCCGTAGCCATCGGTGATGTCTTCCGGGCTCACCGTGTTCTTCTTCGACTTCGACATCTTTTCGAGCGGGCCGATGGTGACCGCCTCGCCGGTGGCGATGTCGATGGCGCGGCGCTTGCCGTCGACATCCTCCAGCCGCACTTCGGCCGGCGCCAGCCAGCGGCCGTTCGATGCCGAACCGACACGGTAGGTTTCGTGCACGACCATGCCTTGCGTGAACAGGCCCTTGAACGGCTCGGCCAGGTCGACATGGCCGGTCTCGCGCATGGCGCGGGTGAAGAAGCGTGAATAGAGCAGATGCAGGATCGCATGCTCGATGCCGCCAATATACTGGTCGACCGCCAGCCACTCGTTCGCTGCCTTGGGATCGGTCGGATCATGCGCCCACGGCGCTGTGAAGCGGGCGAAATACCAGGACGAATCGACGAACGTGTCCATCGTATCGGTTTCACGGCGCGCGTCCTTGCCGCATTGCGGGCACTTCACATGCCGCCAGGTCGGGTGACGGTCGAGCGGATTGCCCGGCCGGTCGAAATCGACATCGTCCGGCAGCTTGACCGGCAGGTCGGCCTTCGGCACGGGCACCACGCCGCAATCCTCGCAATGGATCATCGGGATCGGGCAGCCCCAGTAACGCTGGCGCGAAATGCCCCAGTCGCGCAGGCGGAAGTTCACCTTGCGCTCGGCCATGGGGCGATTGCCGATGGTCTTTTGTTCCAGCAGCCTGGCGACCTCGTCGAAAGCCCGATCCGGAGTCATGCCATCAAGGAAGCGCGAGTTGATCATCGCGCCATCGTCGGTATAGGCCACGTCGATCACCTGGAAAGCCGACGGATCCTCGCCGTCCGGCATCACCACGGGCACCACCGGCAAGCCGTATTTGTTGGCGAAGTCGAGATCGCGCTGGTCATGCGCCGGGCAGCCGAAGATGGCGCCGGTGCCATATTCCATCAGCACGAAATTGGCGACATAGACCGGCAGTGTCCAAGTACCGTCGAAGGGATGGACGACGCGGATGCCGGTGTCGAAGCCCTTTTTCTCGGCCGTCTCCAGCGCCGCCACCGAAGTGCCAATATGGCGGACTTCGTCGATGAATTTCGCCAACGCCGGATTGGTCTCGGCGGCTTTTTTGGCCAACGGATGATCGGCGGCGATCGCCATGAACGAGGCGCCGAAAATGGTGTCGGGCCGCGTCGTGTAGACCTCAAGCTCGTGCTCGCCGGCAATTTCCGAGGCCAGCGGCCAGCGGATCAGCAGACCTTCCGAACGGCCGATCCAGTTCTGCTGCATCAGCTTCACCTTTTCGGGCCATTCGTCGAGGCCATCGAGCGAACCCAGCAGGTCCTGCGCGAAATCGGTGATCTTGAAGAACCATTGCGTCAATTCGCGCTGTTCGACCAGCGCGCCGGAGCGCCATCCGCGCCCGTCGATGACCTGCTCGTTGGCGAGCACCGTCATGTCCTCCGGGTCCCAGTTGACCTTGGAGGATTTGCGCGTCACCAGCCCCTTCTCGACGAAGTCGAGGAACAGCATCTGCTGGCGGTGGTAGTAATCGACGTCGCAGGTAGCGAATTCGCGCGCCCAGTCCAGCGACAGGCCCATCACCTTGAGCTGCTCGCGCATGGTGGCGATGTTCTGGTAGGTCCACTCCTTGGGATGAACCTTGTTCTGCATGGCGGCGTTTTCGGCCGGCATGCCGAAGGCGTCCCAGCCCATCGGATGCAGCACGTTGAAGCCCTTGGCCCGCTTGTAGCGCGCTACCACGTCGCCCATCGTATAGTTGCGGGTGTGGCCGATATGGATCCGCCCCGACGGATAGGGGAACATTTCCAGCACGTAGTATTTCGGGCGCGGATCGTCATTGTGCGCTTCGAAAAGCTTCTTTTCGGCCCAGGCCTTTTGCCATTTGGGTTCTGACGCGCGCGGATTGTATCGTTCGGTTGCCATGGGACGTTTTTCACTTAAAAGCATGCGGACTGCGGGCAAGAGCCCGGCAGTTCACGAAATGTGGTCCGGGTGTTCACCATGGTTTGGCAAACCCGTCAACCATATGGGCATCGCGGCGGTCAAAAACGCGGGTCAAAACAGCGGGATTTGCATATGGGCGACACCGTTCAGCAGTTTTTCGCGGTCAAGGCGAGGATCGCCGCCGCCGAGCAGGAGGCTGGCCGTGAAGCCGGCGCGGTGACGCTGGTCGCGGTCTCCAAGACCTTCGACGCCGTCGATATCCAACCGGTGATCGAGGCCGGCCAGCGCGTCTTCGGCGAGAACCGCGTCCAGGAAGCACAAGGCAAATGGCCTTACCTGAAGGAGGCCTTCCCCGACATTGAATTGCACCTGATCGGCCCGCTGCAGTCGAACAAGGCCAAGGAGGCGGTGGCACTGTTCGACGTCATAGAAACGGTCGATCGCGAAAAGATCGCCGCCGAACTCGCCAAGGAAATTGCCCGGCAAGGCCGGGCGCCAAAACTCTATGTCCAGGTGAATACCGGTTCCGAACAGCAAAAGGCCGGCATCGAACCGCGCGAGGCGGTCGCCTTCGTCAAACGCTGCCGGGACGTCCACGGCCTCACCATCGAAGGCCTGATGTGCATCCCGCCGGCCGACGAGAACCCCGGTCCGCACTTCGCCTTACTGGAGAAGCTCGGCAAGGAAGCCGGCGTCGCCAGACTTTCGATGGGCATGTCGGGCGATTACGAAACGGCGATCGCCTTTGGCGCCACCAGCATACGAGTCGGCTCCGCCATCTTCGGCAGCCGCTAGCCGTTGGGCCAGATCAACGAGGTCGCTGCACCAGCACTGGAAACGAAACGTACCGTTCTTATTTGTTTTGTGTCATCGCACATTTTTCTGGAGCTTTCGCCATGCGCTACAATCAGCTTGGAAATACAGGGCTTTTCGTTTCCGAACTTTGCCTCGGCACCATGACCTTCGGCGCCGCCGGCCAGAACGCCCAATGGGGCCTGATCGCCAGCCTCGACCAGAAGGGCGTCAATGAGATTGTCGGTCACTCGATCGCCGCCGGCGTCAACTTTTTCGACACGGCGGACGTCTATTCGTTCGGCGAGTCCGAACGCCTGCTCGGCCAGTCGCTCCGGGATCTCGGCATTGCCAGGTCGACCGTGGTCATCGCCACCAAGGTCCATGCCGCCACGGGCGACGGGCCGAACCAGCGCGGCTCCTCGCGCGGCCACATCATGGATTCGGTCGATGCCAGCCTCGAACGGCTGCAGCTCGACCATATCGATCTCTATCAGTTGCACGGCACCGACGCTGTGACGCCGATCGACGAAACGCTGCGGGCACTCGATGATCTCGTCTCCAGCGGCAAGGTCCGCTATGTCGGCGTGTCCAACTGGCAGGCCTGGCGCATCGCCAAGGCGCTCGGCATCGCCGACCGCAAGGGCTTTGCCGGCTTCGAGACCATCCAGTCCTATTATTCGATCGCCGGCCGCGACCTCGAACGCGAGATCGTGCCGCTGATCAACGAGGAGAAGCTCGGCCTGATGGTGTGGTCGCCGATGGCCGGCGGCCTGCTCTCCGGCAAATACGGCCCTGGCGCGCCGGGCAATGGCGAGGGTCGCCGCGCCTCCTTCAACTTCCCGCCGGTCAACGAGGAGCGCGCCTGGGCAGCGGTCGCCGCCATGCGCGAGGTCGCCAGGAAGCATGATGTCAGCGTCGCCACCGTGGCGCTCGGCTATGTCCTGGCCAAGCCTTTCGTCATGAGCGTGATAATCGGCGCCAGCCGCATGGAGCAGCTCGAACAAAACCTCGCCGCCACCAGCCTCAAGCTCGATGCCGACGATCTCGCCAGGCTGGATGAGGTGAGCGCCTTGCCGGCCGAATATCCCGGCTGGATGGTCGAGCGCCAGGGCGCCGGCCGGCGTCCGGCGCCCTTCGTCCCTAAGGCATAGCCTGCGGGAAAGCCGGCCTTTTCGAAGCCGCGTATCCCATGGACGCGCGGCTCCAACTACAGCCGAACCATCTCGGCCAGGAAATCGAGAAAGGCCCGCACCCGTGCCGGCAGATGGCGGCCTTGGCCGACATAGACGGCGTGCGTCGCCTCCTCGTCGCCCGGGTTGAAATCCTCCAGCAGCGGCACCAGCCGCCCGGCGGCGATATCGGCCGCCACATGCCAGCGCGCCAGCCGGGAAATGCCTACCCCGGCCAGCGTCATCAGCCGCATCGCCTCGCCATCGCTGACCAGCGCGTTGCCGGTGATCGGGATCATGACGGCATTGCCCTGCGCGTCGAGGAACGGCCAGCCGTCAATATGCCTGACGAAGCCGAAGCCCATCCGGTTGTGTGTGTCGAGATCGGCCGGCGTCAGCGGCATGCCATGCACCTCGAGGTAGGAAGGGGCCGCAACGACGACGACCGGGCTCTGCCCGAGCTTGCGCGCCACCAGCCGTGATTCGCCGAGCGGCCCGGCCCGGATCGCTACATCGGCGCGTTCGGCCATCAGGTCGATGACACTGTCGGTCAGCACCAGATCGACCGAGATTTCGGGATAGCGTTCGAGGAAGCGCGGCAGCAGCAGGATCAGCCGGTGCACCCCGAACGGCACGTAGGTGTTGACGCGCAGCCGCCCGCGCGGCGCGGCGCCCGCGGCCGCCTCACGCTCCGCCGCCGCCATGTCGGCAAGGATGCGTAGCCCGCTTTCATAAAACGCCGCCCCTTCCGGCGTCAGCAGCAGCTTGCGCGTCGAGCGGCTGACCAGCCGCGCGCCAAGCCGGGCTTCCAGCCGCGCGATCAGCTTGCTGACGGCAGACGGCGTCATGCGCAGCGCGCGCGCCGCGGCGGAAAAGCTGCCTGCCTCGACAACGCGCACGAAGACTTCGATCTCGCCGGAACGGTTTATGTCGGGTCTGGCCATCTGTGAATCTATTTCACAGAAAATATGCCCTGATCAAGTCTGGTTCACAGCACTCGGCAACACGATCTTCCCGGTCGGGGCGCGGGTTGGACAGGCGCTCATCGCCTGAACGGCCCGTCTTTCAAAGTGGAAACCGCCATGCCTCTTGCTCTCTATGCCCTCGCTGCCGGTGCCTTTGGCATCGGTGTCACCGAATTCGTCATCATGGGCCTGCTCATCGATGTCAGTAAGGATCTTGGTGTCTCGATCTCGGCCGCCGGCCAACTGATCTCGGGTTATGCGCTCGGTGTCGTCATCGGCGCACCCCTGTTGACCATCGCCACTGGCAACTGGCCGCGCAAAACCGTGCTGCTGGCGCTGATGGCGATCTTCACCGTTGGCAACCTCGCCTGTGCGCTGGCGCCCGATTACTGGACGCTGATGGGTGCGCGCATTGTCACCGCCTTTGCCCATGGCACGTTCTTCGGCGTTGGCTCAGTGGTCGCCACTGGTCTGGTCGCGCCCAACAGGAAGGCTTCGGCGATCGCGCTGATGTTCACCGGCCTGACCATCGCCAACATCCTCGGCGTACCTTTCGGCACCTGGCTCGGCCAGGCTTTTGGCTGGCGCGCGACCTTCTGGGCAGTGACCGCGGTCGGCCTCGCGGCCTTCGCCGTCATCCTGGCCCTGGTGCCGCGTGGCCAGGCGACGCCGGAGAAGAGCGACTTGCGCGCCGATCTCGCCGTGCTGCGCCGAACGCCCGTCCTGCTCGGCCTCGCCACTACGGTGCTGGGCTATGCCGGCGTCTTCGCCGTCTTCACCTACATCGCTCCGTTGCTCACCGAGATCAGCGGCTTCGGGGAAGCGGCCGTGTCGCCGATTCTGCTCGTCTTCGGCGGTGGCCTCATCGCCGGCAATCTCGCAGGCGGCAAGGTCGCCGATCGCTGGCTGGTGCCGGCGGTGCTCGGCAGTCTCGTGGTGCTGGCGCTGGTGCTTGCCACGATGAGCTTCGCCATCCACAGCCAGGTCATGGCCGTGATCTATGTCGGCCTGCTCGGTGCGGCCGCCTTCGCCACCGTGGCGCCACTGCAGATGTGGGTGCTGGAAAAGGCGCAAGGCGCCGGCCAAAGCCTGGCCTCATCGTTCAACATCGCCGCCTTCAATCTCGGCAATGCCGCCGGCGCCTGGCTTGGCGGCGCGGTCATCGCCCATGGCCTTGGACTGGGTTCGCTCACTTGGGTCGCTGCCCTGCTGCCGCTCGCGGCACTCGCCGTGGCCGGACTGGCGCTGCGCCTCGATCGCGGCGCCACATCAGGCGCGCCCGCCTCCGTCCGGTTGTGACATCAGCCGACATCCGAATCGCCTTACTTCTTCACAAACCACCAGGAGCAAGAAAATGGACTATCGACGTCTCGGCGCATCGGGTTTGAAAGTCCCGGCGCTTTCATTCGGCGCCGGAACCTTCGGCGGATCCGGCCCACTGTTCGGCGCCTGGGGCAACAGCGACGCGCAAGAAGCGCGGCGGCTTATCGACATCTGCCTCGAGGCCGGCGTCAACCTCTTCGACACCGCCGACGTCTATTCGAACGGCGCCTCGGAAGAGGTGCTCGGCGAGGCGATAAAAGGCCGCCGCGACGCCGTTCTGATCTCGACCAAGACCGCGCTGCCGATGGGCGACGGCCCGGCCGACCACGGCTCGTCACGCTCGCGGCTGATCAAGTCGGTCGATGCCGCGCTGAAGCGTCTCGGCACCGACTATATCGACCTGCTGCAGCTGCACGCCTTCGATGCCGGGACGCCGATCGAGGAAGTTCTGGCGACGCTGGACGGCCTCGTTCGCTCCGGCAAGCTGCGTTATGTCGGTGTTTCCAACTTCTCCGGCTGGCAAGTGATGAAGTCGCTCGGCTTGGCGCAGACGCACGGCTACCCACGCTATGTCGCGCACCAGGTCTACTATTCGCTGCTCGGCCGCGACTATGAATGGGAGCTGATGCCGCTCGGCCTCGACCAGGGCGTCGGCGCGTTGGTGTGGAGTCCGCTCGGCTGGGGCCGCCTGACCGGCAAGATCCGCCGTGGCCAGCCCTTGCCGGAAAAGAGCCGCCTGCACGAGACCGCGAGCTTCGGCCCGCCGGTCGAGGACGAACATCTCTACAGGGTCATGGAGGCGCTTGACGCGGTGGCTGAGGAGACCGGCAAGACGGTTCCGCAAATCGCCATCAACTGGCTGCTGCAGCGCCCGACCGTTTCATCTGTTATCATCGGCGCCCGCAACGAGGAGCAACTGCGCCAGAACCTCGGCGCCGTCGGTTGGACGCTGACGCCGGAGCAGGTCAAAAAACTCGACGCGGCAAGCGAGGTCACCGCGCCCTACCCGTACTTCCCCTATCGGCGGCAGGAAGGCTTTGCCCGGCTGAACCCGCCGGCGGTGTGATTGATAGGTGCTAACAGGTTACGTCGCGGGACAGCGCCCCCCTCTGTCCTGCCGGACTGTCCGGCAGGACAGAGGGGGGCGCCGTAGGACGCCTTCCTCGACAGCCATCGTCGCCCTATCCGACCCTCAGTGCAGGACGAACTCTCCATCCACCTTGCGCCATTCATTCGGGGCGATCAGCTTCTGGTGCGTATAGACCACCGAATGCAGCGGCCCATCCAGCTTGGCTTTCCAGAATTCGATGAACCGGATCAGCACCGGGAACTTCGGAGCGATGTCGTAGTCCTGCCAGACGAAGCTCTGCAGAAGATGCGGGTGGTCGGGGAAATGATAAAGAATCTTGGCCGTGGTCAGGCCGTAGCCTTTGAGCATCAGGTCCATTTCAAGATGGTCGCGCATTGCGGTCCCCAAGGTTGATTCTCCTTTCCTCCCAGGCACCAATTGTGCGCGCCGTTACTTAACTGTCTATTGATTTTTCTTGATCGCAAAACGAACTTTTCCCACAAAAACATGCAGTTAGCAGCGAACCGTTTCGAGTGCTGACAGTCTCGAAAAGCGCCCCTGCGGCATCCCGCCGCGCGAATCCAACGTCTAATGTTGCCGTCGCGGCGGAACTGGTAATAATGCCGCCGAATTCGCGGCTGCGTCGCCGCGATCCCGCAGGCGTCTCAAGCTGGCGGATTGGTTCGGGAGGAAAGCCAAGAAATGTCCGAGGTTCATGTCCATCGCGTCAAGCCGGCGTGGAAGAAGAACGCCCTGATCGACAATGACACCTACCTAAAATGGTATGCCGACAGCGTGAAAAACCCGGACAAGTTCTGGGGCAAGCACGGCAAGCGCATCGACTGGTTCAAGCCCTTCTCCAAGGTCAAGAACACCTCCTTCGACGGCAAGGTCTCCATCAAGTGGTTCGAGGATGGCCAGACCAATGTCTCGTACAATTGCATCGACCGCCACCTGAAGAAGCGCGGTGACCAGACCGCCATCATCTGGGAAGGCGACAACCCTTACGACGACAAGAAAATCACCTACAGCGAGCTCTACGAGCATGTCTGCCGGCTCGCCAATGTGATGAAGAAGCACGGCGTCAAGAAAGGCGACCGCGTCACCATCTACATGCCGATGATCCCGGAGGCGGCCTACGCGATGCTGGCCTGCACGCGTATCGGCGCCATCCATTCGGTCGTCTTCGGCGGCTTTTCGCCGGATGCGCTTGCCGGCCGCATCGTCGACTGCGAATCGACCTTCGTCATCACATCGGATGAAGGCCTGCGTGGAGGAAAACCCATTCCTCTCAAGGACAACACCGACAAGGCGATCGACATCGCCGCCAAGCACCACGTCATGGTCAAGAACGTCGTGGTCGTGCGCCGCACGGGCGCCAAGATCGGCTGGGCGCCGGGCCGCGATGTCTGGTATCACGACGAAGTCGCGACGGTGAAGACCGAGTGCAAGCCGGAGAGAATGAAGGCGGAAGATCCGCTGTTCATCCTCTACACGTCGGGCTCGACCGGCAAGCCGAAAGGCGTGCTGCACACCACCGCCGGCTATCTCGTCTATGTGTCGATGACGCACCAATATGTCTTCGACTATCATGACGGCGACATCTACTGGTGCACCGCCGATGTCGGCTGGGTGACCGGCCATAGCTACATCGTCTACGGGCCACTCGCCAACGGCGCCACCACGCTGATGTTCGAAGGTGTGCCGAACTACCCCTCGCAGTCACGCTTCTGGGAGGTCATCGACAAGCACAAGGTCAACATCTTCTACACCGCGCCCACGGCGCTGCGCGCGCTGATGGGCGCCGGCAACGACCCGGTGAAGAAGACGTCGCGCAAGTCGCTGCGTGTGCTGGGCTCGGTCGGCGAGCCGATCAACCCGGAAGCCTGGGAGTGGTATTTCAACGTCGTCGGCGACGGCAAGGTGCCGATCGTCGACACATGGTGGCAGACCGAAACCGGCGGCATCCTGATCACGCCGCTGCCCGGCGCCACCGACCTCAAGCCGGGTTCGGCGACGCGGCCCTTCTTCGGCGTCAAGCCGCAGCTGGTCGACGGCGAGGGCAAGGTGGTGGAGGGTGCGGCCGACGGCAATCTCTGCATCACCGATTCCTGGCCGGGCCAGATGCGCACCGTCTATGGCGATCACGACCGCTTCGTGCAGACCTATTTCTCGACCTACAAGGGCAAGTATTTCACCGGCGACGGCTGCCGCCGCGATGCGGACGGCTATTACTGGATCACCGGCCGCGTCGACGACGTCATCAACGTCTCCGGCCACCGCATGGGTACCGCCGAGGTCGAATCGGCGCTGGTCAGCCATGAGAAAGTCTCGGAAGCCGCAGTCGTCGGCTATCCCCATGATATCAAGGGCCAGGGCATCTACAGCTACGTCACCTTGATGAGGGGCGTCGAAGCGACCGAAGATCTGCGCAAGGAACTTGTCGCCCATGTCCGCAAGGAGATCGGCGCCATCGCCACGCCCGACAAGATCCAGTTCGCGCCCGGCCTGCCCAAGACCCGCTCGGGCAAGATCATGCGCCGCATCCTGCGCAAGATCGCCGAGGACGATTTCGGCGCCCTTGGCGACACCTCGACGCTTGCCGATCCGGCCGTGGTCGACGACCTCGTCGCCAACCGGCAGAACAAGAAGGGCTGACGCCGGCCATGGCCGCGATCGGCTGCGTTGCCGAACTCTGGCGCTATCCGGCGAGTTCGCTCGCCGGCGAGCGGCTGGAGGCGATCGCGGTCGGCACCGACAGTATCGAGGGCGACCGTATGTTCGGCCTCGTCGATACGTCGGACAACGAGATCGCCCGGCCCGATCGTGACGCCAAGTGGCACAAGGTGCCGCGCATCAGGACCCGGTTGAGCCATGATCGCGTACTGGAAATCGCCGTTCCCGGCGGCGACTGGCTCAGCGCGCCAGGCCCCGAATGCGACCGCGCGGTGTCGAACTATCTTGGCTTTGCCGCCTCGATTCGCCCGTTCGGCCGCGAGAACGCCCCGCCCGCCTATGCCGGCCCGCTGACGCAGGCGCGCTACAAGAAGGCGCCGATCCATCTCCTGACCACGGCCTCGCTGGCGCGGCTGAAGGCACTGCATCCCGATGGTGCCGCCGATCCGCGCCGCTTTCGTCCCAACATCGTCGTCGACATGGCTCCAGTCGACGGCTCGTTTCCCGAAACCGAATGGATCGGCCGCAAGCTAGCCATCGGCGACCTCGTCTTGACCATCTCCGAGCCGTGCCGCCGCTGCGGCTTCACCATCATCGCCCAGGACGGTTTCGACAACGATCCCGGCATCCTGCGCAATCTGGTGCGCTACAACGCCCACAATCTCGGCGTCTATTGCACCGTCGACCAACCCGGCCGTGTCGATATCGGTGCGCCGATGCGTTTCGTGGCGGCATAGCCCCGTAGCTCGCCGCCCTGGTGCGATGGAGATGTGGCGCGCCCTCTTCACGCTGCCTGTAATACGCGTGACAGAAAACCGCGCCATACAGCTGGCGCGGCTCGCCTTGTCGCTTCCGTCGTCCACCAATTTCAGATCCCACCAATCGGAGTGCCTATGACTTCCTTGCCCATCCTTGGCGCTGCCATGGCCCTGGACGACCTTGAGATCCACCGCGACTGGCTTTTCGAAAAGCAGCGTGACCTCGAATTGCAAAGCTTCGCCGAGGCCAGAGTTCTTAACGGCGACTGGGCACCGCTCGCCGCCCGCGCCAGAAAGCTTCTCGACGGCCACAAGGGGCGGCTCGGGATTCACGGACCTTTCTGGGGCTTCACCATCGCCTCGCAGGACCCCGATATCCGCAGCGTCGTCAGCAAACGTCTGCTGCAAGGTCTCGAAGTCTGCGCCTCCGTCGGTGCGACGCACATGGTCGTCCACAGCCCCTACACGACCTGGTCCTACAACAACCTCGACAACAATCCCGGCGAGCGCGAAAAAATCACCGAGTACTGCCACCTGACACTGCGCGACGCCGTCAAGCGGGCCGAAGACATCGGCTGCACCATGGTGCTCGAAAACATCGAGGACAAGGATCCGCACATCCGCGTGGCCTTGGCCGACAGCTTCAAGTCGCCCGCGGTCGCGGTCTCCATCGACACCGGTCACGCCTACTATGCCCATGGCTCGACCGGCGCTCCGCCGGTGGACTACTTTGTGCACGCCGCCGGCAACCGCCTGCAACATGTCCATCTGCAGGATGCCGACGGCTACGCCGATCGTCATTGGAGCCTCGGCGAAGGTACGATCCAATGGCGTTCGGTCTTTGCCGCGCTCGCCAGGCTCGAAAGCAATCCGCGCCTCATCATCGAGATCAGGGACAAATCCAAGATACCGGCTTCGGCGGCCTATATCGCCTCGCTCGGCATCGCCGAATAAGGCCCGAACTGGGGGCGCCGCGCTACCGGTACAAATCCGCCCGCGTCGGGGGCAAGCCACTAGGCCCCCGCGCGCGCTTTGTGGCTACGGTCTGGAATATCTGCGCCGAGGCGCGTTCGAAGGTGATGGAGCAGCCGCTCAGGTAAAGCAGCCACAGCCGCGCCTTGGCTTCGCCGACCTCGGCGATCGCCTCGCCGAACCGCGCCTGCAGACGCTCGGCCCACAGCCTGCAGGTGCGGGCATAGTGCTCGCGCAAATTCTCCACATCGTAGACGAGGAAGCCGTGTGCTTCGAGATTGCCGAGCGTCATGCCGATCGTGTCCAGCTCGCCCCCCGGGAAGATGTATTTGATCAGCGCCTTGTATTCCGGCCCCTTGCGCAGGGTCTTCTTGATGTCGCCCTTGCTGCGCCTTGTGATGGCGTGATGCAGATAGATGCCGCCCGGTTTCAGCAGGCGATGGACGGCGGAGAAGTAGACGGCATGGTTTGCCAAGCCTAGATGTTCGAACATACCGATGGACGATATCTTGTCGAAGGTGCCGGTCAGCTCCGCGTAGGACTTTATCTCGATGGTGATCTTGTCCTCCAGACCCTCGGCGCGAATGCGCTCGCGGGCTAGCGAGGTCTGGGCTTGCGACAGCGAAACGCCGTGTCCGACGACACCATAATTTTTCGCGGCGTGGATCAGCATCGCGCCCCAGCCGCAGCCGATATCGAGCAATCTTTCACCGGGTTTCAGCCGAAGCTTGCGGCAGATATGGTCGAGCTTGTCGACCTGCGCCTCGTCGATGCCGTTTGCGAAATCCTGGAAATACCCGCAGCTATAGACCATGCGCTCGTCGAGAAAGAGCCCATAGAAGGCATTCGAGATATCATAGTGATGCTGGATCGCCTCCTTGCTGGAGCCGCTGACGAACGGGTTGCGACCGGCGAGATCTACCCGCGACGTCATCTGCTTTCTCGAAAACAACACCGCCGGCAAGTCACGCAGAAGCGCCCGTTTCGGCAAAGTCTTCAGCTTCGGCCGCAGCTTGCCCGTCGAAGGCAGGGCATAGAAATCGAACAGCGATCCGTCTTCGATGTCGACTGCCTTGGAAATCCACATCTCGATAAGGGTCGACAGGGACGGTCGGCGAACGATCTGCCAGACAATGTCGTGGTCGTTGATGATCAGCACGGGGCCGGTGGCGGGGCCGATCCGCTCACCTGTCCACAGCCTGACCGCGAAGCTGGGTTTCACCGCCTCGACTACCGTTCTAACGATGCGCGCCGCTCTTTCGGTGGCGTCCATGTCCTTCCCCTCGCGCTCGATGGCTCAATCTTGTCCGTTTAAGACCTGGATCGCAAGCCGGAGCATGCGGCGCCATCTTCCGGCAAGGACGCCTTTTTCAGCAGGGCACTTGTCATTTGCTGCAACGCACCCCATCATGAAGGTGTGTTCAACGAACTGAAAGGAGGTGATCCGATGTCGAGTGATTTCGTTTTCCAGAACGTGGCCTCAGCGGATTGCACTTTCGGGAAGCAGTCTTCCCGTTAAGGCGCGAGATGCGCGGCGGGTGACGTGAACGTCACCGCCATTGAGCCGCGCCATGGACGGAAACACGGAAGGCCGCCGGCTTCGAAAGAAGCGGCGGCCTTTTCCTTTTCGCGGATTATTGGGTCAGTATGACCTTTTCGGTGTTGCGGATGATTTCCTGAAAGGCATCGTCCAATTCACCCCCGGTGGATACCTCGAAATAATGTTTCTCGGTGGCGGAGGAGTCTTTCGACGAACAATCCTTTAGCACCGCCTTTGCCTGGTCCCGCTCGGTTGCCGACATGTCCTTATCGTTCAGGTCGAAGCCGATGGTGAAAATCTCGATGCCGTCATTTTTCATGTTGCCGCACAGCGTTTCAGCATTGCCGCGCGCAAGGTTACCCTGGCCGTTGTAGCTCCCGGCGGCACTCGCGAAGGCCGTATTGAACTGGCCATCGGTCATCAGGATTGCGACCTTGGCAATCTTCTTTCCATTGGCATTCGAAGCGCCGTTGCCGAGGCCGGCATTCTTGATCGCGCTGCGCCATTGCGGCGACAGCATATAATAGGTCCACTGAATGGCGATTGCGCCGGCTGTATAACCACCGGCCCAGAAGTCGTCGATCGAATCAAGCAATGCATCGGAATCCGCGGTCAGCGGGATCACTTGCGCGTCAGGACACCTGTTCATTCCTTCGCCGCCGAGATGATCATCCCGATTGACCAGGGCATAATATTTCTTGCCGTTCCTGTCTGTGCGAACAGTGTCTGGGCCGTCGGCGCTCAAATCCGCGTCGCCGTTTTTGTTCTTGCGCTCCGTAGCGCAATTATCCGGGCGCGGCATGGCCGCACCAACAATGGAGATGTAGTCGCTGAAGGACGGCAGCAGATTTTTGCCCGTCTTGGCAACCAGAAGCGAACTGCCGGCGACGGGTGGCAGTTCAGAACTCCCTTGCTTTTCGGCATAGACGTTCTCCGCCAGTTTGCCGGCGTTCACGCCAGATGCATAAGGCACAATCGCGACACGAACGCGGGGGTTCTTCGAGTCCTGGTTCTCGAGCATCGTCTGGACGGCATTTCGCGCAGCTGCTTTCAGGTCGCCGATCTTGTTGACGTTGCCCCGTTTGGCCATCGATCCCGTTATGTCGAGCATCATGGCCACCTCTATCTGCTTGTCGGAATAGAGCGCTGTGGTGGAAGCGCCGACGCGCTGCATGGCACCGGTGCTGAACAACGGGAAATAGAGGTCGACATCGACGTGGGCATCCGCCTGGACCGTATTGGCGGTCCTGTCGACGATCAGCTTGTCGAGCACGATCTGGCCGGCGTGCAGCATGCCCGCCGTGCTGTTGGCTTCCAGAAAAGCCTGCACGGATTTGTTGGCGTCGGCTTCCTTGATGGCACCGGTGGTCAGGTCACGCGCCGTCGATGTTACAGCCGCATCGACCACGCCCTGCAGGCTCGATTTGGCATTGTAGAGCTGGGTCACATTGACCGAAAAGCCCGCGACCAGCGCCAAGACCGAGGCGGCAAAGCCGAACAGGACCGCGAAATTTCCACCGCGATCCCTGGCCAACCCGCCGACCGCGTGAACAAGACCCCCGTAATTCCGCATCCAACAGCCTCCGCTTGCCTCGGCCTCGTCGCCGCGAACAGGGCAGTGCAGGATTCCAGCCGGATGACGCGGCGATCGGACCGCAGACCAGGAGTTCGCCAGCAGAACATTGTTTTTGTTGGATTTTCACAGCGCAGGAAGGTGAATGACCGGTAAACGTCGGACTGTATTCGCGCGCGCGTTTACCGGACGCTTACCATGCGAGACCAAAGACCTCGTGGGGTGTGCGGCGACGTCTTGTTGCGGAACAGCGTCTCTGTGCCGCAACGGGTCAACTGTACCGGGACAGCTGTGTTGAGATTCAGGTGAGGCAATTGCAGGCCGCCTCATCCGAATATCGACATGCCTAGGCCAGCATCTGTGCGCTGGCCGTCCTGTCGATACCGTGGTGGGGTGGATTGAACAGCCTGCCTTCCTGCTCGTAGGTCCATACCTTGAACAAGGTAAGCCGGTGCGGGCCGAAACTGTGCAGCAAGGGAACGTCGGTGGCATCGCGGCCGCGCGCGATGACGACGCGACCAATTCTGGGCCGGTTATGGCGCGGATCGAACGTGTACCACTTGCCGTCGAGGAATGCTTCCATCCAGGCTGAGAAATCCATCGGCGCCGGATCGGCCGGCACGCCGATGTCGCCGAGATAGCCGTTCACGTAGCGCGCCGGAATGTTCATGCAACGGCAAAGCGTGATCGCCAGATGGGCGAAGTCGCGGCACACTCCGACACGTTCCTCGTGCGCCTGCGCGGCGGTGCGAGTCGAACGCGCATAGCCGTAGCCGAAAGACAGCCGGTTGTGGACATAATCGACGATTGCCTGTACCCGCGCCCAGCCGGAGGGAAGATGGCCGAAAAGCTGCCAGGCGAGATTGCTCAAATGATCTGTCTCGCAATAGCGGCTGCCGAGGAGATAGCCGAGCACCTCGTCGGGCAATTCGGCGACCGGCATTTCCCTGGCCAGCGTATTGATCTCGTCCGTCTCGCCGCTGTCCTCGATCACCGCGTCGTAGAGGATGCGAAAGCCGCCGGCGGGGGCAGTGAAGCGGCGGCAGGCATTGCCGTGCAGGTCATGGTAGAGCCGAGTCGGCACCGAAGGCGACGTCAGCACCCGCGTCTGCCGCTTGATATCGGCCTGCCTGTCCCGGTGAATCTCGAGCAGCGAAATCACCGGCGTCGGCTCTGTGCATTCAATGGCGATTTCGTAGCCGAGCCGTATCAGCATCGCGTCCCCCTTCGATGGTCATGGAGATAGTGTGGCTGAAACGCGGTTGGGGGACGGTGGTTCCCTGGACCGTCCGAAAAGGCGTTCTCGCGCCTTTCCATGCCGGCGCCTGGAAGATACGGTTGCGCTCTTCCCCAAGGCACACCCCGCAATCCAAGGAAAATCATGTACCCAGGCAAGAAATTCGCCGCCTTTCTCTTTGACATGGACGGCACGCTCATCAATTCCATCGCCTCGGCGGAGCGGGTATGGAGTGATTGGGCACGACGGCACGGCCTCGACGTCGCCGCCTTCCTGCCGACCATCCATGGCGTGCGGGCGATCGAGACCATCACCGCCCTGGCGCTCCCGGGCGTCGATCCGACGCACGAAGCCGACCTGCTCCTGAAGGCGGAAGCGGCCGATCTGGATGGCATTCTCCAGATCGCCGGCGCCGTTGCGTTCCTCAATTCGCTGCCACCGGAGCGCTGGGCGATCGTAACCTCGGCGCCACGCTCGCTGGCGCTTGCACGCATGAAGGTCGCCGGCATTCCTGTCCCAGCGGTCCTCGTCGCGGCGGAGGATGTTTCCCGCGGCAAGCCGGCGCCCGATTGCTTCCAGCTCGGCGCGAGACGGCTTGGCTTCGACGCGCGCGATTGTCTGGTGTTCGAGGATGCGCCGGCCGGCATTGCGGCGGCCGAGGCGGCGGGCGCTTCGGTCATGGTGATCAACGCCACGCACCAGCACGCGCTGCAGACCCCGCATGCCGCGATATCGGCCTATGATATGGTCGGCCTCACGGTCGACGAGCAAGGCTGGCTGGCGCTCGAGCCCCAGCGCAGTGCCGCTTAGTCTGGGCGCACCAGCTATGGCGAGATACGCCGGCCGGCCTCAGCTGAATATCGACACACTCTAAAAGTCGCTGGTCAGGCCTTTGATCTCCCAGTCGCCATAGCGGCCGGGCTCCTTGCCGCCACGGCCACCGATCTCTTTCGGCAGGGCGGCTTCCTGCGCGAGATAGTCGGTGCGTCGTGCGTCGGCTTCCGCCAGCGCCCGGCGGGCGGCTGGCGTCAAATCTTTCCGCGGCGCATTGCCATCGCCGGCGGGCGTTTTACTGGTTTCGTCGTTCATGCGATATTTCCCGCGGATTGAAACAGGAACAGGCGTTTCCCATCATATAGCGATGACCTCGCAAGGATCGACCCTTCTTCACCACCATCGCGACAGGAGCAGACGATGAACACCATTCGCACCGCCATGCTTCTCGCCGCCATGACGGCGCTGTTCATGGGCGTCGGCTTTTTGATCGGCGGCTCGGGCGGCATGATGGTCGCGCTGGTGGTCGCCGCCGGTACCAATCTGTTCAGCTATTGGAACGCCGACAAGATGGTGCTGTCGATGAACCGCGCCGTCGAGGTCGACGAGAAGAACGCGCCGGAATATTACGCCATCGTCCAGGCACTGGCCAAGCAGGCCGGGCTGCCGATGCCGAAAACCTATCTGATCGACAATCCGCAGCCGAATGCCTTTGCCACCGGCCGCAACCCGCAGAACGCGGCGGTGGCCGCCTCGACGGGCCTGTTGCAGCGGCTGACCCACGAAGAGGTCGCCGCCGTGATGGCGCATGAGCTCGCCCACGTCCAGCACCGCGACACGCTGACCATGACCATCGTCGCCACCTTTGCCGGTGCCATCTCGATGCTCGGCAATTTCGCCTTTTTCCTCGGCGGCAACCGCGAAAACAATCCGTTCGGCTTTGTCGGCGTGCTGGCGGCGATGATCGTGGCGCCCTTCGCGGCCATGATCGTGCAGATGGCGGTCAGCCGCACCCGCGAATATGAGGCCGACCGGCGCGGCGCCGAAATCTGTGGACACCCGCTGTGGCTGGCCTCCGCGCTTGACAAGATCGCCCGCGGGGCCGAACGCATTCCCAACCCCGACGCCGAGCGCAATCCGGCAATGGCGCATCTCTTCATCATCAACCCCCTGCATGGCGAGCGCATGGACAGTCTGTTCTCCACCCATCCGAGCACCGACAACCGCATCGCCGCGCTGCAGGCGATGGCGCGCGAAATGGGCGATGGCGCTGCGCGGGCCACGCAGCGCCAGACACAGACGCCGCCGCGGGCGGACGAGCCGCAGGCGGCCGGACCGTGGGGCAAGCCGGCCGAACCGGAACAACAGGCCGAACCGGCCAGCCCGAAATCCAATCCGTGGGGCCGCAACCCGACCGGACCCAAGGGCCGGTGGTCGTGAGCGTGGCGGGCAGAGCACCTCGACGCACGGTTTCAGGCGATCAGGAACACAATGCCGGCGGCGAGTTCGTTGCCGGCCTTGCCGCGCGCAAGGCGGCGGCGCGGCTGCTGGCCGCCGTAATCGACGCCCGCACGCCGCTTGATGGCCTGACTGACCACGAGAACGGCCATCCGCAATACAAGGCGCTCGATTTGCGCGACCGTGCCCTGGTGCGCGCCATACTGGTCACCGCGCTGCGTTACCGCATGACCATATCGGGATTGCTGGCGCGGCGCCTGGAAAAGCCGCTGCCGCCCAACGCGACCGCCTTGTCGCACATACTGCATGTGGCGGCGGCCCAGATCCTGTTCCTCGACATTCCCGACAGCGCGGCCGTCGACCTCGCCGTGACGCACGCCAAGTCCGACCCTCGCACGCAGCGTTTTTCCGGCCTGGTCAACGGCGTGCTGCGCACGCTCGCGCGCGCCAAGGAGGCCGAACTTCCGGCAGTGCTTGCCACCACCGACGAAGCGCCGAAATGGTTTTCCGACCGGCTGAAGGCGGCCTATGGCGCCGAGAAGGCCCGGCAGATCCTGGCCGCCCATCGCCACGAGGCGCCGGTCGACTTCTCGGTCAAGGCCGATGCCGAACTCTGGGCCGACAAGCTCGGCGGCATAGTCCTGCCAACCGGCACGGTGCGCGTGGAGAAGCTTGCCGGCCCTGTCACCGAACTGCCTGGCTTCGCCGAAGGCGCCTGGTGGGTCCAGGATGCGGCCGCCAGCTTGCCGGCAAGACTGTTCGGCGATGTCGGCGGATTGCGCATCGCCGATCTCTGCGCCGCGCCCGGCGGCAAGACAGCTCAGCTGATCCTGGCCGGCGCCAGGGTCACCGCCGTCGATACCTCGAAGAACCGGCTTGCGCGGCTGGAGCAGAACCTCGACCGCCTCGGACTGTCCGCCGAAATCGTCCAGGCCGACCTGCTCAAATACGAGCCGGCGGCGTTGTTCGACGCCGTGCTCCTCGACGCACCATGTTCCTCGACCGGCACGGTGCGGCGGCATCCCGACGTGCCGTGGACCAAGACGGCGGCGGACGTCGAAAAACTCGCCGACCTGCAGCGCAGGCTGCTCGCCCGCGCCGTCACGCTGGTCAGGCCCGGCGGCCGGATCGTCTTTTCCAATTGTTCGCTCGACCCGCTCGAAGGTGAAGAACTGCATCGTTCCTTCCTCAAGGACACGGCTGCGGTCATTGACGATCCGCTGCATCAGGGCGAGATCGCCGGCATCGATTCGTTCCTGACGCAGCAAGGCACGCTGCGCACCACGCCCGCCGACCTCGACCTCGGCGCGCCGGAGCGCTCCGGTCTGGACGGCTTCTTCGCCGCGCGTATGCGCCGCGCCGGCTAAGCGTGTAACCTCCCGGATTTGCTGACTTTTTTAGGACGAGTCAGGGTTAAGACCGGGTTAACTGGACCCGTTGCCAGGAATTCGCCTTCGCACGCTACGTTCAATCATGTAAACTTGTGCCGGGGTAGAGGACGACCAGGAGGGCTTTTGGCACTTGCTGCCGGCAACACGACGCGTCTGTGGACGCTGGTCGCGAAGGAGTTCTGGCGCAAGACACGCCGGCGCCTGCGCGCCGGGCCGGTCTATCGCTGGCGCTATTCCGGCCGCACGCCCGAACGCGTCCTGATCGCGCCGCCTGACCTGCGCCTCGCCGATCCGCAGATCGCACTCGAGATCTATTACGGCCGCTATCCCCTGTCTGGCCATCTGGTCGAGACCGGCGGCAAATCCCCTTTCCAGATCAATGTCGCCAATCACGGTTGGCAGAAGACCCTGCATGGCTTCCGCTGGCTGCGCCACATGCGCGCCGCCGGCACGGAGCTGGCCGCGGCAAACGCCCGCGCGCTCGTTTCCGACTGGATCACCATGCATGGCAGCCATATTTCGGGCATTGCCTGGGAGCCAGGCACGACGGCCAAACGCATCATCGCCTGGCTGCAGCATTCTTCCGTCGTGCTGCAGGGCGCCGAATTTCCCTTCTACCGGGCCTTCCTGAAATCGCTGGCGATGCAGATCCGCTATCTCAAGTCCATGGCGCGCGAAATGCCCGACGGCAAGGACCGGCTACGCGCTCGCATCGCGCTGGCATTCGCCGCACTGTCCCTGCCGGCGCCGGCCTCGGCGCTGCGCGGCGCCACCCGCAACCTCGCCGAAGAACTCAATCGCCAGATTCTTGCCGACGGCGGCCATGTCTCGCGCAATCCGATGGTGGTGCTGGAAATCCTCGCCGACCTTCTGCCGCTGCGGCAGACCTATGCCAACCAGGCCGAAGCGCCGCCGCAGGCGCTGATCGGCGCCATCGACCGCATGCTGCCGGCGCTGCGCTTCTTCCGCCATCAGGACGGCAGCCTCGCCCGCTTCAACGGCATGGGCGCCACCATCCATGACCGCATCGCCACCATCCTGCGCCACGACGACACCGCCGGCTCGCCGCTGCTGCATGCGCCGCATTCGGGCTATGAGCGGCTGGCGATCGGTGGCACCACGGTCATCGCCGATACCGGCCTGCCGCCGCCGGTCGACGTGTCCAATGCAGCCCATGCCGGCTGCCTCGCCTTCGAACTGTCGTCCGGGCGCCAGCATTACATCGTCAATGCCGGCATCGACACCTACGGCGCCGCCGAGTTCCGACCGCTGGCCCGTGCCACCGCCGCGCATTCGACAGCCACCATCAACGACACGTCTTCGGCGCGTTTCACCCATGCGCTGCGGGTCAACGACCAGTTGGGTTCACCGCTAATCGGCGGCCCGCAGCAAGTGCAGTGCAAACGCATCGACCAGAAGGGCATCCACGGCTTCATCGCCCGTCATGATGGCTATCTCCAGCGTTTCGGCTTCCTGCATGAGCGTGAACTGAAACTCTCCTCGGACGGCAATGTGCTGGCGGGCCGGGACCGGTTCCAGCGACCCGGCAACGCCGCGGTCCGCAACAACGGCCGCGATTTCATCACCGTGCGTTTTCACATCCATCCGGACATCAATCTGCTGCAGGACGAACAGGAGCGGCTGATCCTGACCGCCGATCAGGCCGACACCTGGGTGTTCACCTCCAGCGAAGTGATGCCCGAGGTGGAGGAATCGATCTATTTCGCCGGTCTGGGCGGTCCACGCCGCAGCCGCCAGATCGTGCTCGCTTTCAGGGCGTCCGAAATTGCCGAAGTCCATTGGCAGCTGACGCGGACAAAGATCACCGGTTATCCCGAAAACAACTGAGCTTGCGGCGGCAATGGCATGCCGTGAAAAAGCGAACGCTTGATTTCCGGGCCTCATGTGCTACGGCGCGGGCTTGCTCCTCCAGACTTGAAAGGCCGCCAGCCCATGGCCGTTCCTGCCAAGAACATTCCCGCCCCCGACCTCGTTCCGGTCCGCCGCGCGCTGCTGTCTGTCTTCGACAAGACCGGCATGCTCGACTTTGCCAGGGCGCTGGCCGCGGCCGGCGTCGAGCTGGTCTCCACTGGCGGCACGGCAAAAGCGATCGCCGAGGCCGGCATGGTGGTACGCGACGTCTCCGAGCTCACCGGCTTTCCCGAGATCATGGACGGCCGCGTCAAGACGCTGCACCCGTCGGTGCACGGCGCGCTGCTAGGCGTGCGCGATGATCCCGAGCATGCATTGGCGATGCGCAAATATGGCATCGAGCCGATCGATCTCGTCGTCTCCAATCTTTATCCCTTCGAGGAAGTCCGCCGCTCCGGCGCCGACTACGCGGCGATCGTCGAGAATATCGACATTGGCGGCCCGGCGATGATCCGCGCCTCGGCCAAGAACCACGCTTACGTCGCCATCGTCACCGATCCCGGCGACTACGCCGCGGTGCTCAACGCGCTGGAGATGAACATCGGCTCGCTGTCGCTGGATTTCCGCAAGAAGCTGGCGGCCAAGGCCTTCGCCCGCACCGCCACCTATGACGCGGCAATCTCGGGCTGGTTCGCCGAGGCGCTGGAGATCGAGCATCCGACCTGGCGCGCCTTCGGCGGCAGGCTGGCCGAAGTCATGCGCTATGGCGAGAACCCGCATCAGGGCGCCGGCTTCTATGTCAATGGCGACAAGCGGCCGGGCGTCGCCACGGCGCGGCAGCTGCAAGGCAAGCAGCTATCCTACAACAACATCAACGACACCGACGCCGCCTTCGAACTGGCCGGCGAGTTCGACCCCAACCGCTCGGCCGCCGTCGCCATCATCAAGCACGCCAATCCCTGCGGCGTCGCAGAGGGCGCGTCGCTGAAGGCGGCCTACGCCAAGGCGCTCGCCTGCGACCCGGTCTCGGCCTTCGGCGGCATCGTCGCCTTGAACCGCACCCTCGACGCCGAGGCGGCGCAGGAAATCATGAAAACCTTCACCGAGGTGATCATCGCGCCCGACGCCACCGACGAGGCCGCGGCAATCATCGCCGCCAAGAAGAATTTGCGCCTGCTGGTCACCGGCGGCCTGCCCGATCCGCGTACAGCAGGCACGACGGTCAAGTCCGTCGCCGGCGGCCTGCTCGTCCAGGGCCGAGACAACGCCGTGGTCGACGACCTCGAACTGAGGGTGGTGACGAAGCGCGCGCCGACGCCGGCCGAAATGGCCGACCTCAAATTCGCCTTCCGCGTCGCCAAGCACGTCAAGTCGAACGCCATCGTCTATGCCAGGGACGGCGCCACTGTCGGCATCGGCGCCGGCCAGATGAGCCGCGTCGATTCCTCACGCATCGCCGCCCGCAAGGCGCTCGACGCGGCGGAGGCCGCCGGGGTGACCGAGCCGCTGACCAGGGGCTCGGTGGTCGCTTCGGACGCCTTCTTCCCCTTCGCCGACGGCCTGCTGTCGGCCATCGAGGCCGGTGCCACGGCCGTGATCCAGCCGGGCGGTTCGATGCGCGACGACGACGTCATCGCTGCCGCGGATGAACATGGCATCGCCATGGTGTTCACAGGCGTGCGGCATTTCCGGCATTGAGCACCCCCATCCTTCTCCCCTTGTGGGAGAAGGAAGTGGCGCTGCTACTCAACCGGCCGATCCGCCGGATATGGCGTTCCAACCAGGATCGCCATGCCGATGCCGAGGAACAGGATGATCGCGGCCATGCCGAGCCGTGGCGAATCGCTGAGCGTGGTGATGGTCGCCACCATGAACGGCGCCAGGAAGCTGGTGGCCCGCCCGGCCAGCGCGTAGATGCCGAAATAGCGCCCGGATTCGGCGGCGGTGACGCTGCGCGCCATGTAGGAGCGCGACGAGGCCTGCACCGGACCGAAGGCGAGGCCGATCAAAAGGCCATACATGATGTATGCCTTTTCCGCGGCGGTGCCGAACAGCCCGCCTGAATCGGCGGTCGACAGCGGTATAAGGCCGAGCAGTGTGAAGCCCGGTCCGGTCGAGACGACGCCGACGGTGGCGACCGAAAGCATGACCAGCGCAACCATCACGACGTGCTTCGAGCCGAGCGCGGTATCGAGCCGCGCCGCGATCCAGCAGCCGAAGATGGCGACGACGTTGAGGATGATGCCGAACAGGCCGATCTCGGTGATCGACCAGTGGAACATGCCGGCCGCGAACGTGCCGCCCAGCGCCAGCAGCGCGTTGACGCCGTCCTGATAGATCATCCGCGCCGCCAGGAAGCGCAGGATGCCGCTGCGGTTGCGCACTTCGGCGAGTGTCGACTTGAGTTCCGACAGGCCCTCGCGCACCGCCGGCCCGATCGGGATGCCCTTGACGGCGTCGGGCGTGAAGAAAAACATCGGCAGGATGAACAGGAAATACCAGCCGGCCGACATCGGTCCGGTGAAGCGCGCGTCCTCGCCAAGCTTCGGATCGAGCCCGAACAGCGGGTCGATGCCGATAAGCGTCTTGCCGGTCTCCAGATTGCCTGCCAGGAACAGGACGACGAAGATCAGCGCGATCATACCGCCGAGATAGCCAAGTCCCCAGGCCATGTTGGAGATCCTGCCGATCTCGGCCTTCGGCACCAGGCGCGGCATCATGGAATCGTTGAACACGGTCGAGAACTCGGCCGCCACCGAAGCCAGCGAGAACAACAGCACGACCAGGAACAGGTTCGAACCGGGCGCGGCGAACCACAGCAGGGTGAGGCTGACGATCTTGATCGTCGCGAAGAAGGCGATCCACGGCTTGCGCGGCCCGGTCTGGTCGGCGATCGAACCGAGGATGGGCGACAGGATCGCGATGACCAGCCCCGCCGCGGCGATACCATAACCCCAGGCCGCCTGTCCGGCGGTCGGGTCGCTCGCCATGCGCGAGACGAAATACGGTCCGAAAATGAAGGTGGTGACGACGGTGAAGAACGGCTGCGCCGCCCAGTCGAAGAACATCCACCCCCAGATGCCGCGCCCCGACGCCCGCTGCACTGTCTCTACCGCCGCCATGCTGATTCCCCCGGCCCGCCCGCGTCGGGCGTCATGTCTGCATGTTTTTCATGGGCATGCAAACTGGCAAATGTTCGTGCCGCCCCTCACCTGCCTGCCGGCATCCTCTCCCCGTATAGAGACGGGGAGAGGGGCGCCGTCACTGCGGATTTCGCCAATCACCAGCGTCCCAAAAGAAGGCGCCGAGGCCGCGGCCAGCCCTTTCTCCCCGTCACTATGCGGGGAGAAATGCCCGGCAGGGCAATGAGCGACTATCTGTGGTGTCAAGTTGCATTGGCGAACTCGATGCGCGCATCGCGTGCTTTTGCATTGAGAATGACGAGGAGTTTTCGCGCCAGCGCCATGC
>NZ_SRUS01000149.1:0-401 GCF_004794715.1 Mesorhizobium sp. M8A.F.Ca.ET.207.01.1.1 | reverse complement strand
CCGGCTGCTGCATCACCGGCATGTCGAGAAAGACGAAGGTTTGCCTCAGCGCCTGGTTGGACCCGAACGCCCCGATCTTGCCCGGGCTGACGCTGACGACGCCGGCGGGCAAGCCCTTGAAGACGCTTTCTCCATGTGGTCGGGAGCCGACGTCCAGGGCGTTCTTCAGGCAGCCCGGAATCGAGCGGTTGTATTCCGGCGTGACGAACAGCACCGCGTCGCATTCGCGTATCGCCGCGCGGAAGGCCGACCACGCCGCCGGCGGATGGTCGCCGTCCAGATCCTCGTTGTAGAGCGGCAACTCGCCGATCTCGATGAAGCGGCAGCGCAACGAATCCGGCGCCCGGGCCGCCAGCGCCTTGGCGATCTTGCGGCTGAAGGATTGGGCGCGCAGGCTGCCG
>NZ_SRUS01000148.1:0-401 GCF_004794715.1 Mesorhizobium sp. M8A.F.Ca.ET.207.01.1.1 | reverse complement strand
TTTTCGTGCAGCACCTTGTAGTGCTTGAGGCTGTGCATCAGCGCCGTCGGCGCGCTGAGCGGATCGCTGGTCAGGAACACCGCGGTACCCGACACCAGCTGCGGCTCTTTCTTCAGGAGGTTCGCAGCCAGGAAGTCGAGCGGAATCTCGTTGCGGCGGGTCTTGTCGAACAAGTACCGGGTGCCGCGGATCCAGGTCCACATGATCAGCCCCATGAGAGAGGCGACCGTGATCGACACCCAGCCGCCCTCGACGACCTTGACGACATTGGCCGAGAAGAAGCCGAGATCGATGATGCCGAAGAGCACCACCAGCGCCAGCGCGAGCGCCAACTGCCACTTCCACAGCCAGCGCATCACCACGAACAAAAGCACGGTCGTCATCAGCATCTCGCCGGTCAC
>NZ_SRUS01000147.1:0-402 GCF_004794715.1 Mesorhizobium sp. M8A.F.Ca.ET.207.01.1.1 | reverse complement strand
GTGATGGTGTCGCTGGCGAGCGCCGCCTGGAACTTGTGTGCCTGCGCCAGGAAGCCCTGCGCCGGGTTGCTGTCGAAGATCTTGATGAAGCCGGCGTAGGTGGTGCAGATCAGCAGCCACACTGCCGGTACCGCAGTGACCCAGGCATAGCGGTCACGCTTCATCTTGAACAGCACCACCGTGCCCAGCATCAGCGCGATGCCGGCCAGCGCCGGTGCATCCAGGCGCTGCTTGAACACCACCAGTACGATCAGTGAGATCAGCACGATGCCGACGCCGGACCAGATCGCGTAGGCAACGCCGGTCGGCACCGACTTCATGGTGACCGACAGCAGGTAGAAGCACAGCCCATAGCCGGCCAGCGCGCCGACGGTTGGCCACAGCCGGCTCATGCCGTCGGAG
>NZ_SRUS01000146.1:0-402 GCF_004794715.1 Mesorhizobium sp. M8A.F.Ca.ET.207.01.1.1 | reverse complement strand
GAGCGGCACACCGAGCACGACCGCGATGCCCACCGAGACCACGCCCGCGAGCAGCGACGCACGTGCACCGAACAGCAGCCGGCTCAGCACGTCGCGACCGAGCTCGTCGGTGCCGAACCAGTGAGTGGCGGAGGGCGCCTGACGCACGGTCATGAAGCTCGCCTGAACCGGATCGTAAGGAGTGAGCCACGGTGCGAACAGCGCCGCCGCCACGACGAGCGCCACCAGCAACGCGCCGAAGACCGCCGCGCGGTTGCGCATGAAGCGAGCCAGAGCACGGTGGGTGCGCCGCGGCGGCACGCCGGCATTGGCAGCGGAGCGGACCTGCAATGGAGTAGCCATCAGCTGCGCCTCAGTCTGGGGTTCAGGAGCATATAGAGCACGTCCGCGCACAGATTGACC
>NZ_SRUS01000145.1:0-402 GCF_004794715.1 Mesorhizobium sp. M8A.F.Ca.ET.207.01.1.1 | reverse complement strand
GCAGATCCGCCGCGCCACCCTGGCCGATGTCGACGTCCTGTCGGCCATCGCGATCGCCACCTACAACGAAACCTGGGGCGATTCCTATCCGTCGCAGGAGCTGCATGATTTCCTGCAGGCGCACTACAGCAGCGAACCGCAGCGCACCGAACTGTCCGACCCGCGCAGCGCGATCTGGCTGCTGATGGACGGTGACGCCGTGGTCGGCTACCTGGCTGCCGGCGCCAACACCCTGCCCCATGCCGATGCATGCGAGGGCGACATCGAACTGAAGCGGTTCTACATCCTGGCCGCACACCAGAACGGCGGCCATGGTGCACGCCTGATGGACGCGTTCATGGCCTGGCTGGATCAGCCGCACCGCCGCACCCTGTGGGTGGGCGTATGGGAAGAGAACTTCGG
>NZ_SRUS01000144.1:0-402 GCF_004794715.1 Mesorhizobium sp. M8A.F.Ca.ET.207.01.1.1 | reverse complement strand
GGTCTGCTTCATCATGTCGACCTCGATCAGCTCGCCCAGCGGGCTCTCGGCCAACGTGCAGCCCAGCTGCTGCACCAGCGGTGTGGCCATCACCTGGGTGGCCGGCACGAACAGCGCACGCTGGGCGATGCGGCGGCCGTCGGCCAGCTCCACCTCCAGCCAGGTCGGCTGGTCGCCCTGCACGCGCAGCACCGGTGACGTCTCGATCTGCACGCCGCGCTGCTGCATGGCGGCGCGTTCCTCATCGGTGATGTCCCGTCCCATGCTGAAGAACGTGACATTGCCCCAGTCGGCGAACAACGGTGCCTTGCTGGCGGACATCGGATGGCCACCAAGCAGGCCGATGGCGCCGCCACCCACTTCGTAACCGTGGCAGTAGGGGCAGTGCAGCACGGTGCTGCC
>NZ_SRUS01000143.1:0-403 GCF_004794715.1 Mesorhizobium sp. M8A.F.Ca.ET.207.01.1.1 | reverse complement strand
GGTTGGTGGCCAATCAGGCCGGTGTCTCGACGCGTGCGACAAACTCGACGACATCGTGGGTCGTGACTTCGTCCGGGTCTTTGAAATGACGGGTGTCTTGCCGCGTGATCGATATCAATCGGTGTGAGGGCAGCACTAATGGCGCTTCATCCAGAGCCTCGACGACCTCGTGAATGATTTCCTTCAGCTCCTTGAAGCCTCCGGAGTATTGCGACCAAACGTGAATCGTCACATAGATGAGGTTCGACTTCAGACAGTCGACATCATCTCTGATGACTTGGCTTTCGCCGTATTCTACGTATGGGAACGGTGCGTTGGTCGGCGGTCTATCATAAATTCTTTGCGCCACCTTCGCCGCCAGACCTGCTCGCGCCTTTAGCCTCGCAACGATGGCACCCTGGAG
>NZ_SRUS01000142.1:0-403 GCF_004794715.1 Mesorhizobium sp. M8A.F.Ca.ET.207.01.1.1 | reverse complement strand
ATGAAGCAGAAGGGCAACATCTGGATGCTGTGGCCGAAGGGCGTGCCCCTGCCGAACTGAACCGGCAAGGGTCGGATCCCTTCCAAAGGAAAGGGCTCTGACCCCGGATGCCTGATAATGGCGCCATTCCGTACTTTCCGGCCGCGCCTGCGGCCAGGGCTCCTGCAATGACCTACGCAAAGCACAACGCAAAATCCGGCGCGAGATCCGCCGCAAAGAAGTACTACAAGCACTGGGCCGAATCGGGCCTGGGCAAGGGCAACGTGCTGATGGAAGCGCGCGGCGAGAAGATCGTGCGGCAGGTGGAAATCTACGGCACCAAGATGGTCTGGGCCGACGAGCACGCCCACAGCGACGACCGCTTCCTGCTGGCCGACCAGCCAGTGTCGTTCCTGGATTTCGA
>NZ_SRUS01000141.1:0-404 GCF_004794715.1 Mesorhizobium sp. M8A.F.Ca.ET.207.01.1.1 | reverse complement strand
TCGAGGGCGACGGGCCCCATGTGGTGGGGATGAGAATCGACATCTACTCCGACGTGGTCTGCCCCTGGTGCTGGATCGGCAAGCATCGTTTCCAGCAGGGCGTGCAGTTGCTGGGCGAGAACGCGCCTGACCTCGATATCCACTGGCAGCCGTTCCAGCTGGACCCGGATGCGGACGCTACCCCGGTGCCGCTGCGCGAGGCATACGTGCGCAAGTTCGGTGGCGTCGAGCGCACCGAGCAGATCCTCGGCCAGACCCAGACCACCGCGCGGGCCGAGGGCCTGCCGATGGACTTCAGCCGTGGCCAGGTGCGGGTGACCACGCTGCCGGCCCACCGGTTGCTGTGGTTGGCGGGCGAGCATGGCGTGCAGGACGCGGTCGGCGAGGCGCTGTTCCGCGCCCAC
>NZ_SRUS01000140.1:0-404 GCF_004794715.1 Mesorhizobium sp. M8A.F.Ca.ET.207.01.1.1 | reverse complement strand
GTCGCGGCGTGGCTGGCATGCGGGGCCTGCGAGCCGAAATCGGGCAGGAGATCGAAGAGGGCTGCCGAGACCATGGCCTAACCCACGGCTTCCGGGGCGGCCGCCCATTTGCGCAGAATCTGCGCGGTGCGCTCCTCATTGAGGTCGACCATGCGGGCAAGCCGCTCCTGCGGCGCCGGCCGGATCTTCTGGCGCAGATCATCGAGCGGGGTTGCGCCGGCGCGCGCCCCGGGCAGGGGGCCGGCCGGGGTCTCGGCGGTGATCGCGGCAACCGGCGCGTCTGGCGTCGGCAGCGAGCGTTGCACGTCGTCGAAGCTTGGGCCGGCAATGGCCGCGGGCTTTGCCGATGCCGTCAGCGCGGTGGCCATCGGCTTCAGGCCGAAGAAGGCAACCAGGAAAACGAC
>NZ_SRUS01000013.1:158997-202295 GCF_004794715.1 Mesorhizobium sp. M8A.F.Ca.ET.207.01.1.1 | reverse complement strand
CACAGTTCACGCTTGGCCCGTGACTGCTCCGGCCCTTCGGGCTCCAGAAAATATGCGTTCGAGGAACTCGTGGCAGAGATCAACGCTGCCTTCTGCTGCGCAGCCTTGGGGATCGTGCCCACGGTACCTCGGGAACACGCTATGTCAGGTACATATTATACCAGCATACCAAATAGGCAAGTGCTTTGCTGCCCGCTCGGGTTGCTGGCTGAGCAAGCGTGGGCCCACCAATTCCGTTGAATTGGCATGTCGTCTGGTCCGATAGTTCCGGATCCCGAGGGTCAGGCGGGACTTCCAAGCCCCCCATGCGAAACGTCCGCTATCGCCATCCCGAAGTCGCGAACTGTCATTCGGCTTTCGGCGCCGTTCATGCCATTGCTGATGATCAGGGAACTGCGGAATGGGCAGGCTTGTTGACGTCAAAACACAGAACGCCCTCTCAACGTTCGCCATTCGTGTTTCGAAGGTCGCATAAAAGGGCAGTCTGGAACGTATCCGAGGCCGACGAGCCCAAGACAATAAGCTTCAAAGGACCGTTATCTTCGAGTAGCGGACCACAATTTTATCCTGCCGGAAGCGGCGCTCTAGATCGCTGCGTCGACGCTGCCATTCCAAAGCGTCCACCTTCGGCGTCATCACCTCGAAGACGACGATATCGTCCCGGTCTGTTTCTCCGCCGTCCTTCCAAAGACCCTCCGCAGGCGCCTGGAGATAGGCGGTCACCCCATCGAAGCGGGCGGCCAATTCTTCTTTCACGCGGTCGAAATCCGTTCGGGGGAAGGGTTCACCCTGGTTGTCTGAGCGGGGCAACAGTATTTGGACAAGATACATAGCAAGCACGCTACGCTGCGGATCTCAGCGGACCACTTCCGAGGAACATGCTCGGCAGCTAGCTCCATGAGGCAAAAGGAAACGAGCGACGCTCGCCCGTTTTTTCACGGTTGGCGATCTCAGGTCCAAAATACCGTCGGTCACGTGCTTGGACCTTTTCCGACCGCTGCCTCTTTCAGTTTCCTGAGGCGTCTCTTACTCACTTGCGTGAGTTAGGATGCGGAATACTGGCCAATGCGCCATGGCGTCGCGCAATTTGCTGAAAGCCTTGCCTTCCTTGTCGATGGCAGATCGGACTTGAACTGCGGCCCATCCGGCTTTCATCGTCCCGCCGACATGGCAATGGCAAACTATAGCGTGCAACTGCCAATCCGCTAGGTCGAAGAAGCGCTTCGCTTCGCCATACGTATCGTTCTTCAATCCTTGCGCGCACAACATTGGATCGGCGAAAGCGATGCTGATCGCGGAGCCGAGGGACTGGGCTTTCTCGCGCACACCCAAGGTCATGTATTCCGTCCCGGGGAAGGCGGCGAGACACCGCTCGGGATTTCGTTCGAGCAGCATGGCCCAATGTTCCAAACGCTCACGCCGCGTCATGGCCGGGAAGGATTCTTCGACTTCCGCGACCCCATGCAGTTCTTCAAGTGTCTGATGTTTCATGGACGTCTCCTGTTGGCGAGGCGCTTGCCTGCAAATTGCACAGGCCGGAATGGGCCTCAGTCGTCCCTATACCGGCGAACCCGCAATCCGTCGGGAAGTTCCATCGCCGAGAAAATTTGACCGTGCGCCTGCCTTGATTTCCACCGTCTCGCTGGCCTTGGAAGTGACCTTGCGCGGCCATCTCGCCTAGGCCGCCTTTTTGGGGACGGCCAAGAGACTGGGTCATTGGCTACGCCAGCGCCGCCGGCCACCGCGTCGTTGCAAGCGCCACATGAGAGGCTCCCGCAGCCTTCTCGGTCTGCTTAGGTTTCTACTGCCTGGGGTAGATGATCGCTTGGCTCCCCAAATGGTGCACAAGCCCTTCCTCGCCATCGATGATTACGCAGAGTTATCCGGGGGCACCGTACGCCTACCGGACAGCAACGACCGGCCGACTGATGGGCAATGCCGCTATTCGACGGTCGCGACCATTCTTCTCATGGGACAAAAGCGGCGCAGGGGTTGTTCACCGAGTGGCCGAGGAAGTCGTGCAGGGAGGTTGACTACTGCTTTGTGGAATGCGTAGGTGACGGGCTCGCAACCCCGCGTCCAGGGTGCGCTTTCCACCGATAGAGGCAAAATAATGGGCGACAAATATCCGAACGTCGAAAGGCTGGCCGGTGTTGTCGGCGCGGGCGAGAAGGATCCGATTACAAAGCTACCGCGTTCCTTAGTTCAGAGCCTCTACTGCGCTTAGCCGTGCTTACGGAACCTTAAGGGTTTGCGCTCTCCTACCGCATCAGGCCCGCGGCACGCAGAGCGTCCTCGATGACCTTCCTCACCGCTCGACCCTTCGATAACCCCACATCTATGCGATCTGGTTCTGCAAGCCTGGCCTTAGCCGGCTCCACGGCCGCTGGCCGAAGATCAAATGCTGATGGCTTTCTCTCGACCCTCGGCTCAGCAGGCCTCGGCGCGGACCTAGCCCTCGCTGACCCTCTCGCGTCAACGGCATCGCCGAGAGCCCAGAACCGCGCCAACTCCTCGGTTGATGAAATTCCTACATCGAGCATGTAAGGCCCGGCCGTGCCAACGCCGTTGCCGATGGGGGTACCGTGGCCCATACCTGCAATCATATTGATCTCGATCTTCGCCTCGCCTGCTTCGTCAGCCCAGACCCGCCGGCTTCGTGCGCGCTCGCTTGTCGAATGCGTGGGCGCCGTGTCGAGTTTGTGCACGTCGCGCCACTGGGCCGCGATGGATTCCGCGTTGGTAGAGGCCACAATATGATCGCCGGAGCCGTGCCAGATCGAAATCTTGGGCCACTGCCCATTGTGCTTGGAAGCTTTTCGCAAGAGCCGCTGCAACTCCTTATCAGAAGGGATGCCGTGGCCACGCATCCGATCGAACGCTGCCGGAATGGTTGTCGCGCAGCTGAAGGGCATCCCGGCAATGATGCCGCCGCCGGCGAACACCTCAGGATAAGTAGCGAGCATCGCGGCGGCCATTGCGCCGCCGGCTGAAAGACCGGTGACGAATATTTGCTTTCGGTCCAGGCCGTGGGCAACGACCACTGTCTCGATCATCTGCCGGATCGAGAAGACCTCGCCACGATCGCGCGTAATGTCTGCCGGCAGGAACCAGTTGAAGCAGAGCTTCGGATTGTTGGCGCGTTGCTGCTCGGGGTAGAGAAGCGCGAAACCGGCCTCGTCAGCGAGTTGCGACCACCCCGACTGATGGTCGTAACTGGCTGCATTCTGGGTGCAACCGTGCAGCACAACGACCAGCGGCGCCCCATCCGGGAGGTCAGCGGGCATATAATATTGTGCCTGCAAGACACCAGGATTGGAGCCGAAATTTACTAGGGGGGAGAGGCGATCGGCGGATGTGAAAGAGGTGGGATGTGTGCCTTGTAGCCCGCGCAGTGCTGCAAGGCGCGCGATCTTATCGGAGACTTTTCGCAATTGAGCCGTCCTTGTTTTTGACGCCCGGGATTGGACGGCGTGTGTGCAACGCACTCGCAGCAATATCGTTGCTGCACTGCACAATAACAATGGAGACAGACTTGAATGGGACAATGGCCGGCCCTACGGACCGGCCGATCTGCAAATCAGTGTCGAGAGGTTTATGTGCGCTGCCGTTCACCGAGTCGTGAAGAGCATGCTCAACAAGCGCCCAGCGAACCAAAAGTTCCGAAACGTTCAACATGAGGGCCGACCCCCGAACCGACCATTTCCGCCCGCAACGCGCCCAGTTTTCCTAGTCGGTGGTCGCAAGATAGCGGTGCATGGCGACGGCGGCGATCGCCGCGTGCCCAAAGGCCACCGCGATCTGGTTGATTTCGTCGACGACGTCGCCTGCTGCATAGAGGCCCGCTATGCCGGTGCGCTGGTGTGAGTCCACGACCAGATTGCCGGCCTCGTCGAATGCCGCGCCGAGATCGATGGCGAGCTTTGAGCGCATGGTGCAACCCATGGCGGGATAGATCGTGTCGAAGGAAAGCGTCCTCCCGTCTAGAAGACTTACACGAACCTTTTGGTCCTCTGCGCGTATCGAATCCGGGAGGCATTCTTGCACCGTGACGTCAGCCCCGTGGAGCAGTTCACACGCGGCGGGGTTAAGGTCAGATATCGGATCAGTCACGAGCAAAGTGACGTCTCTGGAATAAGTCCGCAGGAAGACGGCCTCCTTTGCAGCCCGGTCTGCAGGGCCGATTACGGCGACGCGTTTATCGACAACCTCGTAGGCGTCGCAAATCGGGCATAGCCGCAGCGCGCCACTTGCGATCATGTTGGCCACATCCGGAATGGGAGGAAGCGTATCGACTATGCCGGTGGCGATGAGCACCGCGCGCGCCCGAATAGGAAAGGATGCCGCGGCGACGAAATCATCTCCTTCGCGCAGCAGCGCCGTCACTGTATCGTTGATGAGGTCAACGTTACACATCAGCGCCTGCTGCCGCAGGCGTTCAAGCAGGTCGACGCCGACGATGCCGTCGGGATAACCAGGACAATTGTAACTGACGGGAATCCATTTCGCGCGGCTTTCCCCGGCGTCGACGACGATGACCCGACGGCGAAACCGCCCGAGGTATGTCGCCGCCGCCAACCCGGCCGGGCCGCCGCCGACTATGAGACAGTCGCACCTCATGTTGTAGTTCGAATCCTCGTTGTCTCGGGGACACGCAAGAGTCGGCGGATTGGGCTCACGCACTAGTCGTCAGCCGAACCGGGCTCGGCCATCTTCCGATGCTGCTCGGCAAGCAGGCGCGCTGGCGTACCGTTGGCGACTGCGGACTGGATTTTGTTTCAGGCCGCTGACAGTGTCGCCATCGCCCCGCATCATCGCGTCCCAACCTGCTTTCGACATCGGCGGGATCGACTTTCTCCTGCTGACCGACGTTGGTATCGAGCATATCGGCCCTTTCGAAGAAGCGAGAGCCCGGCATGAAACCGGCAACCGAGCCGGTGAGAAGTATTTTGCCCCGGTTTGGTTCGCGCATGTCACATCCGACCTTTTGCGTTAGGTAGATCGCGACGATGTTGATGTCGACAACGCGCTTGGCCTCGTCAATATCCTGGTCGAGAAAGGCGTGGCCGAGGCCACATCCGGCGTTTGCGATCAGGATTTCGACCGGACGCCCTAGGTCGCGCGGGGCATCATAGCGTTGGTCGACACCCTCGGTGGTGGAAGCCTGAACGGCTTGAACCTTGGCTCCCTGGGCCTTGAGCGTCCTGGCGGCCTCGTGGATATCGCGTTCGTCGGCAGCGATGGTAAGATCATATCCCTGTTCAATCGCGAGTTTCGCAAGTTCGAGGCCAATGCCGCTAAAGGCGCCGGTGACGATGGCGAGGGGTCGTGAGGGATCAGACATGTGCTACCTCCGTCGTCAGGGCTTGAGAACGACTTTGATGCAGCCGTCCTTCTTGTCGTTGAACATCTTGTAGAGGTCAGGGCCCTCCTCGAGGCTCGCCGTGTGGGTGATCACGAAGGATGGGTCGATGTCGCCGTTCTCGATATGAACAAGAAGTTTCGACAAATAGCCCTGTACCGGCGTCTGGGCCATGCGCATCGTCAGACCCCGGTTGATGGCGGATCCAAATGGGATCTTGTCGAGAAATCCGCCGTAGACGCCGACAATGGAGACCGTGCCAAAGTTGCGCGTGCAGTGGATTGCCTGACGCAGGACATGCGGCCGGTCCGTGCCCATGAAGGTCGCGACCTTCACCCGGTCGACCATCGCGTAGAAGCTGGAATTGGCCAGCGGCTCGGTACCGACCGCATCGATACTGGCGTCTGCTCCGCGCCCTTTGGTCAACTCCTGGATGCGGTCGTAGACATCTTCATCCAGGAAATCGACTGTGATGGCGCCGGCGGCGCGCGCCAGTTCCAATCGCTCCGGAACCGTATCAATGGCGATAACGCGCTCTGCCCCAAGCAGAAACGCGCTCCTGATCGCCATCTGTCCCACCGGGCCGCAGCCCCAAATGGCGATCGTGTCACCCTGTTGGATGTCGCAGAAGTCCGCCGCCATGTAGCCAGTTGGAAAAATGTCGGAGAGGAATAGCACCTGTTCGTCGCTCAGGCCTGCCGGCACCTTGATCGGCCCGACATCGGCGTAGGGTACGCGAAGATACTCCGCCTGGCCGCCAGGGAAACCACCGAGGAGGTGCGAGTAGCCAAAAAGGCCAGCTGGCGAATGACCCCACAATGTCTGAGCCTTTTCCTTGCTTTTCTGCGGATTGGACCGCTCGCAGCCGGAGAAGGCGCCGCGCTTGCAGAAGAAGCACTCGCCACAGGCGATGACGAACGGCACCACGACGCGGTCGCCAACCTTTAGGTTGGAGACGCTGGATCCGACTTCGACAACCTCGCCCATGTTCTCGTGGCCGAGCACATCGCCGCTGTGCATGTCGGGAATAACGCCATTGTAGAGGTGGAGATCGGAGCCGCAGATGGCGCAGGAGGTGACCTTGATAATCGCGTCCGTAGGCGCTTCGATCGTGGGGTCGGGCACGCTCTCGCAACGAATGTCATGTTTGCCGTGCCAGGTGAGTGCGCGCATCGTAACCTCTCGCTGAATTCAAAGCCTAAGCTCTGGCGCGCCTCGTTGTTCCGAAATCCTAGTACAGAAGTGACATTCGCCGCTGCGAGAATTGCATCGGTCGCCCATTGCCGGGGGCGTCCGTCGTCCACTTCTTGGGGCAAAGGTGTGCGGGTTCGCGGTAAATGCCGGCTTTGATCAGGCAGAAGAGGGCAGGCGGATAAGCGCGACCGGAAGCGCGCGCTTGTGTGAGTTGCCCGAAGCATGTGAAGTATCCGACTGTAGTCGGCGTCGTCGACCTCTCGGCCTTCCAGGCGCTGATCCGGGCGCGCCGGCCAGCGCGAATTGGGCAATCATGCGCTGACGCGCTTTGATGTTGCCGAGCACGAAATCCTAACGGCCGGCATCCTAAGATGAGCGCCGGCGAACCTTATAGACGGCAACATCGCGTCGGTAGCCGGCCGGATGTCGATGCGGAGGACCTCGTCCGCCTGTATCGTGTCCGCTGTGTGTGGCTCTCGTCAGCCTGGGTTCCATAAGGAAGCCGAACGGCCAGAAACTCTGCCTCGTTTCCGGCCAGCCGTGATCATCGACGGCGCGTTGCGCCAGGAACGCAGCCAACGAATCAACTCCGCCGCTGATCCCGAGCACATAAGTGCCGAGACCCGATGCCCGCAGATAGGAAGCGAGGAAGTCGATGCGCTGCCGGCCTTCCTGTGCGAAATCGAAACGGGACGATACTCCTAGCGTCTCGATGATGCACTGCTGCTTTCTCATGCGCGCTCACTCCTGCTCAAAGCATTCCATCGATTCCCGCCGCCACGAGATCGGCAGGGGTGACCGTCTCCACTTGCATCCCAAAGCGGCTCTCGTAGATGGCCAGCATGGCGTCGTGCAGTCCGCTCCGGAGCAGATCGCGTCTGCAACAATGACGCGGTTGCCCGAAATCGCAAAAGCTTCATGGGACGCTTCGTGACAAGCCGCCAGCAGACAGGCGCTCGACCGCGCCAACAAATTGCGCGATCTCGTCGAACAGGATTGGTTGACGCCCGAACGATAGATTCCACGCAGGCAAGTGAACGGGGATGCAATCAGCCGCTGACCCGCACCGACGCTTCCTCGATCGCCGGCTTGAGCTCGTGAGCTTCATATAGCTTCTGGAGGGTGAGTTCGTCCTCGAACTCACCCTCCAGGCCGTCGGAACCGTAGGACCGAGGTCCGAGTGCCGACCCTTGTCGACCAGCTGCCCGACGGCGAGAACTGGCTGCACGAGGTGAAGTTCGACGGCTATCGCTCGCAGCTCGTCATCGACGAGGATGGCACTCGTATTACACGTGCAACGGTCTCGACTGGACCTCAAAATATCGCACCCTGGTCGAGGATTTTCGCACAGGGCGGCTCACGAAATTCTCGCTTTCAGGAAACTTTTTCATGGTTGTGAGATTGAACGCCTATGGCGCTCTATTTCTTCGACTTTTTGGATAATGGCGTAGCTCAGCCCGACGAGGTGGGGACAGACTTATCCAGTTTCGATGCGGTCAAGCGTGAGGCCGCCAGGTGATAAAGGAAGTGTTGCCGGATGGCCCCCATCGGGAGCTGCCATTCAAGGTCCGGGACGAGAGGGGCCGCCAGCTTCTGCAAGTGGCTATGACTTTTCATATTCAGATTGATTCTTAGGCCGTGACACACAAATGTTGTGTCCGGGATTTCCCAGATAGCGTAGGATCCTTAAGTCGCCCGCAACTGCACGGCAAACGGTCGCTTGGAAGCCAACTCCGGTGCTTTCGCCCAATCTTGGGAGGAAGCATGGCTTCAGAAATACCCCTCGATTCCGTCGAAATAACCGAGAACCTCGGCGAGTGGTTCGTTCGCGTTGTGCGGAATGGCAACGCGACAATCAAGTCGTTCGAGATCGAATCGTATGCGCGGGCCTTCGCAGAGGGCCAACGGATCGGCCTCGGCCTGCATAAACTCTCAGTGGAGGGTGAGGGTCCGCGAAGACGCCTGGACCGAAGGCCACGGCAATAACGTTTGACATTGGACGGCTGAATTTCGTGTTGAACCTTTTCAGACTCATTTCTTTCTTGGCTTGTCCTGCCAAAGGAGGCTGTCATGACGCAACGCAAGGTCGATCGCGAAAGGATCGAAAGAGCCGACCGGGAAAGCAAGCTTGTGCTGGATGCGGAGCGGAAGGCAAGGGCCGATAAGACCGCTCGATTGAGAGAGCAGCGGCTTAAAGCCGCGCAATTGTCCTCGCAGGAACCAAAGCCGGCGACGAAGCTTAAGCGTCAATGAGCGCGCGCGGCAGCAACTTCCTGGACCAGTGGATCGCCAACACTGTTCCCGAAACTGCCCATGCGGAGGTGGACGAGCTCGCCCACAAGCTCATTGCCAACGCCAAGGCGATCGGAATTAAGCGGGCCGAAATAGACGAAGAGGTCGACAGTCTCTACCGCACGATCCTCGACGCGATCATACATTTCGAACCGGGGCTCCCTGAGTGAATCAGCAGGTTGCGCCAACCTTCGTAATTTACCCACCACCCATCAAGGGCCTGCCTTTTTTGGCAGTCCAGATGATGCCGGACGGATCGATAACGGCGCGGCAGTTTCCCTCGCTGGAGGAAGCGGTTGCGTTCAACAACGAGCAGTCTGAGGCTTGGCTGCGAAGGCAATCGTCGCCTTGACTCGTTCCCATTTTGGTCTTCCCTGACGGCAACGATTGAGCATGACGTAATCTGTGTGGACGCGTTTTCGTAAAGACGACAATCCCCGACATGGTTCGTCGGTTCGAATTCGCCCATCCGGGCGATGTCGAACGACTGAGCAACAGCTTCCCGCTGTGAAACAGCGCGCCGAGCCTGACCTATCCGATCATCATGCGTGAGGAGTTGTCGACCAGCATGGGCGGCCTTGTCTCGGCGCGCTGGGGCCTGGTTCCCGGTTGGGCTCGGGAAGGCGGTGGTCGACCGCCGCCCGTCAACGCGCGGTGCAGCGATCGTCAGGGGGCTCGCGCATGGGGGCTGCGGAGCGCTATTGACCTCGCTTCGCTGTTGGCGATACGCGGACGACACGAGGCCGCCCAAGCACTCCTTCGGCCAATTTTCGCCCGATTCTGGGAGAGGGTTTGGAGACAGCTGACCTGCAGCTAGCCACACGTTTGCTGGTTACGCCGAATTAGCGTGGCTTTGACAGCGTCGCGGGCAGGCAGCATCGCGATCCCGGCTGCTGCTCCCGATGTGACCGTTCGCGATTTGAACCTAAGGAGATAGCCATCCCTGGACCGCTTGATACCGTGAAAATAGCCTTGCAGGCTAAAAGCCCGCTCACTGTATGGGTCGGCTACCCGCCTGTTTGTGCATATTGTTCTCTTCTGTTTTAGATGATTTCCCCGGCATTGTTCCAACCCGAGTCACGTAGAGCGTTCCCGCCGCTATTTCGTGATGATCCAGTCGGCTGAAGGGTAGGTTGCTGAGAACCTTGAAGCGCTCACGGGTTACGGCCGCTGTGGCGCTGGAGCTCGACCACTCGATCGGAACCCTGTGCGCCCGATCGGCTGTCCATTGCACAGGACCTCAGTGTCGACCCGGTCCCGAAAGAAAACAGACAGGAGGCAACCCGGACGCGTGTCTTGCCGTTAGGTGTCAGTTGCTGAATTTCAGCCGGCGGCAAACGCCCGCGACTCTTTCCGGGAGCACAGTCCATGCCTCCACTGGTGCTTTTTGTGATCAAAAACCTTGCTGCAGGCGCGATCATCGGATTGACGGTGGCGGGCTGGCTCGTGGCCTTTGGCGCTATCGGCAGCCATATACCGGCAGGCAGCGGCGCTTATCTGGCTGTTGGGATGATCGCCTATTCGATGGCCTCTTGCTTCGGAATGGGATTTCTGGCCACAGCCCTGATGTTTCTGGAATAAGGGCGATCCTGCCCTAATCAAAGCCGAAGCGGACATACCGTCCTCTTGAAGAGTTTCGGCATCGACAGGGGTGGAAAGTCCAAAGAAATCCGCGGGCCGCAGGCGAAACGGGGTTTGCCGCTTTCGCTTGTAACCGGAGTGGCATTGACGTCCTAGAGGCGCAGAAGGACAGCACAATCGTCTATGAATCGTCGGCAGTTGGCCAATTGCTACGCACGACGGTCAGGTTCGCACCGGACGGATCCATGCGACGGTCGTCACGATCGTCGATTCGAGTTTCGAGCTGGATGAGGAAGGCGTGAAAGTGGTGCCCGGACTTGCGGTGCCGGTGGAGATAGACCGGGATTGCATAGCATTTGCTCACGGGACGCGCTGGCTGACGCTATCCGCTAGATCCGGGAAGATACCGCCCTTTGGCCTGTCAGTAATGACGTCTGCGTATGGCGTGGTCGTCTTTGTTGGTTGCGACGGTGAGGCAGTCGATCCAGAGATCCTTCATGCTTGCTACGTCGATATCTTATTGGCGTAGTCGCGCGCAAGCGCATCGACCGCTTTGGAATTGGCTCGATCGCAAAAGTTCTCCGGCACTGCCAAAGCGTGATCATAGTCGGGCAGATCGAAAAACATCGGGTGACGCACGCAATCAGCGCCGCGATCTAGTTCGGCGGCTGGTTTCGACTACCTGAGGCAGTGCAAGGCGTAGTAATGCTGCAAGACCCGCCGCCCTTCCGACGAATGCTACAAATTTCTGACAAAGAGTGGCGAAGTTAGCAGCCCGCAGCAACGAACGCCGTCTGAATCGCTGGCGGGATCGCCTCGACTCGGGCTACTCAAGCTCTATCCACGCCGGCGCATGATCGCTCGGCTTCTCCCAGGCCCGGGTCTCTACATCCACCCCGGCATCGCCAAGCCGAGGCGACAGCGAGGGACTGACCAGCAGATGGTCCATTCGCAGGCCCGAACTCCTGTCGTAGCCGCCGCCATAGGTGTGATTCCAATAAGTATAGACACCCCTTTGCGGATGGATGCGCCGGACCGCATCGACCCAGCCATCCTCAAGCATCCCGGCATAGGCTTGCCGACTCTCGGGAAAGTACACTGCATCGCCAAGCCATCGTCGCGGCACCACTGCATCAATCGGGGTTGGGACGACATTGTAGTCGCCACACATCACGGTCGGTGCGCCCTCTTTGAGGAGACCCCGGCCGTAGCTGATCAGGCGGTCGAACCAACGCAGCTTGTAATCAAACTTGGGACCAGGGGCGGGATTTCCGTTTGGCAAGTACAGGCAGCCGACAACGAGCCCACTAACCTCCGCCTCGATATAGCGGCTATGGCTGTCGTCAGGGTCGCCGGGAAGCCCGCGCCGGCGCTCAACGGGGTCTGCTCCGCGAGCCAGGATAGCAACACCATTATAGGATTTCTGGCCGTGCCAGATCGCGCCGTATCCCGTCTCGCGGATCGCCTCAACCGGAAAATTCTCGTCGGATGTTTTCAGTTCTTGAAGACAGACGACGTCATAACGCGTGGCCCTGAGCCACGCGAGGAGGACCGGCAGCCGACCGTTAACACCGTTTACATTGAAGGTGGCGATACGGATCATCGCTTGCGCACCCAGCTATTTCTTGAGCTTGTCCTCAACCTTCTTGCGGCTGTTACCAACCGATTTCACGGCCGACTTCACCTCGGGCTTGCTTGCTCCGGTCTTGCCCGCCTCATACTTGACTTCATGATCCTGCCCACCAGCGACCTTCGCGCGATCCTGGCTGCGGCCGCGAGTTGTTTGAGTAGTTGCCATTTTCTTGCTCCAAGGTTGCGTTCCAGTTCTGAACAACGCAGCCGGACTCTTCCGGTTCAATTCAACGACGCGCGTGTGGAACAAAATCCCAGGGCGAGGATTGAATCGCACCATGTATTCGAGTTCGGCATGTCGGCCGTAGAGGCCGCCCTCGGCAAAAAGCGTACACGGCGCAGAGACTCAGACTCTACCCCGCGATACCCACTCCCCACGTTTCGGCCATTTCAGCTCTGCACGCTGACCGACGACATTCCGGTGGGCGCCGATTGGCTCTTCGAGATGAAGTTCGACGGCTATCGAGCCCAGGTCGCTGTCTCCGGATCGGAAGTCGTCGTCTACACCCGCAACGGTCACGACTGGACCCGCCAGTTCAAGGTGGTCCTCCCACCGCTGCGGAAACTCACCAAAGGCTCGGCGCTGATCGACGGTGAAATCGTCGCAATCGACAGCCAGGGCCGCACGAATTTCTCCATGCTCAAAACTGGCATTGCTGCCGGCATGCCGCTCAAGTTCTACGCCTTCGACCTGCTCGAACTTAACGGCGGCGATATCTCGAACCAACCGCTCCTCGAGCGCAAGGAGCGGCTTGCGGAGCTTTTGGGCGAACCCGACCCGGATGAAGCTCTGCAGTTTTCCAGCCATATTGCCGATCATGGAGAGAAAATCCTCGAGACCATGTGCGCCGGGGGCCACGAGGGAGTGATCGCCAAGCGCGCGGACAGCCGCTATGTCGGCGACCGAACTGCCACCTGGCTCAAGATCAAGTGCACGAAACGACAGGAATTCGTGGTCGGCGGCTACCGCCCGAGCGACACTGGCCGCGGCATGGCATCGCTGATCCTGGGCACATACGAGAATGGCAAGCTGGTGTACCGGGGACGTGTTGGCACCGGCTTCACCGAGGCGATGCGCAACAAGATCCTTGCCCAGCTTGAACGACGGCGAATGGAAAAACCGGCTTTTTCCTCTGTGCCGCTCGACATCGCGCGTCGCGCCCGCTGGGTGAAGCCCGAACTCGTTGCCGAGGTAACCTATTCAGAGGTGACACCAGATGGCAGTCTGCGGCATCCCAGTTTCGAGGGGATGCGTGAAGACAAGCGAGCCGATCAGGTCGTCATGGAAGTGGCGAAGACGTCTGGTTCCGCCGACCTCGATCCGGCAATCGGCAAGGAGATCGCCGCTGCGGTTGGAGTCAAACTCACGCATCCGGACAAGCTCATGTACCCCGGAACCAAGGCGACAAAGGCGACGCTCGTCGCGTACTACGCAGCGGTTGCCGAGAGGATGCTACCGCACATCCAGGATCGGCCCCTTTCGCTGGTGCGCGACACCGACGGCGACCTGCAGCAGAGCTTCTTTCAGAAGCACAAGTTGCCTGGCATGCCGAAGGCCATCCATGACGGGCAGCTGGAGAAGATGTCCGGCAAGGAAAGCCGCATCCTCTGGGTCGACGACCTGGCCGGGCTGATCGCCGGCGTACAGATGAACGTGCTCGAATTCCATGTCTGGGGCAGCCTGCGGCAGCAGCCGAGCCTGCCACATCGCATGATCTTCGACATAGATCCGGACGAGGGCCTGAACTTCCGTGACGTCAAGCAGGCAGCGCTTGATATCCGAAGCATTCTGGAAGCGCTCGGCCTGCAGTCGTGGCCGTTGCTATCCGGCGGCAAGGGCGTTCACGTCGTCGTTCCGATTATTCCCGAAGCAAACTGGGAGAAGGTCAAAAGCTTCTGCCAGGACTTCGCTGAACTGCTGGCTCGCACCGACCCTTCGCGTTTCGTGGCCAACATGAGCAAGGCGAAGCGCAAGGGCCGCATGTTTCTTGACTACCTACGCAACGACAAGGCGCAACGGCAATCTGCCCCTGGTCGACCCGTGCGCGGCCCGGTGCCTCCTGCGCCGTGCCGGTCACCTGGGACGAGTTGCCGACTTTCAAAAGCGCTACCACGTTCGACGTCCTTGCCGCTGCCGCGCGGGCTCAAGAGCCCGACGCCTGGCAGGGTTACTTCGATGTTGAGCAAACGCTGACTGACCGCATTCGCAAAGCAATTCGATAACGATGCTGCTTCCTAGGACGTAGACTCATTACCGCGTAGCCAGATGCGAATTGAGACGAGTTTGAGTGCGGCTAGGTAGTTCTCGGCCAGCTTGTCGTATCGAGTTGCGATGCAGCGGAACTGCTTGGCTTTGTTGAAGAAGCGCTCGACGAGGTTACGCGCCTTGTAGAGGAACGGGCTGAAGCAGATCGGGTCTTGGCGATTGGCCTTTGGCGGGATATTTGGCCCAAGCATTTTGTTCGGTGATGGCAGCGCGCAAAGCGTCGGCATCATAGCCTTTGTCGGCGAGCAGCATGGCCCCTTCAGGCAAATTCTTGATCAAGTCCGCTGCGGATGCGATGTCGCTCTTCTGGCCTGCCGTCAGTAACAGCTTGATCGGCCTGCCTTGCGCGTCAACAAGAGCATGGATTTTAGTTGTAAGCCCGCCTCGGGAACGACCGAGACAATGATCTCGGCCCCCTTTTTTGCCGTCGCACCCTGCTGGTGGACGCGAACAATAGAAGTGTCGATCTTCCGAACTTCGCCGTCATAGGTCTTGGTGACGGCCCTCATCGGGCGGTCCCAGACCCCAGCTTTGCGCCAGCGGTTGAACCGATTGTAGATTGTCGCAGGCGGCCCATAGCGGGCGGGAAGATCGGCCCAGCGAGCGCCTGAGCGCAACACCCAGAAAATACCGTTCATCACACGGCGGTCGTCCACGCGCGGGACGCCCCGCAACTTGTTGGGCAGATGTGGCTGGATCGCTTACCACTCGAACTCAGTCAGGTCATATCGGCTCATGCCGAGCGTGAATCAGATTTCACCGCAACATGAAAGCCGCCAGTCGATAGACGACCCATTCGGACATTCAACAACGAAGGCAGAAAGACTAAATTTCGCCCATGAGCGAGAACTCTTACACCTACTTTCGTGGACGCTGGCCGGATGACATTGTGCCGGAAGGTGAACCGCTCTGGCTACTGTATGAGGTAGATGAGGCGGCTGACAATGTTTTGCGGTCTGTGGAGATCTTTCCCAACGGGCAGGTCACTCGCAACAGTGTTGGACTTGAGCAGCGCAACGGAGACCACTGTCCGTCGCTGATTGATGTCAGCTGGCGCGAAGGCATGGCTGAGGCAAAGCTCGAGAAGATCAGTGCAGATATGTTTGAAGAGCTATATCAAATTGGAGCAGATACACCCTTTTGGTTTGTCCGTTAGCCACCCATCCCGGCCATCTCGTATTTATGAGTTTACGGCCTAGATAGTCAGGGAGATTTGCCGACCTGGCCCGGATCAGGTGTCGCCCAAATTCGGTTAGCGTCACTCCGAGCAAACGGATTCCGGACAGGGAACACCCGATCGGGGGGAGTGCCGCCAGCGGGGGATTGCTGATGCACGCGATCGTGCGGCTGCGCGGGTTTGCTGCAAGTCGGCGTTTTTCACCGTCAGAGCCACCCGTACGGCTCCTCGATGCTTGGCACTCCATCGCGCAAGCCTCCAAACGCTTTACTACCTGAATCGGATCGGGCTTTTCAGCTGAGGGCCGTGGCTAGTGGCCGGGAGGTCCAGGTGATCAGTGATGACATGGCGGCACTGCCGGGATATCTTGGGTGGGACAGCTAGGAAAAGCTCCTCAATCTTAGGATGGGCGGTGGCGTTGCGAAACGCTCAACCAAGTCAGTCAGGGCGGGCGGCCATGAATCTTCCCACCTTTCTCACTGAATTACTGGCTGGCCAGCGCTGGCGTATACGGTGCCACCGCGATTCCGCGATATCGCTACCGCCCGGCGTCGGTGAGTATTCAACCCTCTACTTGCTGATGGCCGATGACGGTCGCCAGGACGGAGATCACAATATTCGGCAGCGCGATCCCGATGCCCAAGAAGGTGAGAATTTGAAGCCAAACCCAGCGCGACGAGGGACGAAGTCACCATTGTCTGCAACGGTCGACCGCAACCGCCGGCTATTGTTCGGCTTGGCGCAATTGCCCTTGGATTTGGTACTCAAGAAAATCGAGTTGGCCGAAAGTTTGCAAGGAGCGGATGTTCTTTTCCGGTGGCGATCTCGCCGGCAAGCAGTTCGCCGGCAATCAGCCCAAGCGTCGCGCCGCTGTGGCTGAAGGCGACGTAATATCCCTGGATGTCCTTCAGCTGGCCGAAGACCGGCTCGCCGTCGCCGGGGATCGGCTTGGGGCCGACGCCGTAGCTTTCCAGTTCCAGTTTCGGATGACCCTCAAGAACCTTCGAGGCTTCATCGAGAAGGCCCTGTACGGTCGAATCCTTCACACCATAGGTGCCGTCGGAATCGACGGCCACCTCTTCTTCCGACCAGGCGGAATCGAGCGCGAGAGCTCCGTCCGGCGTCGGGCGGATGGCGACGCGCGGTGTGTTGAGCACGGCCCGGAGGGGCAAATCGACCGATTTGGTCCTGACCAGCAGAGCGATCGGCGATCCGTCGTCGATATGCTCCCCGGTGACCGCGACCATTCGCGGCACGTCGCCGCCGGTCGCCAGCAGGACCGCATCGGCAGCGAAGCTGGCGCCGTTTGTCGTGGTCACGCCGGTGGCGCGGCCGTCAATGACGGTGACCGCGGCGCTTCCGGCGTCGGTGACCAGTTGCCCGCCACGCTGCAGGAATTCCGCGATCAATATCTCGATCAGCGACGGCAGGTCGACCCACCCCTCGCCAGGGTTGAAGATCGCACCTTGAGGCGTGACAGCGCTTGCGGCGATGCCGGGGGTAGCTGAAGCGATGGCACCCGCGGACAGATGTTGCGCGTCATAGCCGAGGCCCTTTTCATGGGCGAAGATATCCGCGATCTCGTTGGAGGCGTCATCGGCATCCCATGTCAGGCCGCCGTCAAAGCGCAGCCAGGCAACATCCGGATATCTTGCCGAGAGCGTGCGGTAGCGGTCGATACCGATCATGCGCAGGCGATGATACTCCGCTGATCGCCTGCGCGCGGAATTCAACCAGGCGAGCGAGCGGCCGGAAGCTCCATTGGCGAGCGGTCCATCATTGACCAGAACGGTTTCGATCCCGAGCCTCGCAAGATGAACCGCCGAGGAGACACCGAAAATGCCGCCCCCGACAACAACGACCTTTGAGACCGAACGTGAGGTAGCCATGGGATATTCTTTCGATTGGTGGAGGTTGGTGGGGCGACCGTTTCAGGGGGCCGCGATCGTGGGATCAAAGCACTTCGGCTAGGAAGTGCTTCAGGCGTGCGCTTTTCGGTGTATCGAAGATCGCAGCGGGCGTGCCGGCCTCGATGACGCGGCCCTCATCCATGAAGACGACCTGATCGGCCACCTTGCGAGCAAAGCCCATTTCATGGGTGACGACAACCATCGTCATGCCGCGCCGGCCGAGATCCGCCATCAGATTTAGGACGCCCTTCACCAGTTCGGGATCGAGAGCGCTCGTAACCTCGTCGAACAGGATGACCTCCGGGTCCATTGCCAGCGCGCGGGCGATTGCCACCCGCTGCTGCTGACCACCGGATAGGCTGCCGGGACGATGGTTCTTGCGGGCAGCCAGCCCGACATCGGCAAGGCGCGCCTCGGCGATGCGCTCGGCCTCCGGCACCGGGAGGCCTTTTACCTTCGTCAGCGACAGCATGACGTTTTCCAGGGCCGTGTGGTCGGGAAACAGATTGAACTGCTGGAACACCATGCCGACACGCCGGCGCAGCTTTTCAGTCTTCATCGCCAGGATGCTCGCGCCATCGAGCAACACGTCGCCGCCCTTGGGCTCGACCAGGCGGTTGAGGCAGCGCAGCAAGGTCGACTTGCCCGAACCTGATGGACCAATGACGCATGTGACCGTGCCAGGCTTGACCGTCAGGCTGACGCCTTTGAGAACATTGAGATCGCCGTAGGCCATGTCGAGATCGGTGACGGCAAGACTGCCGCCCTTGAACCGGGGCAGCGCCGAGCGGTCTTCAGGGCTGGTCTCCGAAGGCGGGCCGCCGATGGCGCTTTCCAGTTCGCTGACTTCGGCAAGGCCGCTGGTGACGAGGCCAGGCCTTTGCTTGCCGACCCGCAGCGAGTTGTCGATGTAGTTGACCACATGGGTCAACGGCACGGTGATGACGAGATAGAAGACACCAGCCAGAAGCAATGGCGAGAGGTTTCCGGTGACCACCGCCTGGTCCTGCCCGACCCGGAAGATCTCACGCTCCGACGCGAGCAGGCCGAGGAAGTAGACAAGGCTCGAATCCTTGACGTTGCCGATGAACTGGTTGACCAGGGCCGGCAAGACGCGGCGGATGCCTTGCGGTATCACGATCAGGCGCATGCCCTGGCCGTAGCTCATGCTGAGCGCCCTGCAGGCCTCCATCTGCCCACGCTCGACGCTCTGGATGCCGGAGCGGAAGATTTCGCCGATATAGGCGCCGGCGATCAGGCTGAGGGCGAGGATGCCGAGCGGAAAGGGCGACGGCCCGAAGATCTCACGGCCGACGCGGGCAAAGCCCTGGCCGATGAGCAGAATCGTGACAATCGCCGGAAGGCCACGGAAAATATCGGTGTAGACGCGAGCCGGAATGCGCAACCAGCGCGATTGCGAGATGCCCATGACCGCAAGGATCATGCCCAGGATCATGCCGAGCACCGTGGATGCGGCGGCGAGGATCAAGGTGTTCTTCAATCCGATGGTGATCATGCTTGGCAGCACGTCCGCCATGGCTTGCCAGTCGAGGAAACTGCGCCGTAAGTTTTCAAGCCAGTCCATTCGGTCCCCTTTCCGTTGCGCTGTTGGCACCGGCAGACATCAAGCGCGGCAGGTAAGGTCCGGCCGCCGGCACCCAGACCGACGGCCGGGCGCGGCTACTTCTTGGGGAGATATTGGTCAGGCATCGGCGAACCGGGGAACCATTTTTCGTAGAGCGTCTTCCAGGTACCGTCCTGCATCGCAGCGTGAAGCGCGGTGTTCAATGCATCGCGGAACTTGTCGTTGCCCTTGCGTATCACGAAGCCGGCGGGAGCGTCGAAGGACGGAATGTTGATTGCGATCTTCAGCCCGGGATACCGCTCGCCATACTGCTTGGCGGCCTCGTAGTCGAGGAAATGAGCGTCCACCGTGCCATTATTGAGCGCCGAGACGGCCGAATTGTTGTCAGGAAATTTGACGAGATCGGTTCCGACAAAATTCTTCGCGGCGTAGATTTCCTGCAGCGTACCCTGGACGACGCCAAGACGCTTGCTCTTGAGCCCATCCGCCGACGTGATGGCCTTGTCGGCGGTCAGCACGGAGAGATAGCCTGCAAGATACCCGTCAGAAAAGTCGACCGTCTGCTTGCGCGCATCCGTCGTGCCGATCGCGGCGACAGCGACATCGAATCGCCCGTTGGCAACCGAGGGCATAAGCGCCGAGAATTCCTGGCCGGTGAAGATCACCTGGTCGGGTTTGAATCCAAGGCGACCAGCGACGTTGCGAAACAGTTCAAGGTCGAACCCTGTGAATGTGCCATCCGCCTGGGTGAAAGCGTATGGCTTGGCGTCTCCCATGGTGCCGACGCTGATGACCTTCGCATCAATGAGGCCAAAGGGATTGTCATCCGCCGCGGAAGCCCGCGAAACCAGACCCGCTCCGATGCATACAACCATAAGAGCCATTGCGCCGGCCCGGACCGGCGAGATCAACGGCTTGAGAATTCCAATCCTGCTCATGTCTTCTCTCCACTCTGAAAGTTGTTCTTCTGGTTTTGTCTGTTCCGGAAAATTTCACGCGGCACATCGTTCGTCGGCGCACCGCACGCTAGCTGTCACTCCGTGTCAGGAATCACCTTTCGTTAGAGACCGGTCTCTTATTGCGTGAGACCGGTCTCTTTGGTAAGGGTTACCGTCAGATTGACCTTCCGTCAATAACTCTTGTAAGTCCTCATTCGATGAAAACAACCGCGCCGAAACGGTCGATAACAGTCAGCGATGTCGCCCGCGCGGCAAACGTGTCGAAGGCGACAGCCGCGCGCGTGCTGGGTGGATACGGCGTGGTCAGCGAAGCGATCCGCGCTGAGGTTATGGCTGCGGCCAAGACACTGGATTACCGCCCTAACGAGCTGGCCCGTAGCATGACGACCGGCAGGTCCGGCATCATCGGAGTGGTGGTTGGCGATATTGAGAACCCCTTCTTCAGCCTGGCAGTGCGCGGTATCAGCGATGCGGCAAGGGCGGCTGGCTTCAATGTCATTCTGGCCAACTCCGGCGAGAAGATCGAAGTTGAAAAGGCAGCCGTGCGGCTTTTGATCGGCAAGCGCGTCGACGGGCTGATCGTCACACCGTCGGAATCGCGCGACATCTCGCACCTGCGCGACATCCATCGTTCTGGCCGGCCGCTTGCCCTGCTCGACAGGGCGCTGCCCGATCTGGATGTCGATACAGTCACGGTCGACGATCGCGGCATCGCCATGCGGGCGACCCGCGTTCTTGTGGATGCCGGACACCGCGACATCGCCTATGTGACCGCGGTCGCCTCCGAGGGGCGTGAGTACCGCGATCTCGGGCAAATCTACACCTCGTCGGTTCGCGAGCGTATCGACGGGTTCCTCGCCGTGTGCCGAGATGCCGGAATTGACCGGCCGGAACGTTTTGTTCGCCTTGGGGCGACTAGCCATGTCGAAACGCGCAGGGTTGCCGACGAAATGTTGTCAGGGCCGGATCGGCCGACGGCGATCCTTGCTTCCGACAGCGTCATAGCACTGGAGATATTCAGGGTGATCCGCCAGCGTGGCCTGCAGGTCCCCGAGGATATCTCCCTGATCACCTTCCATGATGCGGATTGGACGAGCGTGACAACCCCGCCAGTTACCGTCATCGATCAGCCCGTTTATGCGCTCGGCAACAGTGTCGCGGAACTGCTCATCCGGCGGTTAAAGGGCGAAATACGATCGCCCGAAAGGCTCATCCTGCCGACCACGATCATCGAACGCGGATCCGTTGGGCCGCCGTCGAGCTGAGGATCCTAGACGCCTAGCGCCAAGCGCAGGTACCGCAGCGGCGATCGGCCGATTGGTCCAGCCATGGCAGCGTCGAGCCGCGCCTGACCTCGACATTGCCCGGCAGCTTGGTCACCAGCGGAAGGTCGGCACGGCCGATGTCGATATAGACCAGCTGGACCTCGCCGAGCTGCTCGACATAGTCGACCGTCCTCTCGAACAGATAGTCCGTATCACTGGCGATCGCGAGATCTTCCGGCCGCACGCCGAAGCTGACCCCACTCCCTTTGCCGAAGCAGGCGTCGCGATCGGCACTGTCGCCTTGCGGCCATGGGCGTGCCGACCTGCCCGATGTGGCTCCGTGTCGCCTTTGTCACCAACCGGATACCCTCCAGCCCAGCCTGGTCGACCAGGTGAAAGATCGCTTTGGCATCGCCCGGCAACGGCTCGCTGAAATGGATACGGCGGCCAGGCTCGATCATACCGGCCAGGATTTCACGACGTTCCTCCAGCGCCATGTCGCGCAGATCATGACCATTGAGGTGCAACAGGTCGAACGCGACGAAATAGAGGTCGTGCTGCCGGCGGGTTATCGCTTTGCATCGTTCAGAACGATGATCTCGCCGTCGATAATGGCGCTTTCGGCGCCGAGCTGCGCGGCTTCCTCGACCAGGGTGCGATATTTTGAGGTCCAGTCGAGACCGTTGCGCGTGTAAACGCGGGTGCCATCCTCATCGATGACGAGCTGCGACCGATAGCCGTCGAACTTCACCTCGTGCAGCCAGTTCTCGCCGTCGGGCGGTTGGTCGACAAGGGGCGGCATCAAAGGCGCGACGAATTTCAAACGCATACTAACGGACTCGCAAACCGGCGATTCAATCAGCATTTGCTAAAATAGTTCCCAAATTGGCAGTGCCGGCCGAAACAAACTGGCGCACAGCACGTTGCGCTCGATCTCAGACGGGAGTGAAAACGATGACTGACGACAAGAACAAGCTTGGCTATCAGGATCGCGGCCGCGTGAGCGGAGATGAGGAATATGAGGTCGGCTACTTCGCCAGCAAATTCGGCCTGTCTATCCCGCAGGTCCGTGAATTGATCAAAAGGCACGGCAACGATCGCGACACCCTTGAGCGGGAGGCGAAAGCTCTCAATGCACGATCAAATGGAGCAACGTCTTGAAGCTTGAAAACGAAGTCCGCCACAAATCTGAGGAGGTGGATGATAGGGTCTTAGCGGACGCTGTCACGGCGCTTCAGAGGCGAGTTACGGTTAGTCACGACTTCGACATCCCCTACATTGCTGGCTATAGCGAAGATGCGAAAACCGTCTACATCGATCGGCATCTACCGCGCACGATCGCATGGAAGGGCGTCGACATGCGACTTACGCCCTTCCTGGTCACGCACGAGATTGTAGAGAAGGCACTCCTCGACGAGTTGAGGTTGCACTACCTCCATGCCCATCAGATTGCGTTGCGCGCTGAGCAGGGAGCTGTCAGAGGCGCCGGCCTGACTTGGCGGGCCTACCAGTCGGTGATGAAAGCTCACGAGAAACAAATCGATGAAGAGGCGCTCAAGCGCGTTCCCGGCGATCTGGATCTCACACCATATAGGGATCTAGATGACTTCGCTGTTTTGGAGCACTTGATCAAGGGCGCCTGTTAGAATTGCACCGGGATCGATGGCTCGGAGTATCTCCGGCTCTTCCAGGGTTGGCCCGGATAAATCGGCCATCTGTCCACCTGAATCGTTCGTCTGGCAGGCGCCTTATCCCCAACGCCCCTCGCCCAAAAAGGCGTCGGCCATCCTTCATCCTTCCCGCGCGAATGTGGGCTTCCAGTCCCGGTTGCGCGCCCGCTGCTGGCCTTCGCAGTCGGGAATGCCTGTGAAAAACACCTGTCGCCGATCGCGGCCGGCGGCTTTGCAATCCGGACACGAGGTCCTGACGTAATGAGCCATAGCCGGCCTAGGCGGTCGGGCAATGCTCGTAAGCGTTCAAATTCCGTGGGTCATCACAAGGTAGACAACAGGGACTAACGCCAACCAGCCGCCCATTCCCAGAAGCACCCACATAGCCGTGCGCTCGGTTCGCCTGACAAGATCGGCAATGTTTTCCTCGTCAGTCAAAGACACGGCGTTCGGCAAACCAGGCTCAGGCGAAGGATTGTCATTCGCTGCGTCGTTAGCGTTCGCATGCACCTTCGATATCTGGGCCAATGTCATCGTTTCCATACTCCAAATAGAGGACCCGCCAGCCTGCCGGAGCGGCTCGCGGGTCCTATCAGCACAGGAAGGGACGTAGCTGTGCCGATCCATGAAATGTCACCCGAGGATTATGCCCATCACCAAAAAGGTGACGGCCGTCGCGAAAATCGGCGCTAGCAACCAGCGCGCTTGCCCAACGCTTCTATCCATCTGCTTTCTCCGAATTTGGAGAAGCAACTACCCTGGCTCGAGGCCGTTCCGCCGTGTCGAAGAGGCACGACCATTGCGCATCTGCGAAGGGACCTTGGTCATGCAGAAGATCAGACCGAAGTCCCGGCAGGGAACGTCTGGCCTGCCGACAGGTTTGGATTTTTGGCGCACAGGCGGTCGTGCCGTTCGCCAGGTCAGAGGAGAAAAAGTATGAGAATGCACCTAACCAGCGGCGCCGCGGCGCTCGTTCTGCTTGCCGGCGTCGGCGCGGTGGCAGCGCAGGATGTTGTCATCACACCCGAACAGGACACTGTAGTGCGCGAATACGTGAAGAAGCAACCGCTGGCTTCAGTCAAGATTCCGGGAGTGGAACTGAACGTCGGCACGGCTCTACCTGACACGGTCGAGCTCCACGAAGTTCCGAACGTCAAGTATCGTTATGTAGTGGTCGACAAACACACAGTTCTGGTCGACCCGGGCACCCGCAAGATCGTCAAAGTCTACGACTGAAAGTTCGAACGAACTCGCGCCCCGCCGCCAACCGTGGCGGGGCGTTAAGGCGTGCATCGCACGTCACACCTCAACCGGACAAATGAAGATGAAGAACCCTGAGCTTGAGACGACCGAGGCTCTAGTGGCGCGCTTGGCAGATCTGCAGGCGAGAATGCGGGCAGCGCGTATAACTGAGGCCGAACTCAAAATCTTTCACAAGGTCGTGGCCATCATGGATGTCGGTCACGGTCAGATTGCTGGCGACGACCTGATTGCTGCATCTTTCCTCACCGAAGACGCTGGTCAATGAGCGGCCGCCCGAAAGTCGTGGAAAGAAGCATGCCGCCTTGGCTTCGCCCGGCAGCGGCTCGGTAAACTGAATCCGACCGCCGTCCCGATCATGCTGGCCAGGATCGCGCGACGGCCTTCCAGCGCCATGTCGCGCAATCATGCATATTGAGATGCAGCAGATCGAAGGCCACGAAATAGAGGTCGTGCTGCCGGGGGGAGGTGGCCTTGCGCAGCCCGCGAAGTCAGACAGACCAGCATTGTTCAAAACGATGATTTCGCCGTTGACTATGGCGCTCTCCGCCCAAGGTATGCGGCTTAAGCCTCTGGCTCGCGAACTTGGACGCTCCAGTCGAGACCGTTGGGTGTAAATGCGGGTGCCATTCTCGTCGATAATGAGTTGCCAGCGAAAGCCGTCGAACTTCACCTCGTGCAGCCAGTTTTCGCCCTCGGATGGCTGAGCGATATGCGTCGGCATCAAAGGCGCGACAAACCTCAAACGCATGACTGGACTCGCAAAAGCGCGATTCCATCAGCATGTGCTAAAATAGTTTCGGGTAGGCTTGATGTTAGACACATGCGCTGACTCGCAACTGTGATTAAATTAGCATATGCTAATATAAGTCCGGAACTCGTGACGGCTTGTTTCGATCGCCATGACAAAGCTATCAGACCTCGGCCCACCGATTCCAGGCAAGGTGCACAGCGCGGTCTTCATTCGCGAAGCAGATCATTTCTATAACTGTCCGACATGCGGTCAGCCGGTCGATCAGCGCGACTTGCGCCAGATCATGTGGCACGAGGAGCCCGGCCACGAACCTTTGGAACCGGAGCCATCTGCGACGATTCTTGAATTTCGCCCGCGCAAATAGGCTCGCTGGCCCCAGCTGCGCGCGCTGCCGCCTTGCGCACGGAATCGCTCATAGGCTTCGTCTGCCGCGCGTTGCCTCTCGATCCGGTTGACCTCGGGAAGCGGCGGGGGATCGGACGGCGGCTTGCGCATGCACCATCTGTCGCCGCGAAAATCCCAATGCTCGATCGCAACAAGTTCAGAGCCGGAAAGGAGCACGCTGACGTTCAACAGAGCAAAGTGCAGCTTCCGCGCATCCCACCAGACCGCTGCGGGCCCGTGTTCCCATGGCGTCCAGCCCTTGCCGGGCCGCTCGGTCAGTTCGTGGTCGCGCAAGGATGCCTCTTATTTTCGTTCGTTCGGATGCTTCGGATCTATTTCAGGAAGAGCATAACCGCCCGTAGCCGGCGGGATGCTCATATCATCCCAACCTTGTGTCCCACCGGTTAGGCTCGGCGCCGCCTCCTCTCGATGCCCCCGGCGCCGAGCCGCCTAGATCGAGCGTGAGAATTCCTTTTCCTTAAAACGGCCAAGCAACGCTATGACGACGCCAGCGGCCAGGGTGAAGGCCAGGACGGCATCGGGCCTGCCCCTCCGTTGGCATCGCCCTCAAGGCCGCAGCGATTCGCCGGTCATTCATGTCGTCAGTCGCACCTGCAATCCCGACTGCAAACCTGGCACCCATTCGGCCTGCAGCCTGAACCGGACAGCCAATTTTTCAGCGAAGGCTGCCAAGCGTACTTCGAAGAGCAAACTGATGACACTACGCTGAACAGCCTTACGCGATCACGCCACATCCTCTGCTCCGACACATCGCCCATACTTACAACGCGGCGGAACCTGATCGGCTCGCCCGGCCGGCGCCTTGTCCCCAACGCCCCCGCCAAAAGGCGACAGCCATCCTTCATCCTTCCCGCTCGAACGTCGGCTTCCAGTCCTGGTTGCGCTCGCTGCTGGCGTTCATGAACTCCAGCCGGGCCATCCGCAAGCGCCTATAGAAGCGTGTCCAGGAGCACGCTGGACCGGCGCCGAAGGGCATGAAGCGGCCGGCGACGCAATGGGTAAAGCCTGGGCACATTGGCCGCGTAAAGCACCTGCGGGGCGAGGAAGACCTTCGTCACGCCCCGCTGCAGGATTTCCGAGAAGAGGAATAGCCTTGCCTTTAGCCGGCGCCCTGGTTTTATAGCGGCCTCGCTGTTGGAGTTGGGAGCATGCCAATTCGACACAAAGCTGCTGAGGCCGGCATTCTTCAGCCACCGGAACTGGCCCTGCTTGCTCGCGTTTTCATCGCCTCAAGAGCGATGATCAATCACCCGGTAGTCGTGACGCCCTCGCATCCCGTATCATTGCCAATTACATGGCCGGCATCAAAGATGAAGCCGAGCTGACATCGCTTTCGAAGCAGCCCCTGGGCCGGTAGGAGGAACCTAAGAGCCGTCCTGAAATTATGGCTTAATGAGCGCGCGTGGCATCGATTTCCTGGACCAATGGATCGCGAACAACGTCGCGGAGACGGCAAAAGCAGATGTCATCACCGTGGACGAACTTACCCATAAGCTAATTGCCGATGCGAAGGCGCTCGGCATTAAGCGTGGGGAGATCGACGAAGAGGTCGACAGCCTCTACCGCACCATCATCGAAGCCATCATGCATTTCGACCCCGGTCTTCCCGAGTGAGTTTGCGCGGCCGCTGGTTCCTTGACGACTGGGTCGTAAATCATTTGCCGGACGAACCGGTTGGCAATCCGATCGCTGCTAGCGACGTGGCCGATCAAATGTTGAAAGCTGCTGAAAAGCTGGGGATCGCACCCAGCGAGGTGACTGAAGAAGTGGGGAGCGTCTTCGAAGTGATCTTCGAAGCGATGGCGCATCGCCGTGGCGGCTGACTCGTTCGCAGTCCGTTCCCATTTTGGTCATCCCTGACGGCAACAATTGAGCATGACCTAAAATGTGTGGACGCGTTTTCGTAAAGCCACAATCCCCGACATGGTGCGGCGCTTCGAATTTGCTCATCCTGGCGATATCGCGCTTATAGCAGGAATTGCGCCCCGACAGTGTCTTGCTGCGACCCCGGTCATTTTATGAATCCCTGGTCGCCGGGAACCTCGGAGGTTCGACGACGTTCCGCCTTTTTCGAACAATGGAGGTCGTCATGGACTGGAACCGCGTCGAAGGAAATTGGAAGCAGGTGAAGGGTAAGGTCAAGGAACAGTGGGGGAAACTCACTGATGATGACCTTGATCGCATCGCAGGTAAGCGCGACCAGCTCGAAGGCAAAATCCAGGAGCGCTACGGCATCGAAAAGGATCGCGCGCGACGCGATATCGATGACTGGTATGGCAGGCAAGGTTGGTAAAACCGAAAGCGAAAGATGGCCCGGCGGTGGGCGGCGCCGGACCTACCTGCGCTCCCACGTTGATAGTTCGTCCTGACTTCGCTTCACCAGCCGAATGACAATTCAGCAGGCCAGCACATCGACCCCTTGCTTGGCCGGGGACTGCCTTCAGTCGACGCTCAGCTCCAGACTAATTCGCGCGTATAACGGTCTTCTCGCAGCAGCGCCCGCATACTCCTTTATCGCGGTCGAAGTCGGACGTGGTTCCAAGGGCCCCGGTGATCTGGCCGACTTGAGCTGGAGTTACATTCAATTCGTCCACGATGCAGCTGTCGCAGATAGCGATTGGCTTCTGAGCAGTAATCCACGAATTGACGCGCTGGGCAGTGTTCATTCACGAGCATCCACTGGGGCTTTTTCAGTTTTCCGATGCTATAAACAATTGGCGACTTCTAATGTTCCGTAGCCTCTTCTTTCCCGGCCACGACGCAGTCCGCGCCCCTCGCTTCTCCGCGGGAACCATCGCCGCCATGCAGAAAATCCGCTGGTGTGCCCATCGAGGGAATCACGAAGGAGAAGTCGGCCTTCGACCTGCCAGCGGAGAGTGGCCAGAGCTTTCAAGCTTTTAAAGGACCTGCCCACAGGGGCCACGAACAAACGCCGTAAGCGCGTAAAGTATCATGCCGATTCCGACGGGGAAGTCGTGCGTCTGAACCGTGTGTGCAAGGGTGCACCCGCCTAACGCCCGGGAAGGCGCGACCAGCATGCCGCATGACAGCGGCATTGGTCTTGTCCGATAGTATCTCGACGTTCTCGCTGCGCATCAGTGTCTTGCGGATCAGTTTGCAGCACCGTAAGAGCACGAGCCCGCCCACCCCGACCCTTTATGAGTTCACGGTCAGGGGCGATTTGCGCAACCACGTATCCGCGGTGAGTTGCTGAACGACGAAATCCGCGACATCGGCTCGCGCGATCGTCCCGCCATGTACCCCTGAAAGGTCGGTCACTGCCTTGATGCGGCCGCGCGCTGGCTTGTCGTTGAGCACCATCGGTCGAACGATGGTCCAGTCGAGCGTGCTGCCCCGGATGGCATCTTCCTGGCGATCCTTGTCTTCATAGACCTTCCGCAGCATCAGGGGCAGGAGCAGTCGGTCGAAGAAGAAACCGCCATGGCCGCGGCTGTCACCGGCGCCGAGGCCGGTGATGCATACCAACCGGCGGATGTTCTGCTGCTCCATGACCGACCAGCGCGCGCGTCGCCGTCGAGAGCAGGGTCACCTTGTGGAATGGGCTCATGGCAGGTGCCAATGAACTGACAACGGCATGCTTTGCCATTGATCAGCTGCCTCTCACCTGTTCGATCAGAGGCTTACATAGTGCGGCTTGTCTGCACAGACACTACAGCTGCGAGCGCAGTCTGCTCGACAACCAGTCCGTCACCTTTTCAGTCCACGGCCGCGCTTGCCACTCCTCAAGACTGATCTGCCTCGACCGCCCAAGGTCCTGGTTGAACAGATCGATCTGCGTCTGTGCGAAATCCTTGCCGTAAATGTTCAGATTGGCCTCGTCGTTGAGACGCAGCGACCGCTCGTCCAGGTTGGCCGAGCCGAAGCTGGCCCACACATCATCCACGATCAACAGCTTAGGGTGATACATTGTCGGCTGAAACTCGTGGATGCGCACCCCGGCTTTGAGCAACTCGCCCCAGAAATAGCGCGAGCCTTTTCGAACGATGGGGACATCCGTCAGCGAGTTGGGGACAATGACGTCGACCGCGACGCCTCTTTTCCTGGCGTCCAAGATTTGCTGGATCGCAATGTCGTCCGGAACGAAATAGGCCATTCCGATCCGCAGGTGATCCTTGGCGGCAGCCATGGCGGCCAACATCATCAACTCCATGTTTACAGAGCCATTCGGCTGGGAAGCCAGGATCAACTGCGCGCTGAGTGATCCTGCGGGTTCAGGTGGCGGGTAGAATTTTTCACCTTGCAAGGTCTCGCCTGCCGCCTCGAGCCAGTTCTCGGCGAACGCCGCCTGGAAGGCGGATACGGCGGGTCCTTCTACCTGATAGTGGGTGTCTCGCCACTCATTCGGGTTGCGTGCGTCTCCCAGCCAGTTGTCGGCGATCCCGACGCCTCCGGTAAATGCGATCTTCCCGTCAATTATGAGAAGCTTGCGGTGGGTTCGATTGTTCACCCGATCCATTGTGTACCAATGGACGGGTCGATAACGCTGAAACCGCACTCCGGCGCTCGTCATGACGTGGACTAGATCTTCGTCGAAGGGGAGGCTGCCGGCCCAGTCGACAAGTACGCGAACCTCGACGCCGTCTCGCGCCTTCGCAGCCAAAGCGATGGCGAAGTCGTAGCCGACCGTACCCGACCAATAGATGTAGGTTTCCATATCGATGCTGGAATGAGCAGCATGGATCGCTCGCAGCATCGCCGGAAAGATATCGTCGCCATTGACCAGGGTCTGTACGGCATTCGCATCGTACATCTGTCCGTTTGAATAGCTGCTCATGCTCCTTGCGAATGCGGGATCTTCAGCATTGAAAACGTGTGGGACGATCGTGCGCATCGCGCGTGGATCCGGCATCAGGTTAATCGCCACCAGCGTGACCAGGCCGGCCGTGATAGCAACGGCAAGATATTTGAGATTATCGAGCCAACGCCCAAGCCTTGGCCGGACGGCGACCGCCTTTCTGATAGCAGATCGCATTCCAAAGTTGCTCAGCCGCACGTCTCTCGCCATGTTCAAAGGGTGAATTCGCCCAACAAGAACACTCGATTGGGATGAGGGTTCCCGGATGGAATGCACCGGGCTGGGTCCAGTCTGCACGGTGTCGCTTCGCGCGATTGACTGGAACGTGGAGACCCTCCCGGAGTTGTAGCAAAATCACCTTATCCCGAAGGACAACTCATGACCCACGATCGAGAGCAAGATAGCGACCTCACCCCGGCCCAGGCCACGGACCGGATCTGGGGACTCGCCACGGATATCGACATCTGCATGTTTGTGACCTGGGACGGGAAATACAATCGCGCCCGTCCTCTCTCGGCTCGCGTCAGGAGGGACGAGGATGCCGTCTATTTCCTCGTCAATGACGACGGCGCCAAGAACAAGCAGCTGGCGAAATATCCCAAGGTGACATTGGCCTGGAGCGACAGCAGCCACTACAAATACGTTACGATCTCGGGGTCGGCCGCAGTGACAAACGACAGAGGGAAAATCGCGGAGCTCTGGGAAAAGACCGACAAGGCCTGGTGGGAAAGCGCCAGCGATCCTGAAATCCGGCTTATCAAGGTGACCCCGGACGAAGGCGAATTGTGGGACAGCCCGGGGCTTGTCGTCGCTACTGCAAAGATGGTTTTCGCTGCAGTTACCGGGGCCAAACCTGATGTTGGTGACAATGCCAAGGTGCAACTCTGAAATTCCCGGTGAGGCTTGTTGCAGGGGCAGGCAAGAGTGAACCGGAGCACCTTGCCCAGCAAGGATCCGGGATATTCGGCTAGTCTATTTCGATAATCTTCCGATGCGCTTCCCGCAGCTTGGGCCGCAGCCTTGCAACATCCCGCACGAACATTCGCAGCCTGGCTTTGGACGCTGGAGTGCGAGGCTGAGGCGGGCAGGCTCGAGCGCCCTAGCTAGGCCGATCGCTTGCGCGATGCCGTGGCTTTGCCTTTCTCCGACTTGCCGTCCGCTTGCGCCAGGCTCTTGCGCAAAATCTCGGCCAGGTTGACGACATTTTCCTTCGGCTTGGGCGCCGGTTTTGGCGGCGGCTTGCCTTTGCGCTTGGCCTCGATCATCGCGATCAGCGCGTCCTCGTAGGTGTCTTCAAATTTCGACGGATCGAAACGGGTCACTTTCTTGTCGATCAGCAGGCTGGCGACCTCGATCAGGTCCGCATCATATTCTACCTTCTTGATATCGGCGAACACGCTTTCCGCAGATATCATCTCGCCGTGGCTGCGCAGCTCGGTCAAGAGCATGCCTTTGCCGAAGGGCTGGATCAGCACTTCGCGGCCACGCTGGTAAAGCACGACGCAGGAGCGGGCCGCGACCTTTCTCTCCTCCATGGCCTTGCGGATGATTTCAAAAGCTTCGGCCGCTGCGCCGTCGGCCGGAATGAGGTAATACGGCTTTTCAAGATATCGCGTGTCGACATCGTCGAGGTCGACAAACTCGCCGACTTCCAACGTGTGCTCCGAGGTAAGCTTCAGCTTTTTGAGTTCATCGGGCTCGACATGCACGTAGTCGTCCTTGTCGATCTCGAAACCCTTCACCTGGTCCTCGGCGTCGACTTCCTCCTCAGTCGCTTCATCGATGTAGGCGCTTTTTTCCGGCAAGCCGTCCCTGCGATTGAGAATTTTGAAATGGATCTTCGACGCCTCGCTGGTCGCGCCGACGATCTTCACGCCACATGTAACGGATCCGACTTTCAAGAAGCCCTTCCAAACGGCTCGTGGTGCGGTCATGCGGGTTCCTCGATGGCTGATAGCCAACAAACGGACGCCACCTGCAATTGTTCCTACGAACCCCGGCCATCTGGCGCCGGACGCGACTCAAGGCATCCCCGCCGCCAGTTGATGGGCTGGACAGATTGTTCCGGTCATGTTGGTGTCGACGATGCGACGGGCCTTTTTTCCAGTCCTGGTCGAGAAAACCGTGCCGAGGCCGCGCCCGGCATTTAGAAAAAGAAGATCGATACGATCGCCGATCCGGGCGATCAATTTTTCGGCGCCCTCTAGGGTTGCCAGATCGACTTCAAGCGCTTCACCGCCACGTCTTCGACGAAAGCGCCCTCGGCCGCTTGCCTGATCGCCGGCTCATCGGCCGCGATGATCAAGTTAAAACCGGCCCTCGCCCAAAGTTTGGCGAGTTTCTTGTCTATCTCCTTGAGGCCCCGGTAACCACCGCCAGTTTTGTTGCTGCCGGTCATATTTTGCGCTCCTGGTTGCGCCCCAACCACCGCGCGGCAGGATTGTCCCTTGGATCCGTGCGCCAGCGTCAGATGGTGCGGCGGCCCGGAAGCGAAGTTTTCTGTACAGGTGGAACAACACTCGTGTCCGGAAGTTCGGCAGCCAAGGAGAAGCAGATGCAGTATGCCCAAGACATCGCGCTGAAACGGGTTGGTATTCTGATCGAACACTATGTCGTGGCCAGAAGCACTTCCTGCGATTTTGTCTCGACGGAGTCGGCTTGCCAGGCTGTCCGTCCCTTCATGCGCAGTCCGGTCGATGACGCGGCACTCGATCTGGTGCTGGCCAGAAAAGCATCACGGCAAGGCCTATCGGTTCGATTTGACCGGGTGGGTCACTGGTCTAACGTCTTGCCAGTGGCACGGAAGGGAGGCTTGGAATGAGAACCATTCTGTTGGTGACGATTGCGCTTGCTGCCTTGACGGGATGCAATGAGGATCCCGCCAAATCCAAGACGGATACGGTCAACAGCCAGCCTGTCGACAAGAACCCGAAGATCGACAGCAATCCGACGCCGCAGAGCAGCACCGGCGGCGACCAGCAGGGCACGCAGCCCACTCAACCGACATTGCCCAAACCCTGAGGGCTAGGTCTAAGCCCTGAGCTGTGAAGTAAAGTGCGGGACGAGGTCAAATCGGTTCGCAGCAGTATTCGGCGTCTCTGCCTCCGACGAGGAATGCCTGCCTGGCAAATCGCGCCGGCTATTCACCGCGCAGTACCGCGAGGCAGCCCCTGAGTGCCGCGAGACGAACTTCCGAGGCCGGCGCCGGCCAGTCACGCAACAGGAGTTGCGCTGAATCGGCCACCGTAATCACCACCCGGTCCCGGTCAATCCGGCCGGGCGCCCTCGCTTCCACCCAGCGCCGTCCAACTCTGCGTTCGCCAAATTCTTCCTCCGTTAGAGTGGACAAACGAAGTGCTCTGCGTCCGCGTCAGCCTTCGTTGAGCAAAGCCGTACAGACTTCGCCAAGGACGCGTGGCAGCACGTTGAACGAGTAGCCGATGTGCAGCCGTTCCAGCGGCGTGTGATAGTCCCGACCCCACGGACCGATGTTGATCGTCGGAATGTTGGCCAGGCCACGATGCAGGGGCCACCGCACACCGTCGCGCCACATAGGTGTGTTGCGGGCAACAACGTCGAGCGAAGACTCGACCGCCTCCCCAAAGAAGCTCATATCAGAGATGCCCGCGAAATAGTCCGCGCAGCCGATTGCACAGCCGTAGCGTCGGGTTGCGTTGGCGGCGATCTCTAAGGCAATTTCGCGCAACCTCTTTGCAGCCGGTGTTTGGTACAGATTTGTCGGCAAATAGGGGATCGAGCCAAAGCCGACGACGATCGCCGGCTCGGAAAGATGGCTCAATCGCCACGCTTCTTCCGTGACGAGCCGACACTGTTCAGGCAGCGAGAGCTCTCCGTCGGCAAGCGAAGCGCCGAGTTCGCCCAGCTTGGACTTGGCGTCCTCGTCGAGGCCGGCAGCAATAGCCTCAAAGCGGTGTAGCGCAACGCTATCGACCAGGTTGACCGCAGCGGAGCCATTGCCTGGGCCGAGGCGCAGCTTGAGATCTCCCAGGCAGGCCGAAACCGCATCGGCGCAAAGCCGCTCGAAACGGTCGAGCATCTCGTCTGGCGCCCAGCGATAGCTCAGCACGTTGAAGGTGACAAAGGCGCTTGCCGGCGTTGTCACGTCATAGCCGGCCTTGCTGTCGTGGATGCTGAGCAGGCTAGCCGGCGTGCCAGTCCCCAACTGGGACTGGTCGGTCAGTTCCGGCGCCCATTCCACGCGCTTGGCGATGGCGGCGGCCAGCTGCGGCGTTCAAGCCGTTCAACGGAAAGCCGCTGTGGGCAGGGATGCCGATCACATAGGCGGTGGGCAGTAGTTTGCCGACGGTGCCCAGGGCGATGATGCGACCCTTGCTGCCGTCGCCATCGTCGGCGATCGCATCGAGATTGATTGCCGCGGCCAAGTCGAGATCGCGTTCGCGCGCGATGAATGGCAGCGCCTGCGCGGCTTTGCGCGCGCCGGCCGAATTGTTCTCCTCGTCGGGAACGGCGAGGAAAAAGATGTTCCCCGGCGGATTGGCGCTCTCGGCGAATTGCGTGCAGACGGCCAATCTCGCCGCGAGGCCGGCTTTCATGTCGAGCAGGCCGCGGCCGGCGAGAAATTCCCCCGAGGCAAAATCGGCGCGCGCGCGTTGGGCGGCCGCTGTGCCACCATCTGCGAGGCTTTTGCCGAGCGCCGGCGTGAGCAGATGGTCGGTTGGCGATATCCTCCAACGCGCCATAGTCGCGGGTGGTGACCGTATCGTAGTGTCCCGTCAGCACGACAGTGGCTCGGCCGCTGCCGCGCAGCAGCATCGCCACGCAGTGTCGGCCATCTCTGGGTTCGACCTCGATGGTCCATATTTCCGCTTGGCGAAAAGCGGTCTCCTGGCCCAGCTTGCCCGCCAGCCTAGTGTTTGCGAGCCCGTTCCTTCAAGAGCGCGACAGGGCTGGACCAAGCAGCGCGAGCAACTGTTTCCACGTCGCTCTCCGGTCGAAGCTACCGCGACGCAAGGCTGCGCGAGCTCGGCCGAAGATAGTGGACCGAGCAACCGGAAAACCCTGCTGCGTGACACCAACGGTGACGGCGTGCCAGAATATCAGGGCGTGTTCCTCGATTATCTCAACTCGCCGTTCGGCGTCGCTCTGATCGGCAACGATCTGTACAGATGACGGTTCAATAGGCTATTCGCGCCTATGGTCCTGGGTGCGATAGGCTGTCCTGTCATCTTTTGCCCACTTGCCTGGGCTAGGCTCATCTCGCGGCGGGCAGGAGGAGGTCGATGTGACGACGACAAGCCTTGCCGGCACCCTGAAAAACCGCAGCAAACAGGTGGCCAAACGCCTGCTCGGCTATGATTCGCGCAACTGGCTGCGCATCCGCCAGATTGAGGCGTTCACGCTTTTCCTAGAAGCCGGAAACCGCAAGGCCTCGGACGTGATCGAGATCTCGCCCGGCTGGAACCGATACTGGCGGACAATGTGCCCAAACTACCGGTCGGTCGATTTCCCCGCCTTCGACATCTGCCGGGACCGTACGGAAGAAGAATATTCCATCGTCATCGCCGATCAGGTGCTGGAACATGTCCGGCGGCCGGCGGCGGCCGTGCAAAACATCCACGCCATGACCAGGCCAGGCGGCTGGGCGATGGTGGCGACACCGTTCCTGTTTCGCGTGCACGCCAGGCCACACGACTACAACAGGTGGACGCCCGCCGGCCTGAAGCAGCTGATGGTCGAGGGCGGCTTTGCCGAAGCAAATGTCAAGGTCCATGGCTGGGGCAACAAGGCCTGCGCCAGGGCCCACATCGGTGGCCCTGTGCGCGCCTACGGTCTGTGGCGGGACCTCAGCAACGACGAGGAATACCCGCTGATGGTCTGGGCCTTCGCAAAGAAGGGGGCGGCAACGGCTCAGTAGTTGCCGTTGTAATAGCGGTCGTCGCAGGGTGCGGTGTAGATGCGGCCGTAGCGGTCCTGGTAGCGGCAGAGCTGTTCGCCGCGGGGCTGCTGCGGGGTGGTGGCGGAACCGACGACGGCGCCGAGCAGCGCACCGCCAGCCGCGCCGATGACAGTGCTCTTGGTGTTGCCGCCAATCGCCTGGCCGACCAGCGCGCCGCCGGCGCCGCCGAGGAGCGCACCCGTGGTGGCGCGCTGCTGGCCTTCGGTCTGCGACTGGCAGCCGGCAAGTGCTGCGGTAACCAGCACCGCGAGAATAGCCTTCTTGATGATCATCACTGGAACTCCACTCAAAGCCCCGGGGACTGACGGACAGGGGCGAATGAAGCCCGAGTGCGGTTGCATTGCGGCGGAACGGCGGCGCGGATTCTCACGAAGTGAGTCAGGGTTTCCCATGAGTTGAAAGCCATGGTTTCCAAAGCGGAAAAGAAACGGGCATACCCGCTGATCTCAACGGCCGATATAGTTGCGCACGGATATATATCTGGATGCGGCCGACGGCTCGCATTCGAAGCAAACTCGACATGTTTTCCTAACCAAATCGCAGGCGGTACAGGCCTCTATTATCAGGTCTGAGTACCATGGCCCGCGCGATGGACAAAGCAACCACCCACCCCGAGTTTGAAAGGCGAAGGGCTCGCGCTGCTCAATACCTGCGCATGTCGACGGATAGGCAAATCTACTCCATCGACAATCAGAAGGACGCGATCCGTAACTATGCAGATGTCATGGGTTATGAGATCGTTGCCACGTATGAAGATCCGGGCCGAAGCGGGCTCAACATCTGGGGACGCCCGGGCTTGAAGCGGCTGATCGAAGATATCGAAAGCCGGCGGGCCGATTTCGAAACTGTCGTGGTCTATGACGTCAGCCGATGGGGACGCTTTCAGAATACTGATGAAAGCGCCTCTTATGAATACCGATGCCAAAGAGCCGGAGTGCGGATCGAGTTCTGCGCGGAACTGTTCGTCAACGATGGGAGCGTCGGGTCCGACGTGCTGAAGGCTATTAAGCGTAGCATGGCAGCAGAATACAGCCGAATGCTGTCAGAGAGGGTCTTTGCTGGCCAAAGCCGCATAGTCAAACTCGGTTTCAGCGGCGGTGGCCCCGCGGGCTATGGGTTGAGGCGCCTTCTTGTCGACGGCTCTGGAAATCCGAAGGGAATCCTCCATCACGATGAGCGAAAAGGCCTGGCCAGCGACCGCGTCGTTCTCGTTCCCGGGCCTGAAAATGAGGTTTCAACCGTCCGATGGATATTCAACCAGTTTGTGAAAAGGAGAAAAACGGCAGTCGAAATTGCGGCTGCTCTAAACGCGCGCGGCCTGGTCACCGAGTTTGGCCGGCCTTGGACCGGAGAGTGCGTAGGCACGATACTGGCCAGCGAAAAATATATCGGCAACAGTGTTTGGAACCGGATATCCCACAGGCTTCTGCAAAACCGGGTAAGAAATCCGCCAGGCGCATTTGTGCGCGCCGACAACGTCATCAAGCCGCTCGTAACCCGGGCGGTGTTCGATCGTGCGCAAGCTATCAGGCGGGGGCGCACCTACCTCAGATCCGATGAGGAGTTGCTGGCCGATCTGACCAAGCTTTGGAAAGAGCGGGGACGGCTGTCGAGTCCGATAATTGATGCAGCTCCAGGCTGTCATTCAGCCAGCATTTACGCGCATCGCTTTGGAAGCATGAACGCCGCCTACCAGTTGATCGGATACGACGGGTCGGCGAACTATCGGAAACTCGACATCAGAAGGCGGCTCATTCAGATTCGGCAGCAAACAATCGAGAACTTGATCTCGGACATCGGCGGGGTCGGTGGCTCGGCGCTGTACGATCCCCAAACAAAGATTATGCGTGTCAATGATGAATTCTCCGTGGCGATTTGGACTGCGCAATATCGGATGAACGTCGCCGGGTTTCCACGCTGGCCGTTCTGGAAGCGGGGTCTCATCGGGCCAGAGGTGACGATTTTGATCAGGATGGAGACCGATAATCAGACCGTTCGTGACTTCCTAATCGCACCCGCTCATGAAGCGCATTCTGCCCTTCACATGCTCAAGGCCGACAATGGCGTGCGCCTTGATGCCTTCCTGTTCGCTTCGCTTGATCCTGTGGTTGAGATGGCGAGACGAGAACCAATGCCGGCAAATATATGAGAACTACGAAAGCCGGGCTTCGCGACTTCGTCACAAACAATCGGCATGCCATTCGGCTGACGGTAGATTCGCGGGCGCCGATGAACCCGCTGCGTGTCTCCGGTTTGTTGAAGACCTACAGGCGCCAAGTCGACAATATGCAGGAATTCATCAGGGAAGCCGACGCGGTGAAACACCAGATGGAAAGCGTCGTCGATGCCTTTCGTCATGTCCTGCGCATCGCTGCATTTCAAGGATTGCTTCAATCGAATGGCTTCGCAACGCTTCCTTCGATCTTGATGCAAAATTCGCCAGAGGCCGGGGTGAAAGCGGGTATCTGCGAAGACCGGCAGATTTCCTTGCCGCGCGTCGACGAGCCGCTTGTCGAAGGCATCTGCCTCGAAGCTCTCGACATGCTGAACGATTTCGGCGCCCCCTTGAAGATTTTCGGCTTGTTACGAGAGGTCGTGCCGGGCCGGCAGGTTGAGGTTGTCCGGTTGATGCTCGCGATGAACCGCGTGGAATTTCGAGTAGCGAGGCTCTTGATCGAGCTCACCCCACGATCACAACTCACCAATCCCTTGGCTCGCAGAAAAAGATACGAGGGTATTTCCCCGGCGCAAATGGCCGCCATGGAAGCCAACATTGCCGAGGTCAGCCATGACTATCTGAGCGCTGCCAGCACCCACGGCTCAGAAATGCTAAACCTGATCGCCGCTACGAGCTATTTCGACCGACTGCTGAACAACCCCAAGCTGGTTCGATATCTGGCGCGCAATTTCGCGGGGCAACTGGAGGTGTTTCAGAACTTGCTCGACTTCCGCGAGGCTCGATACAAAGAAACACCCGCCGCAAGCCGGGTCGCAAGCGATCGGTCATCACCCTTAGTTTCGCGGCATGCTGTGGACCTCGAGCCGGACCGGCCCGCCCCGGTCGCAGCTCGTGCAGAGAAGCGCTCGCTCAACAGTGCTGAATAGCGCGTCCCTCCCGTATCGGCGGATAAGTCCGGCCGCCTTTACCGGGGCATGGTGGGAGCAATTCTTGCACCAGGCTCGCAGAGTGTGCCATTCTCGCAGATCGCCGAGCGAGACGTCGAGTCCGGCGTGTATGCTGCCGTCGATGATCGTTTGAGGCGGAAGCTTTACTTCGCCCGGCGTGACCATTTTCTCCATGACGTGGCGGCTGTTGTAATGGATCAGCAGCATGCCGGGCCGGCGCCTGATGGCGGCATGCCAGGCAGCTTGGCTCACCATCGCATCCGGCGATCGACAGATGGTTTCGAGATGCGTCTTCTCCTCCCGATCCCAAACCTCGATCCGGAAATTGTCTTCGGCGGTGTCCACCATCTATGGGCGCGCCTTAAGCCAGCCGCGAGAAAACCCATTCGAGACCGCCGCGCGTGACAAAGCGAGTTCCCGCTCAAGTTTGGCGTTCCTGGCCAAGACGGTCAGCAAGGCGACCACAACGTCGCCACCGGCTGCAGCTATGGCCTGCTGGGCAGTAAACTCCAAATCGGACATAGCTTCGCCAATCGGCGCATTTTGGCGCTTTCCCATGGCCTTTTTCCTGCTCAGATACATCAGGAATAAGGAACATATTCCTGTCAGGTCAAGAGGTATTGACTCTCATGTTCTCATTTTGTTCACTGATGGCAAATTGGTGACAGGAGATGAGCTTTTCCTCTCGCTCGGCGTGGACTACACCCACATTGACCTCGGTCATAAGACGAGCACGGGCAACAACGTGTTCGATAACGGCAGCCTCGGTGCTAATCCTGAGACCTATCGCACCGACGCAAAAGTTGATGCCGTGATGGCTAGGCTGACCTACAAGTTCGGGATGGGTCAGTAGTTTTTAGCCACAAAGCCAGCGAGAAGAAAGCCCGGCAGATTGCGGTGCGCCCGGCTCGAGCCTTTCAATATAGCGGAGCCGGGCACGCACGCGGCCTAGTCGTTGCCCTGATCGATGACGACATGTCGATGGTGATGGCGACGGTGACCCATCGTCACGATGACCGTATCCCGGCGGTGATGGCGGTGGCGCCACGCACGCTCGCCATTGTCATAGAATGCGACATGCCCATGATGGCGATGATGGAGCCGACCTCCCTCGTCATTATAGACAACGGCGCGATGGTGGTGACGGTGATGCGACGTGATCACCACATCAGCCTCGGCGGCCGTGGCGATAGCCGGGATGCCAAGAGAAAGCGCTACGGCGCTCAAGATCAAAGCCTTCATGTTTATAGTCCTGTCTGCTGATTACGGTGTCCCTTCAGCAGATGAATGTGATCATTCGCCTTTGTTCCGACCCGCAAAAGGTTGATGAAAAGCATTCCGCTTATGTTGTGGACAATGAATCGCCCGGACGCGGTGGTCCCCGGCCGGGATGGAACCGCTACGTTGGGGCAGGGTAGACGTTCGAACCTGACAGGCCAGTGACCCGACGGGCCACGCCATCAACTTCTGCAAGGAAGCTAGCTAGTTCGAAACGCCGTCGGCCAGACAAAATGAACCTCGACGCGACGGCCTCAGCGTCGAGTTTGATGTTGACCGGATCGACGCCATAGCTCTCCCACAACGCTCTGTATTGACGGATCAAGGTGACATCGTCAGCCGGGGCCCCCTTTGCCAACGAGGTAGTTAATCACCTGACAACGCGGACTAGGTCCTGCCGTTTCGCAGGTGACATGCTCATCGAGAAGTCTCTCGAAGAACGATGTGCGTACGGTGTCCGCATGCCGACGAAACCCACGCTGCGCATCACTCCAGGTTTATCGGGAGAGGCGACCGTGTGCGGCGAGGGCGAGCCCGAAAGGTCGAGGCGATGAAGCCATTGGCTCAATCATTCTCCCTGGCAAAGCCCTGGAACTTCTCGATGACTCTGACGTTGCGGGTGGCCACGGTTTACAGCCAACGAAGAGGAATATTTCTATGGGCAGCAAGAGCGACAAGGCCTCGGGTCTAGCTAACCAGGCGGTTGGAAAAGCCAAGGAAGGCGTTGGCAGAGCGTTAGGCAATGACAGGCTCAGGGACGGAGGCGAGGCGCAGGAAGCCAAGGGCAAAGTACAAAAGGCGGTCGGCGATGCAAAATCGGCTGTCAAGGACGCCACAAACAAGGTCGCGGCCAAGATCAACAAGAACCTCTGAGCTCCGGCTGCCGACCCGAGAGGCCGTCGGTGAGGAGCGGGCTGTTTGGACAAATGTCTTCCCCATCCAACCCCCGACGCGCGCATGATGCAAAAGCCGCTGATGCGCACCAGTCACCCTCGGCGACCCTGTTGGCGGCGATCCGTGAACGCAGATTTCGGCTTTATATCAGTGCGTTGTTTAGCTGTGCACAAGTGCTTTTGACTGTTGTGGTTGCCGACGAGTCCTGCAAGCTCGCCACATGATTTCCGCAGGCTTGGATGAGATCATGTTTGAGATGGTGGTCGGCACCATCCGCCACATGCCAGGCCCTTTCTCCGACAAGGTTAACCTCGTCGCCGAGCGCACTCAGGGCGTGGTCCTCTTCGAGCTTCGTGTCGATGGGGATCGACACCTCCAACGCATCGCCGCGCTAGCCTATCCGACCGGGGGCCTTGGACTGATGGCTCTCGACAAATTGGGGCAAGCGGTAATCTGCCATTTTGCGGGTCACGCTTTCGATGACTTCACCCAACCGTTGGTTCGCTGGTCCCTCCTCACCATGGCTGAGCAGGCTTCCGGCGACTGCCTCGGCGCGACACTTCTTCTGGTCGAAGCGCTCCGTTGCGAAGGACACTTTCTTTGCCAACCCTGCTGACAAAGATTCGGCTTGTTTAGGTCGTTGCCGCCCGGCAAAGATCGACAAGCTTTCTCGCGGCGCGCAAACGTCCCGGCCCCGGTGTCGTCGCGATTTTGAATATCACGCGGTCTTCGCGTGGGCTGCAATCTGGGTGCTTTTGCAGACGGGCTAGAAGCTTCGAGTCCAGCTTCGCGAGCTCGATGGCGATGGCTGCGGGGCCGGCGCCGATCCTGACGATGCCGGCGCCAGCGGCGGCTTGTTTCAACCGGGCCAACTCAATGAGCATGATCGTTTCTGGTGGCGGAGCGCCGAAACGGTCTTCCAATTCATCGGCGAAGGCATCGATCTCAGCTGCGCGCTCGAAGCGTTGCAGCCGGGAATAGAGGTTTAGTCTGACGGTGGCGTCGGGGACATAGTCCGATGGGAACGCGCCCGAAAATTCAAGGTTGATCGCGGGCTCCGATATCGATCTGTCGTCACCTCGCTCTTTCATATGTTCATCCAGACCGAGTTCATGAAATCGGGCGGCCGCTGTGAGCATGTTGTCTCGGACAACGGCTTCGATTGGACTGTGATGGGGTCCGCGATCGATGCACTTCCCGGTACGGATGAGGACGGGATCTACGATCCGCATCCGGCCCTGATCGGTGGCAAGCGCTACATCGTCTATTCAGGCATGCCACGGTTTACCAAGGTTCCGCAGCCCGACATCTATCTCGCGCGCAGCCAGTCGGATTCGTGGTTTGGGCCGTGGAAGCGGGTGGGCAAGATACTCGACCATACCGATTTGTCTCACCACAATTCGCGTGAGCATCCTGACTATGAATGGGGCATCGAGGGTGCGCAGCTTGTCGAGCTCCCGGGCGGGCGCATTCTTCTCAACGCGACATGCTTTCTCCCCGAAGGGCCACGCGGCAGCCGCCAGCGGGTCTTTTTCGCCCTCGCCGAGCATGTCGAGGGCCCTTACCGCACGGTCGGGCCGGTTCTTGACCCTGGAGAACCAGTTGAAAATGGTCACTCGACCGTAGTCATCGAGGGCACTCGGCTGGTCCTTTTCTACCAGAGTCGCAGGGCCGCGACAGGTCATCGCTGGCGGTACGGCGTCGCTAAATGCGACCTGGCAAGGCAGGCATGGTCCAACGTGGCTTGACGTTGGCCATCCACGCTGCAGCTAGCTTGGACGCGCGCCCTGATCGTGAAACCAAGCCGAAACCTACCTCACGTCGCCCGCTCTCCGCTGGCGTCGCTGATCTTGTCCCTGACGGCCTTTTCGGTTTCCGAGGCTGCGGTTTTGACGACGTCAGAAACTGTGTTGATGATCGAAGCAGGATCGGCG
>NZ_SRUS01000013.1:0-158899 GCF_004794715.1 Mesorhizobium sp. M8A.F.Ca.ET.207.01.1.1 | reverse complement strand
CGAAACCTACCTCACGTCGCCCGCTCTCCGCTGGCGTCGCTGATCTTGTCCCTGACGGCCTTTTCGGTTTCCGAGGCTGCGGTTTTGACGACGTCAGAAACTGTGTTGATGATCGAAGCAGGATCGGCGCCGAAGCCCTTTTTGTCGGCCTCGTCCTTGACTGTTTGGTAGGCTTGAGCGGCAACATCCTTGGCGCCTTCGACGCCTTGATGGAGCAGGTCGTTCGCCTTGTTGCGGATAGCGTCGCTCGTTTCACCGAGCTGTTGATCCTCGAATTCGGTGCGTGGAAGCATTACTCCTACCGCTGTCCCGAACGCCAGGCCCAGAGCCGCCAGCATCAGCGGTTCCCGGCGCATCAGGTCCACGGCTGCGGCCGTAGCCCTGAATGCCAAGCTCGACGAACCGCTACGCGCCTCGGTGGGGGCAGACAGCACGACAGCCAAGATCGACGACAAGGAACCCGAAGAAATCGAAGCCGAGCGAAAGCGGCGACAGAACGACCGCTGATATCGCTCGATGCAACGCTCAGCCCATCTTGGCGGACCGGGGGCGTAGGCATGACCACCACCGTCAACCTCGAACATCTTTCCGGCAGGCGCGTGCTGTCGCCACGCGGCAAAAGCGTAGGCCATATCGAGGAGATACGCGCCGAACAGGTAGGCGGCGATCTCGTCGTGACCGAATTTCACGTAGGCATCTATGCAGCGCTCGAGCGGCTTTCTGCTTTCGCTATCGGCTCCGCATTACTCGATCTTTTCAGCCTGCGCCGGCGAGATGGCTTCTATCGCATCCCCTGGGATATGCTCGATATCTCCGATCCGAAGCGGCCGCGTTTGCTGTGTCCGATGACCGAGCTCACTCATATGAAAGGGCGAAGCCAAACCTTGCCGGCTAAGGGAAAGCGATGAGGATGACACGCCTGGCTGAGGCGAAAGCAGCCGTACTGTTGCCATCGAAAGCAGGACTCATGTGACGGGAGCGAGAAAAGATCCGATCAAAACCGGCGCCGACGCCAAAAAAGTTGAAGTGACAATTTCCAAAACCAAAAGTTGACGTCGCCATTGCGGGAGGATATGAATTCAATTGTCGATATTGCTTGCTGAGCTTTGGTTATCGCGCGTTTGGCACCGCGCCCTGAACGAACCTTCCCTTCAAAATCGTCATCGTCACAAATCGGCAGCGCTCTCGCGTTGCCGACGTCCAATATTGCTATGAAAAGGGTTCATCATGACCACTGGCACAGTTAAATGGTTCAATTCCACCAAGGGTTTCGGCTTCATTCAGCCTGACAATGGCGGCGCCGACGCTTTCGTTCACATCTCTGCCGTCGAACGTGCAGGAATGCGCGAAATCGTCGAAGGCCAGAAGATCGGCTACGAAATGGAGCGCGACAACAAGTCGGGCAAGATGTCCGCCTGCAACCTGCAGGCCGTCTGATCGGGTTCAGCTTTCCTTTGACCACGGATGTACTGGCACTGTTGAAAGCATGAGACCAAGCGAGGTCAGGCAGAATTGCCTGACCTTTTTTATGTCCGGCCGACCGACCCACCAGCTCGCGCGTGTTCCGCCGCCTCTTGTCGATGGCCGTCAAGATCAAGGAGATCTGGATGTCCGAAAAAACGAGCGAACTTCAAACCATCAATACCGCCTGGCAGATCGCCATCCAGGAAATCCTGCGAATGGTCGTGAGGGATATCTACAGGATAGACGGCGAGGCTGCGTTCAAGTCACATATCAAGCGCATCGAAGAGGCTGCGGTCGACAGCATTTACACTGGCCTGATGCTCAGAGGAACCGACGAGTGGACGGAGCTTCTCGTTAAAGAGAAGGCCAGCAACTTCGTCACTTCGCTTCTGACATCCTTCACATTCAATCAGGTCTGAGCGCCAACGGCAGCCTTCGCGAGAACGCCTCGTTGGCCTTTGCGCGTCACGGCACCTTTTTAATTTAAGCTTCCATGTAGTTGTCGCGAAATCGCACGCTCATTCCGGCACATGCATCAGCCCGCCCGAATGTGCTCGCACACCCTAGGACGTAGGCTCATTACCGCGTAGCCAGATGCGGACGGAGACGAGTTTGAGGGCGGCAAGATAGTTTTCTGCCAGCTTGTCGTATCGAGTTGCGATGCGACGGAACTGCTTGGCCTTGTTGCAGAAGCGTTCGACGAGGTTGCGCGCCTTGTAGAGGAAGGGGCTGAAGCAGATCGGGTCCTTGCGATTGGCCTTGGCGGGATATTGGCCCATGCATTTCGCCTGGTGACGGCGTTGCGCAAGGCGTTGGCATCATAGCCCTTGTCGGCGAGCGGCATCGCACCCTCACGCAAATCCGTGATCATGTCTGCTGCGGAGGCGATGTCACTCATCTGACTTGCCGTGAGCATCAGTTTGATCGGCCTACCATTGGCTCAGCCCGCCTCGGGAGCGACCGAGACAAAGATCTCGGCCCCCTTTTTGCCGTCGCACCTTGCTGATGGACGCGAACAATGGAGGTGTCTATCATCTGCGCGTTGCCGTCATGGCCTTTGGTGACGGGGTCCATGAGGCGGTCCCACACACCTGCTTTACGCCATCGGACAAAGCGATTGTAGCAGGTGGTGCGGGGGCCGTATCGCTCTGGCAGATCGCGCCATTGCGCACCGGGTCGCAGCACCCAGAAGATGCCGTTCAACACGCGGCGATCGTCTACGCGCGGCAACACCTCGGGCAAGAGCGGCTCGATCACAAGCCATTCGGAATCGGTCAGGTCATAGCGGCTCATGCAGAGGCTGAATCACATTCCATTGCAATTTAAAAGCCGCCAATAGGCGAACGACCCCATTGCGGACAATGGCTGCAGCGATATAACTCCATGTATGCAAAGGTCCTTCAGCGTCGGAACACATGTTCGTTTAGTTGGAACGCCGCCAAATCTTGTTGATGCAGACGATCTTCAAACCGCAACTCTCTTCCGCTTATGCCTCGGAAAGACGTTCCCAGTCAGGGAAATGTTAGACGGCATGGCTGCTTTGGATGTCGGAGAGATATTAGGTGAACCGTCGTATATGCACACGATCTACGTAGAGCCTGAATTCCTTGAATTCGCTACGGGTTGACAAGCACCGTCCGAATTCCACCCCTCTTGGTCACTCCGCATTTATGAGTTCACAGGCTAGAGCAAGCATAATCCTTCACGCGGTTTCAGCGGGGCTCCAGATCGGGCTGATGCCTGACCGATTCCATCGAACGGATTTTCTCCCGCACCTTCGACGGGGGAGTTTTCCAGTGCGCCACGTCAGCAACTGGATTGATATTGCTCGCTGTTCACTGCCGGTGATAATGCAATCTTTTCCTCTAGGGTCAGTGCTGGAATGGGCAAATATCGGGAACACCGTCAGTCGCGGAGCCAAGGCTTCGAGAGCGATAATCATCATGAGAGTTCGGAACCGAGTTATTTCGACCGCAGGCCAGCACCACCCCAGACTTCGTCAGCGACGACCTTCTTACATGATGCTGAGGTACTCTGGTTAAACGCGGAGAAGGGTTTCGGCTTCTTGAGGCTCAGCGATGGTTCCGATGCCTTCATTCACTTCTCGAAGTTGCAGGCTGCGGGACATGACAGCCTTCCCGAGGGGGCACGCCTGAAGGTCCGAACCGAACCCGGCCAGAAAGGAGCCCAAGTTGTCGAAGTTGTCTCTGTAAGCCTGGGAGACGGTGCGTCCTCCCCAAAGGTTGTGAAGCGATCCGCCGAAGCCTCGGTTCCTATGCAGGAACACGACGGGCAGGAAGCCGCCGGCGTCGTGAAGCGATACGATCTGAACAAGGGGTTCGGATTCATTGCGTTGGATGGCGGGGAGAAGGACGTGTTTGTCCACGCGACTACTTTGACCGCAGCGGCGTGGCAAACCTCGAAGTCGGCCAGAAGGTGATGATCACTTACAGTCGAGGCCATAAGGGGCTTGAGGCGCGAACAATTCGTCCGTGCTGATCGGACGCTGCATCCAGTACTTGCGTCGTGCATCCCATAACAAGACTGCAGCGGCGTAACACCGGGGAAGCGGTATAAGAGTTTTAAGATAGATTCGGTGTCGCCGACGGGGAGTGTCCGATGACAAATGTGGTGACGCTGCACGGCGACAAGCGGTGGAAAGCCGTGCTTGAATATCAGCACGAGAATGGACCCATCACCATCGAGCACTTCTTGGAAGAGATTACCGAACTGCACTTGATCATCGAGCACGGACCCGACTGGAATACGCTCATCCGCTGCACGGTCACGCTGAACCGGCCGGACGGTGGCGAAGAACAGAACAGTGTCGAAAAGGCCTGGCAGAACGAACGAGGATCAGGGTGAGAAATCTGGCCACAAGGATCGAACGATACGCCAACGAATCGGGTGTCGGCTAGACGCTTGTGTGATCGAGTCCTAGATCGACGGCATCGCAATGTGGGTGGGTAGTGGGGCGGGAGCGGGATGGTTTGCAGCGGTGATCCATGCGCTGAGGGTCAACGTTGAACCACTCGATCCTTGGCGTTAACGCTGGCTACATCACACGCAACAAGCTGCCTGCGCCAGCAAGCAGGAAGCCATCTCATGTCAGGTACTGGAGGCCGGTCGATCGCGTCAGAAAGAAGCGAAGCATGGTGCATTTACTTGGCCGCACTTGCCGGCAAGCGCCTGCTCTCTCACCTGATGAGCAGCAAGGACTAACTCATACATGTCGCGGCTTCGGGTCGTTAGATGGCTCATTGCAAGACCCACTATCCAACATAAACACGAAAGCCTGGGCGGCCGCACGCTTGTGATCGCCGAAGATTCTCGTCGGCGCGGGTGGGGTAGGACGCAGTTTGGGTTGACTGCTGTGTGTAGACGCCCATATGACGCAATCTGCGCTTGGCGTCCAAAGCGCAAAATTTACGCGGAAGGAACGAAAATGGGCGAAAAATATGCCAACGCGCGCGAGCACTTTTTCGCTGCAATCAGGACATTGGCTGCCTCCTCCGAGAGCGTGCAAACGCGTCTGATTGATGCCAATGTTAATATTCTCAATGTGACGATCGATGAATTCGACGGTGACCGCGAGCTCAAAATCAAGTTTGCCAAGATTCTTGATCTCATGGCTGTCGACCAAGACGATATGGAAATGGTTGCGGTCGAGACCGCGGCGCACATGACGGATTTTGAAGCCGTTAAAGTCGCCGATTTGATTTGCGATTTTTATACCGAGCTCACCTAGCTCCCCACACATCATTCGTCTTCGCCCCTTGGGGGGGCGAGGCTGGAACGACATTGGCTTGTCGCTGCGGACTTGTTGAGTGGAACTATATTTCACCCGGTCCGTTCGTACCCGATGTGCCTTCAGAGCGCCGGGGTGTGGGATGAGCCTGCTTAATGATCAGCATGCGGTAGAGCCTTCCGAGGCCCGATATCGTCTCCTCGTTGAGTCGATTAGCGACTATGCCATATACCTGATGGATCCAGATGGCACCGTTGTAAGCTGGAACGCGGGGGCGGAGCGTTTCAAAGGTTACCGGTCGGAGGAAATCGTCGGGCAGAACTTTGCAAGGTTCTATTCCGAGGAGGACCGCGACGCGGGCGTGCCCAAGCGCAACCTCCAACTGGCGGCCAGGGATGGGCACTTCGAGGAGGAGGGATGGCGATACCGCAAGGATGGTTCGCGGTTCTGGGCCAGTGTGGTCATCGATCGCATCGTTGATCCAGCGGGAACCGTGGTGGGATTTGCCAAGATCACACGCGACCTGACGAAGAAGCGAGCCCAGGAAGCGGTACTGCGGCGAAGTCAGGAGCAGTTTCGGTTGCTGGTCAAAGGGGTAAGGGACTACGCGCTGTTCATGCTCGACCCAGAGGGCAATGTCGTAAGCTGGAACGCGGGCGCCGAGCGCATCAAGGGGTATACCGAGGAAGAAATCGTCGGGCAGCATTTCTCGCTATTTTATACTCAGGAAGATCGCGCGAGTGGCGAGCCGCAGAAGAATCTCGAAACTGCCCGGGCGGCGGGCAACACAGAGGTGGAAGGCTGGCGCGTTCGCAAAGACGGGTCTTTGTTCTTTGCCCATGTCGTAATCGACGCTATTTACGATGATGGGGGCAACCTCATCGGCTTCGCCAAGGTCATTCGGGATATCACGGACCGTCGTGACACTCAGCGGCAGCTCGATCAGGCACGCGAGGCCCTGTTCCAGTCCCAGAAATTGGAGGCGATCGGCCAGTTGACCGGGGGCGTCGCACACGATTTCAACAATCTCCTGATGGCCGTTTTGGGCAGTCTCGAGATTGTCGCCCGACGCAGCAAGCCTGATCCCCAGGTTACGCCGTTTATTGATAACGCTATCCAGGCGGCTCGGCGGGGCGCTGCCCTCACGCAACGCATGCTGGCTTTTGCCCGCAAGCAGGAACTTGCGATGCAAGCCGTCGATCTCGTCGATACCGTGCGTGGCATGGCGGACATTCTGGATCGCACCCTTGGCCCATCCATTGTTGTAACGACACGGTTTCCGGTATCCCTGCCGCTGGTCCATACGGACCGGGCGCAACTTGAGTTCGCGCTGCTCAACCTAGCAGTCAATGCGCGCGACGCGATGCCAGACGGTGGCACGCTGGTCATAGCTGCCGAACGGCAGGAGACTTCTCCCCGTGACGACGCTCGGCGGGCCGGACGCTATGTGGTGCTTTCGGTAACCGATACCGGCGAAGGGATGAACGCCACCACGTTGTCTCATGCAGCTGAGCCCTTCTTTACGACCAAAGGTGTTGGCAAGGGGACAGGCCTTGGTCTCTCGATGGTGCATGGGCTCGCCGAGCAGTCAGGCGGACGATTCGTGTTGTCCAGCGAGCCCGGCAACGGAACGCGAGCGGAGTTGTGGCTAGCGCTGGCGCCCGGTGAACTCAGTTCGCCCGAACCACCGGCCGCCGTGCCGGTGTTCACGGCAATGGATGGCAAGCGCGTTCTTGTCGTGGATGACGATGCTCTCGTGCTCCTGAACACCGTGACGATGGTCGAGGATCTCGGACATCAGGTCTTCGAGGCAACATCGGGCGAAGAAGCCCTGTCCATTCTTGATAAGGAAAGCATCGACCTCCTCATAACGGACTACTCGATGCCAAAAATGACCGGTGGCGCGTTGGCCGCGACGACGACGACGCGCTGGCCACACATCAAGGTCCTGATCGCCACCGGCTACGCGCAAATGCCAGACGACTACAAAGGCAAATTCGAACGTCTGGGGAAGCCGTTTAGCGAACAGGAACTGAAAGTGGCGATTGGGCGGACGCTGACGTTATAGCTGGCCTGTTGTCCTGCTCAAACAACGCACGTACAACGCTTCCTGGGCTACCGCTGCTTGCAAATTTTGCCCAATGAAAGTCGTCATGCCGTTCAGCGACAAAGACCATCCCCTCAACCAGGTTGATAACCTCAAGCGCGCCTTGCATGCTGCCGGGGTTGCTCTCTGGTCATGGAGCGTCGAAACCGATGCTTTTGCCATGGATGAGCAAGGATTCAGGTTGTGGGGGTTGCCACAGGCGGATCAGGTGACATTCGAGGATTTATCGTCCCGGATCCATCCTGCGGATCGGGACAGGGTGCGTGCCGCATTCACCGCAACGCGGGCGCTGGTAGGCGCCTACGAAATCGATTTCCGCATCATCCTTGGCGAGGAAATTCGTTGGATTTCTGCGCGTGGTCTTGGAAATGACGAGGGATTGCACAATGGGCAGATGTCGGGGGTATTCCTCGATGTAACCGGCCGCAAACAGGCGGAAGAGGGGCATGAACTCCTGGCGGGAGAGATGAGCCACCGGGTCAAGAACCTGCTGGCGATTGCCACTGGCTTGACCAACATCACATCTCGCTCCGCGACATCAGTCACGGAAATGGCGAGGGAACTCACACAACGGCTGACCGCCCTAGGAAGGGCGCACGACGTCGTTCGACCGCTAGCGGGTAACCAGGGCCGCGCCGCACTGATCGGTGATCTTATAGCCGTTCTGCTGGCTCCCTATGATGATCAAGGAGCTTTCAGCGGTCGTATCCGTGTAGCCGTTCCGCGAATGGGCGTAGGTGAACAGTCTGCCATGACCTTGGCCCTTGTGATCCACGAGCTCGCTACCAACTCCCTCAAATACGGCGCCCTCTCTGTGAGATCGGGGATGTTGGACGTCTCGGGAACGTCATCTGATAACGAGGTTTGTATTGTGTGGACCGAGCGCGGGGGTCCCTTCGTAGCGTCGTCCGGCAGGGAGGGGTACGGCAGCCAGTTGCTGAACCGCAGTGTGACTGGCCAGCTTGGAGGCTCGATCGTCACGGATTGGTCAAATGAAGGTATAATCGTGACTGTCAGGATGAACGCCGAAAAACTGTCCCAATGAATGGTAATCTTTTTCCCGGGGTTCGAGTCAGTAGAGCGCTACATCGCAAGACCCACTATTGAGGACGCGATCTTTTGCTGTCGTCGGCATGCGGCGTCACCAGCAGGTTGGAGCCATTGTTGGTGGCAATGATGGATGGGGCAGATAAATATATGAAGCCTAGAAACCGAACATTCTGTTTCTCGCAGGCTCCACATCAGGCTTGGAATTTTTCCCCTAGGTAAGGACGGCGCACGCGGCTAGCATAAGGCTCACTGGGGGTGGGCGATGACAGACGTCTCAATACGCCGGGCGGATTTCATGATGGTCCTGGCCTATGCTTCGGACCTCGCCACGGGCCATTCTCGCGACTTCGCACTGAAATCCTGCGTACTTGCAATGCGGATCGCCGAGCTTGCGGGTGTTTCCAATGAGGTTCGGCGCAATGCCTACCACCAGTCCATGCTGCGCTATGTCGGCTGCAATGCCGACACGGACCTTCTGTCGGCCACCTTCGGCGACGAAATTGCGCTCCGCCAGGACCTTGTCGGCCTCGACATGGGCAATCGTGCGGAATTGGGCAGGGTCTTCGTGCAGGCGTTCAAGCGGTTCTACTACGATCTCGAGCCTGACGCGCAGGCGAGGGCGATCGAGGCCGCGATGTCGCAAGCGCTCGTGGTGGCGCGCCCGGTGCTCACAGCGCATTGCGAGGTCGCGCAGCGGATAGGCGAGCGGCTCGGCCTGTCGGACGAGATCCGGCGCAATCTCGGGCAAATCTACGAACGTTGGGACGGCAAGGGCCTGCCGCGTGGGCTGAGCAGTGACGATGTCCTGCCCGCCGTACGCCTGATCACGCTGGAGCAGGATGCCATCGCGCTTTGCGATGCCGTCGGCATCGAAGGGATGGCCGAAACCATCGCCGGTCGTGCCGATGGCCCATACGAAGCGGGCCTGGCTCGACTCGTCTCGTCCAATGCGGCGATCCTAATGGATGGCATCAGCGCGACTGTCGACCGCGAGACCATTTTGGCGCTTGAGCCCGATCCGCCGGTGACGCTTGACGAGAAGGCTTGCGACGAGGCGTTCCTGGCCATAGCCGACATGATCGACATGCGCATGCCGTTTACGCAGGGCCATTCGAGGATGGTGTCGGAACTGGCCACGGGTGCGGGCAAACGGAGCGGGTTGCCCGATCCTGACGTTCGCGCGCTGCGCTGGTCGGGCTGCATCCATGACATCGGCGAACTCGTCGTGCCGGTGGCGACCTGGATGCGGAACGGTCCGCTGTCGGTGCGCGAGCGCGACGCGGCGCAGCTTCACGCCTATTATGGTGAGCGGGCGCTGGCCTCGTTCGGCCGCGAGGGCGATGCGATGGCCGCCCTCGTGCTCCGCCATCACGAACGCCTGGATGGCTCGGGCTATCACCGCAAGGTCGGCGGCTCAGACCTGTCCCCGGCGGCACGGATCCTGGCCGCAGCCGAAGCCTTCCAGACATCACGGGAGGAACGTCCACATCGCAAGGCCTTATCCAGCGAGGCAGCGGCAACGCAGTTGCGCGCCGCCGTGCGTGACGGTTGTATCTGCCCTGACGCCGCAGAGGCCGTGTTGTCTTTCGCGGGACAGCAGTCGCGGCGGGCTTTGCCGCGGGCGCTGGCCGGCATGACGGCGCGCGAAATCGAGGTGCTGCGCCTGATCGCCGCCGGGCTCACGGCGAAAGAGGCGGCACGCAAGCTTGATATCTCGCCCAAGACCGTGGACCACCATATCCAGAACGTCTATTCCAAGATCGGCGTGACCACCCGCGCCGCCGCGGCACTCTATGCGGTCGAGCACGGCCTTATCCGACCGGGCGAAACGCAGGCATAGGGAATCCACCCCATGTGGACCCGCTCACGGGCGCGCATCGTGATCCTGTCGACGGACCAATGGTGGCCGCGACCGACAGGAGGAAATCAGATGCTTCTCGCAACGACCAAAGTGGCAGATGTCGACCACTTCATCCGTATCTTTTCGACCAAGGGCGCCGACAAGCGTCGGCTGCACGGCTCGAGCGGCGCGACCGTCTTCCGCGACCCCAGCGAGCCCGATCGCGTCTGGGCGATCTTCGACTGGGACGCCGAGGGCTGGAAGAATTTCGTGTCCGATCCGGAGGTGCCAGCGATCCTGCAGGAAGCCGGCCATGTCGGCAAGCCGCAGGCGGCACTGCTCCTCGGCCATTACGAAGCCTGAGGTCCCGCCCTGAGCGCCGCCCGCCGCCCGGCGGCGGCGCGCCCGATGAACCCCAGATTTGGAAAAATCAAATGGATCCGAAACCCATCAAGATCGGCCTAATCGCCGAACTCACCGGCCCATTGTCTTTCATGGGCATCGCAAATGCGAACCTCACCACCATGCTCGTCGACGACATCAACGCCAAAGGCGGCTTGCTCGGCCGGCCGCTGGAGCTTGTCATCGAGGACGGCGAAACCACCGACACCGTCGCCAAGGCAAGGACCGCGAAACTGATAGATGTCGACAAAGTCGACCTGGTCGTCGGCGGGATCTACAGCTCGACCCGCCAGGCCATCAAGAGCGAGGCAGTCGTGCGGGGCAGGACGCTCTACATCTACACCGAGCAGTATGAGGGACAGGAAAACGATCCCCTGATCTTCTGCTCGGGTCCAGTGCCCGCGCAGCAGGTCGAGCCGCTGATCCCATGGTTCATGAAGACGACCGGGGCAAAGACATTCTATCTGCCATCGGCCGACTACATCTGGCCTCATTTGCTGAACAAGGCGGCGAGCCAGATTGTGCGCGCGAACGGCGGTGAGATCGTCGGTGAGGAATATTTCCCCCTCGATACAGTCGATTTCCGGCGGACGGTCGAGCAGATCATGGCGAGTGGCGCCGAGGTGGTATTCAACACCCTCGTTCCGCCGGGCCTGACGCCGTTCCTCGACGAATTGCACAAGGCCGGCTTCGGCAAGCGGGGCGGCAAGATCATCTGCACCTACTTCGACGAGAACTTCTTCAATCTTGTGCCGTCCGAGCAGATCGAAGGCCTCTACAGCTGCCTCGACTACTATCAGGAACTCGATGATCCGTTTGGCCGCGCCCTCTTGCATCGCTACCAAGACCGTTTCCCCGGCAGCGCGATGTTGACCGCAGGCAGCGGCTGCACCGGCCACTACCGAGCGATCAAGATGTGGGAAGCGGCGGTGACCGAAGCCGGCACGGTGGAGCGCGATGCGGTCATCCGGGCGCTCGATCACGCGCGAATCAGCGAGGGACCAGGTGGCCGGGCCGAGATGGTCCCCGGCCAGCACCATGTTCGCATGAACATGTACATTGCGCAGGCGCAGGGCGGTCGATTCCGGGTCGTCAAGAACCTGGGTCCGATCGACCCCAACGAACGCGCACTCAGCGACGAACTCCAGCTAAGCAAGGCAGTGTAACTGGTGGCGTCTAGCACCTATTCTTCCATATGGCGGGGGCGGCTAGATAATGCCCTCGCCATGAAACGGGTCGATGGTGGTTGTATCAGGCACCCCCACTAGAGCAACCGACATACCAAGACGCGCTGTCGTGGCGCGAGACTTGAAGTCGCTGACAGGCGACTATCAACGCTGGCTCTTGGCGCAAAGGGTCCACGATATGCCGGACGCGTCAGTCCGCTTTCCACTCTCGCCATCCCTAAAACGGACAGTCCGCAAAGCGGCCCATTGCCGCCCGTCTGAAATGCGCCCCATGTAAGTCTATGAGCTGAGCCTAGGCGCATCCCAAAAGCGGACATCCGAGCTAACGCCCGGGGGGTGCATGCTCCAGTTCCCAACACCGCCAAAGCCACCCGCAGCAGTTCGAAACTCAGCCCGCCGAGAGCCTGTGAAATTCCTCAAACTGACCCGGGAAATTCCGGGCCAGATTCCGCACCACCTTGGAATTATCCATCAGACGGTCAAAATAGCTGCTGGCCGCGACCAGCTCCAGGCTCGGTGAGCCACGTGGTTCGAGCGCGCGTAGAAATGCCAAACCGAGCCTAGCCAACTCGGGTTCCATCTCCGCCATTCGGCCGTGCGATCTCTATTGCGTGACCGGAACGACCAGCTGCAGCAAAGCGAAAAGCTTTCCGCGCCCGTGCAATCCTGCAGCAGATAGATGGCTTCCGGGCAAAGCTCGCCGGCGCGGAGCTGGGAGGCGCTCACTACAGAGGCAGGTTGAGGCGACCGCTGTGCGGGCCGTGAGCCTTGGATTTTCTGTGCCAATGCACTTGGCACCGCTGGCGGTACGGCGTCGCTAAATGCGACCTGGCAAGGCAGGCATGGACCAACGTGGCTTGAGGTTGGCCATCCACGCTGCAGCTAGCTTGGACGCGCGCCCTGATCGTGAAAGCAAGCCGAAAACCTACCTCACGTCGCCCGCTCTCCGCTGGCGTCGCTGATCTTGTCCCTGACGGCCTTTTCGGTTTCCGAGGCTGCGGTTTTGACGACGTCAGAAACTGTGTTGATGATCGAAGCAGGATCGGCGCCGAAGCCCTTTTTGTCGGCCTCGTCCTTGACTGTTTGGTAGGCTTGAGCGGCAACATCCTTGGCGCCTTCGACGCCTTGATGGAGCAAGTCGTTCGCCTTGTCGCGGATAGCGTCGCTCGTTTCACCGAGCTGTTGATCCTCGAATTCGGTGCGTGGAAGCATTGCTCCTACCGCTGTCCCGAACGCCAGGCCCAGAGCCGCCAGCATCAGCGGTTCCCGGCGCATCAGGTCCACGGCTGCGGCCGTTGCTTTACTAGCCTGATCACCGTATTGGCTGGCGCTGTGCGAAACGCTCGAAGCAGCACCTGCCATGGACGAACGCGCGCCATCGGCCGCATCTCCGACGATAGATTTTGCCTTGTCGGCGGCGCCTGACAAAGCGTCTGACACGCCGCTTATCAGACCCTCGCTGTCAAATGGGAGATCCACTGCTCCGGCATCACCGGCGAAGTCAGGACGCAAGCTCGAGCGGGCCGAATCATTGACCGAGACCGGCTTCTGGGCTCCTTGTCCTGCCATCAGCCACATCAAGCCAACGCTTACGAGAGCGACGGGAAGCGGATTCGCACCAACCTGTGACTTGAGGGCACTGAGCATCGAGCTGCCATCGCCGCTTGTAAAGAGCCCGGAAAACTCGTCGATGAGCTGGCCTGGCGTCATTTTGTTGCGAATGGATTCGGCCGTGTCGGAAACGTTGGCCCGCGCGATTTCGGCCTCACGTTGAAGTTCGGCGGATGATTTCTCGATCATTTGACTTGGTCCTTGATTACCTTTGCGTCGCTCTTCAGCTGCGCGGCGGTGCGATCCGGCGTTAATTCAGATGGTTTCATATTTGCGGAGCCTGTCTTCACCAAGACGAGGCCAAGGACGGCGACTACGATGCCGACCAGCAGCGACGACCATCCTGGTCCGAGAGGGGTTTTCGAGAGCGCGATGACCAGGGCCTGCAGAAGCACCATTAAGGCGGCCAGAAGGCAAATGGCGCCGCCCAGAACCTCGATTGCACCCGCGCCAGCCTTTTCGGCCTTTTCCGAGAGCTCAGTTCTGAGGAGCCTGCCCTCGGTCTGGACCAACGTAACAACCTGCTGCGACAGGTCTCCGATCAGCGTCATCAAACTGCGGTCCTCTTGGCTGCCGGGGGTCATGGCGTATCACTCCCGGCTGCCACATCGGGTTGGGGACGATCTTTAGCGTGGGGACCTGGCGACGAGCTTTTGATAAAGCGACCCAATGCCAGACCCGCGACCATTGCTCCACCGAACAACGCCGCCGGATTGCTGCCGCCGAAAGCGCGGACCTCAGCCAGGACTTCTTCGAAAGGCTTGTCCTTGAGCGACGCGGACATACGCTCAAGACTGCCGGCTGCTTCAAGGGCAAACTTTGCCGCCGCTTTCTGGTCGCTGTTGGCTAGGTGGTCACTGGCCGCGCGGACGGCGCCGCCAAGCGCGGCGACCGCACCCGTCAGGGTATTCTGTGCAAGCTGGGCCTCGTCGAGTAGCGCGTCCTTGCCTTCTGCGGCCACTTCCTTGGCTTTCTGTGAAATATCTTCCTTGGCTGAGCCGAAAATCTCGGAGGCCAAGCGCCCCGCCTCGTCGGCGCGGCCGGCAATCTCCCGCTGGGCCCGCGAGAAATCGGGGTTAGGATTCGGTTCAGATGCCATGCCAGTCTCCCATGTCGGGCCAACCATCAGTGGAGGCCTAGAAACGAGAGGATCGCGAGCACGACGACCACCAATCCGATCAGATAAATGACACCGTTCATGTGCGTGTTCCTCCAGACGGGGCAACTTGCCATTTCCTCAAACGTTCCGGCGTTCGCTGATTTATGGTGTCGGTGAGAGGTGCGTTGAGAGTCTCCTCACATCCGTTCTTTGCTCGAACCATGAACCTGGCAGCCTTTGAAGGGCAGGTACAACTGGACACGGCGCCGCAAAAAAAGCAGAGCAGGCGACGAGAGTCGACATTTGGTGAGATTGGCCCGGGCATCAGGGAGCTGCGTGACGGCGCGCTGTCGTGGCGCGAGACTTGAAGTCGCTGACAGGCGACTATCAACGCTGGCTCTTGGCGCAAAGGTCCGCGATACGGACGCGTCAATCCGCTTAGTCTCGCCATCCCGAAAACGGACAGTCCGCAAAGCGGCCATTTGCCGCCCGTCTGAAATGCGCCTCATATCGGTCGTTGCGAGAGGCCAAGCAGCTGTCTAAAAGCAGTCCTCTTCACGAGACCTTTCAGCGCACGCCATTTACACGAATCGGAGCTCCGCCTGATTGTTGAAAGCCATGGCCCCTCCAATCCTTCACGGGGCGCGCATCGATGTTTGGGCGGCAGCTTGGAGAGCGCGCTCTAAATGCAAGGTAGCCGCGCGTCCTGGGCGGTTCACCGATTGCTCAAGATAATAGTTCCCTGGTCCCGGCGTTTTCGGCACGAAGGAACAGACGCCCAAGTTCAAAGAGGCCGCCAATGGGCCACATACAGGAACATGGCCGATTGCAATGCCCAGTCCCTGGCTGACCATCATCAGCGCCAGTGGAGTCGTATCGACTGATTCCAGCATGAGATTGCGCCCCTGCATCGGCCCGAAGTTATGGGTGAGCAGCGCGGTCCAGCCCATGGCATGCGAGATCACATCAAACAATCGAAACGAGAGCAGGCTCTCAAGATCCGTTATTTTCGGGGCATCTTCCTTGCGGCACATAACGACATGCGACATTCCCATAAGCCAGTTGGGATGACGGACAAGGTGCGGCTCTTCTCCGAAACGGATCGCCAGATCTGGCTCCGTCTTGCGCTGTGTGCCCTCCATCATGAGATCAACGCAAATTGACGGGTTCTCGCGCTCAAACTCGGCCAGGACCCGCGGCAACCAACTCATGGCCATCAACTGGCTTGCAAGAAGGGCGACACGCTCAGCGCGCTGCTTGCCAAAGATCGAAGCGGCCTTGCTTTCGATCGCACCCAGCGAAACCTGAACTGTCGGCAGGAAGTCACGTCCCTCGGCAGTAAGGCTAATCCGGTTCGCCGCCCGTTCGAATAGCGCGCGACCCAAGTGGGTTTCCAGAGCCAAAACCTGCTGGCTCACCGCCGCCGCCGACATGTTCAATTCCTTGCCCGCGCGAGCAAAGCTCTGATGCCTCGCGGATGCCTCAAACACGCGAAGCCAATTCAAGGACGGGATCAGCGCCGACATGATCGGGCAGCATAAGCTCAACTTAGCCTTAGAGCAACGAGATACTGTCTCAAGCGAAGCCCCGTTGGGTGGCATATTCAGGCGGGCTGAAGGACCCGTCCATTCCAACGCAATAAGAAAGGGAACAGGGAATGCAAATTCGACGCACGATACTCGCGCTGGCCGTTATGCCGCTTTTGGCCGGCACGGCGGTCGCCCAGAACCTACCTGACCATATCACCATCGCTACTGAAGGGGCTTACCCTCCCTGGAACTACACCAACTCCGATGGTTCGCTGGGCGGCTACGAAATCGACCTGACCAAGATTCTGTGCGAGCGCATGAAGATCAAATGCGACGTCGTTCCACAGGAATGGAGCGGCATCATTCCTGGCCTCACCGTCGGTAAGTACGATGCCATCATCGCCTCCATGGGCGTGACCGAAGAGCGCAAGAAGGTCGTCGCCTTCTCCAAGCCCTATGCGAAGGCGCCAAACGGGTTTCTGACTGCGGGCGACAACGCACTGAAGGACCTACCAGACGCCGGTCAGTCTTTCGACCTCGCGAAATCTCCGAAGGACGCCGAGGCCGCAATGGAAGTCCTGAAAGGAAAGCTCGCCGGAAAGGTGATCGGCGTACAGACTGGGACGACGGCGGCGACCTTTGCCAGCCAGTACTTCAAAAATCTTCAGATCCGCGAATACCCGTCGTTCGAGCAACTGGGTCTGGAACTAACCGCGGCACGCATCGATGTGGCAATCGCCAACGTGACGGCCTTCAAGGCCGTGATCGACGCCAATGCGAAGGGAGCGCTCGTCTTTGCCGGTCCAACCTTTGCCGGCGGCGTGCTCGGCCTCGGCACGACCAACGTTGCGCTCCGCCTCAAAGACGATGCGCTACGGGCGGCATTCGACGGCGCCATCACCGAGATAAACAAAGATGGGACGAACAAGGCCCTCACCGCGAAGTGGTTCGGCGTAGACATCTCGATCCACGAGTAATTGACCCGGTCCCCTCCCTTTCAAGGGAGGGGACCAATGCATGCTCCGGTAGGCGCAAGCGGTCCCTCAAGACATTTCGACAGGTGCTGGCATGTTCAAGCCCATCGGGTCCTCCGAGGCGACTATTACTGTCTTCTTAGACAGCGAACCGATTGCCGCTCGTTCGGGTGAGACGATTGCTGCCTGTCTTTTGAGGGCCGGCGTTTCGCATTTCCGCACCACGCCGGTTAGCGGTTCTCCCAGGCTGCCATTCTGCATGATCGGTCATTGCTTCGACTGCCTGATCGATATCGAGGGCATTGGAAGCCGCCAGGCATGCCTTTCGCAGGTCCGGGACGGGATGAGGGTTCGGACCCAGAAAGGTGTCACGACGATAACCGGAGCAGGATCACAATGACCATCCTGACCAATCCAATTTCGCCCGGCGAAGTACCAAACGGACGGGTGCCCGATGCCGATGTCATCGTCATTGGCGCAGGCCCTGCAGGAATGGCGGCTGCTGTCGAACTGGCTTCTGCGGGAAGCCAGGTTGTCGTCCTCGACCTACAGCCGGCACCCGGCGGACAGATCTTTCGCGCGCTCGACGCGAACTTTGAGGATCGTCCAGGGACCGAGGTCCTTCTCAAAGCGCTTGGCCCGACCTACGCCGCAGGTCACACGCTGATCCAAAAATTCAGGACTACGCCTCGCATCGACTATCGCCCTGAAACCGCCGTTTGGGATCTGCGCGCCGATGGCACGGTCGGCTGGCTCAAAGGAGAGGTGGCCGGGTATTTGCGGGCGAGGCATGTGTTGCTTGCCAATGGCGCGATGGAGCGCCCAACTCCCTTTCCCGGCTGGACCTTGCCCGGCGTGATGACGGCCGGAGCTGTGCAGACCCTGATCAAGGCCGGGCGTCTCCAGCCAGAGGGCCGGGTCGTGCTCGCAGGCACCGGCCCCCTGATTTTCCTTCTTGCCGAGCAATTGCGGCGCCTCGGGGTAAGGCCAGCGCTTATTGCCCGCACGGACCGGCTGCGGCACAAGATTGCGGCACTATCCCGGCTTCGTCTTGCGGGCCTTCCCGCACTTCTGAAAGGCGTGGGCTGGCTTACCCGCTTGCGGTTTGCCGGCATCCCCATGCGATCGGGCATCACCGAACTGCAAGCGCATGGCGGCAGCCAGGTAGAGCGCGTGAGCATGACTGTCGCGGGCATGAGGGTGGAACTGGCTTGCGACCTGCTGGTCGTCCACGACGGTATCGTCCCCGCTGTCGATCTGGCGCATGGTGCCGGCCTGGCGCTGGAATGGCAGAAAGCCGATGCATGCTGGCGGCCAAAAACCGCGCGGGACGGCAGGGCGCAACTGGCGCCAGGCGCCACCTTGACCACTGGGCCTTGCCGCATCCACGTTTCAGGCGACGCTCGCATGATCGGTGGGGCAGACGCCGCAATTGCCCATGGGCGCCACGCAGCAAGGGCAATCCTCTCTGAGCTCTCCGGTGCATCAAGCCTGAAAGTAGACAGTGACGTCGAGGGGGCTGCTGTGTGTGTTCAGCGCGCGATTGCCGCTCGGCCGTTCATCGATACGGCCTTTCCGCCCGGCCTCGCTTCGCAACTACCCGAGGATGCAACAATCATCTGCCGGTGCGAGGAGATAACTGCCGGTACTCTCCGCGCGATTATTCGCCAAGGTGCTACCGACATGGATCTGATCCGTGGCGTTTTGCGCTGCGGCATGGGCCCATGCCAGGGCCGGACCTGCTCGGTTACACTGGCGCGTCTCCTTGAGGAGACAGTGACGCAACAGTCGGAGTTTCCTGTTCCTTTCCGGGCGCGACCACCGCTGCGACCACTGCCCTTGGCGGCGCTTGCCGGATTGACCGGGTTCGATCCGCAGTTGGCCGAGATTGTCTCGCTTGATGATAAGCCAGAGGCGTCCTCGGACGGTTCCTATGCGTAGGGCTGTCGATGATGTTTTGATCATCGGTGGCGGTCTGCAAGGCTGCTCGATCGCGCTGTTTCTCGCGCGGGCTGGCAGGCAAGTCACCGTAATCGAGAAGAACCTTGCCGGGCGTCATGCCTCAGGGGTAAACGCCGGCGGCCTTAGGCTCCTGATGCGGGATGTGCGTGAATACCCGCTGTCTCTGCGCGCTATGGAGATGTGGGAAAATCTCACCGAATACGTTGGGGCTGCAGGCGCCGAGGCTTGCGAAGTGCGCCTGGGCACATCGCAAATCGCGCTGGCCATGGATGCTGCGGAACTGGATTGGGCTGAGGTGCGCGCTCAGGATATGCGACGTCGCGGCATCTTTTCGGAGGAATTGATCGGTCCGGAGGAATTGCACCGCTTGCTGCCCGGCCTCGCGCGCTCAGCGCTTGGCGGTCTCATTTCTCGGCGCGATGGACACGCCAATCCTGCCAACGCTGCTCGTGCCTTCCGCGATGCTGCCGAGGCGGCTGGCGTGCGAATTGTTGAGCGCTGTGCCTTACGCGAACTGCGACGTGCACCGGGAGGCAACTGGGCGGCTGAAACCGATGCTGGGTCTCTCGAAGCGGAGCGCATCATCAATTGCGCCGGCGCATGGGGCGCGAACGTAGCGGCCCTCGTGGGCGAGACACTGCCAATGAAAATTCTGGCTCTCACCATGATGGTGACAGCGCGTGTGCAGGCCTTCGTTACGCCGGTGGTGATCGGAATCGACCAGCCGCTATCGTTCAAACAGAGCGCCGTCGGCTCCCTGGTTATCGGCGGCGGCATCTCGGGTAAGCCCTGCCCGGATCAGGATACCTCGTTCACCATCATGGACCGCATGGCCTCAAGCGCGATCGCCACGATTACTGCGTTTCCCGCTCTGGCAGGTGTGCCAGTTCTAAGAACCTGGACAGGTCTCGAAGGCGCAACGCCTGATGGTATCCCCTTCATCGGACCCAGCACCCAGCATGACGGCCTCTGGCACGTGTTCGGGTTTTGTGGCCATGGCTTTCAGCTTGCGCCTGCGATTGGAGAGATTGTCGCCCAGTCGTTGATTTCCGGGGCTGCCGACTCGAGGCTTGCTCCATTTGCAGCAGACCGTTTTCGCACCAAACCACCGCTCAATCATGAGGCCTTGCAATGACGACGAGCTTCATAGAATTGTTGGGCTTCGGACCACAGGGCTGGGGTCTACCTCTCCTCAAAGCGGCAGGGATAACCCTAGCGGCCGCGATTTGTGGCTTCTTTCTTGGCAGCGTCCTTGGAATTGGTGGTGCGAGCCTGAAACTGGCACGATCGCGCTTCTTGCGCGCCATTGGCCAATTCTACACAACGGTTTTTCGCGGCGTCCCTGAGATCCTTGTCGTTTATCTGTTCTATTTTGGCGGAAGTGTCGTTCTTTCAAAGGCGATGAACGTCGGTGGCTTTCCCGGCTTTTATTCGCTGCCTTCCTTTGCAACCGGCGCCATCGCCGTCGGGGTCGTATCCGGCGCCTATCAAACCGAGGGCTACCGGTCCGCCTACTTGCGCCTCGACCGGGGGCAGATAGAAGCCGGCGCCTCTTGCGGCATGTCCAGACTATTGCTGTTACGGCGCATCATCGCGCCGCAAACGCTGCGCTTTGCCCTGCCCGCGCTAGGCAATGTCTGGCAGTCGGCGCTGAAGGAGACATCACTTCTATCAGTGATTGGGCTGAGCGAGTTGCTGCGCCAGACCGGGACAGCCGCGGGTTCGACCCGTCAGCCGCTGCTGTTTTATGGCGTTGCCGCCCTGGTGTTTCTGATCATCGGCCGGTCAACGGGCATCGTCTTGATGCGAATGGAACGCCGCCTCGCCAAACCCTGGAGTCGCTGATCATGGATTGGCCGTTTCTTTTGGATGTCCTGCGGCAGCTCCTGTCCGGCCTGCCGCTCACTCTGCAGCTTGCCGCCTTGTCGCTTTCGATAGGTTTTGGTTTGGCAGTGTTGGTGGCTGCGGCCGCAGCCTGCCCGTTGCCGCCTTTGCAATGGCTTGCCCGGGCTCATGTCGAGGTGTTTCGTGGGACGCCGCTCCTGGTGCAGATATTCCTGATCTACTACGGCCTCGGCCAGATCATCATTTTGCGCCAGTCCTTTCTCTGGCCGTTCCTGCGCGAGCCATATTGGTGCGCAATCCTGGCTCTGGCACTTAATACCTCAGCCTATACGGCCGAGATCATTCGCGGTGCGGTCCAGGCGGTGCCGCCGGGCGAAATCGAAGCAGCTCGCTCGTGCGGCATGTCGGGCTTCCTGCTGCGTCGCCGGATCATCTGGCCGATTGCGCTACGCCAGGGGCTCCCAGTCTATGGCAGCGAGGTGATCCTGATGATCAAGGCAACATCCTTGGCCAGTATCATCACCCTGACCGAGGTGACCGGCGTCGCCTACAAACTGATTTCCTCGACCTATCGCGTCCTGGAAATCTTCGTGGTCAGCGGCGCGATCTATCTGGCGCTCACCTTCCTCCTCAGTTCAGCTCTTTCGCTGGTCGAACGGAGACTGCACGCCCATCACGCACATCGCAAAGCCTAGCACCCCATAGGAGACCCACATGGCTCATGTCGCCGCCTCCGCCGCCTCAAATAGAACTGCTGAAACTGCCGCTATCTCAGTTGAAGGCCTTCACAAGCACTTTGGTAGTGTGGAGGTCCTGAAGGGTATAGATTTCGAGGCCAAGGACGGAGAAGTGGTCTCCATTCTGGGGGCGTCCGGCTCCGGCAAGTCGACTTTTCTGCGTTGTCTCAACCTTCTAGAGATGCCATCGGCGGGACACCTGCGCATCTTTAGCGAGGAGGTCAGGCTGCGGGCAACGAACGGCAACCTATCAATCGCGGATCGCAAACAGGTCGATCGGCTCCGCACGCAAGTGGCGATGGTCTTCCAGAATTTTTGCCTCTGGAGCCATATGAACGTCCTCGATAACCTTATGGAGGCGCCGCTCCACGTCCAGCGCCGAAACCGCGCAGAGGTCCGGGACGAGGCCGAGGCCGTTCTCAAGCGGGTGGGCCTGCTGGAGCGGGCCAAGGCGTACCCAGCCCAGTTGTCAGGCGGCCAACAACAGCGAGCAGCCATTGCTCGGGCCCTGGTCATGAAACCGCGGGTCTTGCTCTTCGACGAACCGACATCCGCACTTGATCCCGAACTGGTTGGGGAGGTCTTGAAGGTAATGCGCGACCTAGCGGCGGAGGGCCGAACCATGCTCATCGTCACCCATGAAATGGCATTCGCACGCGACGTGTCGAGCCGAGTCTTGTTTCTGGATCAGGGGCGGATCGAGGCTGAAGGCAAACCCAATCGTCTGTTTGGTGGCGGCGCAAACGAGAGGTTCGACCGGTTTGTTTCCCGGTTTAACCAAGGTTGAGGCAAATACTCTGATCTGCAATAGATTCGGCCCTGGGGCTGCACCATGGCAAGGCCGTCCACCACGGATCAAGCGCGCGGCCGGAGGGAGCGGGCTAGGGGCCGACGTCACTGTGATGAAGCTGGAAGCTGACAGCCCGGTTCCGGCTCCAGCTGCCCGGCGGTAATGCGCCTCATCCCTGTCGTTCAGGGCCGCCTGTACACCCTCAGAAGCGGACATCGCAGGTGCCGACGATGCGCGGCTTGCGCCATTACGCGATACCGCAAATCAAAGCCTACACTTTTATTGTCAGGGTCGAGAGCTGGTCAGTGTCGTAACGGTCCCGCAAGTGGGCAAGCGCTTTCGGATCCGGAGAGCTGTGTGTAGCCAGTTTGGCAAGTTCTTCGAAATAGTGTTCATGCCCAGGCGGAGAGACGGTCATCAGCACCCGCGCAGGCTTTTCGCCGATATTGGTGATATTGTGCGGCGCCCCCGGTGGAATAAACAGGAAAGTACCTGGGGTCGCGTGGATCGTCTTGTTCCCTACATGCCACACGCATTCGCCCTCAAGCACAAAGAAGGTTTCCTCCTGCACGCGGTGAACATGAAGGCCGGTGGCGAACCCGGCCGGGATTGTCCAGTCGAACATACTCGTATGTTTCGTATCCTCGCCAGTGACGAGGAACACCATTGGATAGCCACGTAGCATGCCCCCCTTGTTCTCTTCGGGCATGCGAATGACGGGAGCGACGCTCATCTGATCCTCCATTGGTAACATGTGGGCAAGATGTGCTTGGCGTTTCGGCAAGTCCTTAGGCCGTTCCGAAATCGTTGCGAAAAATTCACAAACGGTATCTTCTTCGCAAATGCCAACACGCTTTGCATTTGGCCCGTTTCGCCTCGACGCCGATGCGGGAATTCTATTCCACGGCGTCGAGCCGACGCCGCTCGGCAAGCGGGCGGTCGCGTTGCTTGCGCGGCTTGTGGAAAAGGCGGGTGCGCCGGTTCAGAAAGAAGCTTTGATCGAGGCGGCGTGGTCCAGACAGGCCATTGAGGACAGCAACCTTACGGTCCAGATTGCGGCGGCACGGCGGCTCCTTGAGGACTTGGCGGGCGGCGCATGCTGGATCGAAACGCTGCCGCGACGCGGCTACCGCTATATCGGGCCGGCGGTCACAGCCGATAGCCGCGAACCGAGAGTCGATGGAGCAGAACCGGCAACGCTGACATTGCCGGACAAACCCTCGGTCGCGGTTTTGCCGTTCTCGAACCTAAGCGGCGATCCGGAGCAGGATTATTTCGCCGACGGTATGGTTGACGATATCATCACCGGCCTGGCGCGCATCAACTGGCTGCTCGTCATCGCGCGAAATTCGACCTTTGCCTACAAGGGCCGCGCCTTGGACGTGAAGCAGGTCGGCCGCGAGCTTGGCGTCCGGTATGTACTCGAAGGCAGCGTGCGGAGGGTCGGGGGCCACGTGCACGTGACCGGCCAGATGATCGATGCATCGACCGGCGCTCATGTATGGGCCGAGCGATATGACCGCAGCTCCGACGATATCTTCTCGCTTCAGGATGAGATCGCCATTTCGGCCGTCGGCGCAATCGCACCGAGCCTGCGGCGTGCCGAAATCGACAGGGTGAGGCGCAGGCGTCCGGATAACCTGGATGCTTATGACCTTGTGCTTCGGGCCCAGCTTGACGTTGATTCCGGAATGCCTGAGCGGGCGATGCGAGCGCTCGTGCTGCTCGAACGCGCCATCGAACTCGATCCGGCCTATGCGCTGGCGCACGGCAACGCTGCGATGTGTCACCACTGCCTCTTCCTCCGAAGGGGCTTGGAGGAAGCCAACCGCGCCGCATCGATACGCCATGCGCGCTCCGCCATCCTTCATGGACAGGACGATGCGTCCGCATTGACTCTCGCGGGATTTTCCCTCGGCATGGATGGTCATGACCGCAGCGCTGCTTTGACTGCAATGGAAGCCGCGCTTGCGATCAGCCCGTCATCGGCGCTGACCTACATTCTCGGCAGCGTCGTCCTCGGATGGAGCGGAGAAGCAGAGCGAGCCATCGAGTGGAGCGAACGAGGCATGCGGCTAAGCCCATTTGATCCTTGGGCCTTCGCCGCTTTCGACGCGCAGGCGATGAGTCATTTGCTGTGCGGCCGCTACGACGAAGCCTGTCGCGCCGCTTACAAGTCCGTTCAGGCCAATCCCGCACACAGCATCACTTATGTGCAATTGGCCGCTGCGCTTGCCAAACTCGGCCGGTTGGAAGAAGCGAGGGCAGCTGCCGCACGGGTGCTCGAACTGCACCCAACTTTTCGCTACGGTCGCCAGTTTGCGGGCGTGAACTGCGCTCAGGCGCTCGCGGAATGCCTTGGTGATGCGCTTCATGCTGCCGGGCTACCAGAATAGCGCGGCGCTCTCGTGAGTATGATCGGTCCGGGCCAATGAGCGGATGTCGCATGAGACGGCCGGTTGGCGGCGGTTCAATTCCGGTTGCCGGATTCTATGGGTGCAACCAAACTGGTGAAAAACGGCACTAAGCCAGGATTTTTGGTCCTTCATCCTGCCAATCGCCAAAATACATCAGGTGGTTGGATACCATCAAAAATACCAACACCGAGACGGGGGAAACCCACTTAATAATGGTGCCGGCCTTCATCGCGCCGCCGACCTAGCGGCCCCTCGAAACCTCTAGTGCAGGCGCAGGGCTTTCGTCCGCGTATTCGGGTATCGCCGCCTTGGCGTACCCCTGCCGGATGCGTTCGGCGTCGGCCGGATTGCTGAAGGGTAGCCGCCCCACGTGCTCTGAAAAGCGATAGCTCGGGTTTATCTCTTTTAGCTCGGCGCTCACGCGCCGTGCTTCATCGACGTCGCCGAGGTGGCCCAGCGCGGCAATAAGGAGCCCCCGCGACAGGTCGGTCTTGGGCGACACGCGGATACGCTCGCGAAATGCCTCGACCGCTTTCTGGTACTCCCCGGCCAGGAGGTAAGCCGAGCCGATGAAGTGCCAGGTCAAATGGCCCTGCAGCGGATCGAGGCGCAGCGCGTGCTCCAGATCCGGAATCGCCTCCAGCGGCGCGCCGTTGTAGATGTTGCCCACCCCGCGCAGGCCGAAGGCCAGTGCGAAGTTGGGGTTGAGAGCAAGCGCCTTCTCCACCTCCTCGCGATGTCCGGCCGGATCCTTCTCCCAAAACTTCACCAGCGCGGCCATGTAATGCCCATAGGGCAGGTTGGGGCCCTTCTCGAGCGCCAGCCGACTATAATGGGCAGAGAGTTCCTTGCTGTCGGTGCGCCCGCTCCAGTGGTTCTGAAAGTCGTGGTTGTAAGCGTGAGCCAGGCCGGCATACGGTTCGGCATAGTCGGGGTCGAGCTCAATCGCCTGGATGAACAAGGCGACCGCGCGCTCGAATGTCTCGTTTGTCTTATCAGGACCGGACAAGACCTCGCGCCCGCGCAGGAAAAGATCATGCGCCTGGATGTTTCTCGTTGGTGTATGGGCGATGCGCGCCGACTCGGCCGGGGTCAGGGCAACCCTGAGGGCTTCGACGATGCGGCGCGTCACGTCGTCCTGCAGCGCGAAGATATCGGTCATGTCGCGGTCGTAGCGGTCCGCCCAGACATGGGTCCCGGTCCGCGCATCGATCAACTGGGCATTGATCCTGACGCGGTTGCCGGCGCGGCGGATCGAGCCCTCGAGCACCGCAGTCACGCCGAGCTCGCGCCCGACCGTCCGGACATCGATGTTCTTGCCTTTGTAGGTGAAGCTGGAGTTGCGGGCGATGACCGAGAGGCCGGCGACCTTCGACAGGTCGGTTATGATGTCTTCGCTGATGCCGTCGGCGAAGTAGTCCTGCTCGGTGTCGCCGCTCATATTGGCGAACGGCAGGACGGCGATCGACAGCTTTGCCGACTTTGATCCTCCGGGCCGGCTCGTCGAGGGTTCCGACGTCGCGATCGCCTTCGCGCCGGCGGCACCGACCGCCAGCGAATAAACTCGGATCGGCTCGGCGATGTTCTTGAGCTGCGTGCTGCCGAGATCGGCGACCGAGAGGTTGAGCCTCGCTTTGACCTGGCGATAGGCATCTTCGGACAGGCAGATGGCCCCGGGCGCCGCAACGCCCTCCAGACGCGACGCGATGTTGACACCATCGCCCATCAGGTCGCCGTCGCTTTCCTCGACAACGTCTCCCAGATGAATGCCGATCCGGAACTCGATGCGACGGTCCTGCGGTACACCGGCGTTGCGCTCCACCATTCCGTTCTGCACCTCGATAGCGCAGCGCACGGCATCCACCACGCTGCGGAACTCGACAAGCGCTCCATCTCCGGTGCGCTTGATCACGCGCCCGTTGTGCACGGCGATGGTCGGATCGATCAGGTCGCTGCGTAGTGCCCGCAACCTCGCCAAGGTGCGATCTTCGTCTTCGCTGGCGAGCCGACTATATCCGACCACGTCTGCGGCTAGAATTGCGGCTAGCTTGCGATTCTCACCCATAGCGCCCTCCGCGGCTATCGAGGTTAGCACAACGAACCGTTGAGCGCCTCCCCATTCGATGGGTGCGATCCTGGCGAAAGTCGTCGTTGAAATTAGCGCGCCTAACGGCAGCTATTCAAGCTCGACGCCCGTAAGCCGACAGTCAGAACTCGGCCTCAAATCGGTTATCGGAAACGGCAGCGTATGATCGGTCTTGGCCACCTATCGGCGCTTTCCACCCTCGATCATCGCCCGCCGTTTAATTAGCCACGATGTCAGCATGCGTGACCCAACCGGTTGCGGATATTGTGATTGCGGCGGGTTATGGTTGGACCTCTGCGCCGAGCCGAGGTTGGACGCGTAGCGTGCTTTCAGTGCATATCCGACCTAAGTCCTGAGGTAGCGCCAGCGAAGGTCCTGCATTCGCCTTTTTCTGGGCATAGTGGGAATATCTCCGTCTCTTCTGCGTTGTCTCAATGTATTGAGGAGGAAACCTATCATGCAGAATCCAAAATTAACCCGAACCTTGCTGCTCGCCCTTCGGGCGTCAACTGTCCTGGCTTTGGTGGTGGCGCCCTATCAGCTCAGCTTTGTGAGCTCGGGCAAGATCCAAATAGCCGCCGCGTATGCCAAGAGCGAGGGTGGCGGCGGCAGTAGTAGTGGTGGTGAGGGTCATGGCGGCAACTCCGGGTCTGGCAGCGATGGAGATCACGACTCTGGGCACGGCGGCAACTCTGGCCGCAGTGGCAGCGACGATGGTGCAGACCACGATGCCGGTGACGACATTGGGCATGATGGGCAGGAGCACGTGAACGCGGCAGACGATAAGGTCGAGATTTCAGGTGACAAGACCGAAGTCACCCATCCCGACGGCACAAAGGAAGAGATTGAGAATGGCCGCCTGGAGGTGAAGGACCCTTCAGGGCGCACTATAGTTGAGCGTGCTGCAACACCCGAGGACATCGCGCGACTGCAGTCGCTGTAAGCACAGATCTGTATGGCACAACGCGTCAATTCACCTCCGTCTGCGGGCGAGGGCGCTCTGAAGCCTTTCAACAGCGTAACTTTTTGACGGACCCATGCGTCGGCTTTCGGTGCCGTAAGCAAAAAACCCAGCTAGATCAATGATCTAGCTGGGTTGAAACAATCGAGTCTGACCAATTCAGATCCACCCAAACGCCACATAAAGCTTCAAAGCATAAATGTTGGGGGAGCCCAAAGTTTGTGCTACAAATTGTGCTACCTATTGTGATATTGCGATGCTTATCCACTGGTTTGGACCTATTCGTCTCAGTCTCATTGATCGCACCCGTCACACTTACCTCAAGTACGAGGCGGCGCCGGACTGTGTCGAGGCGCTGGGTGCACTCAACCGCTGGCCCGGCCGAACCGGTATCCCGATCGCCGTGTATCTGAAGCGATGGGAGGCGAGCTGTGCTGAGCTTCAAGCCTCGCCCCGACTGCCTGTCCGCCTGCGCAAGCTGTTGCGCATCGCGTGATCAGCCCAAGCCAGCGAGTATTGTCATCTGGGATCGTCACGCGCGGAATAAAGTGCGGACCCGTCCGCTTGCGGGCTCAAGCCCTCGCGGCCACGCGCGCCAATGGCCGCTCCCATTGCGAGCGGAATTTCGCACCGATTGCACCGACCATAAGCTGCAGCCAGTCGTGCTGGGTCGCGCCGGAAGGTGTTCATCGACACAGTTTACGGCAGTTGCCCTGAATGTGCTACATATTGTGATAAAACTAAATAAAAACAACATTCTTATGTCGCATATCGACCCCAGCCAACGGGGCCTTATGACAAACGCGTCTCTTCGCTATGTATTGGCAAGCCCTGGGGTGAAAAATGCCTGGACTAAGCTTCGGGCCATAGGTCGAGTCCTCGTTCAACCCTTAGAACGTTTGACTCGCTCACGCACTGCGGAAAGGCGCCTTTCCTTCGCCTGAAGATTCTGCAGCGCGGCCTCCAGGTGGTCATATAGCGGAAGCCATGCCTCGCCTTGCTCGCCGCGTGCGACGATGATTTCTGCGATGCGGTCGAGAACTCGTTCGATGCGCTCGGTAGTGACCGGACGACGAGTGGTCGAGTGCGGTCTCACGAAATCACCCTCCTGCAAGGTCACCGGGTCAGCATCCCTCTGTAGTCGGATTTGGATCATGGGGGAAGGCTGGCGCAATATTGATCGATCGACAGCAGTAAGACATCGGCTGCTCTAGCCGCCTACGAGTGACTCTATAGTAATCGGCGATGCGCTCTCTTACGGACTTCCTTGCTAGCCTGCCTGGTATCATGCCCATTAAGACGAGAAGGCTCGTTCTTGAAGGAGATGTTCTGTCGAAAGCTGAGCGCGCCGACATCTACATACCCGAAAGGAATTGGCTCGATCTCGTTCTTGAGGTTGGTCCTGATGCAGCCGCAGCGATCCTGTTAGCCTACAAAAACGGGCGCCTTCCGATGAAGAGAGGCTGTACGCCAACGAATTCGCCTCAAGCAGAAGCTTATCTTGCCGAAGGAGACAAACTTAGGAAGCAACTCGCGGAGAGAAGGAGCAGAGCAAGCGGTTAAAGACCCATCGCTCATTCTAGAGCGAGATCTCATGCATCGCCTGATCGACAGCGTGTTTATTGCTAACATTGGCACCGGATCAGGTCCGATGGTGTTAGCGGGCATCACTGTGCATAAGCAGGTCATCGGCTACAAGAGCGATAGCGGGAAGAGCACAGGTTGGCGCCTTCGGTTGACTGGACAGGATCGGATGGTCAGCCCCGGCATTCCGAGACGGTCCCGCCGTAGGCCGACAATCGACGCAACGACCCTGATCGAAACTGGGGCTTGCATGAATGATGGCGCTACCAAGTGCCAATGGAGCAGGCTGGCTCTTTTGGTTGCGATGGATGGATCGCTCCAGCGGGGCGTGATAGACTGTGCTGACGGTACTTTTTGAGATCGGGTCGAGTGTGCGACTGAGCACCGAGAGAGCGAAAACCGACCGATTGGCTCCGATAGTCTATGAAACCTCAAAACTTTTTTTGCGGCGATTTTCCGTTTAAAGTCAATAGTGTAACTTTTTGAGGGGCCGTGTGTCGGCTTTCAGTGCCGCAGGAAAGAAAAAACCAAGCTAGATCAAGGTCCTAGCTGGGTTGGAAACGATCGAGTGGGAGCAGGGGAAACGGCGGCGATAGGGCGGGTTCGGCACTGTAGCCTTCGCTTCTACCCATTGCATCCAGTATCAGTCGCCTCCCAAAAGATGGTGGCAAAGCTGAATGCTGAACATGTCAAGCATTGATGTAAAGCGTCCTTAGAACCGTGTCGCGCTTTGGCGTACAATGACGTGCACATAGGCGGCTGAACCAGCAGCGATGGTTTGATATTGGAATCCTGCATCACTCGCTGCCTGCCGGCATGGCTTGAAAGTTTTCCTCGACAATCTGGCGCATCCGGCACTTCGGAATGGAATTGCCGCTCGTCTTGTCTTTGGCCATCCCATGACGAGGCCTTCCGACTTCACTGCACCCCGTCTCTGGGTTCAAGCTTGGTGAATGCGTCGGATCCGGACGGCCATGCCGGTGCGGTTAGACACTCATTGCGGATGGGTCTGCTCTGAGGTACCTTGCACATTCCGAAGGTGCCTGCTGCCGCGATGGTTTTTCAGTCTTTTTCCTGTTGCTGTTTCGGCGGATTGTGAGTTCTTCATCAGACCTTGATACCGCAATCTGGGGAGCTTGTGGTCGTCAGGTCGCGGCGGTTGAGGCGGTTGCCATGCTCCGGCTGTGCGGATTAATCGCGGTTTTCCTCGTGGCCGCCTTCACGACGTTCGATGCGTCGGCCGATCGAAGGGTCGCGCTGGTGATCGGCAATTCCGAGTACCGGGAAATCCCCGCCCTCAAGAATCCCGACAAGGATGCCGAGGACGTATCCAAGACGTTTCGGCTGGCCGGCTTCGAAGTGTTCGTTGCCAAGGACCTCACAAAGCTGCAATTCGAGGAGCAGTTCCGCAACTACCTTGCTGCGGCGGACGGCGCCGATCTGTCCGTCGTCTACTATTCCGGTCATGGCTTTCAGATTGGTGGCGAGAATTTCCTGATCCCCGTCGATGCCTCGCTGAAGAATGCAGCCGACATAGAGGTCCAGGCGGTCAAGCTGGATGATGTCCTGCAGCAATTGCGCGCGAAATCGAAGATCCAGGTGATCATCCTCGACGCCTGTCGCAACAATCCGTTTCCGCGCAAGGATTATTGGCTGAGGGACCAGCTGATCACGGCCGGCAACACCGGTCTTGCACAGGTCAAAAGCTCGCTGAATACGCTGATCGCCTTTGCCACCGAGCCAGGGGCGGTCGCCTATGATGGAGGCGGAGACCTCAGCCCGTTTTCGTCCGCATTTTCGCGTCGGGCGCTGGCGCCGAACCAAGAGATACGCACGGTCATGGCCGCGGTGCGCCGGGAGGTGGTCGAGGCCACCGACGGCAAGCAGGTTCCCTGGGAAAACTCCTCGCTCATCGACGAAGTTGTCCTGATGCGCCGTGCCAGCCGGCCTTCGCTGCCGCCGGTTCTTGAGAAAGTCGTGCCGTCGGGTGTCGGGCCTGTTGCCCTTGACCTGCCGGAACCGGTCGATGTCGATGGCGGATCGATCACCGTCAGCATCGAAAGGCCGCCCGTGCTCGGACGCCTGCTGCTGGACGGCAGGGCCGTCGAGGTCGGCGAAGAGATTCAGGGCGTGGACCTGCCACGCCTGAAGATGGATGTGCCCAAGGGCGCCGGTGCGCCCGAAGAGGTGGACATGCTGGCCTACGCCACGCATGACAATTGGGGTGGCGAAGCCCGGGGCATCATGGTGTTCCGTGTCAAGGATGGCCACGGCGCCCAAGGCGAACAGATTGCGGCTTCGCTCGAGACCGAGCAGAAGCAGCAGGTGCTGGAGCGGGGCATTCATATCACCGGCGCCGCCGAGGCGATCGAAAACCGCGAGATCAGCGTCCCGGTCGGAGTAGGCCCGGTTCCGCTGAATCTGGATTTCCCCACAAAGGATCCCTCCGTCAGCCTGAAACTCGCGAGCTATCCGGCAACGGGAACGCTGTCCCTGCCGGATCGTGCCCTGTCGCCGGAGTCGAGCCTGATGGCGGACGAGGTCGACCAGCTGCGCTACGAACCCCAGATCGGTGCTGCCCAGCCGGTAGAGGTCGGCTTCGAAATCCGCGCCGACAGCAGTTCATCCAAGCCCGCCACCATGAAGCTGTCGCCACGCGTCGATCTTTGCGACCAGGCCGCCGGCGAGCCTCTCGACCTGCAAGGCGTCGTCCCCGGCCTGCTTCCGAATGAAATCGGCACCGAGGCCGTGAAGGCCTGCGAGGCGGCGGTGAAAGCCTATCCCGACGTCGCCCGCTTCCGCTACGAACTGGGCCGAGCGCTGCTGGCAGCCGGCAAGGTCGAGTACGCCAAGAAAGCCGTCCAGGCGGCAGCCGACAATGGTCACGTCCGTGCCGTGTTCGAGCTTGGCTACTTCAACGCGACGGGCACGGGAATGCCTGCCGACCGCAAGCAAGCCAATGCCTTTTATGCGGCGGCGTCCGACAAGGGCGATCCTTACGGGATGACGTCATGGGGACGTGCCCTGTTCAACGGCTATGGCGTCGAGCGCGACACTGGCAAGGGGCTGGACCTTCTGCTCAAGGCGGCAGCCATGGGCCATACCTACGCGATGAATGATCTTGCCGCGATCTTCACGGAGGGCCGCAATGGCGTGCCCGCCGATCCGGCCCGCGCCGTGGCCTTCTTGAAGGCGGGCGTTGAGCGGCAGGACATGTATTCGATGAACCTGCTCGGCCGAAATTACCTCGCCGGCGTAGGTGTCGGGAAGGATCCCAGCCAGGCGCACGGGCTCTTCCAGAAGGCCATGGATCTCGGCCAGCCTTACGCTCCGGCTAGCCTCGCGCGCATGTACCGGGACGGTGTCGGCGTCGGGCAGAACCTCGATGAAGCGCAGAGACTGTTCGAACTGGCCACGGCCCGCGGCGATCAGTCCGGCGCCTATGACCGGGCGGCTCTCGAAATGCAGAAGGGCGACAAGGCCGACCAGGCGATAGCGGTGCGCTACCTGGCCTTCGCGGTGGCACTCGATCTTCGCAAGGAATTGCCGGGCGCCCAGGCGACGCTGACAAAATTCGGCGTGAAGGCGAAAACGGCGGCGCTGAAGCAATTGCACGGCGAACTCAAGTCGAAGATCGCGGCGAACGGCTCGCTGGACGACCAACTGGTCAAGACGGCCAGAGCGGTCTGGGAGCAAGCCAATCCGCGTCGGGACTTGTTTTGATCACAAGGAGGCAATGGTGGGCACGGCAGTGAAGCAGGCATTGATTGCAACGGTTCTATCCGGTGCCCTGGCGGCGCTAGCGGGCTGCATGTCCGTTTCGCCCACGGCCGAACCAACGGTGACGACGACGAAGCACAGACAGAAGCTCGTTCGCACGACGTCCACGCCAAAGATCGACCAGCAGAAGAAGGTCACCGCCAAAAAGGTGATCAAGCCGGTTGAGGAAACGGCACCTGTCCCCCCGCCAGTCACTCCGTCCATGGGTGGAGGCGGGAACGGAGGTAGTGGAGGCGGCGGTTGGGGAGGTTGATCAAACCTCAAGAATGCCGGACGTAGCTACGACCATGTCCTGGTCGTGGCGGCACTGACTCCCGGATCGTTTCACACCGGCTTAGGCTTAGTTCAGGAATGGGGCAGCATCAGTTCTTCGCCGATTATCCTGCATTCTTAGGATTTGCAGCCGTACTCGCCAACCAACCGCGAGTGCTCTATGCTCCCCGCTTGATGTCGGGTCGATACGGTGGTCCTGGGCAGGGGCGTTCCATGTTCGAAGTCGTCGCATTCTGGTGGAAGACAACGTCGAAAGGCCTTGCTGCAGCAAGGGCTCTTGGCCTCACGTTGTTGCTGTTGCTCGGGTCGCAAGCCGCCAGCGCCGCGCCGAACTGGACGCTCGATCCCGCAGCTTCGGTGATCACCTACCAGTCGGTCAAGAAGAACACGATCGTCGAGACCAACAAGATCAGGAACATCACCGGCACGCTGAGCGCGGCGGGTGATGCCAAGGTCACATTCGACCTCAACTCGGTCGATACCGGCGTCGACCTGCGCAATGTTCGCATGCGCTTCCTGTTCTTCGAGACATTCAAGTACCCGACGGCCGAGCTGACGGCGAAGGTGGATCCCGCCGCATTCGCCGATCTCGCGACAAAGCGCAGGGTGAAGGCAACCTTGCCTTTCCGTCTCAATCTGCACGGCGTCGACAAGGACCTCGAGGCCAGCGTCGTCGTCACTATGATCAGCGACACCATGGTGTCGGTTGCTTCGGAGGCTCCGGTCGCTGTCCATGTCGAGGATTTCGGCCTGTTGCCGAACGTTGACAAGCTGCAACAGGCAGCCAATGTCACCAACATCGTGCCGACCGCGTCGGTATCGTTCGATTTCGTCTTCACCGCTGACGGCAGCAAGCCGGCCGCCGCTCCGACCGCCGCGGCGAATTCAGCCGAGGTTGGCCCCGTTGCCACCGATGCCGCCAAGGCGAACTTCAGCGACGAGGAATGCCTGAACCGGTTCGCCGTGCTGTCGCGCACCGGCGCCATCTACTTCCGGCCGGCCAGCGCGCGGCTCGATGCGAAGAGCCGGCCGTTGCTTGAAGAGGTCGAAGGTGTCGTCGGCAAATGCCCGAGCCTCAAGGTCGAGGTCTCCGGTTACACCGATTCCGACGGCTCGCCGGAGGCGAACAAGCAATTGTCCGAACGGCGGGCCCAGGCGGTCGCCGATGCCATTGTTGCCGCGGGGATTGCGCGCACGCAGATCACGGCGACCGGGTATGGCGAGGAGCGGCCGGTTGCCGCCAACGATACGCCAAAGAACAAGGCGCTCAACCGGCGGATCGAGTTTTCCGCGACCAAGCTCTGAGGGTGCGGTGAGGTCCGGTCTGATCGCCCGTTGCGGCCGCTTCTTTCGCGCCGCCGGTCTCGTGGTACTCGCCTTGCTGTTGACTATGACGGCCGCCAGCGCCGAGCGCCGCGTCGCCCTTGTCCTCGGCAACGCCCAGTATCAGCACGCGGCACCCCTCGCCAATCCGGTGCGCGACGCCCAGGCCATGGCCGAACGCTTGAAGAAGCTCGACTTCGAGGTGGTTTCGGGCTTCGACCTGACCAAGCCGCAGACGCAGGCGACGATCGCCCAGTTCGCAAAACAGGTGCGCGGTGCCGATATCGCGCTGTTCTTCTACGCCGGCCACGGCTTGCAGGTTTCGGGCAAGAACTACCTGCTTCCGGTCGACGCCGCGCTGGAGGACGAGACTTCCCTCGACTTCGAGGCCGTGTCGTTTGATTTTGTTTTGCGCCAGATGTCACGCGAGACCAGCATCAGGCTGGTGTTCCTCGACGCTTGCCGCGACAATCCCCTCGCCGAAGTGCTGGCCAAGACTGCGGGCGTCCACGGTGCGATGAGCGGCCTGGCCGAGATCCCGATCGAGAACGGTGGCGCCGGCACGCTTGTCGCTTTCGCCGCCAGTCCCAATCAGGTCGCCTATGACGGGTCGGGCGAACATTCGCCGTTCACTGCGGCGCTGCTTCAGCACATCGGCGAAGCCAACGTCTCCATCACCGAGGCGATGAACCGGGTGACCGGTGATGTCTTCAAGGCAACCGCCGGCAAGCAGCGCCCCTGGCTCAACGTTTCGCTGACAACGGAGGTCGTCCTGCACAAGGTCGATCTCAATGCGCCATTGATCGTGGGCGAGGCGAGCACACCTCAAGCCGAAGGCGGCTCCGACGCGCGCAACACCAGCCCGGCTAGTCCGTCAGGCCCGAGCAACGACCAGCTTGCGCTCGATGTGCTGCGCCAGAAAATCCCCAAACTGGCGTCGGATGCCCCGATCCTTTTCAATCATCCGGTCGACTTCGGCGATGCGGCGATCGACGGCAAGAGCATCGCCGAACTGATCAAGGGCAAGCCCCTGTTCAGCCCGGTGGAGGGGTTGGACAAGTCGGTCTGGGAAGGCAAGCACTGCGACGGCTGCCATGAATGGAACGAGGCCCGGCTGTGCGATCAGGCGAAGAATTTCGCCGCCAATGATGTCTCTGTCTTGCGCCTGCAACATCCGCTGGGAACACGCTTCAAGGTGGCGCTGGCCAAATGGGCGCAAGGCGGCTGCAAGTAAGCGGCTCTAATAGGCATCAGCCGATTGGCGCGCCTCGATCTCCGCCATCTGGATGCCCATTTCGACAAATGCGGAAAGAACCGCAAACCGGTCCGCGAGAGCGACACGCGCCAGGCCGGCCAGAATCCCGGCATTGACGGCGTGGGCAGCAGGTAATGGCGGCAAGGCCGGTGTTGTCGTCGCGTCCATGGCCGAACCATTGTTCCGCCATCCAGCAGCCAGCGCAATCCAGCCGACTGGCGTTGTTGCTGGTGTCGTCGCGGCCGTGCGGACGGCTGCCTGATGGCGGGGATTGTCCGGTTCAGCCACCCAGTCGCGAACATGCGCAAGCAATTCCTGATCGGTTCCATCGAACAGCTCGGTCAGATGGCTCAGGCATTCATGCGCCCACCAGACCGCGGCCCGCTCGGCAAGCAGGTAGGCACAGAATGTGATCGCTTCCTCGGGAACGCGCCCGGCGAGCAGGTGGCGGCAAAACGCGATCGAGTTTTGGTCGGTTGGAAGGGTTCTCATGTCCTCGGCAATAGCCGGACAAGCCGTGAAAAGATCTCGTGCCGTCTTGAATCGGAGCCCATTGGCCATGACCGCCACGCTTTCATCGAGAAGCCTTGGTCACTCAAGCCTCAGGCGCGGCGCGGGTCAAGTCTCGACCAATGATCCGGTAACAGCCAACGGCACTATCGTGCCGCCGGCGTTTATCGACAGACAATTGCACTGGAATTTGGTATGATCGCCATCATCGAAATCGGATGCTCAGATAGGAGTAACCGTTATGCAGTGGGGCAGTTCAACTTTTGTCTTGGCGGTCGTGGTGTTTTTCTCGACCCACGCTTTCGCCGATCCTGTTCAGAAATCAGAAGACATTGTCAAGTTCTTTGCCGGCGCGGCCGATCTCGGCAAGTCGCGGGGAATTTGCGTCGGCACCGAGGAGGAGTGCAAGAGCAAGACCAAGACCAAGGCAAAAGAAGCGCCGGGAGAGAAATCGAGTCTCGATATGCTGATCAATTTCGGCCTAGATTCGGCCGCACTCGACACCACTGCGCGCTCTGAACTCGACGAGTTCGCCAAGGCGCTGAAGGACAGCCGGCTGAGCACGTTCAGCTTCGTCGTCGAAGGCTACACCGACGCCACTGGCACTGTGCATTACAATGAGGGCCTGTCGCAACGACGAGCGAAATCGGTGGCAGCCTTCCTGACGGCCAGTGGTGTCGATCCCGCCCGCATCGACGCCATCGGCATGGGCGAAAAGAATCCACGCAGCCCCAACCCGTATGATCCGGTCAACCGTCGCGTGGAAATGCGGATTAAGGCGCAGTGACGCGCGGCGGTCAGTGTTTGAGCACGCTGCCCACGGCCACACCAGCGCCGAAAATCAGTGCCCTGGCGAGAAAATTGTCCCGCGGCCGAGCAGGTTCATCCCGCCGCACCATGATCTCGCGGTCGCGCCACTTCTGAGCGACCTGCCGTTGTTTGCGGGGTCCTTGTGCCACCGGCTTCATCGCGCGGGCTTTCTGCACGACGGGCTTCCTCGGCTGTGCCGTACGGGCTTGATCGGCGTCATATCCGGCGCGCACGGCTGCCATCACGGGATCTGACTGGATCACCAGGAACGCCAGTTGCTCGCGCGTCAGATAGGTAGTTTGTGGCAGTCCGTTATCGGCTTGCCAGATGCCGATCGCCTCACGGGTCTGAGAGCCCAGGGTTCCGTCGATCAGCCCAAGCTCGTTGCCTAACGCTTCAAGCCGCAACTGCAGGTCGATGCGGCTCTGGCGGTCGAGGCCCATCGCACTTTCCGTCAACTCGGTGCCCGGCTTCTGCTTCATCTCGTCCGGAACGCTGACAGAGGTGCGCACGGCGGAGCCGGGACCGGCGTTCGCCTGGTTCGTATCGAGTGCCGCGACCTGCCGGTTTTGAGCGTTCGGGCCGTCCAATTCGTCGATGTTCAGCCGCGCTACGGTGGCGAAACGACCGTTCGGAAACTGGTCGAGATAGGCCTGGTAGAACGGACCAGAATTGTGCTTCGAGGCCTCATCCCAAAGACGTTGCTCGACTTCCCAGGAAAGAGAACCATTGGCGACAGGGGCAGGGGCGGATGTCGCGGATGCGTCGGCTACCGGATTTACGGCCGGCGGCGCCGCAGCGGCGACGGGTTTACCCAGGAAAACCTCGCGTCCCAGCGATGCGTTATGCCACGGCCGCTGGCGACCTTGCGTGGTTTCGGTCACCTCGCCGCGCACGCGCGTCAGCGCGCTCTGGATTTCGACGCCGGGCTCGGTCAGATGCCTGGCGAGCGCGGTGGAGTAAGGACTGTCGACCCCGTCGCCGTCGAAGGCGATGGCGCCCGGATCCGTTGCATAGGCAATAAGCAGGCCACCAGTATCGACGACGTCCGATCTTGCTTCGACCGGCGCCAGGCCGGTGCCCAACGAGGTGGATCGGCTTTTCGGCAGCGAGGCCGCCAGCGTCCTTGCCAGCGGATTGTCGCGGCAAGCGTCGAGGATGATGACGCCGATCGCCGGGTCGGGCGGAAGCGCGGCCATGAAGTCGTCGATCTGAATGGTGCGCGTCTTGAGATAGGCTGGCGATGTCAAATCGGCGTCGACCGGTATCAGGTAGTTCTTGCCGTCGACCTGCATGCCGTGACCGGCATAGAAAATGACCGCCAGGTCGGCGTCGTAGGCTTGCTCGGTGAACCGGCTGATGAGGCTGTGCATGCCTGCATTGTCCTGATCGACCCCTTCGATCACCTCGAAGCCGGCATCGCGCAGTGTCGATGCGATGAGGCGGGCATCGTTGGCGGGGTTGGGCAAGGTAACCGCATGGACATAGTTGGTGTTGCCGATCACCAGCGCGACGCGCTTGGCGTCAGGCACGGCTGCCTCGGCGCCGAAGGCGGCAACGAAAGCCAGGATAATCCCGCTCAGAAAGACTGTGATCGTTTTCATGGACCAGCCCTCTACCCACTGGGGGCACTGTTGATGTCTGCGGATGCCAGATTTCGTCGGCGACTGGGTCGCTTGTGCCAAAAATGGATCCTTGGACATATGTGATGCTGAGCCCAACTTTGGTTCACAGAGGCCCGAGAGATAGTGACACCAATGGCCTGAGGGGCTGATGCCGCACGGGCCGGGTCAAAGCGTATTCTGGATCGAGCTGATGAGGGCGGTGACGGCCTGCTTGTATTTTTCGAACTCCGGCGATGTCTGGCGGATCTCCGTAGTCGTCGACGGCGGGTTGGCGTCGGTGGCCACACGGCTCAGCTTCTGGCCCATCTTCCTTTCGGCCCAGTCCACCACATAGCTGGCTGTCTTGCCCGTGAGAAACGGGTTGGCCTGGATGACGGCGGACCCCAGCACGGCGCTCAATTGTGCCGAAGCTGGCGCCGACAGCACCTGATGCGCGCCTTCCATTCCCAGGAAATGACAGAGGTAGAGCCGGCCGGCCGTGATCTGGTGACCGCGCGCCCGAAGATACGCTTCGCCCTCGCGCGCCAGATTGCGAACCATCTCGCGCGAGATCGTGGCGTCGTAGCGCAGGGCGAGCAGGTCGGCGGTCGACAGCGAGCGCGCGAGGTCCGGACGGTAGGTATTCATCATCCGAATCCAGGTCTTCGTTATGAACTGGCCGGCGCCGGTCGCCGAGGAATTCGGGTTCTTGGCGCGGGCGCTGCCGCCACTCTCGACATGAACGATCCGCTCGGTCAGCGTTTCGACGGCGACATCGCCGGAATTGCCAGAATTGCCGGAATTGCCAGTCTCATAGGTGGCGACCGTGGTGGCAGTCCCTAGCGGATCGATCGCCTCGCCGTTCTGGTAGAGCTCGAAATGCAGATGCGGGCCGGTCGAGAGCCCGGTAGTGCCGATATAGCCAATGACGTCGCCGGCCTTCACCTTGGTACCGACTCCGCTCGCAATGGCGAATTTTTGCATATGCGCATAGCGCGTCTCGCGCCCGTTCGCATGCGAGATCTTCACCAGATTGCCATAGCTGCCGCCATCGCCCTGGAAGCTGATCTCGCCGTCGAAGGCCGCCATGATCGGCGTGCCGACAGGGGCTGCCCAATCCACGCCCTTGTGGATACGAACGACGCCGAGGATCGGGTGCTTGCGCGGGCCGAAGGTGGATGTCATGACCCCGTTCACCGGCGTGACCATGCCGTTGGCGACAGTTAGCGAACGCACCTCGTCATTGCCGGTGACGCAGGAGTACTGGCCGTCGCTCTGCTGGAAGACGAAACAGTCGATGGTCTTCTCACCGCCCTGGACGCCGACATAAAGCACCCGCCCGGACGTCTCATCCTTGCCACGCGGCGTCTGCGAGTAGATCAGCACTAGGCGCTGGTCCTCGCTGGTGAAGGCGTCGAGATCCTGTCCTCGCGACAGGTACATGATCGCCTCGCCGATGACGCCGGTCGGGACCTTGTTGCGCGCAGCCGTCGAATAGATCGCATCGAGCAGGCGGTATTGACGCTTGGGCCCGCCTTGATCTGCACCGGAGTAGTTGAACAGATCCTCTTGCACCCAGGGATCGACACCCGACACGAAGGCGCCAGGGGCATTGCGCGTCAACGTGCCGACAAAGACATTCTTGGCGTAGATCGAGACCTGCATGAGCGACATCGTCGTCGTTTCGCGGTTCGGCCGGAATCCGCGCATGGCGACGACATAACCCGCTTCCAGGCCGTCCCGGTTGAAGAGCGCCTTCAAGGCTTCGCCCGCCAGCTTGGCATCGTCGGCGGAGAAATGCGCATCGAGCGCAACGCTGTCCAGGCTGCGGTCGTTGAGGATCTTCACGAAGGTGTCTTCGGTCGCCTCGAAGCGCTGGTACTCGTTGGTCGCGGTTGCGACGGTCGTATTGTTCTCGATCTGGGTCTTCTTGAAGGCGGGCAGCGCTGCCTCGCCCTGATCGATGGTCTCTCCCCAGCCGGCCTCCGCGTCGCCGGCATCCGCCTTGGGCGCCGAACCGGCCGGGGCCTCGCTCGCATCGGGTGCAGCCAGCTCATTATCCAGGTCCCCCTGCTGGTCGTTCGGTGCCACCGGCGGGGCAGGCGGAGCGGCCTGCTCGGTGGGTGCGGCGGCCGGCGATGTCGGAGCGGTCCGCCGCTGTGCCTGGAAGAAGGCGAAGTCCTCCTGCGTCGACGGGATCGTCGTCATGAACTTTTCGCTGGCACTCAGCATGACGTCGGAGAGGATCTCGATCTGCGGTGAGGCGCCGGAACTGTCGAGTTCGGACGGGCGCGCTACCGCATGGCCCTTGCTTGCCGTGTCGGCGTCGGGCGCAAGCGTGATCCACATCGGATCTCCGGCCAGTTCGATAATGGCAGGCACATAGACGGATGCATCTGCCGGCACATCGTCCGTGCCTTCGACCGCGTGCAGCTCCTCGTCTTCGTCGCCGAACGACCAATAGTCCGCTGTGAGGTAGAAACCGGTGGCGATCGATAGCAGGACAACCACGGCGAAACCGGCAATGAGCCGGCGCCAGAGCGTGCGCCTGCGCAGCGCGGCGCGCGCCAGTTTTTTCTCCCTGAAGCTGGTGTCGATACTGTGCGTCACGGATTGCTTCCGGTCAGGAAGAAGGTCCACCGCACCTGTTCAAGCGTATCGACTTCGAGAAACTGCGCTGCGATATGGCCGCGCTGCCAGCACTCGTCGATGCCGCGGATCGAAAAACGCCGCCGCTCGATGCACATCTCGGTCGACCCGGTCAGGATCGCATGGCCAAAGACATCAGTCGCGTAGATGTAGATGTAGCGGTTCGTCAGTTCCTCGCGGATGACGTTCACGCATTGATTTGCGCCGATGGTCCACCAGCCGTCAGTCTGGTCCGCATTGTCGACCTTCTGGCCGACCGCGAGATTGACGACGTCGAGTGTCTGATTGCAGACCGTGAATTCGGCCCGCGCTTCGCCGGGCGCCAGCACGGCCAGCAATGCCGCCCCTGCCATGACCGCAAGCTTCATGCGGCCCGTCAGGGCAACCAGGGCTCGAGCCGGCTCACGCTGCCCCAAGGGCAGGTCGGCGGACGAGTTGGGGAAACGCGAGCGGCAGCGTTCCATCGGGCGCCCATGCTATCCGCCGAGCCGGAAATACTTGGCAGTGGCTGAAAATTGCGATCCGTCGGTCTCGATCTCTTCGAGAATCTTGGGCAGCAGCACCGAGGCCGGCGTCGGCGTCGCGAAGGCTGCCGCCTGAATATCCTGCGGACCCGTGATCACCATTATGATCTGCGGCACGGCCTTCCCGGCGGCCTTGTCGGCGGCGCCGAGGCCAATCGGGATGCTGAAGGTGGCCTTGTCGGATTGTGCGACGATGCGGTCGTCGAGATTGAACATCATGCCCTTGTGATCGATCAGCAGGACACTGGAGATGAGCCCGCCGTGCGTCACCAGCGTGCCGCTGATCGGCGTACCATCAGGCACCGATGTCCGGTCGAGAACAAGCTGCGGCTTGTCGGCCGTGGTCTGCCCGAGAAAGCGCAGAAAGTTGGTGACTTCGCATTGGCTCGGCTCGATGAGGCGGACGCTGATGTCCGGCTCTACGTGGAATTTTGCCTGGAAATCGCCAAGCATCCGTTCGAATGGCTGGACCGCCGTGCCAAAGCCTTCGATCGCGGCGGCCTTGTCGGTCGACGACGTCATGGTGGCATAGAAACAGTCGCCGCCGCCGAAGTCGCGAACCCAGGAGACACGTTGCGCGCTATCGTCGACGACCGGGGGGATCGCCGGTTTGGGTACGTTCAACGCGACGACTGGTAGGTCCGGCTGTTTGGCCGGCGGTGGCGAGGCGTTTTGGCCCTCGGCGTTCGCGGTATCCGTCTGGCTTACGCTTGGTTTGGGTGCTGGCACGGTCACCTTGGGTGCTTCCGGCTGGCTGATCTGTGGTTCGGGCTTTGGGGTCTCCACAACCTTTGGCTTGGCCGATGGCGGCGTTGCCACCTTCTCGGCTGGCGGGGCTGGAACTGCCGGTGCGGCTGGAGCTGTCGTCTCAGGCGCTGGAACTGCCGTCTGACTGTTGCTGACCATCGTATTCTGCTGGGGTGTCGGCGATGCCTTTGCGGACGGTTGCTGCGCATCCGTTGCCAATGGCGTTGGGGGTTCCATGGCTTGCGGGAGAGCAATAGGCTTCGCCGGCTCTGCCGTCTGCACGGCCTTGGCATCTGCCTGGTTTCCAGCCGGCGGTGCGCTCGCCTCTGTTTGCGGTTGGACTGCCATTGCCGGCGGCTTCGGGGCTTTAGCCTGCGAGGGGATTTCGGCGGGCTTGGCCGGCAGCGGCTGTTGGGTTGCCACGGCATCTGGCTGTTTTTCAGTAGGCTGGACGCTGGCTCCCGGCTCCGCGGCCGGACCTGTCATTGCCGGCTCGGGGGCGCTCGCGACCTTGTCCGTCGGCGCCGGCTTCGATGGTTCGGGCGAAAGCGATGTCTTGCCGGCAGTCGGCGTCACAGGTGTCATGAAGCCGCTCAGGTAAAGGCCGGCGACCGAGACGACAGCCAGCGTCGCAAGAGCAGCGATCGCGATGGTTCGGGTCTTCGCGGGTTTCCCGGGGACATTGCTCGCGGCCGTGCGCGGCGGGCTGGCGGCCGGCGAAGGCAACGGTTTGGACAGATGCGCTGGCCGGACATGCGGAACGAAGCCCTGCTCGCCCGGGCCCGTCGCCGCCGGCACGTTGTGCCCCGCGACATTGGATGGCTGGGGCTTGGGATCAGGAGCAAGGGTTTGCTCGGCTGGTGGCAAAGCCGGCCGGTCGCGGGGTGTCCTGGATGGGGGCGGTGTTGTCGCTTCGTCTTCGCCGCGCGTCATCCTGGCGATGTCAGCCATGCTGACCGGCCGGTCTTGCGGATCCGGTTGCACCATGGCTTCGACAATGTCACGAAAATCGTCGTCGATGTCAGAGAGATCAGGCACGGTTCGGCGCTTTTCGATGATCTCGTACTGCGATCCGCTCATGTCGATCGGCTTGCCGCGCAGGGCGGCGGCCAGCACCAGCCCAAGGCTGTAGATGTCGGACTGCTCGCTGACGTCGCCGCTGTACAGCCCGAGCTGTTCGGGTGAAACGTAGTTGTATTTTCCCGCGAACTTTCCGCCGATCAGCGTTTCCCCGCCCACCGTCGCTGATCGCGCGATGCCGAAATCGATGATCTTTGCGCGGTCGACCCGGCCCCCCGGCAGGATGATGTTGTCGGGCGACAGGTCGCGATGGATTGCTCCGGCTTGATGCACGGCGGCTAGGCCGGATGCGAGGCGATGGCAGAGCTTGCGCACCTCTTCCGTCGGCATCGGCCCCCTTCGCATTATGTCGAACAGCGACTCGCCGTCGACGAATTCCATGGCGAGGTAGGGCCGGCCGATTCCGGGATCGATGGTGAAGACGTGGTATCGCACGACCGCGTCATGCGACAAATGGTTGAGGATCGAGGCCTCCTTGCGGAACAAGGACAGGATCGTCTGGTCACGGGCAAACTCGGGCAGCACTATCTTGATCGCGACGTGGTCGCCGGTCTGGATGTTGTGGCCGCGATAGACCTCGCCCATGCCGCCAAATGCGATCCGCTCGTCAAGTTCGTAGATGCCGCTGAGCTGCGTGCCGACCGCGGTGTTGGCCACCTGCGGCGATATTCGCGTCTTGTCATCGGCGCTCATCGGCCTCAGCCCTCCGCTCTGGACAGATCAGGGTGGAGCGATTGTCCATTGCGCCCGGTTCCGATCTTCACCAGTACAATGGTCACATTGTCCGTTCCGCCCCGCGTCAGCACCGTTTGCAAGAGATTTTCGCAGGCCGCCTGAGGCGTTGCCGACACCACCGCGGCCTCGATCTCCGCATCTGTGACATGTGCCGTCAGCCCATCGGTGGCCAGCACGAAAATGTCCCCCGGCATCAGTTCGCCCTGCTGGAAATCGATGACGAAGTCGTCGCTGACGCCGACCGCATGCGTGATGACATTGCGGCGCGGCCAGGTCAGCGCCTCGGCCGCGCTGATCATGCCTCGATCCAATAGTTCCTGCACTTCGGTGTGGTCTTTCGAAATCTGCGAGATCGCGGCGTTGCGGATCAGATAGACCCGGCTGTCGCCAGCCCACAGGCAGGCAAACCGTCCGTCCATCGCCAACAGGGCGGCGACCGTGGAGCCGATGGTGATGCCGCGCGATTCCGATATGCCGCGGATCTCGGCATTGGCCCGGCTCAGTCTGTCCTCGAAGCGCGCCCGCAGGTCCGGAGCGGAGCTTGCGATGCCGATCGTGGCCAGGTGGTCGACAATGCTGGCCGAGGCGACTTCTCCGGCCTCATGCCCGCCCATTCCGTCGGCCACCACCCAAAGCCCGGTTCGTGGCTCGAGCAGGTAGTTGTCCTCATTGTGCTCGCGGACACAGCCTTTGTGGCTCACGCCGAAACTGTCAAAGGGAAGGGCGACATCGCTCACCTTGCCACCAAACGCTTCTCACGCGTCCTCTGCGGCCCAATCCCGGGCGCTCGCTCACGGCAGTCTGCCACAGGCTCGACCATTAAAGTATCGAAATTAAGGTCCGGGCGCCTGAGCCTCCCGAAGGGTGCTACCGCATTGAAAAGTTCGAAGCCCATCTCAAAACGCCTTCGGACAGCTGAATCCGGAAAGTGCCGGAAGCAGGAACGGGTTGGGGCCGGAGCCGGTCTGGATCGTATAGCTGACGTCGCGCCCGCCGATCACGAAGCGCGCTTGGACATTATTGTCGGTGCCGGTGATGGACGCCTTGTCCATGAGCCGCTTCAGCGCCCACGGCCCTTCGAACTTGATGGTGGATTCGCGGCCTGGCATCTCCGGCGTCAGCCTCAGGCTGGCGGAACCGGAAGCCGCGCCGCTGGGCCAGGTCACGATGCTCGGCGCGTTGCCCACCTGGTTGCTCTGGACGGTCTGGCCATCGACATCGAGCACCGCGGCATCAGCATCGCCATGCAGTGAGAACGGCGTGAAGGTGATGCTGATCGAGGGCGTCGAACCGCCTTGGGGAAAGAAGGCGCTGCGGATTTCGGCCGCCTGCTGGAAGATTTTCAGCGTCGATTTCGACAGGTCGCGCCCGAAGCGCACATCCTGTTTCCAGCTCCAGTCCTGGCCACTCATGTCGATCAGCGATGCGAGATTCTGCGCGAAGAACCGGTCCAGAAGCCCGCCCGGTGCGAACAGTTTCGCGAAATCCGCCATCGCCACATCCTCGGTGCCATCGCCGGCGAAAGGATAACGGCCGTTGACAGCCGCCTCGCAAGGAGCCGTGACCGCCCGGTCGAGCAGCTGGTTCAAATTCGCCACCGAAGTCTCGGCGACGTTGCCTTCGAATTCGTCCGCCGTCGCATTGACCATTCTGGCGAGTGGCTTGGGCAGGCGCGAGGAATTGGCACGAAGGGTGGCTATCTGCAGCTGCAGATTGGCGTTGACGCGATCCGTCTGCGACGGCACGTCGGTCGCCAGTTGCAGGCTCTTGTAGATGTCGCGGAAGTTCTGGGTCAAGGCATCGATCGGTCGGCGCCCGGCAGGACCGCTCACCAAGGCCTGGAACGATTGGAACTGCGCTTCAATGTTGCCCCCGGGGCTCTGGTTTTGCGCCGCCGCAGATCCCGTGCCGGCACGGCTTTGCGATTTTCCGGTAGCTATTTGTATGCCGATCCGAGCCAGACCCCTGGCCATCGACGGGCCTTGAACCGTGCCGGCTTCAACCCCGGTGGCTGGCTCCTTGCCAGAAGCAGCGCCCCGCGTAAGGGCAGTTTCGGCGGCGATCGCTGTAAACAGCTGTTCGATCGGCGAGGTTGGCGATGCGACGGCGGAAAGCGCGATATAGTGCGGCTTGTCCTTCAGCATCGCTTTGAATTTCAACCCATCGAGAACGCTGTTCCACGCGGTTGCGAACTCCTTGCCATAGCGATCGAGGAGCTGGGGGCCGAGCTTCAGCAACTCCTGATCGATGCCGCCCTGTTCGCCGCCGCCGCCAAGCACCCACTGGTCGTCGACGAGCATCTGCGCAATGCGCGAGAGCTGTCCGAGATAAAAACGGTTGAAGCCGGCATAGGTATAGAGGCCGGGAACACGAAGGCCTGACAGGTCGCCGCCATCGACACGCTCGAATACCAGCGGCGTTTCCGGTCCGCCCTTCGCTGAAACGGAGAAATCATCCAGCGCCGCCGCGTATACGGCAGACCTGATCAGCGCGGAGGCACGGTCGGCAAGGCTCATCCGCCCAAGCGAGCGTTGAGCCGCCTCGACGAGTGGTTGGTTGAGTTGGAAAACCGGATCATAGGCGTCGTCCAGCGCAAGCATGGCGCGCAAGTGCTTTTCAAGTTGCTCGCGTCCTGCGCGGTTGTTTTCGCCTGGATACCGGTTCTGCTCCCAATCCTGCTTCATCCAGGAGACGATCAACGCGTCGTCGACCTTCGGCGCCTTGCCGCCCAGCATCAGATAGATTTTCAACGGCTCGTAGAGCGCGGCGGGATCGGCCATCTTGGCCTGGATCGTCCGCTCCGCCTGGATCAGCAGACGCGATCGGAACATTCGTTCCAGCGCTTGCCGGTAAGCCGTCCTGGATGCCGAAAGCAGTCTTTCCCGTTGGCTGAGGCCGAACGTTTCCTCGATCGGTGTCGGCACGTCGCCGGTTTCGAACCCGGCCGGCAGATCGCGCAACTGGTCGAGTGGGCCAATGACGTTTTCGAGGTCGACATCGTTGACCTCGGTGCTCTTGAGCAGCGCGTCCGCCGTTGTGCGATACTGGCCCATGGCCTGCTTGGTGGAGGCGATCAGCGACCCGTTGGCGATGAAGCTTAGGGCCAGGATGCCGAGGGCCACCGCGGCGATCAACGCGATAGCGCCAAGCCCGGCAAATCTGGCGATCGCCGCCCGCCTTGCCGCCGATTTGTCGTACGAGACCCATCCGGATTCGGCAAAAATGACGCCTGTCAGCAGATCATGCAAAAAGAAGCTCTTGCCGCTTCCGGAAAGATGGGCGCTGGAATTGTTGCCGAAGTTGCGGCTGATCGCGCCCAGCACCTGATCGATGGGCGTTCCCTCCTGCGTGCCTGACGAAAAATAGAGTCCCCGCAGGCTGGCATTCACCTGGCTGCGGCCCGGATCGAGCAGGCCGGCGATAAAACTCGCAATTCGGCCCTTCAGCGCACCGAACTGTGCCGGAAAGCCAAAGACGGATATGCGCGCGACCGGGTCAGCCTCTTCTTGAAGTCGGTCGGGCATCTCCTCGACCAGGCGTCTCGCCAGCGCATCGAATTCGGCCGGGGCCTCCGCGGCCATGTTCTTCGTGCGATCGCTGGTCTGGAATGTCGCGCCCCAGACCTTGCGCCGGCGCGTCTCGTCGAAACCGCCGAAATAGTCCATGAACCCGACAACAAGATCGGCCTTGGTGAAAACCAGATACACCGGAAACTGGATTTTCAGCGTCTCGTGGATTTCGCGCAGACGGCTGCGTATCTCGACGACGTGAGCGTCAAGCTGCCGGTCGTCGAGGCCGATGAGATCGGCAAGGCTGATCGCCAGGATGACGCCGTTTATCGGTTGCCGTGTGCGGCATTTCTTGAGCAGCGACAGGAAGGCGAGCCAGCTCTTGCTGTCGCTCTGGGCATTGGACTCCTGCGTCGTGTAGCGTCCGGCGGTGTCGATCAGCACGGCCTGGTCGGTGAACCACCAGTCGCAGGCGCGCGTGCCGCCAACGCCGGCGACCGGCTGGGCATCACCCGAAACGGCCAGCGGGAAATTCAGGCCGGAATTGACCAATGCCGTTGTCTTGCCTGCGCCGGGCGGGCCGATGATGATGTACCAGGGGACCTCATAGAGGAAATTGCGCTTGCCGCTCGACCGTTTAAGCGCGGCGATCGCCTCGTTCATGCGCGCCTCGAGTACTTGCGAGTCGTCATCCCTGCCGTCGTTGCGGGCAACGGCGATCTCCAGCGCCTTTTGCGCCTTGCGCATCCGCCAGAAACGCAATCCATAGAAGAGCGCCACGGCCGCCACGATCACACCGATGATTGCCGCGCGCAACCAGACAGGTCCGAGGGGGCGGCTATCGGCGAAGCGGATCAAAGGTCCCGCAAACCACACCGCCGCCGCAAATCCGGCCAGCGCGATCATGCTGAATATCCACAGCAGCCAACGCTTCATCGGCGCTTCCAAACGGCCGTGCTCACAATGTTTCCTCCTTGGCGATCATCACATCGACACGGCGGTTAGCGGCGCGGCCTTCCGGCGTTGCATTGTCGGCGATCGGCTCGTCCTCGCCCTTGCCGTCGACGGTCAGTCGCGAGGGATCGCTGAACTTCGGCGCCATCATCGTTTCGACAGCCTTCGCCCGAGCCACGGAAAGGTCGAAGTTGGACTTGAACGGGCTCGATTTTCGCGGCTTCACATTGTCGGTGTGGCCGACGATCCTGATCGGTCCGCGCTCGGGTTCCAGGGCGGCAGCGATATCAGCGGCTATGGGCTGGAACTCTGGTTTCGCATCGGCCTTGCCGGACTGGAACAACAGGAGATTGTTAATTTCCACCACGATGAAGTCGCCCTTGGTGTCCACGGTCAGCCCGCCGGCTCCGACTTCCTTGGCCAGCGCCGAGCGGATGCGATCGATCTGCGTGGTTGTGGCAGGAGGCGGGGTGACTTTCGCCGGCTCGGCTAACGGCGCCACGCTGGCCCGTTCGATGGCGATCGGCGTCGATGGGTTGAGCGCCAGCAATTCATCCGCGGCGGCGTCGCCTTCATTGGTGATGAAGACCCGCAACGCGAAGAATGCGGCAGTCAGCAGCGCTGATGCCGCTGCCGCAACGACCCAGAGCGGCAGGCGCGTCGACGACTGCGTCACCGTCGCCGACAGGCCCCGCCAATGGGGCGAGATGTCTTCGTCCGCGCGGGGCTTGAAATAGCGAAGCGTTTCGAAGACGTCGCGCCGAACACGTTCGAGATTGGTGTCCTCGCGTGTCAGACCGCGATACTGGCCCTCAAACCCCAGCGACAGGCAGACATGCATCAGTTCGAGCAGATCGTAATGTGCCTCCGGGCTGGCTAGGACTTTGTTCAGCGCTTCGAAGAAGCCCGTGCCGTTGGGCTCGACGTGGAAGAACTGCGTCAGCATACTGTGCTGCACCCAGGCGTCTTTTCGTGGCCAAGGCAGGTTGCCGATGAGGTCGTCGGCTGTTTCGCACAGGACAAATTTCGCGATCCGCGCATCCTCTTCCGCGACCCCGGATTTCTCCATCGTTCGGTCGAACTTGTCTATCGCTTCGGCGACATGCTCCGCCAATGGCTCCGCTTGTCTCTCGACCGGGACAAGCCTGAGCTGGCCCAACAGCATCAGCAACGGTGCGGCCGCGGCAAGGATCGGGTTTGCCGCGGAATATCTGACACTTTCGGTGATATTGAGTAGGGTCTCCTGCCGCAGGGCCGGCGCCGGCGCCGCCGCAAGAGGAGTTCCCTGATACATCACGGTCCCGGATGTCCAGCCCGGCGGTGTCTGCCGGCCGACGCCGGGATCGAACACTGTCGAGTCCCTGATCTGCGAGGGTTGGCCGCCATCCGCGACAGGCTCCTGGGGGACCGGCGCCGGCTTTCGCTCGCGTCGTGGCGTGGCGCGAATGACGGTCTTGCCGGCCGGGCCGAAAGGATCGTCTTTCGAGCTCATGGCCAATCGTCCGTCCGCGCCTGACGCCCGCGCTCTTGCCGGCCAGGCGCAAAGCTTCTCGCGGTCAGGCAAAGCAAAGGCAGGCCCTGCAGGGCAGGGCTCTGTCTTAAGGAAAGTTGGCTATATTTTGCTATCCCGCCGTAAGATGACATTGTCGCAGACACCCAGGTCGACCAGCCTTACCCGTTTGGCGAATTGTCGTAAGCGATCGTAATCTCGGAAACTCTCGATTGGAACCGGATGCCACGCACCGAAGAGTTGTCTTCGTTGGCTGCAGCGCCACGGCTCCCCTGAAACGCCTATTTCTGCTTGTCGGCTTTTGCATAGGCTTCGCTGAAATAGGCCAGGAATATGTCCAGCATGCCGTTCTCGTGTGCTTCCTCCATGGTTCGCCAGGTCGTGACAAAAGCGTCCCATGCCTGGCTCTTCTTCGACGAGAACGATGTCGGCGGAAGCTTTCGTCCGATCGCTTCCGGAGACAGGTCGTCAAGCAGCCGCGACAGCGCGGCCTGCATGGCGGCATAGGTGGCGAATTCGTGGGTCTTGAGATCGCGGAATGCATCTTCGATGCTGCGCCTGGCATCGAGATAGCCGGCCCGGCGCCGTGCGAACATGATTTCGAGGATGTCGTCGGTTCCCGGAACGAACTTCAGGGGGTTGTTGTCGGCGGCACTGATCATCGTTCGCTGTGTGCTCTTGGCCAGCATCTTCGCCGCCGCGCGTGCCTTCAGCAGCAATGTCAGTTCCTCGACCACCGTTCGCAGCACCGCACCGATTTCGGCGGCAACTTCATGCGGGTCGCGCGATTGCAGCAATTCCGGCGAAATGCCGGCTCCGATGGCGATTTCCCTCAGCACTTCATCCCTGGTCGAGGGCAGGGGCGGTTGCGACGGGAACGTCGACGCCGCAACGCGCTGCCCGGACTGTTGCTCCGAGGGATCGAAAAACGGCCCATCTCCGAATTCCAGCGAGCGGCCTGCAGCGACCGGCATTTCGCGCTGCGTCGAACCGTGGCTGGGGTGACCGGTCGCAGCGCGCTCCTCATCGATCGACACAAAGACGACATAGCGGCCGATGAGCATCCGGTCGCCATTGGCCAGCCGCTGCGGGCTGGTCATGCGCTGGTTTGATCCGTTGATGTAGGTTCCGTTGCGCGAGACGTCGTGCAGCCAGAACGCGCCTCCCTCGTAGCGGACCTCGCAATGCCGGCCGGAGATGAACTTGTCGGGGTCCGACAAGGTCCAGTCGCAAGCATCGCGTCCGATCTCGAAGCTGCGATCCCGCGCCGCGTAGCCGGCCGAGATGCCCGCAGGCAAGGCGTCGACATTGTTGATTTGCAGACTGATGTACATCCAGGATCGCCGCCGAACACTGACCGATACTCCACATTCTAGCAGTTTGCACATACAACAGGACAGCAGCGTTTCGAGGCGATGCATCGACAGGTTAAGGTTTTCCGCCGTGCGTCCTCTTTGGTCGGCAGGACAACATGTGGTAGGCTCAACACGGCCTGGTGCGGCGGGCTCTCAAAAGTTCCTGGGCAGATGACGGGAGCTTCAAATCCACCGCGCCGGCGGCCGCGTCCAGGAGGGGCTCGACCCATGCCGAACGAACGTGCCACGGTTGTGCAGACGCCGGTCGGCGCCGAACTGACCTTCACGCATCTTGTCGGCCGCGACGAGATTAGCCGTTGCTTTGCCTATACGGTTGGCTTCGTCAGTCCCAGCTCCGAGATCGATCCGCTGAAGATGCTGGGAGGCATGGTTTCGGTCGAAGGGGAATCCGATCCGGAACGCTGGTTCTGCGGCCTGGTGTCCGAGTTTCGCCTGACTCGCATCGAGGACCGGCTGGCCTACTATGAAGCGGTCGTCAGGCCGTGGCTCTGGTTCCTCGGCAACGTCACCGATTGCCGGATCTTTCAGAACATGACCGCTGTCGAGATCGTTGAAAAGATCTTCTCGAAATACGGCACGGCGAAATTCGAGAAGCGGCTGCAAGCGTCGTACCCCTCGCGCGAATACTGCGTGCAGTACGACGAGAGCGACCTGGATTTCGTGCAGCGCCTGCTCGAACACGAAGGCATCTTCTATTTCTTCGAGCATGACGAGGGCAAGCACACGCTCGTACTGTGCGATGCGATGAGCAAGCTGAAGCCGGCGCCGGGCTACGAGAAGATACCTTATAACTTTGAGGGACAGGGCTCGCGGCGCGACGTCGAATACATCACCGAATGGATTCCGGGCAGTTCGGTGCGGCCGGGGGCTTATGCCCATACCGACTATGATTTCCAGAAGCCTGGCGCCGATCTGATGGCGAAGTCCGCCCAGCCGTTCAGCCACAAGGAAGCCTCCGGCGAGAACTATCGCCAGCCTGGGGCGCATCTCGATGTCGGGCGCGGCGACACCCTGGCCGGCATCCGGCGCGAGGAACTCCAGGCCGTGCACCAGCGCATCACCGCGGTCGGAACCGTGCGCGGCCTCCATTCCGGCTGTACGTTCAAGCTGGAAAGCTTTCCGCGCGATGACCAGAACCAGGAGTATCTGGTTGTCAGCGCCGAATACAGGTTGTTCGATCCGGGCTACAGGACCCAGAACGAAGCCCACAGTGAGAATTACAAGATCGTGCTGGGTGTCGCGCCGACTGCCTTGCCGTATCGCGCGCCGCGGATCACGGCGCGGCCGATCATGCGCGGACCGCAGACGGCGACGGTGGTCGGCCCTTCAGGCGAGGAGATATTCACCGACAAATATGCCCGGGTGAAGGTGCAGTTCCACTGGGACCGCCTGGGCAAGAAGAACGAAAACAGTTCCTGCTTCGTGCGTGTCTCGCAGACCTGGGCCGGCAGCGGCTGGGGCTTCATCCAGATACCGCGCATCGGCCAGGAGGTGATCGTCGACTTCCTCGAAGGCGACCCTGACCTGCCGATCATCACCGGCAGGGTCTACAATGCCTCGCAGATGCCGCCCTACGGCTTGCCGGGCAATGCAACGCAGTCGGGGTGGAAATCCAACTCCTCGAAAGGCGGCGGTGGTTACAACGAGCTGATGTTCGAGGACAAGGCCGGCTCCGAACTGGTCAATTTCCAGGCGCAGAAAGACCACAACCTTCTGATCAAGCATGACCGCACCAAGCTGGTCCAGCACGACCAGTCGGACCGCATCGACCACGACGCCAAGCATTCTGTCGGCCACAACCTCGACGAGGATGTCGGCAACAACAAGACGGTCAAGGTCGGCGTCGACCAGACCACGAATATCGGCTCGAACGACACCGAGACGGTGGGCAAGAACCGCTCGCTGACAGTGGGTGCAAACGAGACGATAGGCATCGGTTCGAACTCTTCGGAGACGATCGGCTCCAACCACTCGCAGACGGTGGGGATTGTCCAGACGGTCACTGTTGGCGCTGCTCGCATCGACACGGTCGGGGCGTCTGAGACACGAAGCGTTGGCGGGCCGCAAGAGAATACAATCGGTTCGACACGGTCGGTCACGGTCGGCGCGGCGCAGAGCCATACGATCGGGGCCAGCGACAGCTGGAACATATCCGCCAGCCAGAGCATCGAGATCGGCGCGGACCAGGGCATAAAAATTGGCGGCGCCCAGATGGCCGAGATCACCAAAACCCGCAAGACAGAGATAGGCGTCGACGACAGCACACAGGTAGCGGGCGCACATGAGCTGAAGGTCGGAAAAAAGAGCCTGGTCCAGATCGCCGACGACTCGGCCTTCAACGTAGGCAAGAATTATACGCTCGAGGCGAAGGACTCGATCACGCTGAAGTGCGGAAGTGCGGAGATCATCATGAAGAAGGATGGGACGATCAACATCAAAGGCAAGGATATTTCCATTGATGCTTCCGGAAAGATCAGCGGCAAGGCATCCGGCGATATCCAATTCAAGGGCAGCAAGATCCACCAGAATTAGAGGGACGAAGCATGGCTGAAGTTCGTGATCGCATCGATGGTGTCGTAATCGGCATTTTCCTGGGATTTGACGACACATCGCCGCTGGTCGTCTTTCCTGGAAACCCTGTCGAGACAGCGATCGCCGCGCGAAGCCTGATCAAACTCGATGCCAGCATGATCGGCGCTGAAGTTGCGCTGCTCTTTCGGGAGGGTGATCCCTTGCAGCCGCTGATCGTGGGTAAACTCGTGGAGCCTTCGCGTCGGGCTCACGCGCAGCAGATCGTGCGTGACGGTGAATTGGTCCACATTGTCGGCAATGAGCGCATCGAACTGCGTTGCGGCAAGTCCGTAATCATCATGGAGAAGGATGGCCACATCACCATCCGGGGAACCTATGTCACCAGCCACGCCAGTGCGGCCAATCGAATCCGCGGCGGCTCCGTGAACCTGAACTGATGCCGGTGCCAATCCTCTACGAAATCGTGCGCCAGCATGTGGAACAGGCAGCCTTCCTGTGGACGGTATACCATTACCATTTGCTGCATCCTGATGAAAACCCGGACATGGATGATGAGCGCCTTGCGAGGTTGATAGAGCGCCTTGAAGCTTTTCTCGATGGAGCCAGGGTCGCGGGTGAGGCCGGCCGAAAGATTGCGCAACAGCGCTTCGAAGAGTTCCCGGAAGCGGGAGAACTGTTCGTGGTTCAGATGCTCTCCGCCCAAAAGCCGATCCGCATCATCGACCTTGATCTTGCCAAGGTGCAGCGCTTTATAGAAGTCAATTTGGGAAAGGCCTGAGGTGACCCTCGACAGGGTAACGTTCCGAGGCAGACTATTCCGATCTTTCGAGAAGTTCGGGAGGCACAGGCATGAGAGTCCAGCCCATGCCGTCGTGACGAGCCAAGCCTTCACGATCGAAATACCAGATGATGCCTTGCTTGACCTCGATGTTCTTCGGGCTGCGATACTCGGCGGGCAGGGGTAGGGTGTCCAACAGGGTCAGCTTGGTGTCGAATATGAAGATTGCTGTCTTACCCAACACATAGAGTTTCGAGCTGTCGAGGCGGATACGGAGGAACTTCTCGCGCAAACCTTCGACGGAGGCGTCCTCCATCGTGCCAGGTCCTGTTCCCGTAACAATGGTACCGCCGCCGCCCACGGCAACGAGACGCGATGCGTCCACAAAGACAAGATCATACAAGGACTGATTGTTTGGGAGTTCTGCCTGGCCCCATTCCCCATCGTTGTAGAAGTAGAGGCAACCTCGTGCGGCATGCTTGGGGCGGCTGTGGGTGTATCCGCAGACCGCCAGTTTGTTCGGGCTGATCGCGGCGATGCCCTCCAGGAAATTGTTTGCCATTCCATCGACGTCACGCTCGCAAATCCGGACCCATTCATCCTTCCTGGGTCTGAAATAGACTTGGGAACCGTCGCCGCAAACATAGAGGATGCCCGCCTTCTGGGTGATGCCAAGCGTCGAACCAAGATCCTCGGCATCCTCGCTGAGGACGCCGGCACCGGGGATCTTTTCGTAGTCCACGTCCTCGGTCAGAAAGTAGAGGTCGCCCTCGTTGGTTAGAGCGACGAACACATTCTCGTTGTCGCTCTCGAATGGGTAGGCGCAAACGGAAACGACTGTTCGAGGGATGTCGACATCCGCGACCTGTTGCTCCGTCGTGTCCTGAAACATGAGGAAGCGCGAATACGGATCCTCGTCGTCGAGTTCGGTTGGGACCGCGGCGATAAGATCTGGAGCAATGTAGCCCGACGCTCGTATCTTCATCTGCGTACTCCTGGTGTGTCGGTCTATTTTCTGGGCTTTGGCGGCTTCATCGTCTTCTTGGCCTCCTTGCCGGGCAATGGGTTGGAGGTTCTACCCTTCTGGCTGGCCCCGAATGCGCTTTGCTGCTCCTCCACCGCTTCCTTTGCCTTCTTGATGCAATTCGCATTGAGATCCTGAAGGTCGTCGAGACATGAAATGGTTGCTTCGGTAATCTTGCTCATCGGCGCAACGCCGAGTTTGCCCTGCGCTTTCAACTTGGCTTTCGCATCCGCTAGTTTTTTGCCCTTGAGTTTGGCCAGGCCGGGTCGGCCCAGCGTTACGATCTGCTCACGGTCAGCCTCATGAATCCGTTCGTGATCATCAGGACTGAGACAGATGCATACCCCCTCTCCGAGCGTCGGAGCATTGGCGATGCGCGTCGATGTAACGTCCGCGTTCGCCCGACTACCCGTTCGGAAACACTTGTCCGGTACGATATGGTGTGCCTCGCCGCCATTGTCGTTGCAGACCGCGGCGATCGCGTCATAGGAGCCAATCAGGCATTTTTCCGTGCTGTAAATGACTCCGGCGCCGGTGGCCAGTTTCGGAAAGGTCAGCGTATTTCCCTGCGGTGAAGCATGATTGTTGGTGGACAGGTCCGTCATCCGGTTGACGGGCTCGCCGTCGGCCTTGACATTGCTCGACCAGGCGACGGCGTATTCCTTGCCGGTATTCTTCGATGTGATGATGCCCTTCTTGGTCGCGCAGCCCGCTTCAGTGCCACTTGTCTTGGTGTAGTAGGATTTGTTTTTCTGCGTGATCGTCTGGCCACCGATCTTGACGGTGCTGGTGCCTTTGTCCGTGTCGCTGTCGAAGCCGAAAGAAGGATAGGGAATCGGAACGCCAGGGGGCGTTGCCGGATTCTCCGGCGGCGTGAAGCAGACATCAGGAAAGGCCGCTATGACCTTGTTACCCTGCGCCTTGCAGGCGACTTCCAGACTGTTGGCGTAGACTGTCATCTATGCAGCCCTCGCAGCAAAGATGGCTGCGCCGCACGCGCCGGAGTCTTCGGACGCCTCGATCAGGACCGGATTACCGGCCGCGTAGCCCTTCCTTGCCGCCGCGAAGGCCATGCCGATCATCACAGGCACCGCCGCCGCTCCGATATTTCCAAGCGATTCACCCGGCGACCACAGGTCTTGAAAGTCATGCGCACCCCGCACGAGCCGAAGGCTTGCCAGGGCCGTTTGCTTGAACCAGTACTGCTCTCCGATAAGGTCCGAAATACGGAACCCCAACTGGTTCATCTCGATGCCGGCCTCCTTCAGCGCGTGCCGATAGGCGGTCGTCAACCCGTCCCCGCGCAGCGGTTCGTCAGCCTCGTTGTAGATGTATGCATTCTCTCGGGCGAGGCCCAGACCGTGCAGCCTTAGTCCGGATCCATGACCAGCATGGGTGCACAGCACAGCGGCCGCGGCCTCGCCTGGAATGAAGCCGTTCGGATTGTTGGTGGCCAGCAAGCGACGGTTCGCCAGATAGAACCCTATCGCCTCGGGAGTGAGGTAGCTGTCCACCCCTGCAACAATGACTGCTGAGGTTCCCCCTTCGGCCAGCAGCCGGCGCGCCTGCTCAAGTGCTACCAGTCCGGATGGCCGGCCATGCGATATGGTGCGCGATCGTGGGTCGACGGCCATCTCAAGGATCGCGCATACATTTCGCACGAGCGCGGAGGCATCCTGGACGGGTGAACCAGGCCGCGACGCCTCTGGAAGGCACAACAACATCGGCGTCCGTTCGCGTGCCTGTGGCACCGTGGTGCATATCTCGCTTATCGCGGCCGCCAGCATATGGGTCATACGCTTCTGGCCGATCCATTTTCGCGGCATGGTGACAGGGGAGCCAAGCAGCCACTCGCCTTCATCGTCGGCGTACTGCGTCTCCTTGAAGCCGTCCAGGCGGGCGCGGAGCGCCGCACAAGACGACGGCGCATCAAGGCCGACGGCCGTCACCATCCCGGTCGCTACGATGTCGAGCGCAGCCGTCATGCGTCCTCTGCCTCCGGCTGGATCGGCTCCGCGATCGGCCGGACATATGGCTTCTTGACGGCTTTGGCGTGGAGCATGCCTGGTGTCGGCGGCCCGACCCAGCATTCGGTAAAGTCGAGGATCGTGCGCTGGAGGCGTTGCGACACACGCCAGACCAATGAAAAGCGCCGATTTTCGGTGTCGAACAAAACAGTGTCCGGATGAATATCGGCCTCGAATGCCTTGGTGTAGCCCTTGAACATTGCAACTTTGATGGCCGTGGCTGGCATTCTGAAATGTTCGCGCCCCCTTGGCGTCAAATTGATCAGCTGCATTTCCTCGCCACCGCGCGGCGGATCGATTTGCTGGTCGGGCGGGGCCACCTGGAAGTAGCGTTCGTCGAAGTCCGGCGGCAGAAACGGGAAAATGTTGTTGGCCCAATTGTCGTCATAGGTGCCGCCATATTCGATACGGCCCGGCCAACCGCGGCCCATCGGGCCAAAGCTCATCGGCTTGTAGTCGCCGAAGGGCGAGCGGATCTCTTCGCCGACAGCTTGCGTGTTCGGCAGACGCAGGCCGGGGATGAGGCGCTGGTTCCTGATGCGCGACCACCCGGTTCCGACTGGGTTGTATTTGTAGCTGGCCGGCAGCTTGTCCTCCGGATCCAGCCTGTCGACGCCACCCCAGGCGACGTCATAGGAGATGGGCAGTTTCAGGAAGGGTTGCGGCGATGTGGCGCCAAAAACCGGGCCGATGGCGCGCCATTCGCGGTGGCCGACGACCTCGAACAGTTTTGACCAATTGCCAACCTTGATGCCGACCGGCACGCGCTCGGCCGGGCGCCCGCCCGGCGCATAGGCGCAGCCATTGGCGATCACGTCGCAGCGCGGTTTGCGGAAGGCGAAATCGGTTTCCCATAGCGTGGCGGAGTAGCCGGGTTCACCGGTTTGCGTGTCGGCAAAAACCAGCGGCACCTGTTCTGCCGATCTGTGCACCAGCCCGCCGGGCGTTGCGGGAAAGTCGAACGTGCCCTTGACCACCACGACGACCCACTCACGCCCGGTCGTGTCAGCGCTCACGCTGAACTCGTGCCGGTAACCCATCTGGTTCCAGATCCGCATCAGCTGGTCTCCCAACTGGCGGCGAGAATCTGTTCTAGCGTCGTTTGCGGCGATTGCGGATCGATGTCGAAAATGTCCGAACGGGCTGTCCACATCACCATGTCGCCGATGACTTCTTCATCCGGCTCGACAGGCGGCACCGGCAGTCCGGCCAGCGTGGCATCCAGCTCGTCTGGCGTCAGCTCACCGTTCTGGGCGGCGATGGCCGCCTCTTCGATCGCGGAAAACCACGCCTCGGCGTCGGCCAGCAAAACCGGAGCTTCAGAAAGCTGCGCAACGACGCTCAGAGGAAACTTCCTGCCGACCCTGTCGGCGCTTTGCACAATGATGCCTGCCGATGCGCCGAAGGACGCCGGGCCGGCCAGAAAGCGCAGCGCGGTTGTGCTTGGCCAAATTTCCGAGCCGAACAGCGGGACGAGATGCTGCGCCAGCCAGCGGTCCCAGCCGCGGACAAAGTCGCCCGACAGCCGCCGCGTCACGAAATCGCCGGTGGCGGGCATTTTGCCGTAGAAGCCGGGCAAGGTCATATCTGTGGCGGACATGAGAATTTCTTGAACATCTGCAAATTGTAGGGGTTCTCGACGCTGGCGGCCTTGAGTTCGAAATCGGCCCACATTCCCTTCGTGCCTAGGCGCAGGCTGTAGACATCGGAGAGCGATGTGCCGGCGAAACGGCCGTTGCGCAGCATCCTCAGCCACGCCCAGCTGCCAGTCTCGTTGAGCATGATTTCGGGCGAACCGTCGATCGGCTGGAAGGCGAGCGAGATGACCCCGGTGCCGTCCTTGCCCGGCCAGGTCATCGGTTGCGGCCGCGTCGCATTGTTGAAATAGACGAGGGTCTGACCATCGAGATTGAGCGTGACGCGCGTAACGTTGGGAGACAGGTCCTTCGGTTCGAGCGTGAAGCTCATCACTGGCCCAGTACCACCGGGAAAGAGATCGTCGCGGATATGCCTGGCCTGCTCGAACGCCGCCAGCGCCGAAGGATCGAGGCCGAAATCGGCACGCCATTTCCATGGCTGGCTGGTGGTGTCGACATAGTTGATCAGGTGGTCGTTGATGAAACCGTCGATCAATCCGGCCGGTCCAAACAGGCGGGCGAAATCATGCACATTGACATCCACCGCGCTGTCGGCGCTAAACGGATAGCGGTCGTTCAACGCCGCCTGGCAGAAAGGCAGTATGTCCGCGCGCCAGATGGCGTTGAGCTCCGATGTGACCGCCTTTTGCGTCAAATTGCTGGTGTCACCGGCAATTCCGCTAAGCCAGACATTGATGGGGTCCGGCAGGATCTGTGCTTGCCTCGCGACGGCACCGGTCAGCTCGGCGAGGCCGCCTTGCTTCTTGATGGCATCCTGCGGATTGGGGTTGGCGGTGACCGTCTGCAGGACGTTCGACAGCGCGGTCAGCGCGACAACGGCGGCATCCAGTGCCGGCGGCTGGCCGTCGACCTCGGCAATGGTGCTCTTCAGCGGTTTGAAATGTTCGGCCACCAGATTGCCGGTCAGGTCCACCTCGCTGGCTGACCCGGCGCGGGGCAGCAGCTTCGCACCGCTCGTCGCCAGCTTGCCGAGCTTGCCGAGCTTGCCGAGCAGTTTCGAGGCGCCCTTGGCCGCCGACTTATCGTCGGCGGGGGCCTCATCGGAGCGCGTCAGTTCGGTCTCCTGGACGACCGCCGTCAGCAGCCGTTTCAGCGCGGAATCGGCACTTGAGAGATCCTTCAGATTTTCGCTGGCGACATTGAGATCGGTTAGTGGCGCGAGCCGCATGTCTCGCAGGAAGCTGTCCCATTGTGCGATGTAGTCGTCATAGTAGAGTTTCAGAATATCCTCGGACAGCGCCGAGACCGAGGTCTCGGAGTTTTCCGAGCAGCCGCCGGCGAAAACCGCGCGATCGAGTGCCGCCTGGGCGGCGACATCGTCGATGCGGTCGAGAATGGCGTCGTGGAAGCCGGCATAGGTGAAGGCTCCGTAAATGCCGACGCGAAGTGTCTTGTCGGAACGCCTCGCAAACACCTTGCCACCATTGGGGCCGGCAAAATTGGCAGGGATCCACTCCTTGAGCCCGGCCACCTCCGGATCGGCCAGCAACTGCTTGTAGGCCCGCGCCGGCAACGAGATCGTGCACACCGTTTTCAACGCTTCGGCAACCAGCGCCTGGTCGGGCGCGACATAGCTTTCGTCGACCGCCATACGGCGGATCGCGGCAAGCTGATGCTCTTCGGCATCGGCGGTCGGAAAGGGTGCCGCGGCGGCGAATTCCGGCAGGCTGTTCACCCACCAGTTCTGGGCGAAATCGGTATCCATCTGCGACAGGCCCGTCATCATGCGATAGGTCTTCAACGCGCCGAGCATGAAATCCGGATCGCGGATCTGCCGCCACATGGTCGCCTCGAGCAATGCGACCATGCGTGGTTCAAGCACGTTGCGCAGGGCGTGGTCGTACGTGTCGGCCTGGGCCCGCACCAGTTCCGCCGAGGCCGATGGGCCCAGCAGATCTTGGGCGCTGCCCGGCGGTGCCGTCTTGGCATTCGCGACCGCGTCCATCGCTTCGAGAGCGCCGTCGATGGCGGGTTGCTGCACCGATGCCGGATTTGCAGCAGCGGAAGTCAGGGGCGCTTGCAGCGCTTCGAACTGGCCTGCCTGTGCCGTGATCGCGTTGCGGTTGTCAAAATAGGACCAGGTGAACAGCCCGCCGGCCAGCAAGGCCGCCCCCGCGCATGCAGCCGCCGCACCGCGCCAGATCCAGGCGCGGCGGCGCTGCGCCAGCGGATCGAACGTGCCGAGGCCGGCTTCCTTGAAGATGACCTCGGTGAGCAGGTTCTTCAGGAAGAAGCTGCGTTTCTCGACCCTCGGTGCGGGCAGGGCCCGCCGTGGCGGCAGGCCGAACGACGACGACAGCGCCGCGGTCAGTCGGTCGATGGGCGCTCCTTCCTGCGTCGCCGATGTCAGATAGAGCCCACGCAGCCAGGCGGCCTCTTCATACCGGCTTTCGCCGAACATCGCCTCGATCAGCACCTGGATCGGTTCGGACAGGCTGGACAGTTGGGCGGGAAACCTGAAGATCTCGGCACGGGCGGCCAGTTTGTCCTCATCCTCCAGGCGCGGCACCAGCCGCCGCTCGAGTTCCGTCGAGAGCGTCGAAATTTCGCGTTCGATGGTCTTGGCGTCCACACGCGCATCCAGCGCGAAGGTCGTTCCCCAGACCTGCTCGCGCGCGGGGGTGGACAGGCTGCCGAAGAAAGCCTCGAAACCCTTGATCAGATCGGCCTTGGTCAGCATCAGATAGACCGGGAGGCGGATTTCGAGCCGGTCGTTGAGTTCGGCCAGCCGGCGGCGGATTTTGCGGCCATGTGCCTTGATGGCTTCGTCACCCTCCGAAAGCACGTCGATCGACAGCGCGACGATCACACCGTTGAGCGCGCGGCGGCCGCGATGCTTCTTCAGAAGGTCGAGGAAGCCCAGCCATTCCGCCGCGTCGACATCGGGCTGGCTCTCCTGTTGGACATAACGGCCGGCGGTGTCGATCAGAACCGCGTTCTCGGAAAAGAACCAGTCGCAGTTGCGCGTGCCGCCGACCCCTTGCAAATCGTCGGTGAGGTCGATCGGGAAGTTCAGTCCGGACTGCCGCAGGGCCGTGGTCTTGCCGGTGGCTGGCGGCCCAACGATCACATACCATGGCATCTCGCGCAGGAACTTGCGCCCGCCGAGCTTGCGGCGCTTCAGTTCGGCCATCACCTCGGCGAATTTGGCACCCACGGCCGCGACGTTTTCTTCGCCAGGCCCGAGGGGCTTCTCCGCAACTGGTGGGGCGATCTCGGCGACGAACATGCGATTGGCGCGGATGGCGCGGCGCTGCGCGATAATCAGCCAGACCAACCACAGGATGATCAGCCCCGCGATCATGGCAATGCGCACATTGTCGGAATCGAAAGGCGAATAGGGACCGATCCTGACGATCGGACCGAACACCCAGATCACCAGCGAAAGCAGCGTGATGCCGATCAGCGTCCACAGCCAGCGCGATGTCAGGACCGCCCACAGGAAGCGCAGGATGAACATCTCACAGCCTCTTTTCGACGAGCACCTCGACACGGCGGTTCAAGGCTCGCCCCTCGCGCGTGCTGTCGCTGGCCACCGGGTCGGTGGCCGCGCGGCCTTCGGAATGAACGCGGTCCTGCGGCACCCCGTTCTGCACCAGCATGTCGGCGATCGTCTGGGCGCGCGCCTCCGACAGTCGCTGGTTGGTCGACAGCGGATTGGTCTTTTGCAGGGGAACACCGTCCGTATGACCGATCACGGTGATGTTTCCGATCAGCTCCTGATTGGCGAGGATTACCTTGGCGATCGAACCGATCAGGGGCTCGAAGCCGTCGCTCAGTTGGGGCCGCGACGACTGGAACAGTTCGGGGTTGGAGGCCTGGATGATCAGCTTGGCCAACGAAACGCTTTCGGTGCCGCTGAGGGCGGATTTGAGCTCGGCCGGCGCCCCGGCCTGGAATTCTGGCAACAGCGCAAAATCCACTTTTTCAGGGGGCGGGGCATCGACCTTGGGCGACGTACGGCTGATATCGCCGCGTGTGGGCGGCGGCAGAGCGCGCACAAGGGCGGAAAGCTCGACTGCCTGGCCGCTCAGCCCCATCGACAACCCGATATGGATGGCTGTGGCAACAACCGCCGCGCCGAGCGCCATGACCCAGATCGGAACGATGAAGCGCTGCGGCTCGTCGGATGCGATGACGCCCTTCCAGTTTGGCGACAGCGGCGCACCTTCGGCATCGGCATCGCGCAGGAAGCGTGCCGCGGTCAGGCGAACCGCATTGAGCGAGCGATCGCCTGACCGGCCGGGCACTCGATATTTTCCGCGGAAGCCGAGCGCCATGCAATCATACTGCAGCTCCAGCAATTCGCGATCGCGATTGGGATGGCGCTCCAGTTCGTCGAGCCGCGTGAAGAACTGCGTGCCGGCATCGACATCGCCCCGCAGCATCACCACAAGCGGCTGGCGCGGCCAGGCGCTGGCTCCGCCCCATGGCGTGTTCAGAGCTAGATCATCAAGCAACGCCGCCACGACCCAGGCTGCCTGATCGGCCCGCTCCATCGAGGACCCTGTCGACATTGCCGTGTCGCGTGCCCGAACCAGTTCCTCAAGCAGCCGGGTGCGCAGCGTTTCCGGGTTCTCCGGCGCCAGTGCGCTTTCAAGCTCCGGCGCGAATTCCAGCAAGGGCGCGAATGCGTTGACGAGCGCATTCGGGTGGGTGCGCGACCGCTTTACCGCCGCGCCCGGCAACAGCGGCGCCATCGGCCTCGGCGTCGGCGCGCCGGTCAGCCGTATGCGGGTGCGTTCGCGATCCTCCGACAGTCCGAAAGGATCATCGCGGCTCATGATCTCACCTGTTCACCGAGTAGCAGTCCACCTGCGGCTCGCTTGGCAACACGCCCGAAACGCCGATGACGAAGCCGGGAGCATCGAGCAGCGACGCCCAGTGCTCGCTTTTCTGGTCCAGCTCAAGGCATAGCCGATCGCCATCGTAGGGAATCTCGCGCGGCTGGGAATGAAGCGGTTTCAGCGGAATGCCGGGCAAACGCGATTTCCACAGGCCTTCGAACTGGTCGGCCGAACCGACTGTCGCCTGATTGACGAAGATCTTGCGTAGCGCGTCCTCCGACAGCTCCGAACCGACCCGGATGACGATGCGGCTGGCCACCAGCAGCTTCGGGTTGTCGATGCGGATTTTCCAGACATTGGTCGAATGCCGCATGACCGGCAGCGCACGCGATTTCGGTTCGATGTAGCGCAGGCTGAGGATAAGCGAGCGCAGCGCGTCGGCCAGCGCCATGTACGCGGGCCCCGGTGCCATGTGGTCGTAGGCGGGCAACTCGCCCAGCCGCCGCGCGCTCGATCCATAGGTCGCCATCGAACCGGCGAGTCCGGCAAGTTCCAGGTAAAGCTCGGCAGGATGGAAGACATCCTGCGCCAGCATGTGGGCCAGCCGCGGGCGCGCCGCATTGGCGAGGTTGAGCATCAGCAGGTCTTCGACGCTGCGCCCCGGCCCGCCCATCACCATCTTGCCGTGCGCCTCGGCGATCTGGTCGAGCCCCGTGACGACTTCCAGCAGCAATTGCCGGTACCAGGCCACGGCGCCGGTTACCAGTGTCGGCGGCAGGAAGGTCTCGTCCAGCGCGACGCCGCCATCGGCTCGAACCCCCTTGAGGTCGGCGATCGGCAGGGCGGTGTAGCCACCGACGGACTTGCCTGGTGCGAGCAGCAGCGCCTGCGGAACGGCGATTTCGATTTCTTCAGGGTCCGAACCGCCTTGGACGGCGTCACGTACCGAGACGATCCGCCCATGATAGCGTGCCCCCGAAGTGGCGGCGTGTGCTGGATCGAAGCCGACACCGCCGGGCGGTTCGAGCGGCAAGGCCACCAGCACCGGTCCGGCAGCCGTGTCTGGCGTCACCGGCAACGGCCGCGGCGCGTCCATCATCTCCGGAATGGCGAAAGGTGTTCCGTCCGGGAAGATGCCGCGAGCGGACAGGATGGCGATCTGGCCTGCATCGAGTAACGCCTGGTCCAACGTCAGCTGCTGAAAGCCGAACGTATGCAACTGCCCGGCCTGCAACGCGCCGCGCACGGTCGCCTCGAAGAAACGATCCTGCTGCTGAAAATGCTGGGTCCGCAGGAAAAGACCCTCGGACCACAGCACCCTGTTTGCATCGCTCATGCCGTTACTCTCTGCATTGAGCTTCCCTTGCCCTGGCCGCTAGGCGGAGATACCGCCCTTCCCAATCGTGACATTGATCGTGAATTTTGATCCCGACGACACCGACTTGGTTGTGCGCCAGTTCCTGCCGGTGGGCTCGCGGATCAATGCGACGAAGCCCAGCGCTGTCGCATCCGGCTCGACGGTGATGGTCTTGGACGCGGATTTTCCCGGCCCGACGGCGATCTGGTCGGATCCGATGAGATCGCCTGCCAGCGCCGATCCGGCATCGCCCTGCAGGGCAAAGTAGTCGGCGGAATTGAATTTGCCGGTGCTGCGCAGCCGCATGACGAGAACCGTCACCGGCCGGTCGCCGCCGCCTGGTCCAGGGTTCATGCCTGCCCCACCTGTCACATTGATGGTGATTACCGAAGGTTTCGGCGGACCGCTCTGGCAAGCCGCAAGCAGTCCGGTTGCGCCCAGGGCAACGATGAATTCGCGTCGGTCGATCATGTCTCACTCCTCCTCATATGCATCCCGAAAATCGGCGCCGATTTCGCCAAGAAAGCTTTTTTCCGCACTCTCGGCGATTTCACGATGGCGTTTCTGGTAGAGCTCCCACAGCTTGGCGCCGCGCCCGCCCGAAAGCAGGGTGCCGATCGCGGAATTCGATTTGAGCTCCTGCTCGATCGCTGCCGGCTCAAAACGGTCGACCATCCGCCGCAAGGCGGCCTGCACGCCGCGCCAGGCGCGCACGTGATGTTGCGCGAGATCGCGAACCGCGTCGGCGATTGCCGCTTCGCCGGCGAGAAAGCCGGGGCTGCGTTCGGCAATAAGAGTGACGATGGCGTCGTCGACCGTCGGCAGGAACTTCAGTGGATTGACTTCGGAAGCCCCTACCATGGTCTGGGCGACACGGGCATTGCCCTTTTCCTCGGCCCGCTTGCGCAGAAGCTGCATCAGGCCTTCCATCATCAGCCGGTATTCGCGGCCGAACTTCTCCATTTCCGCGATGCTGTCGCGGCCAGGGAAATCGGCTTCCTCGACGCCCATGCCGTGCAGGAATGCGGAGCGAAGCGCCTTGTCGCCCGGCCGGGCCACTGCCGGCTGGCGGGCGGGCGTAGCAGCAGCACCTGTCCGCGCCGGGACGGGGCTATCAGCCGCCTGCCCGGGAAAATCCCAGGGATTGGCGGGTCGCTGGGCGACGCGCTCGCGCTGGCCAGTCGAACCGACGCCGTTTGCCGAACCGGTCGCGGCGGCGGGTCCGAAACCAAAATCATCGCTGAAATCGGACGGTTTTCCATGAGCGAGTTGGGCTTCACGTCCGAGGGACGGCACGGGGTCGAGGCTGAATGGATCCGTTTGGCTCGCCGCGCCGCCCGGTTCGAGGTAAGGGGTGGCGTCTTTCGCCACAGGCGTCGAAACCGGATCGAGGCTGAACGGGTCATCGAAAGCAGGCGAACTGCGCCGGCTGGAGGCGGCACGCTCGAACGCGCCCGCAACCGGCTGCTCGAACGGATTCGGCAGATCAGCCGGACGTGGCCGTCGCGGCTCCTCCTCGACCTTGGCGGAAAAGAAGTCGTCACGGCCGATGCTCACCGGCGCCCGCGATGCCGGCGGCAAGCGTTCCGCAACCGGCTGGCTGGCGGCAGGTGCCTGGGCAGTTGGCGTCTGTAGGTCGACATGGACGACGTAGTCGCCAAGTCTCAGCCGCATGCCGCTTTGAAGGCGCGTCGACTGGCCGGCACCAAGCGGGCTGTCGGAGTCGTTTATGAAAAGTCCACTGCTCGACATGTCTGTGACGAAATAGCCGTCTCGCCCGCCAGTGATCTTGCAATGGGCGCGGGAAACGAACATGTCGGGATCGTTGATCTGCCAGCCCGCGTCCGCACTGCGGCCGATCACCAGCTCACCTTCGTCAAGCCGGGTCTGCCGTACCGCCTGGGTGCGTGGCCCTTGCTCCAGCGTCAGCAGCAAGCTCATGCCGCGACCCCCGCCATTTCCGGCCGCCATCCGACAATTGTCCGCAGCCGCAGATCGTCAGCATCGCCCCTTTCGGCGGGCCGCGCAAGCCAGGCGGTCCGGCCAAGCTGGACCGCTCCGAGACGGGGTGGAGGCACCGCTTCAAGCGCCAGCACGATGCGCAGGTCGACGTCGAGTGATTCCCCGACCATGTCGCGAACGGCGTGCTTGAACAGTTTGAGACGCGCGCCTCCCGGTAGGAAGGCCTTGAACTCCTCAAAGGAGAGAGGGCCGACGCGCAGCTCGATCCTGCTTTGGCGGTTGAAAACGCGCGGGCCGATCGTCGCCCCCCGGCCGAGCCCCGCATAGGCTTTTGCGAGGCGGGTCTGCAGCCCGGTTGGTATGGTTATCCAGGCGGCGATGAACTCCTTGATCTGAACCGGCACCCTGAACGCTTCCGCCAGAAACAACGTCAGCCGTTCCGGACCGTCGACCTGGCTGGCGAGCGCTGCGGCTTGACGAAGCTTAACAATGTCGAGATCAGGATTTTTGGCGCCGGGAAGTCCGATCCCCGCCATCGCTTCAAGCATGGCGCGAACGCGGCCGCCGACCGCGCGCTCGACCTGGACCGCCGGATGCGCATCCGCCCAGGCCCGGTAATAAAGGGCAATCATACGGTGCTGGAGGATGTTGACGAAGTCTACGAAGGTCGTGTCGCTGGTCTGCTGTGCGTCGGCACCGGCGAACCAGCGCTGCGACAGGCGGTCAAGCACCCAACGCGTCAGATGCAGCGGCATCGGCCCTTCGGGCCCCAACAGACCGAGATTTGAAACGGTGACTCGGGCCGGTGCCTTGTCGGTGGCCTCGCGGAATTGCGCCAGGTCCCGCGCGGAAAAGGCGAGGCGCACATGCTGGCCGAGCCTTGCCGGCTCGCGGTCGGGGCGCCCTGAATGGCCGAACAGACCGCTCCGCTGTTCGAGACGGCGCAACAGTTCGAAAAAGTCGAACGCCTCAGACAGACCTTCGGCCCGGTCCGGGCCGCTACTGTCTAGATCAGGTAGCGATTGCCGGGCGTCATCGGCCATGGCACATCCTCCTGCTTCTGCAGCAGCCGCGTGCGGGTTCGCACGAAGCCGTTTATTCCGGCATGACGGGCAAACAGCCGCGCCAGCAAGGCCGAAAGCAGCAAGGTGCTTTGCCCGGCCAGCACCGACTGATCGACATGCAGCGTCACTTCAGTGCCACGCCCGAAGCACATCGGCCCGTCGATCTGCAGCCGTTCGATCACCGACCGCGAGTCGATGCGCACGATCGAGTGGACGTTGCGGGCAAGGCTCGGATCGCCCCGGTCGGCATAAAGATCAAGCAGCGCATGCAGCGGGTCGACGCCGCGGCCTTCCTTGGCGAGGCTGAGAAAGTTGAGCGCCAGCTGCGCCACCAGTCGCCAGGCGAGATCGTCGGCCCGGGAATCGCCTTCGGCCCCGGTGGGCAGTGCCGCGGGGATGGCCGGCTGCGGCGGACGCAACGCACCGAGCAGGCGAACAGATTCGACCGGATCACCGGCCTCCAGCGTCAAGGTCGGATTGTCGTCGAGGATCGGCAGGTCACGGTTGGTGCAAAGCGCCATGATGTCGAGACGCTTCAACGGCCGGTTCGCGGCGGTTCCAAGTGGCCGGGATACGGCCAGGAAGACATCGTCCCCGGTGTATGACGTGCGGGTCAGCCCATCGCGCCGTTCATCCTCAGTCGCCCGGCGTGGGCGCCGTTCCGTGGAATAGACCCAGCCACTGCCGCGGTTCTGCCCGAGGCTGAACAACTCAGGTATCTCGGCGTCGCTGCCTTCACTGTCGGCATCTTCGACGCGGAGGACACGATAGATCTCAAAGTCGCGCGCCCGCGTGCGGTCGGCGTGCAGCACCTGCCGCGTCTTGCGCGCGTCGAGTTCGACGACGTTGCACTCGCGCTCGAACAGATTGATGATCGGCGTCGCAAAAAGTTCGAAATCCGCCGGCGTCAGATCGGCGAGTTCGGGCGCCGGGCGGCGGAACAGGAAGATGATCTCGAGTCCGCCCTCGCATTTGCGCACCACCGGCTGCAGCGCCGAGACCCTCACATAGTGAAAGCGTTCCGGCATGACAAAGTATTCGCGCAGCAGGCGGTACCCTTCGAATGTCGGGCGGGTGCGCGGCATCAGGGCCTCGTCGTCGCTGATGCCGACCATTTCGGGTGCCGGCAAGGGCGACAGCCGGTTGGTCTTGCCTTCCGGCCTTGCGCCTATGGCCACGCAGGCGCCGAAGATCGCATCGAACAAAAGCGGCGCCTTGGTGCGTCCGGCAAAGTAGAGGTCAAGCTGGTCGAGCGCCAATTCGTCGAGTTTGCCTTTTCCGGTCCGCGTCAGAGCCAGACGCAGCGCCGCCTCGCCGCCGGTGTCGCCGATCGGCCCTATGCCGGCCGCCGCCAGCGCACTGCGATCCTGAAAATAGCTGACCGAAGTGATTGCTATCGGCCACAGCGTCATGTCTTGCGCTGTGGAGAAGGTGCAGCGCGTCGACAGGCCGGGCTGCAGGCTGGAGACCAGCCGCGTGTTGCGCTTGACGACGTGGCCGGCGGGCATGGTCTGCACCTGCTGGCCGGGTTTCAGCACGGCCATCGCTGTCGCCGGCGCCGGCGTGACCAGATCGGGATAGAGAACATCGAGCACGCTGCGCGAAAATCGCGAGCGCTCGGCGTCGACTTTCAGCCGGGTGCGTGCGGCGAGGAAGGCGACGCCGTCCAGCAGCCGTTCGACATAGGGATCCGGGCAGGGCACAGTATCGAGGGACAGGTTGCGCGCCACTGCCGGATGCATGTCGGCAAATTCCGCCGCAAGGCCGCGGATATGGGTCAGTTCCTCCTCGTAATATTCGACGAAAACCCGATCCATCTCAGGCGTCCCTAATTTCGGTCCGCGCCAAGCCGTTGTCGAGATTGATCGTGGTGCGCAGGCGCATGCGTTCCGGTGTCGGCGTCATGATCAGCACGGCATCGATCTCGATCTTTAGCCCTACGGTCTTATCACCAAGGGTGACGGTAACCTTCGTCGCACTTTCCTTGAGGCGGGGCTCGAAGGTGGCGAGCACCGAGCGGATTTCGCGCGCCAGCACGTCGCGGTCAAAGTCGCGGGACGAACGTCCCGAGAAGGAAGGCACGCCGTAATTGACCACGCTTCGGCGGACCTCCGGAAAATCGGCGAGCGACGGTGGGTTGTCCGCCATCTGCTCGTTCTCCAGGTCGGAAAGCAGCGGTGTGGCCTCGAAGCGCTCGGTGTTGAACAGAGCCTCGATGTCGCGCCGCACCGCTTCCCTGAGCACGCGGGCCGATACCACCACACCACGGCTCTCGATCTCGACGCGGTGCTGGGTCTGAAAGGCCAGGCGATGCAGACGCCGTTTCTGATCGGGCGTCAACTCCGCATCCGCGTCGATGCTCCGCGCACTGCCGGCAACCAGGGTGTCGAGACGGTCCGCGCCAAGCTCGTTCAGTAGGACATGGCGCAGCCCGTCTATCTCCGAGGTCAGGCCCGGCAGGTCGTTGACGAGGCGATCCCACAGCGACGGCTGGACGGCCTCGCTTTTCGCCCGCAGGCTGCCCGCGATCTGCTGCTTGCCCGCGCCGGGCCGCCGAACCTCACTTGCCGACATAGACATCCATTTCGGCTTCATCATTGCCGTCATAGACGAACTTGATCTTCTTGTAGGCGAAGCTGACCGCTTCCTCGATCAGGTCTGCCTCATCGTCAGCTTGCGACATGTCGTATTCCATGATCGAGGCGTCGGTCAGCGTAACGACCAGGTAATCCTTGCTTTCGCCATCGATGGTCCGACGTGCCGAAAACACCACCTCATTGAGGGCCTTGTTCTCGAACAACGCCTTTGCCAGGTAGGGCGAGGATTTGTCATAGTGTTTGGTGAACTTGATCATGCCCATGGACACGCGGCCACGGCGTGAGAGCGAATTCGGATCATAGGGTGCGACCATCTTGTAGTCGACGCCATGGACTTCGATCTCGTCCGAGTGGCCGTCGCGGGTGCTGGGGCCCTTGATATCGGGGACCTTCAGAAAGCCATCAATCTTCATGGTCGTGGGCATTTTCTCTCTCCACCGCTTTTAAAAACCAAGATGTTGTTGCTGCAAATCAAGTCTTCACGGACGGCAGTTCCGACACCAGTCGGAGCGAGGCATTGATGCCCTCCAGCTGGTAGTGCGGGCGCAGATAGAAGCGGGCATTGTAGTAGCCTGGCCGCCCCTCCACGCTGTCCACCTGGACCTCGGCAGCGGCAAGCGGACGCTTGGCGCGCGCCTTGTCGTCGGCAAAGGCCGGGTTGGCCAGCACGTAGCGGTTGATCCACTCGGTCAACCAGATCTGCATGTCGGAGCGCTCCTTGAACGAGCCGACCTTGTCGCGCGCAATGGCCTTGAGGTAGTGCGCGAAGCGCGAGACGGGGAAAAGATAGGGCAGGTTGGCGCTCAGCCGCTCGTTCGACTGTGCATCGGGATCGACCAGCCGGCCGGCACGCGTTTCGTCGTCCTGCAGCGAATGGGCGCCGATGAAGGCCGCCAGATCCGTGTTCTTACGGTGCAGGATCGGCATCAGGCCGAGCTTGGCCAGCTCGGCCTCGCGCCGGTCGTCGATGGCGACTTCGGTCGGGCATTTCATCGCGATCGAGCCATCATCGGTCGGGAAGCTGTGCACCGGCAGATTGAGCACGGTGCCGCCATTCTCGACGCCGCGGATTTGCGTGCCCCAGCCGAAAAGCTTGTGGCTGCGGTTGATGTTGACGCCCATCGGGAAGGCGGCGTTCATCCAGACGTATTTGTTGTGGTCGCCCTGCACCTCCTCCTCGAAGGTGAAGCCCTTCACCGGAACGGTATCGGTGCCATAGGGCAGCCTGGCCAGAACGCGGGGCATGGTCAGGCCGATGTAGCGGGCGTCCTCGCTCTCGCGCAGCGACTGCCAAGAGGCATAGGCCGGGTTGGAGACGATCTGCTGCAGGTCTTGCGGGTTCGGCAGTTCCTGCCAGCTGTCCATGCGGAACAGGCGCGGCGAGGCGGCTGCGATAAACGGCGTGTGCGCCGAGGCGCAGATGCCGGAGATATTGCGCAGCAGGCCGACGTCGCGCGGGTGGTTGGAGAATTCGTAGGCACCGATCACACAGCCGATCGGCTCGCCACCCAGCATCGAATACTCGTCCGTATAGACCTTCTTGAAGATCGGGCTCTGGTCCCACATCTGGCCTTCATAGTCTTCGAGCGTGTCGCCCAGCTGTTCCTTGGAGATGTTCATCACCCGGATCTTCAGCTTCTGGTCCGTCTCGGTGTTGTTGACGAGATACCAGAGGCCGCGCCAAGTGCCTTCCATCTCGCGCACTTCCGGTGCGTGCAGGATCTCGTTGACCTGTGCCGTCAGCATCTTGTCGATGCCCGCGATCAGCGACTTGATCGACTTGATCGCATTGGACGAAATGGTCGTGGTGTCGGAACGCGACTGCGCCGCGAGTGCCAGATTGCGCACGAGTTGCTGCAGCTTCTCGCTGTCGTCCTTCTTGACCTTGAAGTCCTTCTCGAGGAGGCCGCTGAATTCGTCGAGGTTTATGGCTTCGGCCTCGGCGGCGACGGCGGCGGTCTTTTGCTGTTCGGCCATGGTTTACTCCCCTGCCTTGTCGTCGTCGGCGAGCGCCTGGCCGGCGATCTTGCCAAGCAGCGGCTCGTTGTTCAGCAACTGCGCGATGCGTTTTTCGGCGTCGACACGGCCGTCCATGAAGCCGAGCAGTTCCTCGAGCTGGCGGCGCATCTTGAGGATCTCGGCCAATTGCGGCACCTGCGCGGCAATTTTGTCGGGAGCGAAATCACCCATCTTGGTGAAGGTGAGATCGAGCGCCAGTTCCTCGTCGCGCTCCTGGCCTTCGGCCTGTGGCAGCGTGTTCTTCACTCGGGCTTTGACGCGCGGCCCGAGCGCCTCCATGAATTTGGGGAAGCGGTTGGCGTCGGTCTCGACGAAGGATCGGTCCAGCACCGATTTTGACGCTTCCTTGGTCTGCGAAGCGCCGGAAAGGTCGGCCATCACCGCCATCACAAACGGCAATTCGATCGTGGTCGGGCTACCGTAGGTTTCCACGTCGTAGGCGATCTGCACCCGCGGCGCGCGATTTCGTTCGATGACCTTCGCTTTGCTTTCGGCTGGCATGTGCTGTTACCTTTCATCCTTCTGGGCCGTCTTCTTGACATCGGGAACGCCGGCAAGGAGCCGGAATTCCTTCAGCCCAGACGGGGCGAGATCTTCCATCAGTTCAACGAAATCCATGTGCACCATGCGGCGCACGCGCCGTGCCAGGTGCGGTATAGGGCTCGACGGTTCGGTGCGGTCGTAGAAGGCGACGACCAGGTCGAGGCACTTCACCACGTCGTCGCGCGAGGAGATCCGGTCGGGAAGCCCCGTGCTCGAGTCCGAGTAGCTTGCCGCACTTGTCATAGTATCGGCTCCACGACCGTTTCGAGCAGGCGTTGCCAGTTCTCCCGGGTTGGGCGTCTTGGCCGAGCCATTCGCCACGGCGCCGGCTGCCGAGTTCCGTTCGAGGGTCGTCAGCAAACGCTGGAGAAACCGCTTTAATTCCGGAACGGGAGCGCCGCCGCCTTCGAGGCGGGCGTTTAGGGCGGTTTCGACCGCGTCAAGAGCTGCGATCGCTGCCCTGGTGTCGGCGACGAGCGCGACCATCTCTGCGCCGGCCTGATCGATCTGTGCCGCACATCCGGCACGCACCCGGTTCAACAATTGTCCGTGGGCGCTGACCAGTGCGGCCTTTTCCGCCGTGTTCAATCCCGAGGCGGCTTCCTGGAGCATGATACGGTCGTCGAGCGCGCTTTGTTCCAGGTCGCGTCCGCTGATCGGTCCGATCGCGCGTGGCGTAAAGAAAATCATTTGCCGCAGGTTCGCCAGCAACCCGTCCTGACCATTCTGGAGGTCGAGCAGTGCGTTGATACGGCGCAAGGCAGCATCGCGAGGCGTAGCGTTGGGCCGCAGGGCCGGATGCATGGTTTCCCAATGCTGATCGAAGGTCTGCGCGATGAGGGTCAGACCCTGCGCGAGCCCGGCCAGTCCGTCTTCATTGGCCAGCGCACGCGTGACGATGACCAGCAGGCGCAGGTCGCGGCCATGCGCGCGCAAGTCCACCGCCTTTGCCAGCACTGCGGACCAGTCGACCGGAATGGTGCTTTGCGACGTGGGCTTGTTGTTGCCGTCGTGGACGACCTTGACCTCGGGCTCCGTCAGGCGCTCCAGCTCATGAAAAGCCGGGTCGTTGCGCAAATCCTCACCTGACGGGTTTCCACCGTCGAGCGGACTAAGCCAGAGCGCGGCATCAATCACTCAAACCCCCAGCGACCGACCTCATACCGTAAGTGACGCAACGTTATCACAGGGTTGCACTTTACCACAATTAAACGACGGCTCAAAAATTAACAGAAGCTAAACGCCACCGCCTCCAGAGTGCCGGAATCCTTGGTGTGGTGGCCGAAGCTGCAGGCGAACCGCATCGCGGAGGCCGTTTACAGTCAGTGGTGCGGGACTTTCCACAAATGGAAACGAGCCGGCTAAACCGGGCATTGCGACAGCGGTACATCAGGCGCTTTGTCAAGTGATGGCTTATGTGGCAATTTATCGGCTGGCAGACTGCAGGAGCACGTTCGATGGAACAGCGCCGGTCATCGCAGACTTTCAAGCGCAAGGAACTGGTCGGCAAGCTCAATCCTGTCGGTGTCCGCGCCTTCAAGGCGGCTGCGGACACCGCCAAACTGCGCGGCAACCCATACGTCGAACTCGTCCATTTCGTCGAGCAGCTGGTGCTTTCCGACCGCTCGGACGTGCAGATGATCATCGCCGATGCGGGCGTGGATGCGAGCCGGATCACCGCCGATATGACCCGCGCCGTCGACAAGCTCCCCTATGGCGCCACATCGATCGAGGAGTTCTCCGACCATATCTTTCATGCCATTCAGGAAGCCTGGAACCTGGCTACGCTTGAGTTCGGCGTGGAGGAAGTCCGCAGCGCCCATATTCTGCTTGCCTGCCTGAAGACGCCGGTGCTGGAAGGCCTGCTGTCGAAGATCAGCGGCGAGTTTAACAAGATCGATGCCGACGCGGTCATCGCGCGGTTCGCCGATGTCGTGGAGGGTTCACTCGAAGCCGGCACCTCGACCACGCTCTCCGTCGCGGAGGCGCCGAAGCGGGCTCCGGGCGGGGATTCGGCGCTGGCGAATTATGCCACCGACCTGACCCAGCGCGCCCGCGACGGCAAGATCGATCCGGTCGTCGGCCGCGAACCAGAAATCCGGCAGATCGTCGATATCCTGATGCGGCGCCGGCAAAACAACCCGATCCTGACCGGCGAGGCCGGGGTCGGCAAGACGGCGGTCGTCGAAGGCTTTGCCTTGCGTATCGCCGAGGGCGACGTGCCGCCCTCCTTGCAGAATGTCAGCGTGCGCATGCTCGACGTCGGATTGATGCAGGCGGGCGCCAGCGTGAAGGGCGAATTCGAAAAACGGCTGAAGGCCATTATCGATGAGGTTCAATCATCCGAAACGCCGGTCATCCTGTTCATCGATGAAGCCCACACCTTGATCGGCGCCGGTGGCGCGGCCGGAACCGGTGACGCGGCCAATCTCTTGAAACCGGCGCTGGCGCGGGGCGAACTTCGCACCATCGCCGCGACGACCTGGGCCGAATACAAGCAGTACATCGAGAAGGACCCGGCGCTGACCCGCCGTTTCCAGGTGGTCAAAATCGACGAGCCGTCGGAGGCGGTGGCCGTCCTCATGTTGCGCGGTGTGGCCGGTGTCCTGGAGCAGCACCACAAGGTGCAGATACTGGACGAGGCGATCGAGGCCGCGGTCGGCCTTTCACATCGCTATATCCCGGCGCGACAATTGCCGGACAAGGCAGTGAGCCTTCTCGACACCGCCTGCGCCCGCGTCGCCATATCGCAGCACGCCACGCCCGCCGAGGTCGAGGACATCATGCGCCGTCGCCAAGCGCTGGAGGTCGAAAGCGGCATCATCGGTCGCGAGGCTGCGATAGGCATCGAGGTGACTGACCGGCAGGCCCGGGTCGACACCGGACTTGCCGAAACCGAAATCACGTTGGCCGCGGCTCAGCAACGCTGGGATCGGGAAAAGGCATTCGTCGCCGAAATACTCGAACTGCGCGCCAGACTGCGCGGCGAGGGTGTTCCGCTCGATCCGGTGGAGACGCCGGAAAGCAATACCGCAACGGCGGGCTCCGACACAGTTGAGGCTCAGCCGCCGAAGACCGAAGCGCCTAAGGCCGAAGTGCCCAAGACTAAAACGACGAAAGCCAAAACAGCCAAGACTGATGTAGAAGGACCGGCCGCTGCCCCTCCATCTGATCCTGCCGCCGATCTCGGCCGGCTGCGCGAACTGATGGCCGAACTGGCCGAGGCGCAAGGCGAGACACCGCTGATCCTGCCGTCGGTCGATCGCAATGCCGTGGCGGCGGTCGTTCAGGACTGGACGGGCATCCCGACTGGGCGGATGCTATCGAGCCAGACCGAAAAGGCGCTGCGGCTCGCCGGCAGCCTGTCCGAACGCGTGGTCGGACAGGATCACGCCATGGAGATGATCGCCAGGCGGGTGCAGACCAGCCGCGCCGGGCTCGGCGCGCCCGAAAAGCCGGTAGGCGTCTTCCTGCTCTGCGGCCCTTCGGGCGTCGGCAAGACCGAAACGGCATTGGCGCTGGCCGAAACGCTCTATGGTGGCGAGCAGAACCTGATCTCGATCAACATGTCCGAGTTCCAGGAGGCGCACACCGTCTCGACGCTCAAAGGCGCGCCGCCGGGCTATGTCGGCTACGGCAAGGGCGGCATCCTGACCGAAGCGGTGCGCAGAAAACCCTATTCGGTGATCCTGCTCGACGAGGTGGAGAAGGCGCATCCCGACGTGCACGAAATCTTCTTCCAGGTTTTCGACAAGGGGATGATGGACGACAGCGAGGGCCGCCGGATCGACTTCAAGAACACGCTGATCCTGCTCACCTCCAATGTCGGCTCGGAGGTCATCATGGACCGCACCAAAAATGGCACGCTGCGGGCCGGGCTCGACGATCTGGACACCGCCTTGCGCAGCCCATTGCTGAAAGTCTTCCCGGCGGCCTTCCTCGGCCGGGTGGTGACCATTCCTTATTATCCGCTCTCGGATTCGATGATCGAAGCAATCACCCGTCACCAGTTCGCCAAAATCGCCCGCCGGCTGCGGGCAACCAATGATGCGGAACTGGTAATCGGCGACGGTGTCATGGATCTGATCAAGGCCCGCTGCACCGAGATTGAATCCGGCGGCAGGATGATCGATGCCATCCTGACCAACACGCTGCTGCCGGAACTGAGCCGCGGCGTGCTGAACCGCTCGCTCGAGGGCGAAAAGATGACTAAAGTCACCGTCGGCGCCTCCAAGGAAGGGTTCACCTATTCCTTCGAGTAGGAATGTTGATGACGATTTGCTTCGGCGTCTCGCGCATAAGCAGGCTGAGCCGGTCAGCTCGACGATTTTTGAAGGCATGGAAGTACCTGCCTGCCGTTCCATCTCGGGCCAAAGGGCGAGTTTGTGTGGCGTGATTGACCTACTGACGGTACTTTTCGCAGGGCAATGTCATCACGTCGAGACGCTTCTGTGTGCAAAAATCGAGCGATTGTTCCCGATAGTTGGTGAAACCTCAGAATATTTTTTGTCGCGATTTTCCCTTTAAAATCAAGAGCGTAACTTTTTGACGGACTGTGCGTCGGCTTTCGGTGCCGCAGGTAAGAAAAAACCCAGCTAGATCAATGACCTAGCTGGGTTGGGAACAATCGAGTGGGAGTAGGGGTTAGGCGGCAATAGCGTGGTTTGCCGAACCATTTCCGGCGCGATCGCCTCTTTCGCTGTTTGGTTTAGATAGACCTCTTTCGATCTCCTGGCAAAACACAGGATTGATCTGAACGAAGTTGGGAACGGTTGTGAGTGCAGTCGGCGCGTCGGGGAGTTGCGGCGTGCAACGGCGTGCAAATAGGCGGGTTCCTTTGCGCTCAGAGACCGTCGTTCAAGGGCAGCTTAGTCCCTGGGCACTTGGTTAGGCTGACCAAAATCGTCACCCTCTACGCTTGGCCATGATCCTGTTCCATCAGCATTATGTGGCCCGATCCGCCTCCGGATTTCGCACGCTCGTCCTTCTTGCAAATGATCACGCGGATGGCTACTTCGACTGACGTATTTCTGGCGGTTTCAGTCAGCGGGCGTTCGCCGTGCGCCCTTCATTGGTTCGTGTCTGTGACTGTAATGCAGCGCGGTCCTTCCAAGCGAGAACGACCATTCAGACTGGCAACGGCGAGCCGTCCTTCATTTGCTTGATCTCAAGCTGGAAATTATCACGGACACTTCAAAAAATTGACACGGTTCCCGGTCGAGCGGGAGCAGCACGCCATGACCCGGCATGGAATGGTCGAGCCTTCAGCCGCAGGCGCTTCGCCTCCGGCAACGGACCCGCGCGCGCCCATGGTGACTATCGATGTCGACAGGGCCACACCCAACCGCATCTCGGGTCGGCAATACCGCGCGGAGGCGCAACGAAGCGGCCTGTCCGCATCCACCCCTGCGCTTCCAAGCGGCGGTCGCGCCATCGCCGACATCAGCCGCAGATCGAAATCCCCATAGCCATCGACTTGTGGCCCGCGGGTTCCTTCCTCGGGGACTTTCGTACGCCTGCCGGCGCCCGAAACTCTTCACGTCTGCAGACTTGCGGCTTCGAGGCTCGGAATGTCAGAAACGGACGTTCAGGCATCCCGCGTCTATCGACGCGGCTTGACCTATTTCTCGAAGCGGGTCGTCACCCGTGGAACCGCTTGAGCTCGGCGAGGCCGCATTCGACGGGATGATGCCAGGTAACATGGGAGCGCTGGCAGTCCGTATCGCACGATATGTCCAGGGCCGGTCAAGAGTATCGAGGAGGCAATGTATCGCCTGCTTTATGCCACCGAATGGTTGCACGGTTGGTCGACGGCAAACCGATTCTGAATCAACCGGAAGCGTTTCCCTTGGGGTAAAAGCCCGTCACACTGTTGAGGACGTGGTCAGTGTTCGCAGGTGCCAAAACTGCCGGAGCAAAGGATGCAAGCGCGCCAGCATAGGGTTTCGCCAAGGGATAGGCATATGCCCCCCGTTTTGACGTGCTTAACCCTTGCGCCACTAGCGCCTCGGCCTGTTTCACCGCAGCCGCCACGCCGTCGATCACGGGCACGCCGTATTCGCGGCGCAGCTCATCCATAAGGTCGGCCATGCCGGCGCAGCCGAGTACGATCGCCTCAGCGCGATCCTCAGAGAGTGCGCGGGCGATCTCGCTCCTGAGTTTTGATTTTGCGTCCGATGCTGGATCCTCAAGCGACAGTACCGGAATGTCGGCCGCGCGCACCTTCGCCTTGCTTTGCATCCCGTAGCGCTGCACCAGCGCTTCTAGCGGTACCCGGGAGCGATCCATGGTTGTCACCACGGTAAAACGCTGGGCGATGAAAGCTGCGGTCACCAAGGCGGCTTCGCAGATGCCGATAACGGGAATGGTGGCGAGTGCTCGTGCAGCATCAAGGCCGGTATCGTCGAAACAGGCGATCACCGCAGCGTCAGCCCCATTGCGCTCGGCGCATGCGATTTCATCAAGCAGACCCGGTACCGCCAGTGCCTCGTCGTAATAACCTTCGATCGAAGCTGGGCCCATGCCGGATGTGGCGGCGAGTATCTCAGTCGAGCTCGCCGCGACCGCGGATGCAGCCCTGGCGATCGTCGCGGTCATGCTGGCGGTTGTGTTGGGATTGACGATGAGAATACGCAAGGCGTTACCTCACTTTCATGCGGCGATGATCCCGACTGCTTTGATCCTGCTCAACGCGCATCGCGCTAGAGGGTCGCATGATGGCAGCGCACCAACGTGCCGCCGACAGGGCGGGATTCGGGTGCGTCAGTCCGGCAGGTATCGGTGGCCAGCGGACAGCGCGGATTGTAGGCGCAGCCAGGCGGCGGATCGATCGGGCTCGGCAGGTCGACTGTCGCCGGCACGCGATCGCGGTTTGGGCGATCTAGATTGGGCACGGTATCGAGCAGGAAGCGCGTATAGGGATGTTGCGGCCGTTCGAAGATTTCATCGGTTGCGGCTTCCTCCACGATCCGGCCGAGATACATGACGGCGACACGGTCCGACACGTGCCTCACAGCCGCCAGATTGTGGCTGATGAACAAATAGGTGAGGCCGAGTTCACGCTGCAGGTCTTTGAGCAGATTGAGGATCTGCGCCTGCACCGACACATCGAGAGCCGAGGTCGGCTCGTCACAGACCAGAAACTCCGGTTCGGCAGCCAATGCCCGGGCGATAGAGATGCGCTGGCGCTGGCCACCGGAGAATTCGTGCGGATAGCGGTTGGAATCCTGACCGGAAAGGCCGACCGTCTCCAGCAATTGTCTGACGCGTGTCTGCGTCTCCGCGCCCGAGGGGCGCAAACCCATTTGTTTGATTGGCTCGGCGATGATGGCGCCGACGCGCCAACGCGGATTGAGGCTGGCGAAGGGGTCCTGGAAGATCATCTGGGTGCGCACCAAACCATCGCGACCGCTGCCGTTCGCAAACGAAAGCGTGCCGCGCGTCGGCTGATACAGTCCGACCACCAGGCGCGCCAATGTCGATTTCCCACAGCCGGATTCGCCGACGATCGAAAACGTGGTGCCGCGCGGGATCACAAAACTCAGGCCGTCGACCGCCTTGAGCGTGCGTTGCGGTTTGCGCATCACCGTACGGTCGAACCACGACGGCGAAACGTCGAAGAAACAGGCGACATCGTCGACGCGCAGCGCCGGTTTGGCGAGCAAGTTTGTCATGCTGCCTCCACGGCATCGCCGGCGGCAAGGTTCCAGCAGGCTGCCATGCCCGGGCCATTCGCCAGCAAGGGCGGCAGAGCGCTGCGGCAGCGCGTATCCGCCAGAACGCAGCGCGGATGGAAAGCACAGCCGGGCGGCATGGAATTCAGACGCGGCATCGCGCCGTCAATCTGGACGAGACGCTCGTGACGCGTCACCAGGCTCGGGATCGAGCCGATCAATCCGCGCGTGTAGGGATGTTGCGGCCGGCGGATGATGTCATCGACCGGCCCGATTTCGACGATGCGCCCGGCATACATTACCGCCACGCGGTCGGCGGCTTCCGCGATCACGCCCATGTCGTGGGTAACCAGCATCACGGCGGTTCCCCTGTCGCGGCAGATGCGTTTCAGCAGCGCGGTGATCTGTGCCTGGATCGAGACATCCAGAGCCGTGGTCGGCTCATCGGCGACGACGAGGTCCGGTTCGCCGGCGAGCGCCAGCGCGATCACCACGCGCTGGCGCATCCCACCTGAAAACTGGTGCGGATATTGCCGGAGCCGCAATTCCGCCGAAGGGATGCCGACCTCGTTCAGCAGATCGATAACGCGCCTGATGGCCTCGGCCCGCGACAACGGCAGGTGGCAGCGTATCGTCTCGACCAACTGGTCACCTACGGTAAGGAGCGGGTTGAGCGAAGTCAGCGGGTCCTGGAAGATCGCACCGATGGTCTTGCCGCGCAGCGCCATCATCTCGCGTTTCGGCAGATTGTCGATGCGGCGGCCGCCGACGCGGATTTCACCGCCGGCGATGCGACCCGGCGGCTCCAGCAGGCCGATGACGGCAGCACCGGTGAGCGATTTTCCCGCTCCGGATTCGCCGACGATGCCCAGGATTTCGCCACGCCCGACAGTGATGGACACGCCACGGATCGCCGTCAGCACGCCACGGCGCGTCGGGAACTCCACGACAAGATCGCGAATGTCGAGCACCGGCCCGGTGTCCGGCCCGTCGTTGGGAAGCGGCGCGGCGCGCATCTCTCTACTCCGTCGCGAAAAGTGCCGCGTCATCGCGGGCAACAACTTTGCCGCGCTTCATGACCAGCGGCCGGTTTCGACGCGAAACCACGGCCTCGGCCAGCGTCTCGCCTTCGATCAGGACAAGGTCGGCCACGTCTCCGATGCCGAGCCCGTAGCCTTCGATCCCCATCACGGTGGCACCACCCGTCGTGACCACTTCGACGGCGCGACGAAGATCCGCGTCGCGGTCGAGGTCGTTGCGCATGCCAAGGAAAATAGCGCGCTCCAGCATGTCGGCATTGCCATAGGGGCTCCAGCAGTCACGGATGCCGTCGGAGCCGGAACAGACCGTTATGCCCGCGTCGAGCGTGCGGATCAGCGGCGGGCATGGATAGCCGGCCGGCCCGGTGGTCATGATGGCGATGCCGGCTTCGGCCAGTTGTTCGAGCAACCGGCCAACGGCAAGGTAATCATTGTGGCCAAGGCAGAAGGCGTGGCTCACGGTCACCTTGCCGCTCATCGCATGAGCGCGTGTCCGGTCGATGATAAGCCGCATCGAGAATGCGCCGAGTTCGCCAAGCTCGTGCAGATGGATGTCGATCGGCTTGCCGTGCTTTTCCGCAAGACCGAAAACCACGTCGAGATGATTTTTCGGGTCGAGGTCCATCGAACAGGGGTCGAGTCCGCCGACGACTTCGGCGCCAAGCGCCAGCGCCTCGTCCATCAGTTCTTTCGTGCCCTGCCGGATCAGCATACCCGACTGTGGGAAGGCGACGATCTCGAGGTCGATGACATCGGCGTATTTTTCGCGTGTCTCCATGACGCCGAGCACGCCCTTCAGACCATGTTCGGTGTCGATGTCGACATGGCTGCGGATGTGGGTCGTGCCATGCGCGACCGACAGCGCAACCTGCCTTGCCGATTGACGCGCCGGGTCGAGGCCAAGCCGGCTCTTCGAATCGCGCTCGTTGGTGATCTTCTCGACCAGGGTCGAGCCGACATTATTCGGGTGCCACGCCATACCGTAGAGCGTCTTGTCGAGATGGGTGTGCGCTTCGACGAAGCCCGGCAGCAGGATTGCGCCAGCGCCGTCGATGACTTTCGCGTCGTTCCAGACCGTTGCCGGTCCGAGCCCCGTGATACGGCCGGCGGCGATCGTCACGTCGATTGCCGCGCCACCCCAGGGCCGCACATTCTTCACGATGGTGGTTTCGATCATGGTCGGGCCTTTCAACGAAGTTTCGGATTGAGGGCGTCGCGCAGCCAGTCGCCAAGCAGGTTGACGGCAAGAATGATCAGGCTGAGCTGCAGCGCCGGGAAAAGTACCACCCACCAGCTTCCCGAGAAGAAGTACTGGTTGCCGATGCGGATAAGCGTGCCGAGGGAAGGCTGCGTGACTGGCATGCCTACGCCCAGAAAGGACAGGGTCGCCTCGGCGAGGATGGCAAGGCCGAGATTGAGCGTCGCCGTCACCAGCACCGCCGTCATCACGTTTGGCAAGATGTGAGAGATCATGATCTTGCTGGAAGGCAACTGGAGGATACGGGCCGCAAGCACGTATTCCTTGCGTGCCTCCACCATTGTCGAGGCGCGCACGATGCGAGCGTATTGCACCCAGGATGTGATGGCTATCGAGGCGGTCAGGATGACCGGCGTGAAGGCATCGCGCAGCGAAATGGGCAGCAATTGGCGAAAGATCGCGCTGACCAGTATGGCGACGAGCAGCGTCGGGATCGACAGGACCAGATCGCCGACGCGCATCAGGAAATTGTCGATACGACCGCCAATATAGCCGGATGTGAGTCCCACGGTAATGCCGATGAGCACCGAGACGATGACACTGGCAAAGCCGATCATCAGCGAGATTCGCGAGCCGTATAGGATGGCGGAAAAGATGTCGCGCCCTTGCACGTCGGTGCCGAGCAGGTATGGCGCTTCACCGCCGGCCGACCAGATCGGCGGCAGTTCGGCTTTGTCGAGGTAGAGCTGTGTCAAATCATAGGGGTTCTGCGGCGACAACAGCGGTGCGGCTATCGCCGTCAGCGCAATGACAAGAAGCACCAGCGCCGCGATGACCGCTGACGGGGTGTGGAAGAAGCCATGAGCAAGGTCGCCATCGAGAAAGGCCTTCAGGCGTGCAAATCGCCGCGTGCCGGGCGTTTTCGAAGTCTGCGTTTCAACGGACATGGCCACCCCCTCCGCCTCCCGCCTGCCGCAAGCGCGGATCGACGGCGAGATAGACGAAATCGACAATCGTGTTCAGTGTGATGAAGATGACGGAGACGATCATCAGATAGGCCGCCATCACCGGAATATCGATGAACATGACGGCCTGCACGAACAGCAGGCCCATGCCCGGCCACTGAAAGACGGTTTCGGTCACCAGCGCGAAGGCGATCAGGTCACCGATCATCATCCCGGTCATGGTGACCACCGGCATCATGCAGTTCTTCAACGCGTGACGGAAATGCACGCTGCGGTCGGGCAGGCCGCGTGCCCGGGCGAATTTGATGTAATCGGTCCGCAGGACCTCGAGCATTTCGGCGGTGACGAGCCGCATGATGAAGGAGATCTGGAACAGCGCCAGCGAAATGCTCGGCATGATCAGCGCGAGCCGTCCCGACGGCGTCAGCAGTCCGGTCGACCAGGTGCCGAATTGCACGACTTCGCCTCGGCCGAAGGCGGGCAACCAGCCAAGCTGGACCGAAAACACAAGGATGAGCACGATGCCGATGACAAACGCCGGCACCGAGATGCCGATCATGGAGACCATGCGAGCCATGCGGGCCGCCAGGTTCTTCGGGTTGATCGCGGCAAACACACCAAGCGGAATGCCGACAAGCAGCGCCAACACGGTCGACACCATGACAAGCTCAAAAGTTGCCGGGAAGCGCTCGGCGATCAGCGACATCACCTCTCGCTGATTGCGGAAGGAGACGCCGAAATCACCGTGCAGCGCGCGAACGACAAAGGTGAAGAACTGCATGATGACCGGGTGGTCGAGGCCAAGCCGGATACGCAATGCATCGCGATCGCCTTGGGTCGCCTGGGAGTTCAGCATGAGCTGCACCGGGTCACCCAGGAACTGGAAGATCATGAAGGCGATGAAAGCGACCACGAGCATGACCAAGGCCGCATTGCCGATGCGCTTGACGATGATGGCGAGCATGACTGCCGTCTCCTGACGCGGTTTGGGCAACTCCGGGCAGAGCCCGGAGTTTTTCTATGCAGGATCCATGCCGGATTCCCGGCGAAAAGCTTCAGGTCACTTCATCTTGGTCAGCCAGAAGCGCGGCTTGTTGTCGGTGAGCTGGACGACGCTCGCGATCTTCGGACCCATCGCCCATGCCATTGGCTGCTGGTGCAGCGGCAGGAAGGCGATGTCGTCCTTGACCTTCGTCAGTGCCTGCGTCTGGAATCCGAGGCGCTTTTCACGATCCAATTCCTTGCCGGCGCTGTCGATCAACGCATCGACGTCGGGATACTTCCATCCACCCCAGTTGAACACGCCCGAAGTGCCGACTTTGGAGTGGACGACCTGCACGAGGATCGAGAAACTGTCGATCATCGGCTCGTTGGCCCAGCCGAGAATGCCGACATCGAACTTTCCGCTCTCGAATTTTGCCGTCTGCAGGCTGGTCGGCGCGACGTCGAGATTCGCCTTCAGGCCGACGCGGGCCCACATGGACGAGACCGCCTGGCAGATTTCCTCCTCGTTGACGTAACCGTCATTCTCGCAGACGAAGGAGAAGGAGAAGCCATTGGGATACCCGGCTTCCGCAAGCAGTTTCTTAGCGGCATCCGGATCGTAGGGCAGGCGCGAGTCCAGCGCGTCGACATAACCTGGAATGGCCGGCGCGATAAGCGAACCGGTGTTGCGGGACAGTCCGCGCATCACCTTCTTTTGCAAGGCATCGATGTCGATCGACTGGTACATGGCCTGCCGGACCTTGATGTCGTTCATCGGATTCTTGTCCGTGACATCCGAGGCGATCGTCTTGTCGGTGCGGTTGAAGAGAAAGAACACGGTCCGCAGTTCATTGCTCGCCAGCACCTTGATGTCAGGCGATGCCTGCAGACGAGGAATGTCCTGCAGCGGCGCGGAGTTGGTGAAGTCGATCTCGCCCGACAGAAGGGCGGCCACCCGTGTCGCCGAAGATGCGATCGGGGTGAAGATGATCTTGTCGATGTTGTGCTTGGGCTTGTCCCACCAGTCCTTGTTGACCTCGAACACGGTCTCGGCGTCTGGCTTGCGCGACACGATCTTGAAGGGACCGGTGCCGTTTGCATGTGACGTCGCATATCCCTCGACACCCTTGCCCACATCCGTCGGCGCTTCGGCGTGATTGGCGACCAGCCATTCCTTGTCGAAGATGACGATATTGGTGAGATCGTTGAGCAGCAGCGGATAGTTCGGCGTCGTGTTGATCTCAACCGTATGGTCGTCGATCTTGGTCGCACCCTTGTAGGCAGGCAGGTTGCCGCGCAGTGGTGACGCCGGATCGCTGACACGGGTCAGCGAGGCTATCACGTCGTCGGCCGTGAACGGCGCGCCGTTGTGGAATTTCACCCCCTCGCGCAGGTGAAAGCGCCAGACCGTCGGCGACACGACTTCCCATGACGTAGCGAGCGCCGGCGCGATCTGCAGCTTCTCGTCGTAGCGCACCAGCCCTTCATAGACGTGGTTCAGCACAGCAATGGTGAAGGTGTCACCATACGAATAGGGATCGAGCGAAACGACGTCGCGCTGCGCACCCCATTTCAGCACGTTTTCGGCGGCTGCCGAGAAGGTCGTCAGCGTCAGTGCCACCACTGCGGCGACCGAAGTCCTCAAAAGCGATTTCATGCGAGCCTCTCCATTTGATCCAGAACTTTTTCGGTTCACGAATTCCATTGATGCCAATCTGCTTGGCGCTTCCCTCGATTGCACTCGCTTTAGGCAGCTTATGATTATTAATTATGCAATCTGTATTCACTTGATTTACGATAGTGTATACTGTTTAATGATGCAAGAGAAAACATTTTTGGTTCGCTTCTGTCCAGACATCGAGAAAACCATGATTGACACCCGCTCATGCCAAGTTGATAAATCGGCCCGCCATGACCCTTCAGAAATCCCTGCCAACCAAGCGCCCCAGCCGTGCCGGCAATCTCGCCGACGGCGTCTATCAGGCGCTGCGGCGCGCGATCATCGAGCAGGCGTTGGCGCCTGGAACGAAGCTCCCCGAGGATTCGGTCGGCGAGAGTTTCGGGGTCAGCCGTACGGTGGTGCGCAGCGTTCTTGGCCGGCTGACGGTCGAAGGCCTTGTTTCGCAACAGCCGAACAAGCGTGCGACCGTGGCCTCGCCAAGCATCAGCGAGGGGCGCGGGGTCTTTCAGGTAAGGCGCGGCCTGGAGCGGACGGTGATCGAAACGCTTGCGGGTCGCTTGACATCGGCGCAGACGGAGACATTGCGTGCCCATGTCGCGGCCGAGGAGCGGGCACAGGGTCGCGACGGGCCGGAATCGATCCGCTTGGCCGGCGAGTTCCACACCTTGCTGGCGGAGATGACGGGAAACGAACTCCTCATCCGCTACGTGGCGGAAGTGGCCTCGCGCTGCTCGCTGATACTGGCGCTTTATGGCCGGCCGCATTCCTCGGAGTGCGCGGTCAACGAACACCAGATGATCATCGACGCACTGGTACGCGGCGACGAAGCGACGGCCGTGAGGATCATGGACGAACACCTGATGGCGGTCGCGACCCGCGGTCTGCTCGACCTCAAGCCGGTGCGCGAACGCGACCTGAAGGACCTCCTTTCCGACTACAGGGCGGCGGCGAAGTAGACAAAGCGCCAGGCGCGCTTGCCAGCATGTTGCGCATGCATGCCGGACGGCCGGGCTTCGCCCTTGCCGCCACCTCCCTCCCGTGCCGTGAGAATCGCGATGACAGCTGAGACGACGTTCGATTTCACGCGTCTTACAGAACGCGAGAAATACAAGATCCTCATCGGTGCCGTGGTGCCGCGGCCGATCGCACTGGTAACCACCGTCGACACCGAAGGGCGCGTCAATGCCGCGCCCGTCAGTTTCTTCAATTGCCTTTCCGCGGAGCCGGCGATCCTCGCGCTCGGGGTCGAGAACCACGACGACATGTCCTTCAAGGACACGGCGTGGAACGTCAGGGCGACCGGCGTGTTCACTGTCAACATCGTATCGAGCGCCATGCTGGACGCCATGAACGTCTGTGCCGTGCCGTTTGCCCCAAATGTCGACGAACTCGCCGAGGCAGGACTGACGGCCATTGCCGGAACGAAAATCGCGGCGCCCCGCATCGCCGAATCGCCGGCTGCGTTCGAATGCCGGCGCCATATGACGCTCGGCCTCGGAAATTCGCGCGAGATCATACTGGGCGAAGTCGTCGCGGCCCACATCCGCTCCGACATCATCAACCAGCGCCTGCATATCGATCCGATGGGTCTCGACGCCATCGGCCGCATGGGCGGCCATGGCTATTCCCTATCGCGCGAAACCTTCGACCTTCCGACCATGAGCGTCGCGCAATGGGAACAGCGTAAACGCATGCCAGGGGCCGCCGAATGAGATGGATGAGGAGAGCGCTGCCATGACTTCGCCCAGCAAACGCATACTGATGACCGCCGACTGGGTCGTAGGCCATGAAGACGGCCGGCACACTCTGCTGCCCGGCGGGCAAATTGTCTACCAAGGCGCAACGATCCTGTTTGTCGGCCACGATTTTTCGGGTGAGGTCGACGAGCGCGTGGACTGCGGGCAGGCGCTGATCGCGCCGGGGTTCATCGATCTCGACGCGCTGTCCGATCTCGATACGACGATCCTGTCATTCGACAACCACCCGGCCTGGGCCAAAGGCCGTGTCTGGCCGAAAACCTACATGGATGCCGGCCCTTACGAGATGTACTCGCCTGAGGAGTTGGTGTTCCAGAAGCGCCACGCCTTTGCGCGGCTTATTCGAAACGGCGTCACGACCGCCCTGCCGATCGCTTCGCTCTACTACCGCCAATGGGGCGAGACAGTGGAGGAGTTCGAGGGCGCGGCCGACGCGGCGGCGGATCTTGGACTGCGCGTCTATCTCGGCCCCGCCTACCGCACCGGCAATCCATTCATCGTCGAAGAAGGCAAGGTCGAGCTTTTCTTCGACGAGCCGCGTGGCCTTGCGGGGCTGGATGACGCGGTCACGTTCTGCGAGCGGCTCGAGGGCCGGAACGGAGGCCTTGTCCGCACCATGCTGGCGCCCGACCGCATCGAGACCTGCACCGCCGAACTTCTGCGGCGCACCGCCGCCGCCGGCCGCGATCTGGACGTGCCTGTCCGGCTGCATTGCTGCCAGGGCGGCTTCGAGCGCGAGACCGTGCGCCGCCTGCACGGCATGACTTCGGTCGAATGGCTGCAAAGCCTCGATTTCCTGACCGAGAAAACACTGCTGCCGCATGGCACGTTCGTTAGTCCATCGCGCTTTGTGCGGGAGCCCGGCCGTGATCTCGACATCATCGCGGAAAACGGTTCGATCATCGTGCATTGCCCGCTGGTCGCCGCGCGCTTCGGCGACGGTCTTGAAAGCTTCAAGACATACCGCAAGCGCGGCCTTCGCATCGGACTGGGCACCGACACGTCCCCACCGGACATGCTCCTCAACATGCAGACAGGCCTGATGGTCTGCCGCTTCGTCGAAGGCGAGGCGCAGGCCTGCCGGGCCGAAGACTATTTCGATGCCGCCACATTGGGTGGCGCGGATGCGCTCGGGCGTGCCGATCTCGGCCGGCTTGCACCCAGCTGCCGCGCCGACATGGTGGTATGGGACCTCTCCAACCCCGATCTCGGCCAGGTGATCGACCCCATCCAGACCCTGATGATTTCGGGCTCCGGACGCGATGCGCGAACGGTGGTCATTGACGGGCGGATGGTGATGCGTGACCGCGAGATTCCAACCATGGATTACGCCGCCGAGACCGCGCGCGCGCAGCGCCAGTTCAACACGCTAATGGCCAAGTACCCGGAGCGGACGCTCGGCAATCCCCCGACCGATGAAATCTTTTCGTCAGCCTACCGGGTGATCCCGAGGGCACCGTAACGCTGCGGCAAAGGATTGCTTCCTGGGTGCGCAACGCGCTCTACGCCTTTCTTGCAGCGTGATTTTCTCGCAGCCTTTGACGAGTAAATTTTTTAGGGAAGGCTGCATCTGGTCGACTAGGTGCTTATCGTCTGCCCGAGACGACAAACGGCAAGTCGGCTGGCTAATCTCATCTCTATGAATGGCCATAAATTTTGGCGCGGGGCTGGTCCAAGTTTCGAGAATGCAGGCGCGCCTCGGTCAAACCAAGTTCGCTTTCGGGTGACGGTGCCATCGATCCAAATGGCAGATGTTAGGCGCGAAGCCGCCATGCGCTTCGGGGAAGAAAAACATCGGCTTCGGGTCAGGAGATTGACATCGCGCTTATACGCCGAACGCATTGATCGCCAATCAAGGCCCTGCACCGCACCAGGCAAGTCTCTGCACCTCCCGGCTACGCTGCGTTCTGCCAATCGAGTCTTGCATATTCGGAAATTCAACATTTTCTATCTGCTCCCAAATGCTCAGTCAGGGAGACAGAGGTGCCAGCGACAAGGATATTGTGGGGCCAAGTCGTTACCGTCCTTCTGATCGTCCTTTTTTCCACTTGGTGCGCGACTCAGTGGATGGCATGGCGGCTCGGCTTCCAGCCGCAACTCGGCTCGCCATGGTTCGAGCTTGCGGGCCAATCCGTCTATCCGCCTCCCGCATTTTTCTGGTGGTGGTTTTTCTACGACGCCTATGCACCAGAGATTTTCCTGGAGGGTGGGCTGATCGCGGTGAGTGGCAGCTTCATTGCGATCGCTGTGGCCATCGGGATGTCGGTGTGGCGGGCACGGGAGGCGAAGAACGAGTCCAATCTGATATATCAATCCGAGCTATTGAGGATCAATGGTTTGGCAAAATGAATTCAATGATGGAATTCAAGAATCGTCTGTTTTGAGCCCCTGCCCCGATTTTCCGAAACGAGCGGCCCGCCTGATATCTGACAAAAAAGGCGGTGGGCATCACCGGCCGCCGCCGGCACTGGGGGATTTCGGTCAGGACCAGGGCAGCGAAAATGTCTTCACATTGGTGTAGCTCTTCATCGCTTCGATGACGCCTTCCTAGTAGCCATTGCCCGAATCCTTGATGCCGCCGAAGGGCGACATCTCTCGTCCACAGCCGAGCGGGCGACGCGATCAATCGTTCTGGCATAACCCGGCCGAGAGCCGCCGATCCAGGCCGCAGAATGAAGATGGCGGCATCGCGCCGCGGGGCTGGACGTCGTTCGATCCTGGGCCGCCAACAGACACCTGGACAATCTTAGGCAGATGTCGTGACAGCGCAGATTTTGGCTGTGGGTTGCGTCGAACCGGCCGACCCCGCTCTCTCGCCTTTTTTGCGGTGGATCAAAGCGTGCGCGATCCAGCGCTACTACTGATGTCACGAACAGCAGTTATCGCAAGTCCTTAGGTGCCGGTGGCCGGTTGACTGTGAACCAAACAGCGCGGGAAGCGTTTGTGTCCATTCACTGCAGATCGATGGCACAGGCGCATGTCGCGGTACGGCGAGATGCACCAAGAGGCAATGGAGCCAGACATGACCCAATACACCTCTCTACTTGCCCAATCGAGCCAGCCTTCCGAGCATGAATTGCAGGACATCGATGCCTATTGGCGTGCTGCCAACTATCTGACGATTGGCCAGATCTACCTGCTCGACAATCCGCTGCTGCGCGAGCCGTTGCGGCTGGAGCACGTCAAGCCGCGTCTCCTCGGCCACTGGGGAACGTCGCCCGGCTTAAGCTTCATCTATGCGCACCTCAATCGCGCGATCCGGCTCAGGGACGCGAATGTGATCTATGTCTGCGGCCCCGGCCATGGCGGCCCGGCAATGGTGGCGAATACCTATCTGGAGGGCACCTACAGCGAGCTCAATCCCGACATCGCGATGGACGAGCAGGGGATGCGCAAGCTGTTCCGGCAGTTTTCGTTTCCCGGCGGTATCCCGAGCCATGCAGCACCAGATGTGCCCGGCTCGATCCATGAGGGTGGTGAGTTGGGCTATTCGCTGTCGCACGCCTATGGCGCCGCCTTTGACAATCCGGATCTCGTAGTCGCCTGTATCGTCGGTGACGGCGAGGCTGAAACGGGACCACTGGCAGCCGCGTGGCATTCCAACAAATTCCTCAACCCTGCGCGCGACGGGGCGGTGCTGCCGATCCTGCATCTGAACGGCTACAAGATCGCCAATCCAACCATTCTGGCTCGCATTCCCGAAGACGAATTGCGCGCGCTGTTTGCTGGCTACGGCTATGAGCCGCTGTTCGTGGAAGGCGACGAGCCGGCTCTGATGCATGAGCGGATGGCGAGCGTTCTCGACGATGCGTTTGATCAGATCCAGGCTATCCAGCATGCCGCACGCAACGGACCTGCGGCGACCGCGTCACGACCAAAATGGCCGATGATCGTGTTGCGCAGCCCCAAGGGCTGGACCGGCCCGAAAGAGGTCGACGGCCTGAAGACCGAGGGCTTCTGGCGCTCGCATCAGGTTCCCTTGTCAGGCCTTGCGGAAAACCCCGCGCATCTCAAGCTGCTCGAGGAATGGCTGAAAAGCTACCGGCCCGAGGAGCTGTTCGACGCTGCCGGCGCTCCTGTCGCCGCGATCCGTGCCACGGCACCCCAGGCAACGAAACGAATGAGTGCAAACCCGCACGCCAATGGCGGCCTGCTGCGCAGGTCTCTCGAACTGCCCGGGTTGCATGACCACGCCATTGCGCTCGAGCGCCCCGGCGCCATCAAGGCCGAGTCGACGCGGGCCATGGGCAGTTTCTTGCGAGATGTCATGCAGTTGAACGAGGCTTCGAAGAACTTCCGGATCGTCGGCCCTGACGAGACTGCCTCGAACCGCCTTCAGGACGTGTTTGAGGTGACCGAACGTGGCTGGATGGAAAAGATCCTGCGCGAAGACGTTCATCTGGGACGCGATGGCCGGGTTCTCGAAATCCTCTCTGAGCACACCTGCCAAGGTTGGCTGGAAGGCTACCTGCTTACCGGGCGCCATGGCCTGTTTTCCTGCTACGAGGCGTTTATCCACATCGTCGATTCCATGTTCAACCAGCATGCGAAATGGCTCGATGCCTGCCGCGATATCCCATGGCGGCGGCCGGTCGCATCACTGAACTATCTGCTGTCGAGCCATGTCTGGCATCAGGAACACAACGGTTTCAGCCATCAGGATCCCGGATTCATCGACGTCGCCCTCAACAAGAAGGCGGACATCGTGCGAGTCTACCTGCCACCGGACGCCAACACTTTGCTGTGCGTGACCGACCATGTGCTGCAGACCTGGAACCGCATCAACATCATCGTCGCCGGCAAGCCGCCATCTTGGCAGTGGCTGTCGATGGACAAGGCAATCGTTCACTGCAGGGCGGGGATCGGCGTCTGGGACTGGGCGTCAACGGACGATGGGGCTGAGCCCGACGTCGTGATGGCTTGCGCTGGCGACGTCCCGACCCTCGAAACGCTGGCCGCAGTGCAGATCCTTAGGCAACAGGCTCCTGATCTCAGGATCAGAGTGGTCAATGTTGTCGACCTGATGACCCTTCAGCCTAAGGAATATCATCCGCACGGCCTGTCGGACCGCGAGTTCGATTCGCTGTTCACCGCCGACAAGCCGGTGATCTTCGCCTATCACGGCTATCCCTGGACCATCCATCGCCTGACCTATCGACGCACCAACCACGACAACATCCATGTGCGCGGCTACAATGAGGAGGGCACGACCACGACGCCCTTCGACATGACGGTGCTGAACGGCCTTGACCGCTTTCATATCGTCCAAAGCGTCGTAGATTGGGTTCCACGACTGAAGAGCATGCGGGTCGGGGTTAAGCAGGCGATGGACAGCAAGCTGCTTGAACATCGAGCCTATATTCGCGCCCAAGGGCAGGATATGCCGGAAATCCTTGAGTGGAAGTGGGAACAGGATGCCGATGCGGGGCCGAGGCGTCCAGATTGAGCGGATGCCCGTTCGCAAGCGCAAGGAAACAGCAACATATAGGATGGCTTCATGACCGATGCGATCCTTGTCCTGAACGGCGGTTCTTCGAGCCTGAAGTTCGCCGTTTTCGAGCGACGCGGTGAGCTCCCGCTGCTGCTGCGCGGCAATGTCTCCTCTCTCGGTCAACAACCGCGGCTGCGAGTCGAGGCTGCGGCCGGCAGGTCAAAGATCGACAAGAGCTTGGGCGAAGCTCCGATCGGTATGGGCAAGGCGTTCGCGGCGGTTGCATTCGTGCTCGCCGAAAACGATCTCCTGCGCCGCATCGACAGGGTAGGACACAGGATCGTTCACGGTGGGCGTGACTTCACCGAAGCGACGCCGCTCGACGAACGCACGCTCAAAGCACTGCGCCTGCTGGAGCCGCTGGCGCCCATCCACCAGCGGATCAATCTCGAGATTGTCGCGCTGGCCGCTGAAATCTTGCCGCAGGCCCTCCAGGTCGGTTGCTTTGACACGGCGTTTCATTCGACCAGACCGGAGCTCGCCAAAATCTACGGGCTGCCGTGCGCGATGACTGACGCGGGCATCGTTTCCTACGGCTTTCATGGGCTGTCCTACAGTCACATCGCTGCGAAGCTGCGTGACCGATACGGCGCGCACGCCGGCGGTCGGGCGATCGTTGCCCATCTCGGCAGTGGCGCCAGCCTGTGCGCGATGGCCGCCGGACGAAGCATCGCCACGACGATGGGGTTTTCGACGCTCGACGGCCTGGTGATGAGCACGCGCTGTGGCGCGCTCGACCCGGGGATTATCCTTCACTTGCTGCAGGAACGGCGACTGTCTGGAGACGAAATGGTCACGCTTCTCTACGAGCAATCGGGCCTGCTCGGAGTGTCTGGAATATCGGGTGATATGCGGACGTTGATCGCCTCGGACGATCCCGCCGCCGCCGAGGCTGTCGCGCTCTTCGTTTATCGGATCGGACGTGAGATTGGATCGCTGGCCGCTGCCATGGGAGGACTGGACACGCTGGTGTTCACGGCTGGCATCGGCGAAAACGCGCCGTTGGTCCGGGAGAGGATTTGCGGTGCCGCTGCCTGGCTTGGAGTCGATCTCGACGAGAAGCGAAACCGAGAGGGCGAGGAACTGGCCAGCAACGCGACTTCCCGCGTCGATGTCCTTGTCATTCCTGCGGATGAAGAATGCGCTGTGGCCGCGGAGATGCTCGTCTTTTGACCTGCCGCGCCCACAACGGCCCGGAAGGGGCCAAGGCAGCTAAGCGGCTGATCGCGCCCCCAACTCCCGTCGAACCAGGACCAGCGTCGCATCGTCGGGATCGGTCGTGACGGTGAAGCCCATGTCGCGCTCGACCTCGATCGCGGCACGGTTCTCGCGGCTCTCGATCGACTCGATCGCTTCCAGGCCGAGGTCTTCGGCATAGTTCGCGATATAAGCGAGCAACTCCCAACCAACGCCCAGATGCTTGCGATCCGCACGAATGCAGATCGCGACCTCACCGTTTCGATCGGCGGCATCGCTTGCCAGCGTTGCAACCGCGATCAGCATTCCGTCGGTGGAGAAGGCTAGAAAATTATGGATGTGGGCGTCGTCTGAACGCGTCATCGCGACCAGCCGTTCATGCGAGACCTCCTTCACAGCGCCGAGAAAGCGAAAGCGCAGGTCGTCCGGGCTCACATGGGTGAAGAACTCGGCCAGCGTTGGCTCATCTTCAGGGTACGCGCGGCGCACTTCGAAGCGAAATCCGGTGTGGGTGGTAAGTGTATGGTGCATGACAACAGGGTCCTGATCTGAGGCTGACGTTACGCTGTCTGCTTGGGAGGGCTCATACGCCCATGGTCTGCAACACATCCTGCTTGAGGATTTCGACGCTGCGCAGGTTGAGCAGGCGGATCACGCCCTTATCCTTCAGCCGGGTGAAAACCCGCGACACGGTCTCGATAGTGAGTCCGAGATAGTCGCCGATGTCCATGCGCGACATCGGCAGCTCCACCTGCCGCAATCCACCTTGCCGCTCCATCATGTCGACCAGGAAGGCGGCGACACGTTCGATGGCGTTCTGACGACCGAGGACAAGGAGGTGCTCCTGCGCCCTCGTCAGGCCCTTGAGTGCCAGGGGAAGCAACTGATGGGACAAGTCCGCTCCAGCGCTGAAGCGGAAGGCGCGTACCCCGGTGGCATTGATCGCTTCGGCGAAGAAATGATGCGTCGTGTCGCCTTCGAAGCCGAACGTCTCTCCGGCGAGGTGGAAGGCGCTAATCTGCCGGCGGCCGTCCGCGAGCAGGCGATAGATGCGTACGGCGCCGAATTCGACCTGGTAGAAAGCGCCAGCCTTCTCGCCTTGAGCATAAATCTCCGAACCGGCGGGAAAGAAGCTGACCGGCTGTTGCGTTTCCGAGTCGAGGGCCACTGGCAGGCTTGGCTGAGCAGAATGCGACGGCAATGAAATTCTGGAGGCGGTGTAAGCGTGCATGGCTGTTGTCCAGGTTGTTTCGCGACACAGCAATCGCGCGAATCCGCGGGTCGCGAAATTCGGTTTTGTCCCTACGGGTAACTACCTAGGCACGCGCCGGCCCGCTCATGTCCAGAGCAGATTCGATGCGCCGGCTTGGCGCGAGGGTGTCGCCTCTTCCGGCCCTGTCTCCATTGTCAGCCTGTTGTCAGCTTGGCCGCGCTAGCCCGGCGCTGCGACCGGAAATGATTCTTCAAAACCATCGGCTGCGGGGTCGCCGCACGCGATCAGGAGCAATTCTAACATGCAGTTTTTCAAGTCCGGACTGGTCTTGGTCCTCTTGACGGCGTCGGTGCCAGCCTTCGCCAACACGACCGTCAACGTAAAGCTTTGGGACAAGGACGGTGCCGTGAACCCGGACGCCAAGATGGGGATGGGCATGCCGGCAAACATGAGCATGGCGACGATGGCCATCAAGCTGGACAAGACCGTCGTACCCGCGGGCGAGGTTACCTTCAAAGTCAGCAATACGTCCAAGGACACGGTTCACGAAATGATCGTCGTGCCGGCCGCGGATGCGAAAAAGACCGCATTGCCGTATGTGAAAAATGAAAATCGCGTCAACGAGGATGCGGCCGGCCATCTCGGCGAGGTTTCCGAACTCGATCCAGGCAAAACCGGATCGCTGACCCTGGACCTCAAGCCGGGCAGCTATGCCGTTTTTTGCAATATCCCCGGTCATTTCATGAATGGAATGTGGGCAACGATCCTGGTCAAGTAGACGGTGATCCAACGCTGCAACCCGCCCGCCAAAAGGCGCGGCGGGTTGCTGTTCATTGCTTCCCCGATCGAGACCGCTACCGCTTGCGCCCGATACGGCGCCGGGTTGATGATTGGCCGATCGTCAAGCGATGTCCGCCGGTTCGGCGCTGCGTTTTCGTCCGGTGATCATGGCTCGGACCAGGTTTTCGCGGTGGCGAAAGCTTGCCAGGGCGACACCGCCAATATGAAGCAAGACGAGGAGCAACAGGCCGTGCGCCGCCAGGCTATGTGCGGCTTCGACCCAGGGCACACCGAAATAGGCGTCGGTCGTCATCAGCCAGCCGGTAAGAGCGGTTGAAGCCATCGCCGCGATCAAGACGATCACCATCGCGCCGCCAGCCGGATTGTGGCCGATATATCGGGCCTCGCGGCCGCTCAGTATTGCCGAGAGATAACGCGCGACAGTCGCCGGATCACGCACGAATTGGGAGAACCGCGCATAGCGGGTACCAAGAACACCCCACAGAAGCCTTATGCCGATGAGGGCGGCGGCGGCGTATCCGGCCCAGTGGTGGATACCCTCCGAGGAATGGGAGGTGAGCCAGGCCGTGACGAAGCTGAGCACCAATGCCCAATGGAAACTCCGCACGGCCCGATCCCAGACGCGCACCATCGGCGGCGATGGGTGCGCGCCTGCTGCTGCCGGAACGTTCTGATCAATTTTCGCCGGCTTCGGCATTGTCGAGCTTTTCAAGGGTCTCGGCATTGTAGGCCAGATTGACCTTTTTGCCCGCCTTGTCGACCGCGTAGACCTCATAGCAGCCCTTCTCGACCTTGATCTGCCGCACGGTGAGGCCTTCGCCAGTCAATTGTGCTTCCAGTGTTGCCTTGGGCTTGAATTGCGATTTTGGGGCGGTGCTGCAGCTGCCGCCGGCGGCGAGCGCCGGTCCCGCGATCATGCCTGCCAAAGCGGCGAAAACGAGTGTGCGATACATGATGACTCCATTCGGAAGGTTGGGCGCCGATGTTGCGCCCGCAGGTGAATCTTCGATCGTCCAGACGGCGATTCTCACCGCCATTGGAGCGAAATAATCAATTCAAGCTGACAACTGGCTGACAATTGTATCATCGGTACCGATCGGGGCCGCGCCGATCAATTTGATCTGGCGCAAGGACGGCGGGTGACGTCGTGAGCAGGATGACGGCCGGATGTAGAGCACTTCTGCTGCCCACCCGGAAAGAGGATCGCCATGAAAACCGTATTGAGGAAAGCAACATTTGGGCTTGCTGCTGCAATGCTCATGGCTAGCCACGCCGGCGCCGCCCAGGCTGACGCGCTCGTCCAGGTTTCGCTCTGGGACAAGGGCGCGAGCACGGAGATGCCGATGGGTCTTGCGTATGCAGCGCCGGGCCTCGATCTCGCCAAGGCGACCATGGGCATCAAGGCTTCGCCAAGTGTGGCAAAGGCCGGAGAGGTCACATTCAATGTGAAGAATGACTCCAAGGACACCGTCCACGAAATGATCGTGATGCACCTTGCCGATCCCGGCAAGCCGCTTCCTTACCTTGAAGCCGAGAACCGCGTCGACGAAGACAAGGCTGGCGACAAGGGCGAAGTTTCGGAGCTTGATCCGGGAAAATCAGGCACGTTGACCGTCGAGCTGAAGGCTGGAAAATACCTGCTTATCTGCAACGTGCCAGGTCACTATGGAGCCGGCATGTGGGCCGAATTCACCGTCGAGCCATAGATAATGAAGCAGGCAGCCGCCTGGCCGGAACCTGTGACTGCCGCAGTTTTCGAAAGCCTGCCGGGATCGCCGGCCTTGTCGGTTTGGCCGCGCCACGGCGGAGGCTGGGCAGTCACGGCATTTGTTTTTCCGGGGCAACATGGAGCACGTCATGAGAGCGATGGTGCTCGAAAACATCGGCGTGCCATTGAAGCTGGTCGACAGGCCTGATCCCATAGCGAGACCCGGTGAGATCAGGTTGAGGATCGAGGCATGCGCTGTCTGCCGGACCGATCTGCATGTCATTGATGGCGATCTGCGTCATCCAAAACTGCCGCTCATTCCGGGTCACGAAATCGTCGGCACTATCGATTCCGTCGGCAAAGGCGTGGCGCGTTCCAGGATCGGGCGCAGGGTTGGCGTGCCTTGGCTTGGGCACACTTGCGGGCATTGTCCCTACTGTGTCGCGGAGAATGAAAATCTCTGCGATCAGCCAGATTTCACGGGTTATACACGCGATGGCGGCTTCGCCAGCCATGTCATTGCCGATGCGCAATTCGCCTTCGATCTGGACACGGATGCCGACCCCGTATCGCAGGCGCCGTTGCTTTGCGCTGGCCTGATCGGCTGGCGATGCCTGAAGAAGGCCGGTGACGGCAAGCGGCTTGGGATCTACGGCTTCGGTGCCGCTGCACATATCGTTGCGCAGATCGCAATCTGGCAGGGTCGTGACATCTTCGCTTTCACCCGGCCCGGCGACAGTGAAGCACAGGAATTCGCCCGCTCGCTCGGCGCGACGTGGGCGGGCGGGTCGGAGGAGCTTCCACCCAGGCAGCTCGATGCCGCGATCATCTTCGCTCCTGTGGGTGACCTGGTGCCGATCGCACTTGGTGCCGTGCGCAAGGGCGGCCGGGTGGTTTGCGGCGGCATCCACATGAGCGGCATTCCGGCGATGGCCTACGAGTTGCTCTGGGAAGAGCGTGAACTGGTGTCGGTTGCAAACCTGACGCGCCGCGACGCCGAAGAGTTCTTTCCCATTGCCAGGCGCGCTCGGGTGCACACGTACACCAAGGTCTACCCGCTGGAACAGGCCAATCAGGCATTGGACGATGTGAGGCAAGGCAGATTGAGCGGCGCCGCCGTCCTGGTGCCGTGATCGGCATTCAACGAGCGTTATGTGGGAGCGTTATCTGGCCCGTCCACCCAGTTCGCGCATATGCCGGATCCACTTCGCACGGGTCGCATCGCTGGCTCCAGCGACCATGCCGAACAAGGTCTCGCGTACCGGACTGATGCCGACAAATTGCAGAATGCTTCGCTTCAGGCCGGCGATGCCGTGTCCGAGGAACCATAGCCGATACACGACGGAAGGCATGCCCATCGTCACCACGACGCGCGCCGAGCGGCCACGAAGCAATGTCTTGGTGAAGCCGCCGCCCTTGTCCGGATAGGCAAAGGCCGTTCCCGGCCGCATGACCTGTTCCAGAAATGCCTTGAGTATGGCCGGCATGGTTCCAAGCCACAGCGGAAAGACAAAGACGACATGCTCAGCCCACACGATCGCCTCGGCTGCTTCTTTCAACTCATCGGGAACCGCACCATGCTCGAACTCCTGCATCGTCCGAAGCATCGGAAAATCGATTGCCCCCAGATCGACCCGGCGGACACCATGCCCTGCCTTTCCCGCGCCCTCGCCATAGGCGTCGGCAAGACCGCGGCAGAGCCGATCCGGGGACGGGTCTGGATGGCCGACCACTATCAGGATGCGTCGCGACATGGTCTACTCCCAGGGAGCCAGGCGTTGCCGCGTCATGGCCGCTCGACCCTTGCCACCTGGTAGGTGTGCATGGTGCCGTTGCGCTCGATCGACACATATTCACCGGTCACGAACCGTTCGTCGCCGAGATGAAAGCCGATTTCGTCATCGCGGTCGCCTTCGGCGTAGTCGAAATACCACTGCCCGCCGGGCTTGCGTCTCAGCCGGCCGATCAGATCCTCCTCGCCAGTCCGAAACCGGCGAACTCGACATGAGGCCCTGTGCGATTTCCATTCTTCGGCATCGATACGCCCTTCGCCGTTCAGCGGAGCCAGCACGTCGTAACCCTCTTCACGATCTCCTTCCGGGTGATCCTTCTCGCGGGCTAGCAGCAGCCGGACATGGCGGAATTTCGGGGTAAGGTCCTTCAAACTGGTCATGGCGAACTCCTTTTAAGGAGTTCCATAGAGCCGTAGCTGGGCCTGCCCCTTGATCCGCATCAAAGATGGCTCAAGAACCGCGCTTCTATCCCGGGCCAGGCAACAACATGGCGCCATAGCCGGCGGTCGCAGCGGTCAGGGTTGCGCCGGCCAGCGGCACCCAGAACCTGATCGGACCGGCAAATACCGCCAGTGACAGGCGGCCGATCGCATTTGCCTCCAGTGCCGCCAGCACAGCCTGACCGACAGTCTCGACGGGGACCGAATACTTGACCAGCCGCAAGGCACTGAGCACCGAGACGTCGACATCGAACGTGCCTGCCAGCGCTGAGGTAACCAGCAAGCCGCGGCTGCCGAATTGAGCTGCCAATCCAGCGCTTGCGGTCGCGACAAGCGCGAAGAGCAGCGCGAACAGCAACAGCGGACCCAGCTCGAATGGATTGCGCGCAATAGCGCTGCGTTCCTCATTCCCGCTGTCGCGAGTCATCAGCAATGCGCCGCAGACAGCGAAGGCGAGCGCGGCTGCCATCGCCGCTATAGCGACCGAAGCGAACACGCCTGGCTCTATGATCAGAATCACGGCGCAGACGCGGAGCACCGAAACCATTGCAGCCAGGGATGCCGCCCCGGCGAGCGGCAGTGGATTGCCGCCCGACGCGGCATTGCGGGCAAGCGCCAAGGTCACCGCTGTGGAAGAGACGATCGCACCGACGAGCGAACTGACCAGCAGCCCACGCGTATTTCCCAGAATGCGAACAGCAACGTAGCCGGCGAACGATATCGAGGCCATCAGCACCGTCAGGAACCAAACTTCCCAAGGATTGAAACCGCCCCACGGGTCCATCGTCCGGTTTGGCAACAGGGGTAAGACGATCGCCGTCATCACTGCCAGGATCAGCGCCGAACGCAGTTCGACCCAGGTCAGTCGCTTCAAAAGACCGTGCAGGACTTCTCGGCTGGCCAGGATTGCCGCCAGTGCCGCCCCGCCCGCAGCAGCAGCCCGATAATCGCCGGCTACGGAAAGCGCGCCAAGGGCGAAAACGCCCAGGCCTGCGATCACGCTCGTGACGCTGAAATCCTCGTCATGGGCAGCCTCACGCGCCTTGTACCAGGCAAAGATTGCCGCAAAGGCGATGAAGCCTCCGACGAGCACCGATACGGAGCCTAGTGCACTGGCCAGCGCCGCGAGCACGCCACCAAGCAGCCCGGATATGCCGAATGTCCGGATGCCAGCTGTGCGACTGCGGTCGGGCGCATCCCGCTCTTGCCAACCACGCTCCAAGCCGACAAGGAGACCTATTGCGAGGGCCAGTCCAAGCCGGGCGATGAGCGGATCCATTGGCGCGACGACTTCAGGCGGTCACCGTCGGCAGGCGGTCGCGAACCCACCTGACGATCTGGCCTGCCGTCATTGCGCCAGATGTGCGCGCGAGTTCGCGTCCGCCATGGAACAGAATCATGGTCGGGATGCCGCGAATGCCGAGCCTTGCCGCGACAGATTGCTCATTTTCGGAATTGAGTTTGATCAGGCGAACATGTGGCTCCAGTTCGTTTGCCGCCGCTTCATAGGCCGGCGCCATCATCTTGCAGGGGCCGCACCAAGGTGCCCAGATGTCGACGACAACGGGAATACTGCTTCGCGTAATCTGGTGATCGAACGTCTTGGCGTCGACGTCCGGGGGGTGACCTGAAAACAGTCTGGTCCGGCACTTTCCACATTTTGCCTCACTGGCATTTCGTGACGGCGGCAGGCGATTGACTCCGCCGCATTTGCTGCAAACCACCAGATTTTGCTGTGCCATGGCCATTCACCGAACTTGTTCTCGACCACTATGCGCGCCACAGATGTCCATCACCAAGGGTCCGCAAAGCATTCAGGATAACCGCCACGTCAATCCCTTCCTGAAGTAGCGCTCCGGCAACCGGCGTGATCTGCCCCATGGCCGCTGCGATCATTGCCAGCCCCGACAGCGCCAGTCCGGCAATGATGCTTTGCAAGGCGATCGATCGCGTTCGCCGTGCAATCCGGACGGCATCGGCGACAGGCAGCAGCCTGTCGGTCAGCACGATGACGTCCGCCGCCTCGGAAGAGGCCGTCGCCCCACGCGCGCCCATGGCGACGCCGACCGTCGCGGCGGCAAGGGCGGGTGCATCGTTGATGCCGTCGCCGACCATCATCGTCGGCGCCAAGGCTTTCTCGGCTGTGACCGTCGCGACTTTTTCGGCAGGGGTCGCATCGGCGACCAGGGCGTCGAGGTCGAGCCGGGCGGAGATGCGCTTGGCCGCCACGCCGTCGTCGCCTGTGAGCATGATCATGCGACCAATGCCAGCGGAGCGCAGCTTGCCGAGTGCATCATGCGCATCAACACGCAGGGCGTCGCCGAACGTGAAAACACCGGCAAGCTGCCCGCCGAGTGCTACAAAGACCCTGAGCACCGCCTCGTCCCGGTATTTTTCTTCGCCCCCTTTCGCCCAGTTGGGCAGGGGACTGTCGGCGAGCACAAGAGCCCGCGATCCGGAGGCGATCGCAATGTTCTCGACCCGGCCCTTCAGGCCTGCGCCGCGATGCTCGCGGACATCACGCGGATGCGAAAGCATCAGCTGTCTGCCGCGCGCCTCCCGGATGATCGAGTCGGCGAGCACATGGTGTGAGGCCTGTTCCAGGGATGCCAACAGCTGCAGCAGATGGTTCGCGTCAAGGCCGGGTGCGGCTTCGATTTCGATGAGCTCGGCGCCACCGATGGTCAAGGTCCCCGTCTTGTCGAAGATCGCGGTTCGGACTTGCGCTAGAGCCTCCAGCGCCGTGCTGCCTTTCATAAGGATGCCGGCACGCGCGGCACGCGAGACGCCGCCGATGAATGCAACGGGGGCAGCAAGGATGAGCGGGCAGGGCGTTGCGACGACCAGCACCGCAAGCGCTCTGATTGGGTCGCCGGAAACATACCAGGCGGCGCCGGAAACCAGCAGAGTGGCTGGCAGAAGGAACAGGGCAAACCGGTCGGCCATGCGAATGAATGGAGATTTCGCGGTCTGCGCTGCAGCGACCATGCGTACGATCGCGGCATAAGTGCTCTGCTCCGCAAGGGCAGAAGCCCGCATGCTGAAGGTCTCGCCCGCATTGACGGTGCCGCTGCGCAGCACATCCCCCGCGCGGCGCCGTTCCGGCAGGGGTTCTCCGCTCACTGCGGACTCGTCGAGAGAGGCCGAAGCATCAAGCAGGATGCCATCGACGGGGAGCAGTTCGCCGGCCCGGACCAGAATCTCGTCGCCGACATCAACGTCCTCGACGGAGATGGTTTCTGTCCCCAGCGTTGACGTTCGGTGGGCGACACGCGGCGATCGGTCGGTCAATGCCTTGAGGTTCCGTTCCGCGCGGCCGCGAGCGAAATCCTCAAGCACCGTGCCGCCCGCATACATAATCGCGACCACCACTGCCGCCAAGGGTTGGCCAAGAAACAGCGCGGCGGACATCAACACCAGCGCAATAGCATCGACACCGAAGCGGCCGATCCAGAAATCGCGCAGGATGGAGATGGCGAGAGCCGCTACCACGGGCAACGTCGCCACCGTCCAGATCGTGTCGGCCTCAAGGGGCCCGAGCCCGGTTCGCCACGCTCCGATCCCAACGGCGAGACCCAGGATGGCAATCACCAGCAATGCGCGTCGCAGGATGGACTCGTTCATGCGATGCCTTCCGATCTGATCGATGCTCGCCAATTTTCGTCAGCGCTGACGAGCGCGTCGAACTCGGGCAACAGCTAGTCGCGAGAACCACAGAACGCTTTGATCCAACGCAACGAACGGGCAAGATCGACCGGCGATTATCGCCGCTAACAGGAGACACAAGGGGTGACGATCCGAAATCTCGAACATGCGTTCGCCCCGAAGTCCGTTGCTGTCTTCGGTGCGTCGGTGCGCGAAGGCTCCGTCGGCCATGTCGTTTTCGACAACATCGTCAGCGGTGGCTTCGAGGGCGACATCTGGCCGGTCAACCCGAAATATTCGCAGATCGCCGATCGGCAATGCTATGCTGAAGCGGCGGATTTGCCTGACGTCCCAGACCTTGGTGTCATCGTTACACCGCCTGAGACAGTTCCCGGCATCGTGCGCGACCTTGCTGAAAAGGGCACGCGGACGGCGGTCGTGATCACTGCCGGGCTTACGCGCGAGAATGGCCTGCGTCAGGCGATGCTGGACGCTGCCAAGCCCACGCTCTTCCGCATCATCGGGCCGAACACGGTCGGGCTGATGATCCCGCCGATGAAGCTAAATGCCGGATTTGCGCATATGGCCGCGAAGTCCGGCAACATCGCACTGCTGTCGCAATCCGGCGCCATTGCCACATCGCTGATCGACTGGGCGGCCGACAACAATGTCGGCTTCTCGCAGATCGTCTCCCTTGGCGACATGGCCGATGTCGATGTGGGGGACTGCCTCGACATGCTGGCGGGCGACATGCACACCCACGCCATCGTGATGTATCTCGAAACCATTCCCAATCCGCGCAAGTTCATGTCGGCGGCGCGCGCCGCCGCGCGCCTCAAGCCGGTGATCGTCATCAAGTCGGGCCGGCACGAGCAGGCGGCCAAAGCGGCCGCGACCCATACCGGCGCGCTGTCGGGCGCGGATCGTGTCGTCGATGCCGCATTGCGGCGCGCGGGCATCCTGCGCGTCGAAGGCCTGGCCGAGTTGTTCGACGCGGTTGAAACGACCGCCCGCTTTGCTCCGCTGGAGCGAGCCCGCGTCGGCATCGTCACCAATGGCGGTGGCGCCGGCGTGCTTGCCGTCGACCAACTTATCGACTGCAACGGGGAGTTGGCCGAACTCGCGCCGGGAACGATTGCCCGCCTGGATGCCGTCCTGCCGGCCACATGGTCGCATGCCAATCCGGTCGACATCATCGGCGACGCTCCGCCTGAGCGCTACCGGGTCGCGGTCGGGGCCATCGCGGCCGATGCCGGGACCGACGTTGTCCTGGTCATGAACTGCCCGACCGGGCTCGGCTCGCCGCTCGGCGCGGCAAGCGCGGTGGCAACGCTCGCGCAGGACGGTAAGATCGGCGGCAAACCGGTCCTGACCTGCTGGCTTGGCGAACACACGGCGCGCGAAGGGCGACGTATCCTTCAGGACGCGGGGATTGCCAGCCTCGAGACACCCGCCGATGCCGCGACGGCCGTATCCTACCTCGCCGACTGGTCGCGAGCCCAGCGGGCCCTGCTACGTACGCCGTCGAGCCACGGCGAGGCCGCCACGAGCGGTCGAGAAGCGGTGCTTGCCCTATTCAGGCAGGTCGCCAGGGAAGGCCGGCGCATGCTGACCGAGCCCGAGGCCAAGGCGGCGATTTCCGCCTACGGCATCCCGGTGCCCGAAACGATCATCGCCAGATCCCCTGCCAAAGTAGGGCAGGCGGCCGGCCGGCTTCTCAAGACATCCGAGCAGGTCGTCGTCAAGCTGCTGTCAAAGGCGATCTCGCACAAGTCGGACATTGGCGGGGTGGTGCTCGGCATTGCAGCCGCGGCGGCAGCCGAGGAGGCAGCACGCGCAATCGAGGCCCGGTTGCATAAGCACGATCCTCAGGCCGATATCGAGGGGTATGCCGTACAGCCGATGGTGGTGCGAAAACAGGCTCAGGAACTGATCCTTGGTGTCAGCCATGATTCGATTTTCGGTCCGGTTCTCCTGTTCGGGGCGGGTGGCGTCGCCGTTGAGGTGGTGGACGATACCGCGATCGCGTTGCCTCCGCTCGACGAAGTTCTTGCCGGTGACCTGATCGGGCAAACGCGGATCGGTCGGCTGCTCGACGGATTCCGCGATCGCAAACCCGCGGATCGGCAGGCGATCGTTGCGGCGCTCAACGGCCTATCGCAGATGGTTGTCGACTTTCCGTGCCTCGTATCAATGGACATCAATCCGTTGCTCGCGGACACCGCCGGCGTGATCGCGCTCGATGCACGCATCGAGATCGAACCGAAGCGGGTGGAGGAACCTGGGCCGAATCCTGCACTGTGCATCCGGCCCTACCCGTCAGGTTGGGAGAAGGAAACGTCGGCAGGTGGCGCGCATTATCACGTCCGGCCGATCAAGCCGACCGACATCGCGCTCTATCCCGAATTCCTGGCCAAAATTTCGTCTGACGATTTGCGCCTGCGTTTCCTTTCGCCGCGAAAAAGCTTCTCCGATCAGGTGTTGAAGCGGCTCACCCAGCTCGACTACGACCGCAATATGGCTTTCGTAGCATTGGACAAGAGCACTGGCGCGCTGGCGGGCATCAGCCGGTTGTCCTGCGATCCCGACCACGTCAGCGCCGAATACGCATTGCTGGTGCGGACGGACTTGCAGGGTCATGGCCTAGGTTGGGAGTTGCTCAGCCAGATCGTCGATTATGCAAAGGCCGATGGGATCCGCCGCATCGGAGGTATCGTGCTCGGTGAAAACAGCAAGATGCTGGCAATGTGCCGTGAATTCGGCTTCTCCTTGATGCATCTTCCGAACGAGCCAAGGCTTGTCGAGGCCAAGCTCGAACTCGGTTGAGGTCAATCATCCGCAACAGTCAGGAGGCCGTGCACAGGGTTTCGGAAGCATCGCGCTGCCAACATCTCCTCAGTTCCGCGGCAATGTCGACGGGCTTTCGATCGGAATCGGTCCTGCGCCAGCTGGCCTGGCCGGCTTTTCGCTGCAATTGACGCGAAAGGATATCGACCGTTGCATCCGAGGGACCGCCCTTGCGTTCGCTGACCCGTCGCCAAAGGACGAGTGGATCCGCCTCCAGCCAGAAACCGAAGAATGGAATACCCCGGTCTCGCGCCGCCTTCTCGATCCGCTCACGATCGGCCGGTCTGTCGAAAACCGCATCAGCTACAACCGAGCCACCCTCGGAGAGAATCAAGCCGGCGCGCCATGCCATTTCGTTGTAGACGCGATCGGACACATCAGGACGATAGGCCTTGTCCGGCAGCCTGGCCTCGGCGGGCACGCCGTGCATCGCTTTGCGGATGCGGTCGCTTTCGACTATGCGCGCACCGGGCGGCGCACCGATATGGGCGGCGAGCGCCTCGGCAATGGTCGTCTTGCCTGAACCACTGAGACCGCCGATGGCAACGAGCCTGGGCGGCGTTTGCTGCAGAAATGTTCGGGCCAGTTCGAAATAGGATCGGGCCTCGGCAGTCAATTTGCCGGAATCGGCGCTGCCTTCCTCGACCTGGGTGGCGGTGACATGCGCGCGCACAGCCGCCCGCACCGCCATGAAGAAAGGCAGCAGGACAAAGCCATCCTCGTCATCGGCCTCGTCGAGGTAGCGGTTCATCACGAGATTGGCGAGCTCTGGGAAACGGCGATGCCAAAGGTCCATCAGCAAGAAGGCAAGGTCGTACAGAACATCGATGCTGGCGATCTGGTCATTGAATTCGATGCAATCGAAGAGGCGAGGCTCGCCATCGAAAAGGCAGATGTTGCGCAGGTGCAGATCGCCATGACACTGGCGGATCTTGCCCGCGGCCTCCCGGCGATCCAGCAATCCGGAATGGCGCGCGAGTGCGGTGCGGAAAGCCCGGGCAAACGTCTCGATCTCTCGTTTTGTAAAAACGTGACTGGTGCCAAAGCCGGCCTCGTTGATGTCGAGCACGCCCATCAAATTGAATGAGCCGGTTCCGTTGTGGATCTTCGGCGCCGCACGGTGATGTCCCACGATCATGCGTGCGACCGCCGTCATCAGCGCTGGCGTCAGTTCTCCCGCGGTCGCCATCCGATCAAGGAGCCTCGACTGATCAAACCGGACCATCTCGATCACCGCATCGACCATTTGGCCAGCGCCATCGAAAACGAGTTTGCCGTCGACTTCGCGGGTAATGCGCCGCACGCCCAGATAGAGGCCGGGTGCGGTCCTGGCGTTGAGTTCCACCTCTTTTTCGCAAGCGGCCAGCCTTAGTGCTGGCGTCGAGAAATCGACATAGGGCAGCTTGACCGCCCGTTTCATCTTAAAGGCACGTCCATCGATCAAGAAAATTCGCGAGATATGAGTCTCGATCGCTTCGACCTGTCCGGCCATGCCATAGGAGGCGGGATCAAGCAGGAACGCCGTAGCGGATTGCTGCTCGTCAACGACCATGTCCGGCCTCATCGATGCCTGTGTCGTGCGGAGACTGTTTGCGCCCTCTGTTTTCATTGCTGCAACGTCTCGACATAACCGGCCAGATCATGGATCCGTTCCCTGGTGACGATTTCCCCGGCATTCGGGCCATATTTCTTCACGTCACCCGGAAGGAATTGCCGACCCCAGACCGGCATGTCGCGATTGCCATGCGCCGGCACCATGCCGCGGCCGCCGATGACGGCAAAGACGCGCCAATAAGGGAATTCGCCGCCATTGCGCCTGGAGAGGCGCGTCAGGTCGCTTGGCCGCTTCAACAACTCGTCGCCCAACGGGCCGTCCCCCTTGCCTTCAAGGCCATGGCAGACGGCGCATGAGTTCATGTATTCCGCCTTGCCGTTGCCGAGTTCCTGGGCGCCAGCTGCGTTGAGGGCCAATCCCCCCAAAATCGCCGCGATCAGGAATTTCATCTGCGTTTCCCCGATTGATCGACTGAAACCTACAGCCCTGGTTTGCTAGTGCGTTGATGCGGATCAAATGCCGCCGCGGTCACGGTATTTGATTCAGCGCAATGAACGCATCGGGCAGCCTCGCTAATGACTGAAACCACGACTGATCCTTCAATCGAAATCAGGAGTTGTCGCCGTGACTTTCAGGACATTGCTTACGGTTACCGGGCCGAACCAGGGTGAAGGTGATCTAAAGCTAGCCGCCTCGCTGTGCGAACAGGTCGGCGCCCATCTCTCCGTGCTCGTTCTCGAGCTTGCCGCGCCGCCCTCAGGCGGCGAGTATGCCGCTGTCGTTTCGCCTGCCTGGCTGGAGGAACGCCAGGCCGAGCTGAAAAGGCTCGAGAAGAGAATTTCGGATGTCGCCGGCTTTCTCTCCCAGAGCGCCGTATCGGCCGATCTGAGCGACGACTATCCCGACACGGGGTGGGCGGACGACGTCATCGGAAGGCGTGCCCGCTACGCCGATCTGACCATTCTCGGGCCAGATTTGCTGGCAAGCCATACGCTGAAGGATAAAGTCATCGAGGGCACGCTGTTCTCGTCGGGAAAGCCTATTCTGCTCGTTCCCGAGGGCACGCGGCCGACGCTGAAGCCGAAACGCGTCCTCGTTGCATGGGACGCCCGCCTTGAGTCATCGCGCGCCGTCCGCCAGTCCCTCGATATGCTGAAGGGCGCCGAAGATGTGCGCCTTGTCATCGTCGATCCCATTGAAGATGAGTTCCATCATGGCGAGGAGCCGGGTGCAGATGCCGCGGCCTATCTTGCCCGGCATGGCGTGAAGGTTACGGTCGACCGGCTGCCGAGCGCGAACCATTCGGTTGCCGATGTGCTTCGCCAGCATGCCGGCGACGTTGCGGCTGAGCTGATGGTCATGGGCGCCTACGGTCATTCCCGGTTGCGCGAACGGATTTTCGGTGGGGTCACCAAGTCGATGCTTGAAGGTCAATCGTTGCCGGTCTTCATGGCGCGATAGCAATTCACAGGGAAGAGCGGGCCGGCGCAGTTTGCGCCGGCCCGCTCTCGTTCCTGTAGCGAAGGGTTGCGGACTTACTCGCTCGCCTCTCGACCGGACACCTGCTCGATCAGAATCCGGAAGAAAACATGCGGTGCATTGTCGGCCGCGGGAGGAGTGACCGGCTTGAGTGCGCCGGGCTCCCACCAGTCGGTGTGCTTGCTCAACACCGACCAGGCATGGTCCCTTTGAAGCTTGTGGCCGATTCGGTCGGGCAGCTCTTCATATCGGCCATCGACAATGACACTTCTCCATCCTCGGCCCTGGCCATGTTCGTCCACCTGGACGGACACCAGCGGATTGGACCGCATCCATTCGATCTTTTTGCCCGGCATGGAAAACGCGTAAAGATGAGCGTCCGAATGGGCGTAGTGGAAGGGCACGACATAGGGCTGCCCATCCTTAGCGCATGCCAGATGGCCAACACGATTGGCCGTCAGCAATTTGGTACATTCCAAAGCCGAAAGCGTGCGGATCTGCATTAGTGCGATCTCCTGTTCTTTACGGCTAGGCCGGAAACGTGCCGCTGGCCAGTTTTGTACAGTTGGGCAGCCTCGTCCATAGCGAAGACAACGTCGTTGTCAGAGAGCCGCGGGAACCGCAGATAGTGGTGGCCCAAGGCCCGGAACTGTCCTGGCTGACTAAGGCAAACCACACGGTCCGCTTCCTGTTCCAGTTCAACGACCGTCTCTTGCGGTGAAACAGGAATTGCCACGACGATTTCCCTCGGTGACCGGCGCTTGAGGGCGCGGATCGCGATTTTCATGGTCGTACCGGTCGCGGCCCCGTCATCGACGATGATCGCGGTCTTTCCCGCAATCGAGATCGGTCTGGTCTTCCAGCGATAGGCAGCGCGCCGGCGTTCGAGTTCTGGCCGCTCATTTGCAATCAAGACACGTAGCTCGCTTTCGTCGAGTGCATAGGTCTCGACAATCTCACGGTTCAGCACGACCTCCCCAGGGTCGCCATCGACGATTGCGGCAACAGCCAGCTCGGGATTGCCCGGGGCGCCCACCTTGCGGATGATAAGCAGATCAAGAGGAGCGTGGAGGGCTTTGGCCACTTCCACTGCGACGGGCACGCCGCCGCGCGGTAATGCCAGTACGATCGGGTGATGCAATTGAAGCCTGCTCAGTTCCAGGCCAAGCTTGACTCCAGCCTCTTCCCGGTCGCGGAACATCGGTCAATCCACCGGCCACAGTTTTCGCAGCGACTTCTTCATCGAGTTTCTGACCTGTACGATCTCGCCATGCGAAATGTGACGGTCGAGAAGCTTGAAAACGGCACTGATCGCGACATCGAAATCGATCTCCTCATCGTAGCCGAAACTGTTTCTGACGCTGATAATAAAGTCGCGCTTGGTGCGCTCATGCGCAGGCACCGCGGGGTTCCAGCCTTCGAAATAGATGCCGCGGACCAAAACAGGCAGTTGCGCCGAGAGATCGGCCATTTCTGCTGGCGAAAGCCAATCCCGCACCGTGTGTAGAACGGATCTCAGGAGACGGCACGCGCTCGGTTCGCTCCAGCAGAGGTCCTTGGCGAGCTCCTTGACCCATTGTTGCGCCTGCTGGCCAGCGTGCGTGAAGTCAGCAAAGGACGTGTGGGAAATATGACCCATGGCGGATGCTCCTCGAAGATTTGAACTCCATTCTCAGGCATCGAAAGGCTTTGAGCATTGAGCAGGATCAAATCGTTCAAAAGTGCATCGCCCCGATTGTTTTCTACAGCCGCCTCGACCAGTTCGAGGGGGCCGCGCACCAGCTGGCAAAGGGGACGAACACCGTTTGCGCAAGCGGCGGGTTTCAGCCGCCGGATTTTTGCACCAGCAGCGGAATGATCCGGTCGCTTTTCGCGACGGCCGGCCGTCCCGCCGAACCGTAGGGGATGCCGAGCGCGTCCCAGGTCTCGACCAGCGCGTCCTGAAGTTCGGCGATCAGCGCATCGGAATGGAAGGGCGTCGGCGTGATGCGCAGCCGCTCGGTGCCGCGCGGCACGGTCGGGTAGTTGATCGGCTGGATATAGAGGCCGTGCACGCCGAGCAGGCGGTCGCTGGCCATCTTGCACAGCTCCGGATCGCCGACCAGCACCGGCACGATATGGGTGGAGGATTTCATCACCGGCAGGCCGGCGGCGGACAGGATCTGCTTGGTTCGGCTCGCCTGCTGCTGCTGGGCGTCGCGTTCGGCCTGCGAGCGCTTCAGGTGACGGATCGACGTGGTGGCCGCGGCGGCGATGGCCGGCGGCAGCGCGGTGGTGAAGATGAAGCCCGGCGCATAGGAGCGCACCGCGTCGATGACGGCGCTGGTGCCGGTGATGTAGCCGCCCAGCGTGCCGAACGCCTTGGCCAGCGTGCCCTCGATGATGTCGATGCGGTCGGCGAGGCCCTCGCGCTCGGTGATGCCGCCGCCGCGCGGCCCGTACATGCCCACCGCATGGACCTCGTCGATATAGGTCATGGCGTTGTAGCGCTCGGCCAACTCGACGATCTCCTTGATCGGTGCGATGTCGCCATCCATCGAATAGACGCTTTCGAAGACGATCAGCTTGGCGCGTTCGCGCCCGGCCGCCTGCAAAAGGCTTTCCAGATGCGCGACGTCATTGTGGCGGAAGATCTTCTTCTCGGCGCCCGAGCGCCGCACGCCTTCGATCATCGAGGCATGGTTCAACTCGTCCGAGATGATCAGGCAATTGGGCAAAAGCCGTGCGATGGTCGAGATCGAGGCTTCGTTGGAGACGAAACCGGAGGTGAAGACCAGGGCGGCTTCCTTGCCGTGCAGGTCGGCCAGCTCATGCTCGAGTTCGACCAACGGGTTGGACGTGCCGGAAATGTTGCGGGTGCCGCCGGCGCCAGAGCCCATCTTGCCGGCCGCGCTCTGGAACGCGGCGATGACGTCGGCGTGCTGGCCCATGCCAAGATAGTCGTTGGAGCACCAGACGGTGATTTCCTCGGCGCGGCCGTTGGAACGCCAGATGGCGCGCGGAAACTTGCCCGCGATGCGCTCGAGGTCGGCGAAGACGCGATAGCGACGCTCGGCATGGAGCTGGTCGATCGCGTCCTCGAAGAACCGCTGGTAATTCATGTCCGAATTTCCTTATTTGCTCGCGGTTGCGCTGCGGGCATCAGCTACACCGAACTTGGCAAGGTTAGACGTAACCGTTTGCGGAAGCGGAAGACCTTGATTTATGTCAAAACCACGATTTGGAGGTGTCACCTCCTCAGTTCGATATGAACCGATGCAATGATCCGCTGCGCAGCACAGAACGCGTCACGCCGCCAAAGGTCCTCTCCAGTACCCGGCTATGACCGTAGCCACCGAGAACGATGAGATCGGCCGCGATATCCTGTCCGATCTGGAGGAGGATTTCCGCCGGTTCGGAGCGGCACGCATCCAAGATTTCGGATCGCGCCTTCACACCGTGGCGCGTCAGAAAGAGTTCGACATCCGCTGCATTTTCCCTGGGTCCAGTATTCCCATTGTCCACGGTGGCGATCACGACATCCCTGGCGGTGATCAGGAAAGGCATAGCGTCGACGACGGCACGTCGCGCTTCCCGCGTGTCATTCCACGCAATCAGGATGCTTTCGGCTCTTATCGGCGCAAGGGGTTCCGATGCCACGAGTATCGGACGGCCCGCCGCAAGGATGAGACTTGCCGGATCAAGCACACGATGACGGTCGACCACCAGATCGGCCGTCGGCGGGCCAGCGAGGATCAAGTCGGCGGCACGCGCATTGAGTGCAAGTTGGCGCGTGGGATTGCCTACCTCTCCGCGCCACGAGGCACGATTGCTGCCGTTGACGATGCTCAGGAATTCCTCCCTCAGGCAGTCGAGGCGACCTTCTATCTCCTCTACCTGGCGCCACAACGCCTTGGTCGCGGCCTGGTCATCAGTGCTGGTTGGGAGGACAAAATGCGGCTCGGCGGCGCAGAAGCCGATCAGGTCGGCCTCGATCCGTTGAGCAAGATCCCACGCCATCGCGATGCGTGGCGCTGCGATTGCGTCCACGTCCAGTTGAACCATGATCGTCTTGAAAGCCATCGCGTCATTCCATCTGCGGTTGACGCGACTTGGCCATCAAATAGAGGCAAGCACCTTGATGCGGGTCAAACCGCAACGAGACCGGTTGGTGCCGGGTCGCTCGTACAGTCCGCAAGGTCAGAGGGTTGATCCTGATCAAGGACACGGCGACGAATGGCGTCAACGTTGCGCTGTGGAGATTATGTTCGCATGCCTCAGGATGGAGTAGTCGATAATGCACACTCAGCCCGAGCCATCCTCATTCGGCACACAATTGTTGCCGATTGCGGGAAATGGCCAGACGTTCTTCCTTGCTGCCGCGTCTCTTCAAGTCCACGCCTTCAAGGCGATGATGCGCTATAACGTCGAAACGCTGGCATTTCTGAAGCATCGTTGCGAACAGGACATCAAGCTGGCCGACGATCTCATCACCTGTCCGGAGTTCAATGACGCTTTCGACATCTTCTCTGCTTTTCTGCAGAATGCGACATCGCAATACGTCAGCGAAGCCGGCAAGGTCGCCGCACTGACCTCCAGGCTTGCTTCGGAAACGGCCAAACGGGTCCGCGAGGAAGCCAGAACCGCGATCGAGGACGCAGCGGCGAAGACAGTCGCGTAGATCGGCAATGCAGAGGTCGTCAGACATGAACAGCTTTTGTGGGCATCGTCGTCTGCCGGCTTCCGTCCTTGCACTGATGCTGCTCGGATATGTGCACCCAGCCCGTGCCGATAGCCTAACGGATCACGGGAAGGCGTTGGTGGAAGTCAATTGCGCCCGCTGCCACGCCATTGGAAAAACCGACAAGAGCAGTCATCCCGACGCCCCGGCGTTTCGCACCTTGTCAAAGCGCTATCCGATCACCGATCTCGAGGAAGCCCTCGCCGAGGGGATTTCGACGGGCCATCCGGACATGCCTGAGTGGATCGCCAGCCCCGACCAGATCGATGCAATAATCGCTTACATCAACACCTTGCAGAAACCGTGATCGGAGCTGCGGACGCAGCTGGCGACCAAGCCTGATGCTCTCCTTGAGGCTACAAGGGAGGAATGAGCGCAATCAACCCGGTGAGGCGTCCTCACCGGGCTAAGACTCCAGCGTTGCCAGAATCGAGCCTGGTTCGATGACGGTATTCGCGGTGGCGACAATCGTCGCGCGGCCACCTGCCGGCGCTACAATCTCGTGCAGCGCGTCTTCAACGCTAACTTCGGCTATTCGCTCGCCGGCCTTGATTGTGTCGCCGCTCGTAATGAACCAGCGCTCCAGGATGCCTTCCGGCAACATGCTGGAGGCCCACAGGGCTTCATCGGCCTTGATATAGTGCATCCCAATTCTCCCTATACCGTCTGATGATATGCGCTTGCGCAGCACGGTCCTTGATCCCGATCAATCGGCGTCCAGCGTCGCGATGGGCGCCGGATCAGGTATCAGCGCTGCGTTGGCAATCAATTGGGCTGCCCGCGCCATGCATGTGATTGGCACCGATGACGATATGGCGTCTGCCGCAGCAGCTATTAGCCAGATCAGCTCGGCGCCCGGCAACGCGCATGCCTGTTCGGCGATTCCAGAAAATGATGCAGATCAATGCGCAACGCACCGTTTGCGAAGATTTTGATGCGATGTGGAAACCAATCCTAAGCGCTCCGTTTGGTCGCGATCTCGAACTCGCCGTCTTCGACGAAGACGGCGAGCACGCGCTTGTGTTTGCCTGCAGAAGGGTGACGGAGGGTTGGAAGAATGCTGCCAGCGGTGCCCGTGTCGACATCCGGCCGACCCACTGGCGCGATTGGGACTTGGAGCGGGCCCAGGTCGGAATTCGCAAACCCTCTTGAAAACTCTTCCTAGGGTCGGGATTCCACGATCAGCGCCATGCGCACAAGATGTGACAAGCTGCTTGCGCCCATTTTGCTCATGACATTGGCGCGATGGATCTCGACCGTGCGCGGGCTGATGCCCAGATCGTAGGCGATCGTCTTGTTAGGCAGACCCGAAACAAGTCCATCCAGCACCTGCCGCTCGCGCTCTGACAAGGCCGACAGACGCGTGCGGATATCCGCAGACTGGGGATGCGCCGCGTTTGCTTGGTTCCGATTGGCCAGCGCGGAGCGAATCGCTTCGATCAGCATTTCGTCGTCGAACGGCTTCTCGATGAAATCGGCAGCGCCTTCCTTCATTGCCTGAACGGCAAGCGCCACATCGGCATGGCCCGTCATGACAATGACGGGAATTGTATGCCCGCCCGCCCTGAGTTGCCGCAGGAACTCAATACCGTCTATGCCCGGCATGCGTACGTCGGTGACAATGCAGCCCTCGAGGTTGCCTTTTGCCGTCGAAAGAAATGCCGTGGCCGATTCGTGCAGGCGTACGGCGAAGTCCGCTGTGGCCAGAAGAAAACCGAGCGACTTGCGGACGTCGACATCGTCGTCGACCACGTGCACCAGATCACTGTCGGCCATTTGTGACCTCTTCCTTCTCTACGATGCGCAAGGTGAACCGGAAAGCGGTTCCGCCGGCCGGCGTTACCTCGGCCCATATATGGCCACCGTGCGATTCAACGATGGTACGGCAAATGGAAAGGCCAACACCCATGCCTTGCTTCTTGGTCGTTACGAACGGCTGGAAGAGCTGGGCCGAGACCTCCGGCGCGAGACCCGGACCTGTATCGATTACGCTTACCTCGGCCATCCCATCATCCCGGGCAACGGTTGTGACTTTCAATTCGCGTCGCGTCGCGTCCTGCATAGCCTCCACCGCGTTGCGCATCAGGTTGAGCAGAACCTGCTGAATCTGGATGCGATCGGTCAAGACCAGTTCGGCGGCAGGGTCAAGCTTGTAGCTGACAAGGAGATTTATCTCCCTCGCGCCGACCAGGGCCAGGGACGCGGCTTCCTCGATGAGAACCGGCAGTCGTTCGACCTGGCGCTCGCTTTCGCCCCTGGCCACAAAATCCCTCAGATGACGGATGACGTCGCCTGCTCGCAATGCCTGCTCAGCTGCCTTTTCGACAGCATCCCGAAGCATAGGCGCATTCTCGTCCTGGCTTTTCTCGAGCAGTCGACGACTGCCTTTGAGGTAGTTCGTGATCGCCGTCAGTGGCTGGTTGATCTCATGAGCAAGCGTCGAAGCCATTTCGCCGAGTGCTGTAAACCGCGCCATGTGCAGCAGTTCCTGCTGCTGCTCCTGGATTCTTGCTTCTGCCCGGTGGCGTTCGGTGAGGTCGCGGCAGAAGCCGGTAAAGAAACGTCCGGTTCCCGGATGCATCTCGCCGACGGAAAGCTCCATTGGGAATGTCGTGCCATCCTTGCGCGCGCCGGTAACGGTGCGGCCGAGTCCGATGATCCGGTGCTCTCCCGTCGTCAGATAGCGAAGCAGATAGGCATCATGCTCGTCGCGGTAGGGCGAGGGCATCAGCATTCTCACGTTTTGACCAATGACGTCGCTTGACTGATAGCCGAACAGCGTTTCGGCAGCGGTGCTGAAGGACTGGATCCGGCCCTGTTCGTCAATGACGACCATTGCGTCCGGCACTGTTGCCAGGATGGATCGCAAATGGTCCTCGCGCAGCCGAAGTGCGGCGTTTGCAAAGGAGAGTTCGCTGACATCCGTGCCTTCAATGAAGATCGCGGTGATACGGCCATCGTCAGCCTTGATCGGCTGATAGACAAAATCAAGGATGCGCTCTTCGACCGGGCCGTCGGCTGTGTTGCGAAGGCCAACCTTCACCCCGTGGCCCCTATAGGGCTCGCCGGTCGTGTAGACTTGGTCCAGATGGTCGAAAAACTCATATCCTTCGAGCTCGGGAAAGGCATCCTGCACGGACTTTCCGATCACTTGCCTGTTGCCGATCAATTGCTGGTAGGCGGCATTGGTCAGTTCGAAAACGTGACCTGGCTCGCGCATGAGCGCTATAAATCCCGGAGCCTGATCGAACATTCGCGACAGCAGTGATTTGAGTGTCGTCCCGCCGGGCGACAAACTGAGCGCTTCGTCTTTGATCACCTGAGGTTCCTGAGTTCGAGACGGTGCTACCGGGGCTAATTATCACTTCTCGCCGCTCACGCAAAACGGATCGAGCCGACGTTTTCGTGCGCAGGCGCAGTTGGCGATCTTTGACGCGCGTCAAGGCATTGGACGCTGGCGAATGCAATTCATCACGCATTCCATAGTTCAGCGAAAGGCGTCCGCAATGTCTTACAAGTCAATCATCGTCAACCTCGCCATCGATGCGCCTCCTGCACCTATTGTAAAGGTGGGGGTCGAACTCGCGGAACGGTTCGGAGCCTGTCTTATCGGCTTGGCGGCAGCCGATGTTCCGCCCTTGGTCGCGACCGGCCAAGGCATGGTCTACGAAGGCGAGATCATGCAGATCCAGCGAACAGAAATCGAAAAGCGGCTTGCCGAACTGCGTGCCGAGTTCGAGAGGCTGGTTCCTGCTTCGATCTTTAGCGAATGGGGCCAAGCTGTTTGCAGCCCGACCCGGTTCCTCAGCGTTTCGGCCAGAGCAGCCGACCTTATCGTTACCGGCCAGGCAGGAGACAATGTGTTTCGCGCCGTGGATGTCGGCAGTCTGACACTGGGCGCCGGGCGTCCGGTCCTGGTCGCCGCAACCAACGTCGAGCACGTCCTTGCAAAAACTGTTCTCGTAGCGTGGAAGGACACTAGGGAGGCTCGGCGAGCGATGGCTGACGCATTGCCTTTCCTGGCCAAAGCCAGCGAAGTCGTGATTGCCACGATCGACACCGAGCGCGACGAAAGCATTCGCGACAGCCTCGCCGATGTCGCGGTCTTTCTCGAGCACCATGGCATCAAGGCGCGAACCGAGCTGATCGCCGGTGAGGCTGATGGCGACCGGTTGCTGACATTCGCACGCTCGATCCATGCGGATCTCATCGTCTCGGGCGCCTATGGCCATAGCCGCTTGCGGGAATGGGCGTTCGGCGGCGTCACCCGCACGCTGATCGAAGAGAGCGGCATCAACCGCTTCATGTCGTATTGATGATAGGCGAAGCTGGCCAGCAATCCGTCTCGCCAGAGGACGGTGCCTATTGGTCGATCGAGACCAATGACCTCTTGTTAGGTCTTGAGACCTCAGTCTCGGGGCTTGCTTCGTCCGAAGCGGCATCGAGGCTCGCAAAATTCGGCCGAAACACACCCGCGTCGACGTCAGGCGCGTCGGCCCTGGCAGTGTTTGCCCGCCAGTTCCGCAGCCCGCTGGTCCTGATCCTCATTTTCGCGGCCTGCGTATCAGCCTTCGTCGGGGAGGGCCAGGAGGCTGCGATCATCGGCGCGATCGTGCTGGCAAGCTGCGTCCTGAGCTTCACCCAAGAGTACGGTGCGTCGCTGGCGACCGAAGCACTGAAACAGCGCATTTCGCGCAAGGCTATTGTGTTGCGCGATGGCGCCGAGTGCTCGGTCGCCGCCGAAGATATCGTGCCGGGCGACGTGATCCGGCTTTCGGCCGGAAACCTCATTCCCGCGGACGGTATCATTCTGGACGCGCGCGATTTCAATGTCAGCGAGGCTGTACTGACCGGCGAAACCTTTCCCGTCGTGAAGGCACCGGGGCGGTCGGCGCCCGAGGCCTCCATAGCACAGCGCAGCAATGCCGTTTTCACGGGCACGTCGGTCCGCAGCGGCACTGCAACCGTGCTTGCGGCAGCGACCGGCGCCAGCACTGAATTCGCATCGATCGCCGCCGCCCTGGAGCGACAAATCCCCGAAACAGGGTTTGCCCGGGGTATCAGGCTGTTTGGCTATCTGATGACCGAGATCATGCTGGCAATCGTCATCCTGGTGTTCTTCGCCAATCTGCTGCTGCATCGACCGCTGATTGAATCGCTGCTGTTTTCGCTGGCACTGGCGGTTGGTCTTACGCCCGAACTTCTCCCGGCCATCATCAGCGTGACGCTGGCTCGAGGGGCTCGCGCGATGGCAGCCAATGGCGTCATCGTGCGCCGTCTCGATGCCATCGAGAATCTGGGCAGCATGGATTTGCTGTGCACCGACAAGACGGGGACGCTGACGGAAGGCGTTATCCACCTGGATGGATGGCTCGATGTCGACGGCAATCCGTCAACCGATATCCTGCTCTGGGCACGTCTCAACGCGACCCTGCAGACCGGACTGAAGAACCCGCTGGACGAAGCAATCGCCGGCTCGCCGGGCGAAGGCGCATTATTGGCGGCCTTCACGAAAGTCGACGAAATCCCCTATGATTTCATTCGCAAGCGGCTATCCGTTGTGGTCCGGACCAAGGACGCCCAGAACCTTCTGATTACCAAAGGTGCCGTACAAAATGTCCTCGAAACCTGCAGCTTCGCCCGAGCAGCCACCGGGCTGGAACCCCTCGATGAAACGCACCGTGCGGCAATCGACGAAAAATTCCGGCGCTGGAGCGCGGACGGCTACCGCGTTCTGGGCCTGGCAATCCGTCAGTTCGAGAGCCAGAAAACGTTCAGCAGGAAAGACGAGATCGATCTCGCCTTCGCTGGCTTCCTGCTTTTCCTCGACCCTCCAAAGAAGGGCGTCAAGGAGACGCTTGCCGAGCTCGCCCACCGCGGCATCGCGGTAAAGGTCATTTCTGGCGACAACCGTTACGTTGCCGCGCATCTCGCCCAGGCGATCGGCTTGCGCGCCGACAGGATCATGACCGGCGAGGAGCTTTCGAAATTGACGAAGAGCGCGCTCTTCGCGGGCGTGCAGCACACCGACCTCTTCGTCGAGATCGACCCCAACCAGAAGGAGCGCATCGTTCAGGCCTTGCGGAGCAGGAGCCATGTCGTTGGTTACCTTGGCGACGGCATCAATGATGCGCCTGCCCTTCATGAGGCAGACATAGGCATCTCGGTCGACACCGCTGTCGATGTCGCGCGCGAGGCGGCCGATATCATCCTTCTCAAGCAGGACCTCGGCGTATTGGTGCGCGGCGTCGACGATGGCCGCAAGACCTTCGCGAATACGATGAAGTACATTTCAATCACCACCAGCGCCAATTTCGGCAACATGATCAGCATGGCTGTCGCCTCGCTGTTCCTGCCTTTCCTTCCGCTTCTTGCCAAGCAGATCCTGCTCAACAATTTCCTCTCTGACGTTCCTTCACTCGCCATTGCAAGCGACAACGTCGATCCCGACCAACTGCGCCGGCCTCGCCACTGGGATATCCGTTTTGTGCGGCGGTTCATGATCAGCTTTGGCCTGGTCAGTTCGCTGTTCGACTTCGCGACCTTCGTTTTCCTTCTGTTTTTTGCGCACGCCACGGAGGCCGCATTCCAGACCGCCTGGTTTGTCGAGTCGTTGCTGACGGAGCTTGCCATCGTGCTCATCGTGCGCACGCACAGGGCTTTCTGGGCGAGCCGTCCAAGCCCGTTGCTTGCCTGGCTTACATTGGCCGTCGGGATTATGGCGATCATGATCCCCTATCTGCCGTTTGCAGCCTGGTTCGGCTTCGTGCCACTGCCTCTGCCCGTACTTGTCGCGCTTGTCGCGATTACCGCACTCTACCTATGCGCCTCGGAAGCGACCAAGCGCTGGTTCTTCGGACAAGAGAGCCGGGCCCGCAAGAAGTTGCTTGCCGGTCAGCGGTCCTTTCTCGATCGCCTTGTGGCCAAGGTTTAGCGCCATGCTCCCTGTTTGGGGCTCAGGGATCGGCAACGATACCGCCTGTTGATCGAGATCAACGCCGCTTGCCGCCAACATGCCATGATGGCCAGCAGGCAGGAGTGATTACCATGACCTTTCTCGATTACCTGATTTCAGTTGATGCCAGAACCACCTTGATGGACCGCATGATGCGGAAGCTCGGCGTCGACAGACAGTTGAAAGTCGTAGCCGACCATGCCGCCGTCACCAGCAGGGCAGTGGATCGCTGCCGTTCCTGCGGACATCAGGATGAATGCTCGGTCTGGCTCGACGAACATCAGCAAGCCAATAACCCGCCAGACTATTGCCGCAACGGCGACCTGATCGCTCGACTGCAGCATGCGGCCGGCCAACGCTAGTCATTCGAGTACTCAGCCTGGACGATGTCGTGCTGCCCGTGTTTTGACAGAGTCAACGCAAACCGAGTCTTCCAGTTGACAGGTTTGCATTCCACGGGACCAGGCAGTTGGACACTCTATTTTTTCTGGAAGCATTCCTGCTCTTTGTCGCACCAGGGCCAACCAACGCTCTTTTGCTGACAGGGTCGGTCAAGCGGGAGAAAGCGGTCAGGCTCTTGGCCGCTCAGGCATGCGGATACGGGATCGCATCCGCGTGCTGGTTTTCACTGCGTCCCTTCGTGTCGCCTGACGCCATTCAAATACTCAGGCTGGTAGCGGCCGGGTGGCTCGTCATTCTTGGCCTGCGTCTGACGGCAAGCGCCCGGATCAACGCTGCCAAAAGCGGCGACGCCATTTCTGTTGCGGTGACCAGTGCTCTCAATCCGAAGGCCTTCATCTATTGCCTGGCTATCGTGCCGATGAACATCGAACCGCGCGAACTGGGGATCTTTTGGATTGCGCTTCTGGTGATGACAGCTGCCAGCGGATCGGTGTGGCTTTTGCTGGGGCGGCGCTTCTGCGGAGGCAAAACACTGGCAGAAAAAGTTGCGGGCGCCGCGCTTCTTGCCTTTGCCCTGTTACTCCTTCGACCATTGATTCCCCTGGTCGCGCCCTAAGCGCGGCGAAGCCTTGGGCAAGGACCAGCAACACAGAGAGGCAATGGTGCCTCGCTGCGGACCAATGTCAGCTCCGCTACGAAACAAGGACGACCGACACGGGATCGGCGCAGAAGAGATTGTCCTTGACAGCATTGACGCCGGCGACGTTTTCGGCGGCGACTGTCGCTGCCTGGCGCTCGCGTTCGTCGAAGATGGCGCCGCTCAGTGTCACCACACCCTTGTCCACCGTCACGTTGATCAAATCGTTGCCGGCCCATCTCTGCCTCGCAAGCTCGGTAGCGATGTTCTGCCGAATCTGTTCGTCATCGATGACCGTAGCGGCTCCATCCGGAAGGACGTCGAGCAATGCCCGCAGAAGATCAGAGCGGGTGATGATGCCAACGACTTTCCCAGCTTCGACGACCGGAATGCGTTTGACATGGTGACGCGTCATGAGCTCGACGACTTTCGCGAGTGATGCTGCAGGGGATGCCGTCACGACATCTTGCGACATCACCTCTTCAACCCGTCGACCATTGGCGCGGACATATTCGTCGGCGGCCTTTCCGGGGCTGACGAGAAACTCCAGCCAGCGCGAGCGCTTGCGCTCCGTGCCCAGTTCCCCGCGTCGCAGGAAATCGCCCTCGCTGACGATCCCCACCAGCCTGCCGTCGTTGCGAATGACGGGGAGGCCGCTGACCTTTTTGGAGAGCATCAACCCGGCAGCCTCGGCGATCGATGCGGACGGGTCTATGCCGACGACTGGCCTGCTCATTATGGCTTCGGCTTGCATGGTCGTTCTCCAGAGTTTTTCCAACCTCCGGCTTCTTAGATTGCACATGCACGAAGCGCCTTGATCTGAATCATTTTTCGGTCGAGGCAAATGGTCATCCAAAATTGGAACCTTGAATGACTGGGCGCGAACCGGTCAACCAGCGACCGCGGTCTTGGCGACGTTCACACCAAGTTCGTAGACAAGCAGCCCACCGTAGTAGGCTGTCGCAGTGACCAGGAATGCACCGCAAACTTCGATCAGAGGAATGGCGATCGTTACAGCCCGCATGTCACGGTTCCGCATCCAAAGCGCGAACCGCACAATTCCCCAGACCAGGAAGGCAAAGGCAGTGATACCTCCCAGGCTTTCGTGGATCTCCGCGATATCGCTGCTGAAGCCGGCCGCTTCGGCATGATCCAGGGCAAGACCTCCAAAGAACCAGGTCCCAATGGCGAACACTCCGGCAGACAGGGCTACGAAAGTAGAGATCGTACCGGCGCCAGATCTTTTGGTAACGGCGCTGCCGCCAACCAGCGCCACAAGGTCGATAGCCACAAGCATGTAGATCAGAACAATAGGGAAATGAACAAGAATTGGGTGGATATGTTGAATAGGGATCACGAAAACTCTCCAGAAATTGGCAAGGAGCTTGGATAATTTGCCGGCTTTGCAGCGAGCCTTGGGCCACGACATTGGCAACCGTCATGTGCGGTGGCGGCCACGCGCCGTGGGAGACCTAGTCGTTTTCGTCGGCCTCATCGCCTTGTTGGTCGTCACACGCATCGTCGCCACCCTTGATGGCTTTCGGGGTGGAGGCGTCCTGCATCGGGATGGCCTGCAGATCGATCGGACCGGATGGGACAACAGACGATGACGCCCCACATGATCCTTCGTCCGATTCAGCGGCCGCCGGCAGCGCGAAGATCGTGAGGCTTGCAAGTGCTGCAAGGACAAGCATGGAATTGCGCATGGTCTCGTATCCTTCTTGGCGCGGCCATGATTGGACGCGATGATGCCCTGATATGGTCCCCTTGCTTGCTGTGGGCTGAGGATAACTGACAGCAAATTGAAAGCTGCAACGTGCGACATGCCTTGCCGATGAAAAGACAATGGAAGCGTTTGGCGGTGCTGGTTCTCGCGGGACTTGTCTTGGCCATGCCTCTCGCTGCCCGTGCCGACGAGGACGATGACGGCGACCATGACCGGGCGCGGGATTTGTACGAACGCGGCGAAATCAAGGGCCTTGCCAATATACTGGACGTTGTCCGCACCAAAGCTCCCGGCGATGTTGTTGCGGTCGATCTCATCCGCAAGGCCGACAGATGGGTCTACCGTTTTCAGGTCGTGGGTGCCGATGGCCGGCGAAAGACCGTCGACGTCGACGCCGGTGCCGGTGTCATCATGCGCGATGGGGAGGGTGACTGATGAAGATCCTCCTGGCCGAAGACGAGCCCCGTATCGCTGCCGATATCGCGACCGCCCTCAAAGCATCGGGAATGGCGGTCGATATCGTAAAGGATGGTGAAGCTGCCTGGTTCGCAGGCGATGTCGAGAATTATGACGCCGCGATTCTGGATCTCGGCTTGCCCAAGCTCGATGGTCTTACGGTCTTGAAACGTTGGCGGGCGAATGCGCGCAGGTTCCCGGTTCTCATCCTGACCGCAAGAGGCATGTGGACCGAACGCGTCGACGGCATCAATTCCGGTGCCGACGACTATCTTCCCAAACCTTTTGAAATGGAAGAACTGCTCGCCCGGTTACGGGCAATCCTGCGTCGCTCGGCCGGGCAGGCGGCACCCGTGTTGAGGTCCGGGCCGTTGCTCTTGGACACACGCCAGATGCGCATTTCGCTTCGCGGCATTCCCGTTGCGCTGTCGCCGCTGGAATACCGGCTCCTGGCGTTTCTGATGCACCACGCCGGCCGGGTGGTGGCGCCGACCGAACTTGCCGAGCATTTGTACGATTCAGGCAACGACCGCGATCCGAACACGATCGAGGTGATCGTCGCGCGCCTGCGTCGCAAGCTCGGGAGCGACGTCATCGAAACGAGGCGCGGATTCGGGTATCTGATGCCCGACGATTCCCGCTGATGGGCAACTCGATCCGGTTCAGGCTCTGGTTGGCGGCAACGATCTCGATCCTGGTTGCTCTTGCCATCGCCGGCGTTGGATTGCGCTATCTGTTCGAACTTAACGTCGAGCGGCGCGTTGTCAGCGAGCTGACAGTCGACCTGAACGATCTTATTGGCGCGACCAATTTTGCCGCCGATGGCCGTCTTTCGGTCCAGGCGACCTTGGCCGACCCACGTTTCTCCATTCCCTTTTCCGGCCACTACTGGCAGGTGCAGGATGCCGGATCCGGCAACCTTGTCCGCTCGCGTTCACTATGGGACGCGACGCTTGCCTTGCCTGATCGCGCAACCAACGGCGAATTCAGGGAGATCAAGGAATTCAAGGGGCCACAAGGGGAGCTCACCATCGCCGTCGAGCGCACGATCATCGACGCCAGTGGGCGATCGTTTCGCGCCGTCGTGGCGGAAGACCATCAAACGGTGAAGGAATCCGTCGATGGGTATGTCCGCGACCTTGCGCCAGCCCTTGTTCTGCTCGCCATTGCCCTCATGGCCGCCTTCTTCATCCAGATCACCGTCGGTCTTGCGCCTCTGGAGACCTTGCGGGTTTCGGTCAGAAACGTGATTGCGCAGCGATCAGCACGGCTCGATGTGGTGGCGCCGAGCGAGGTGCAGCCGCTCGCGGACGAAATCAATCGTCTTCTCGATGCCCAGGAGAAGGCGCTTGCGCGAGCCCGCTCGCGCGCCACCGATTTGGCGCATGGCCTCAAGACACCGCTGCAAGTGCTGTCGGCCGACATCCGGGCCTTGCGCAAGAAAGGCGAGACGGTTCTGGCTGACGAGATTGAAAAGAGCGCCGGAGCGATCCGGCGCCATGTCGAGCGGGAGCTCGCGCGAGCGCGCCTCGCCCCCGGCGTTTCCGGCAAGGCATCCTGCCTTGTGTCGGACGTCGCGGCTGGCGTCATTGCCGTCGTCAAACGGACACCAAGCGGCAAGCAGCTTTCTTTCAAGCTGGATATCGCGGAAGATTTGACGGCCCCAATCGACGAAGGCGACTTGTCAGAAGTTCTCGGCAATCTGGTCGAGAATGCCGCGCGCTATGCAAAATCGTCAGTCCGTGTCGGTGCATCCACTGCCTGGGACGAGGTGACCGTCAGTGTTGCTGATGATGGCCCAGGTATACCGGATGCCGATCGGGAGTCCGCGATGTCACGTGGTGTCCAGCTCGACAGCAAGGGAGGCAGCAGCGGTCTTGGCCTGGCCATCGTTTCCGACATCGTCGAAGCCTATGGCGGACGCCTTGCCATGGCTAACGCCGATCCGGGCCTTGTGGTGACCATTTTCTTGCCGCGACACAGTTGAGCCTGCTTCAGGCAAAACCCGGGAAATAGTCGACCTTTATCTTCGAGCGGCGAACGCCCATGGCCAGCAGTTTCTGGCGCAGCGCCTTGACCATCGCTTGCGGGCCGGAAATGTAGAAAGTGCGCTCGAGGTAGTCGGGTATGGCCAGACGGATCAGGCGCTCGTCGATATATCCGGGATATTGCCCGCGCTCGCCACCGTGCGCCACAGCGTGGATCGTCTTGATGCCAAGCTCCTGCCTGGCCGCGCCAAGCACGTCGCGATAAGCGATGTCCTGCTGTCTCTCTGTTGCGTAGAGGATGACGATCGGTCGCCACTCCTTGCGGTCGATGAGATATTGCAGCATCGAGCGGAACGGCGTGATGCCGATGCCTCCGGCCAGGAACGCGATCTTGGTTTCACGCCGGGCGGGCAGCGTGAAATTGCCGGCCAGTTGCGCGGCATGGATCGTGCTGCCTGGCTTCATGGTCATCAGCTCGCGCTTGAAGGCACTTGATTGCGGATAGAACTTGACGCCGAGGCGGACTGTTTCCTCCGTCGGCGCCGAGGCGACTGTGAAATAGCGGCGGTTGCCGCGATTGTCGGCACGATCGAGGCCAAGCGTCCATTCGAGGTACTGGCCGGCCTCGAATGCGAGCTTGCGTGGCGACCGGAAGACGAAGTCAAAACTGTCGACGGCCGATTGCTCAATGCGTTCCAAGGTCAGCACGAAGCGTGCCTTGGGGCCAGCCGCATAGGCAAACACGTTGCCGGCAAGCAGCGCCAGTTCCGGCGTGAAATAGAACGAGCCGATATGGATGTTGGGAGCAAACAGAAAGCCGACAATGGCGGCAAAGGCGATACGCGGCCAACGCATCGTCGGCGCGGTCAGCGGCTCGGTCAGCATCACGAAGGCAAAGAACAGCAACGGCGATGAACCCAGTGTCTCTGCAAGCGCGGTCCAGTATTGCGATGGGTCCGTGGTTGCCAGAATGGTCGCCAGCGCCACGACAACGAAGGTCGAGACAAGGTCAAGACGGCGCAGTTTCCGGACAATGAGCATGCCGCCGACGAGCACGATCGGAAGCAATGGCAGATTGCCGCCCACCCACCAGGTGGCTGGCTGGTCGAGCAGCAGCGCGGACAGCGCCACGCCCAGCGCAGCCGGGTTGAAAAGGTGCTTCCGGCCGATGGCGAGAATGAATTTGGATGAAATCGCCCAGACGGATGTGAATACCACTGCCGCAATCCCCTTGATGTCCGTGACCGCAACCGGATCGAGGATAAGCGTCAGGATGAGCGCGGTGATGTAGACGGACTCGTTGTTGGCCGGAACTGCGAAGACATGCGCAAAAACCTTGTTGGTGATCCAGCAGGCGGCCAGCGCAAGCGTTGTGGTGAAGGCAAGCGCAATCGGATCGTGTGGCACCAGCTTGACGAAGCCGAGCACGAACGCTGCGCCGACCAGCGTCATCAGATAGTAGAGGACCAACCTGTACATGGTCAGGTGATCGAGAAATCGGTCGATGGTCTTGATCATGGCAGGCAAAGGGCTCCGAACCCGGTTGTCGGCGTGGCGCGGCCATTGGCGTCGACGAGATAGCCTTCCAGGCCAGGCGTCTGCTCGATGAAGAGAATGCCGTCACGTCCCATGGCGAAGGCCGCGGTGGCGAAACGATCGGCTTCGAGCACATCGGCGCCGATCACGGTCAGGCTGACGATGTCCTGTATCTGACTGCCAATTCCATGCGGATTGTAGATGTGTTGACCGCGGACATAGGTGCCGGAGGTTGCGACGCCGCGACCGCGGGGATAGACGATCTTTATGATCTCGTCCGCATTGAAGGGATTGCGGATGCCGACGCTCCAGTCATGGCCCGATGCATTCTTGCCGCAGGACGGGATATCGCCTCCCGCCTCGATGAAGAAATCGCTGATGCCGGCTCGCTGAACAATCTCCGCTGCATTGCGAATGGCCCAGCCCTTCACGATGCCGGAAGGATCAAGCGACCCGTCGGGCTTGCGAATATCGAAATATCCGTCCGTCTCGTCTTTCGTCTGTCGGGCGAGAGCGAACACTTCCATCATCTCGCCGCTCCAGTCGACGACCGGAACGTCGCCTCGGTTGATGGCCGTGATTTCACTGTCGGCCCGGTAGGTGCTGAAGCGCCGGTCGATGTGCTCGAAATGGCCGAAGACGGCTTCGATCAGTTCAGCATTCGACGCGCCGCCGAGGTCGACGGCAATGGGCATGCCCATCAAAATTCGCGTGTCGCGCATGGACCTACGACGACGCTTTCTTCAGCGCGCCGCGCAGCGACTGGATGAAAGCCCTGCTGGTTAGCGTCGCGCCCGAAATAATATCGACATCGGCGCTCTGGGCGCTGATCGCTTCGTCGCGCAGCATGGGGAGCGCCTGCCTGTTGATGTTGACGGAGGTGCGGCGGTCGGAGGGATATTTCAGCACTTTCAGCGCCGTCAGTTGCCCGCCCTGTACGAGGGCCTGAATCTGGATGATGCCGTAATAGGCATCGGCCGTCGGGCCGGTGTAGACGCCGTCGGCATAGCTCTTTGCGGCGAGCTTCATGCCCACCCGGACGACCCGTGCTGGTGCATCCGGATATGCCGGCCTCGGCTGCGGGACTGGTATGTAGACGGCGGGCGTAACGGCGAAGGAAGGCGCTGACGAGGCAGGATCGGCGACAGACGGCGCCACTGGCGTTGGGGACGGTTGTGGCGCCACCGGAACCACTGTCGGCTTGACTGGATCATTGGGGCGTTCGGCAGGCGTTCCTATGCCAGCTGTCGTTTCCCCGGAAATCGGGAACCTTGTTCTAAACCGGAGATCGAGGGGCGCCGGCGAGGTGCGAAGCAGCTGCAAAGCCGCAGCGGATGCGGGTTCTTTTGGCTGCACGGAAGGCGCTTCGGCTGCGTCGGCCGGCAGCGCCTCGCCGAGCATATCGTTTGCCGAATCCTTGCCGGCCTGATCCCAGACATAAACGCCCGAGGCGGCGATCACCAAAAGTGACAGGGCAATCTCTTTCATCGGAATTGTGCTTCCACATTGAACCTTGCAAACGCGACCCGTCTGGTCCGCTTCGGAGGCAATATCCCACAACCAAGCTGACAACTGGCTGTCAGCCGAGGTCGAACTGCGAGGGGACAGTGAAAGCTCTAGGGGGACGGTAGATTGGCTTGCCTAGATCAAGATTGCCGCATGAGCGGCGATGTAGGAAGGTTCTCTCAAACCAGGTAAACTGCCTATGATTGTTGCCAACAAGCCAGCCGGATACACCGGAACCCAGATATTGCTGCATTGGACAATTGCGGCGCTGGGGATGCTGCGACCTGAACGGCGGGGCGCCGTGATATCATGAGCCGGCTGCACAATGAAAACCATCTTGTATCCCGCGTCGGCTGGTTGCGCGCTGCCGTGCTCGGCGCCAATGACGGCATCGTGTCGACGGCAAGCCTGATCGTTGGCGTGGCGGCAGCCGATGCCGCTGCCTCCAATGTTCTGGTGGCCGGCGTCGCCGGACTGGTCGCCGGTGCGATGTCGATGGCGGCAGGCGAGTATGTCTCGGTCAGTTCGCAGTCCGACACCGAACGAGCCGACCTTGCGCGTGAGAGAGAGGAATTGGCGACACAACCAGATTTCGAGCGGCAGGAACTTGCAGAGATCTATGTCAGACGAGGCGTCGAGCCGACCCTTGCCTCGCAGGTCGCCGACCAATTGATGGCGAAGGATGGGCTCGGCGCCCACGCTCGCGACGAACTCGGCATCTCCGAAGTCACCACGGCCAGACCAATCCAGGCCGCGCTGACCTCGGCGGCAGCATTTTCGGTTGGCGCGGCCATGCCTTTGGCGATGGTGCTTGTTTCGCCGGCCGCCTGGCTTGCCGCAACGGTGTCTGTTGCCTCACTCCTGTTCCTGGCGGTCCTGGGCGCCATCGGAGCCAAAGCCGGCGGAGCCAATGTGCTGAAAGCAACGGTTCGCGTCACCTTTTGGGGCGCGGCGGCAATGGCGCTGACCGCCGGTATCGGCGCGCTCGTCGGCACTGCCATATGACGGCGCGGCAGCCACATCCGCTCCGATGGCTGCGAGTCCTTTTTCGTCACGCAAGATAGTATTGCCTCAAGACGTTTCAGCGCTGGTTCCATGAAGTTGCGAAAGCGCAACGAAGCCGTCCCCTGAGCGAACTATGACGAGGGCTTCGCAAATCGCGGAGGACTGCGTCGTGAAGAAACCCAGGTCTATCACTCCCAATACGGTGGTTGACGAGATGATGAGGAAATGGCCGGCAAGCGTGACCGTGCTGCTTAGCTACAGGATGCTTTGTGTCGGCTGTCCGATCGGCACGTTCCACACCGTGGCCGAGGCGTGCCATGAGCACTGCGTGGATGAGGCGCGTTTCCTGGCCGATCTGGACGCGACTATCCGGGGCGAACGGTGATCGTCAGTGTTTGCCCGGGTTCTCGGCGAGAACCACAAGGCGATGGGCATCCTTGACCGTGACTTTCTGGCGGCCGCTGGCGATTATTCCGATGTCTTCCCACCTGCTGAGCACCCGGCTGACGGTGTGCAGCGTCGTGCCTGTCATCTCGGCGATGTCCTGTCTCGAAATCGGGAAGTCGATTTCGATACCGCTTTCGGTCTTTCGGCCGGTCTGGTTTGCCAGCCGCAACAAGGCATGCGCGATCCTTTGCTCGACCTGTTCGGTCGACATCTCCACCACCCGCGTCTGGGTCTCCTGCAGCCGGGTACCGACGGTTCTGTAGGTGGTTGCCCCAAATGCCGGGAATCGTCGCGCCATCTCCGCCCACAGAGCGTTGGGCCACGTCAGTACCACGCAGTCGACGGCCGCGAGGGCGCTGGCGGGATAGGTCGTTCGGCCGAGCGCCGCGGCGACACCAAAGATTTCGCCTTCACTGATGTATCTGGCAATGACCTGTTGTCCGTCCGGCGTAGTGCGAACGACGCGGATATGGCCAGAAATCAGCACAAAAAACGAATGAGCCTCTGTCTCCTGCTCGAAGATCGTGGATTCCTTGGCATAGCGTGACGACCGTGCGCTTCGCAGGATTTCGCTTTGTTCTTCCGCAGTCATCCCCTGGAAGAGCGGCAGCTGCGATATCAGAGATCGGTCCAGAGCAGCCAAACGTATCTCCTCAGGACCCCAAGACACCGCGCCAGGACGCGCCAACCATTCTTATCGCGAGTTTGCGCCAGCGCAAATTGTTCGCGGGGGCATCAGGCTAAATGAGAGGGAACGGCGCAACGCCGCGAACATGAGACAAAGGACAATTCGATGAAACGCACTATCTTCGCCGCCGCAATCTCCCTTCTCGCGCTCGCTGGCGGCGCAAGCGCCGAAGAGCACGTCGTGCAGATGCTCAACAAGGGCGAAAAGGGCGCAATGGTTTTCCAGCCGGCTTTCGTCAAGGCCGCACCCGGCGACACCGTCAAGTTCGTGCCGACCGACAAGAGCCACGACGCCGAGTCGATCAAGGGCATGATCCCGGATGGCGCCGAGCCTTTCAAGGGCAAGCCCAGTGAGGAAATCACCGTCACGCTGACCAAGGAGGGTGTCTATGGCGTCAAATGCGCGCCCCACTACGGCATGGGCATGGTCGCGATGATCGTCGTCGGCAAGCCGGTCAATCTCGATACCGCGAAAGCGGTCAAGCATCCTGGCAAGGCAAAGACGGTGTTCGCGGATCTGTTCACCCAGATTCCCGCCAACTGATCGGCATGAGATAGCCTGCCTGCCACAAACGGGCAGGCATGGGCCGGACGGACCGAGGGCGGCGGTTCATCCGGCCCTGTTCATTTCAGGATGTAGGTCATGGCAATTCCACGTCTGCGGGACTATTCCGGTCCGGCTTTTCTCTCCTATGGGTTCAGACCCTTCTTCTTTCTCGGGTCGCTTTATGCGGGGCTCTCCATTCTGCTCTGGCTGCCGATGTATGCGGGCGGCCTCGAAGCCCATAGTGTGTTTGTTCCGGTCGACTGGCATGTCCACGAGATGCTGTTCGGCTATCTGCCGGCGATCGTGACCGGGTTTCTGCTGACAGCCATCCCCAACTGGACCGGCCGGCTTCCCGTGCAAGGACTGCCGCTGCTGGCGCTGGTCGTCCTATGGCTTGCCGGCCGCGCCGCTGTCTTCTTCTCGGCAGACATTGGCTGGGAAGCAGCAGCTATGGTCGATGGCTCATTTCTGCTTGCGGTGGCTGCCGCGGCAGCCCGCGAAATCGTCGCGGGACGCAACTGGCGAAACCTCAAGGTGCTGCTGCCGCTCGTCGTGCTGGCGTCCGCGAACGGCGCGTTCCACATCGAGGCCCATGTTGAGGGCGTGTCGGACATCAGCCGAAGACTCGGCATGGCTGCGGCGATCCTGCTCATCTCGCTGATCGGCGGGCGAATTATTCCGAGCTTCACACGCAACTGGCTCGTGCGCGAAAATCCCGGCAGGCTGCCGGCGCCATTTGACCGATTCGACATCGCTTCGATAGCCATCTCGGCCATCGCATTGGCAACATGGACGTTCGCCCCCGACAGCGCCACCTCAGGAACGCTCATGGCCATTGCCGCAACCTGCCAGGCGTGGCGTTTGTCGTGCTGGGCTGGCGAGCGCACCTTGCCGGATCCGCTGGTGCTCATGCTCCATCTTGCATACGCCTTTGTGCCGATCGGTCTCGCCTTGGTTTCGGCGGCGATTTTCTTTCCTGTTATCGTGCCGGCCGCTGCAGGGCTCCACGCGCTTGGAACTGGTGCGGTCGGCGCCATGACGCTTGCTGTCATGACCCGCGCGACGCTCGGGCACACCGGCCGAGAGCTGAAGGCTGGAAAAGGCGCCTTGTTTATCTTCGTAGCCATCCTTCTCGCGGGATTATTGAGAATTCTGGCCGCCTTCGTCCCCTATGGCGCGGTAATCGACATGGCGGGCGTCGCATGGGTCGCGGCATTTGCCGGCTTCATCCTGGTCTGCGGGATGGCATTGATGACGCCCAAGGCGCGGTGAGGCGGCAGAACAGGCGACCCCCAAGACGAGAACGGAGCGGAGCTATTCCTGATTTTGTCAGCCGAAGCTGAGGTGGGCGAGGATACGGCCCACCCACCCCCGATGGTCCAAGACCAACCTGAACCCCAGATTGTCGGGAGGCAAACCAACGGCGCAACCTCCGCTTTTCCCGTCGCTGACGAAATTCGACATATAGGCTCTGTGCAGGCCTTCCAGGACGTGAACCCCGCAATTGTTGACCGAGCTCGCAACATCGCTGCCGTCTTCGGCGAGCGTGGTGCGGACATAGCAGGTTGAAGTCCACTCCCAGACGTTGCCGGAAAAGTCGGCAAGACCGCGCGAATTCAGTCCGAAAGAGCCGCGGCTCCTGGGCAACGGGTCCGGTTTGCGATTGAGTTCGACCTCCGCCTGATAGCTAGTCAGCCAACGCCTGGCGGGGTTGTTGGCATCGTTTTCGACACCCTCGAATTCGCCAGCGAACTGCTCGGCTGCCGCAAGGGCCCATTCTTCGTCGGATGGCAACCGCCACTGACTGCCGGTTGCTTCAGTATACCACCGGGCGTAGGCAACGGCGTCGAGGTAACTCACGCCGGTTGCGGGTGCGTCACGCGGGACTGAGCGGGTTTCCTCCGCCGGCCGACAGGCGCCGGCCGACACACAAGCTGCGTAATCGGCCGCGCTGACTTGGTACGCCATGATCTCCAGGGGGCCTTCCAGGTGCCGCTCAACCTTGGGATTGGCCTGAGGGCGTCCGTCCTTAAGATACTCGCCCGGCATCGGATAGACGATCGAATGGGGATCAATGCTGACCGTCCTGGCAACGGCGTCGGGCGGCCGATGACCGCCGGCTGCCTGCATCGAGAGCCCAACCGGCAAGGCTAAGGCTGCCACAGCGATCGGAACGAGCTTCATTATGAGAGGCGACATATGTTTTCTCCATGCCCGGAGAGTGTCTCTGTCCGGGCATATCGGAGTGCCATTCAATTGGTGGCGATGGGTTTGGGCGCTTCGACCTGCGTCATCAGGTCGTCATCCCACTCGCCCTCGACCTTGAAATGAGCGGTGGCTCCAAGTTCGACGGCCTCGATCAGATTGTGGTTGACGTAGGCGTAGACGCCCGGTTGCAGGAAGGTGTAGAGCGCCGAGCCGGCAGAACCGCCACGGATGAACCATGTCTCGAGATCTTTGGACGGCGGGTTGGCGAATTTGCCCTGTTCCCAGACGTAATCGCCGTGGCCGCCGATCAGGTGCGGCCGCGTATCGCGGTTGGCCTGTGAATGGACGATAAGCACCGTTTCGCCGACCTTCGACTTCATGGCGTTGTCGCCGGTCAGGGATCCGACCTTGCCGTTGAACACCACATGCGTCGGAACGAGACCGCGCATGACCTTGACGGTGTCGTCGTAGCCGTCGCCGGCGGATTCGTAGCTCTTGAAATTGCCCTTCTCGTCGCGCGGAATATAGAAATCACTCTCGCCGATGTAGAAGATCTTGTCGTACTTGACCGGTTCGCCCTTGTCGTTCCTGAGCCCGTCACGCGGCAGCACCATGATGGCGCCGTTCATGCCGGAAACGACATGCCATGGGATCATCGCGCCCCCAGGTGCGCAGTGATAGACAAACGTTCCCGTCCGCGTCGCCTTGAAGCGAAGGGTCACCTGTTCACCGGGATTGATCAAGGTCAAGCCGCCGCCACCCAGCGCGCCGGTAGCCGCGTGGAAATCGATATTGTGGGCTAGCGAGTTGGTATCGGGATTGATGAGCGTCAGCTCGATATAGTCGTCCTGATGCACGACCATCAGTGGGCCAGGGATCGAGCCGTTGTAGGTCATCGCATTGAGCTTCGTGCCTTCGGCATCGATGACGACAGGCTTTTCCTCGATCGTCATGGTAAATTCGACGATCTTCGGACCGCCCTTGGCGATCTGATCATGCGGATGCACGAACGGTGGTGCTACGAGCGTGATCTTCTCGCGGGGCAGCCCGCGAATCTCTGCCTTTGTAACCGTGGCCGACAATGCGGGCAGTGCTGCAACAGCAACAGCGCCAAGCGCGGCTCCAAAAAGGGCTTCGCGTCGCGTAATCATGTCAATCTCCTGTCTCTCGACCGTTGCGGATGAGCAGAAGGTACATGACCTGACGCTAGCCCTCTTTGCGCTGGCTCAAACTGTGTTGTTAATCGCAGGAACAACAGCTCGGATGCAGAGGTCTTGTGGGTCACGATTTGACATGTGAAAGTTCGGTGTCGCGGTTTTCAGTAACGGTGCGCTGCCACCAGCGTCTTTCTGAATATCAGTCGCCGCTTTTGTCTTCCAGATCAATCAGGATTCGCTCGGCGGCTCCGTCGAGATCTTCGTATTGGCCACTCTTCAATGCCCACAGGAATCCCCCCAAGCCAAGTGCACCAAGAAAGAGAGCGACGGGTATGAGGTAGGTGAGAGTGGTCATGACGATCGGACCAGGTTGTTGAAGTTGGACACCCTGTTGCGGCGAACATCCTTGGCCGTTGAGAACGGTTGCGACGATCGCAGGCGTAGAGCATTGCCAATGACAAGCAGCGATGAGGCGGACATGGCGATCGCCGCGATCAGGGGCGTAACGTGCCCGAGGATCGCTATCGGTACTGCGACCGCATTGTAGACGATCGCGATGACGATGTTCTGCCGGATCAGGCGTCCTGCCTGGCGCGAGACGTCCAACGCCAGCGGGACGGCCATAAGACTCTCGCGCAGGAAGACGAAGTCCGCAGCGTTGCGGCCAATATCAGCGGCGGTCGCCGGTGCAATCGATACATGCGCAGCGCTTAGTGCCGGCGTGTCGTTGAGACCGTCGCCAACCATCAGAACCCTGTGTCCGTCTTTCGCCAAGGTCTCGATGCGTTCGACCTTGCCGGATGGCAGCAGGCAGGGGACAAAGTCTTCGACACCAAGCACTTTCGCAACATCGGCGCAGGCTGCCGCTGTATCCCCTGACAGCATTTCGACAGATACCCCGGCGTCGTGTAACCGATCGATGGCTGGTGTGGCATCGGCGCGAAGCACATCGTCGAAAATGAAGGATGCGACAATCATCCCATTCTTTGTCAGGACCGTTCCACCGTATCCGTGTTTGCCTTCGCCGCCAGTTCGAGCCTTCCAGCCGGCCCATCCGCGTCGGCCCAGGCGCCATGTGCTCCCGGCTGCAGTGGCCTCGATTCCGAACCCAGGATGCTCGGTGACGGCCTCGAATTTGAACCGGCCGCCCAGAGTGGCAAAGCCGGCTATGGCCTTTGAGAACGGATGGCGCGAATGCGTGGCCAGGTCGGCTGCCAGGGCCAGCATATCTGGGCTGACCGATGGCGCGTTGACGAGTCGGGGCTGGCCGAGCGTCAGCGTGCCGGTCTTGTCGAACACAGCCATGTCGATTGTTGCCAGGCGCTCCATGGCCGAGCCGTCCCTGACCATGATGCCGTTCTCGAACAGGCGCCGCGCGGCGACCACCTGAACGATCGGCACTGCCAGGCCAAGCGCGCAGGGGCACGTGATGATGAGAACAGCGATAGCGATCGTCATGGCCCGGTGCCAGTCGCCGGTCGCCGCCACCCAGCCAAGGAATGTCAAGAAGGCGGTGAGATGCACCACGGGGGCGTAGAGCGCCGAGACGCGGTCGGCGATGCGGCGATAGTGCGCGCGGCCGCCCTCCGCGGCCTCCATCAGCCGCACCATCTCCGCCAGGAACGAATCCCTTGCGGCGGCAGTGGCTTCGATGGTCAGCGGGCCGGTGATATTGAGCACGCCGGCCTGCACGGCTTCACCGGGCCCTACGTTTTTTGGCGTGCTTTCGCCTGAAGCCAGCGAGCAGTCGAGATCCGACGCTCCCTGGATGATCTTGCCGTCGACGGGGATTCTTTCGCCAGCTGCGATCAACAACCGCATGCCCGGTTCGATCTCGCCGACTGGTAGATAGTCGCGCGCACCATCGCCGCGAACCACCATGGCGCCACGCGAGGCCAGCTGCGACAGGCCTTTCACCGCGGTGCGGGCACGTTCCCGCATTACGTGATCCAGCGTGCGGCCGATCAACAGGAAAAACAGCAGCGATACCGAAGCATCGAAATAGGCGTGCTCGCCATGGTTGATCGTCTCATAGAGGCTCATCGCGTAGGCAAGTGAAACACCGACCGCGATCGGAACGTCCATGTTCATGCGGCCATGGCGCAGCGCATTCCAGGCCGATCGGAAAAAGATACCGCCGGCGAAGGCGAGCGCCGGAATGGCGATCAGCGCGGAGACCCAGTGAAACAGGTCGCGGGTGGCCCCTTCGGCGCCTGACCAGACCGAGACCGACAACAGCATGATGTTTCCGGCCGCGAAGCCGGCAACGGCGACGGCGCGGATCAGTTCGGCAAGCGTTCCGTCTCTCCTATCAGCGTCGGCTTCGAACAGGTGCGCCTCGTAGCCTAGCCTGCCAAGCGCGGCGACGAAGGGTGGCACCTCGTCCCCACGCCACCGGATCGCGACGCGTTTCGTCGAAAGGTTGACACGCGAGCCTTCGACATTGCCGAGCTTTCCCAGCGCCGTCTCGATCGTCTGGATGCAGGCGGCGCAATGAACCGTCGGCACTGAAAGATCGGTCTGCCGAAGATTGTCGCCAAGCGAGCGGCTGGCGAGCCGGATCTCCTGGCTGGATGGCAGCGTCGATGCGGAGCTGCCCAGGTCCAGCGCCATTTCGGCGCCCGGTGCACAACAACTCATTGCAGCCCTCCATGGGAAATCATGATTCGACGGACGTCGCGGTACGGCCTGTCCAGGCCGGCATCGGCGTCGACCTCGACGATCCAGACGCCGTCCTTTGGCATATGCTGCGCCGCGAATTCCTGGCCTGAAGCAAGGGCCAGCGTGACCGACTTGTCCTCCTTCTCGTATGCGGGATGACGAAACAGCATCTTCACGCCGTGCAGAGGAACCGGCTTGCCGGCTGCGTCGGCGATGCTGTAGCGGACTTCGCCCCATGCGATGGTTAGCTTGCCTGTCCAGCCGAGTGCCGCTTGCGCCCGGCCCTCCTGCGCCTGCTTGTTGAATTGCTGGCTCGCAACATAGGTATTTTCGACGACGAGGCCGGTCCAACTGGTGTTGGCAAGCGTTGCCATGGTCAGGTTGACCGCGATCACCACCCCGAAAAAGGCGAGGACAATGACCAGCATGTGCCGGCCCGTGAATTCCCGAGGCTTCTGGGCATTGGCGGTCATCTGGCGGCCTCTGGAGCGTTGAAAGTGGCGGTGTATTCGTTGGACTCGAAGCTGGCCTTGTCCTCGACGCGGAATTTGAAGGTCTGCGCCGGGGCGCGGATCTGGTCCGCCGGCTGGCGGACGAAGACCTTCAGCATTTTCAGGCGGTCGGGTTCGACCGGAATGGCAAAGGAGCGGCCTGCCGGGATGTCTTCGCCGACCACGCTCATGTCAGCTCCATACAAGCCTTGAATCGTGACGACAATCGTCCTCGGCTCGGGGATCATGTTGAGCAGTTTGACGGTATAGCCATTGCGGATAGACCCGTCGGAAAGCGTGACGAACTGAGGATTGCGATCATGCAGCACGTTTAGTTCGAGCCGATCGCGCGTCAGCAGGGAATAGAGCAGGCCAAGGCCGATCAGCGACCACAAGCCCATGTAGACATAGGTGCGCGGCCGAAAGATCTTGCGAATGTGAAAATGCGCTACCTTGTCGGAGAAAGCGCCGCCAGCGGTCCTGACGAGCGATGGATTGACTGGGCTGGAGCCGCCTGCTGTCGCCAGCATCATATTGGCGTTGTAGTCGGACAGCGTCGCATAAGCGATCAGCCCATGCTCCCTGCCGAGCTTGTCCATGACACCGTCGCAGGCGTCGACGCAAAGCGCGCAGGTGATGCATTCGAGCTGCTGGCCATCGCGAATGTCGATCCCCATCGGGCAGACCGCGACACAGGCGTTGCAGTCGACACAGTCACCTGCGGGCTGGCCAACCGCCAGCACTTTCTTGGCGTGACGCGAACGCGGTTCGCCGCGCCAGTCGTTGTAGGTGACGGTGAGAGAATTTTCGTCAAGCATGGCCGCCTGAATGCGCGGCCATGGGCACATATAGGTGCAGACCTGTTCACGCATCAGGCCGCCGAACGTGTAGGTGGTTGCCGTCAGCACGGCGATGGTGATGTAGGCCACGGGTGCGGCGCTGCCGGTCCAGAGCTGGCCGAGCAGTGTCGGTGCGTCAGCAAAGTAAAAAATCCAGGCGCCTCCAGTCGCCGCGCCGATGACCAGCCAGATCGCATGCTTTGATACGCGCAGCACCAGTTTGCGGGCGGTCCAGGGACCCGTATCGAGCTTCATGCGGGCATTGCGGTCGCCTTCTATCGCGCGTTCGACGACGAGGAACAGATCGACCCACACCGTCTGAGGGCACGCATAGCCACACCAGGCACGGCCGACAGTCGAGGTGATCAGGAAAAGACCGACGCCGGCCATGACCAGGAGGCCCGCCACATAGAAGAATTCCTGCGGCCATATCTCGATGAAGAACAAGTAGAAGCGCCGATTGGCGACATCGAGCAGCACCGCCTGGTCGGGTGCAAACGGACCACGGTCCCAACGCAGCCACGGCGTCAGATAGTAGATGCCAAGCGTGATCGCCATCACCAGCCATTTGAAGCGGCGAAAGCTGCCTGAGGCGCGCTTTGGAAAGATCTTCTTGCGCGGCGCATAAAGAGGCTGACGGATCTTGGCGGAATTGACCGCCTCGGCTTCCAACCGCTCTACCTGCGTATTGTCCAGCAACGACTTTTCTCCGCTCTACACGCAGACGGCGATTTGAATGCGCCGGGCAACAATGCCGCCCGGTGGACCTGCCCGCGTTGATGCAAGTCAATCTTGGCGTTGCGGAAAAGAGTCGAGGCCCGGCTGGGCCGGGCCTCGTCGCCTGGAAGGTGAAGGGTCGAGAACAGGTCCCCGCTTCCTATTCCCCACCGCCAAGCGAATGGATGTAGACGGCCAGTTCCTTGACCTTGGTTTCGCCAAGACGCGCTCCCCAGGCTGGCATGACGCCCTGCTTGGGTGCGCGAACCTGGTCGGCGATTGCCGTCTCGCCTGAGCCATAGAGCCAGATCGCGTCGGTTAGGTCGGGGGCGCCGAGCTCCTTGTTGCCTTTCGCGTTGTCACCATGACAGGCAACGCAGTTTTCTGCGAAGACCTTGGCCCCGGGCTGGATCAGACTAGCATCGTGGACCTTGCCGGACAGGCTGGCAACGTAGGCGCTGACTTGGGAGATCTGGTCGGCGGTTATGATGTCGCCAAAGGCAGGCATTTCCGACAAGCGCGTGTCCGGATCGGACGCGAAGCGGATACCATGCGTGATCGTCTGCTGGATCTGCTCAGCCTTGCCACCCCAAAGCCAGTCGTCGTCGTTGAGATTGGGAAAGCCCTTGGAGCCCTGGGCACCGGAGCCGTGACATTGCACGCAATTGACCTTGAATGCGGCGCCACCTGCAGCGACTGCGAATTCGCGCAAGGCATCGTCCGCGGCTATCTCCGAGACGCTCTTGGATTGCACCGCCGCGACATATTTGCCTTTGGCGGCTTCAGCCGTGGTCAGCTCGTTCTTGACCTCGCCGCGGCTGGAATATCCGAGCACACCCTTCGTCGCCGAGTGCAGCAGTGGCCATGCCGGATAGGCGATCGTGTAGCCGATCGCCCAGACGATGGTGAGGTAGAAAGTCATGACCCACCAGCGCGGAAGCGGATTGTTCAGCTCCCTGATGCCGTCCCATTCGTGGCCCGTGGTTGAGACGCCAGAGATTTCGTCGATGTGCTCGTCGCTCATGATTACTCGTCCTCAAGGGGAATCCGGGCAGCCTCGTCGGCCAGCTTGCGACTGCCAGGGCGGAGGGAGAAGACAATTGCCCCGACAAAGAAAAGCGCCATGGCGACCAGGCCCCAACTGTCAGCAAACTCCCGCATCAAATTGTATTGCATGGATAACTCTCCTCAACGGTAGCCGGCGGCTTCGTCGTAATTCTTGAAATCGACCAATGTGCCGAGCATCTGCAGATACGCAACGAGGGCATCCATTTCGGTCACCTTTTGCGGATTGCCGTCGAAGTCGCCGACCTTGGCTTTGGGATATCTTTTCTGAAGGCCGGAGGTGTCGGCATTCGGGTCGGCCTGCGCCATCAGATCGGCGTTGGCGTTGGCGATCATGTCATCGCTATAGGGGACACCGACACGCCTGTTGGCGATCAGGTGCGTAGAGAAATCCTTCACCTCGATCTGCGCGTCCTTCAGGAAGGCATAGCTCGGCATGACCGATTCCGGCACCACCGAGCGTGGATCGGCAAGGTGCGCGACGTGCCAGGCATTCGAATAACGGTCACCAACCCGGGCGAGATCTGGCCCGGTGCGTTTGGATCCCCACTGGAAGGGGTGGTCGTACATCGACTCCGCAGCCAGGCTGTAGTGGCCGTAACGCTCGACCTCGTCGCGAAACGGCCTGATCATCTGGCTGTGGCAGAGGTAGCAACCTTCGCGCACGTAGATGTTGCGCCCGACAAGTTCGAGCGGCGAATAGGGGCGCATGCCTTCCACCTTCTCGATCGTGTTGTCGAGGTAGAAGAGCGGCGCGATCTCGACGATGCCGCCGACGGTCACCACAAGAAGCGAGCCAACGAGAAGAAGCGTGGCGTTCTTCTCGATGAGTGCGTGTCTGTCCATCAGGCTCATTCTCTGGCTCCTTATTCGGCAGGCTGCAGGGAGGGTGCGGAGCCCGGCATCGGCTCTTCCGCGCGCTTGTATCCAAGGATGGTCATGGTGATGTTCCAGGCCATGATCAGGGCGCCGGAGAGGTACATGGCCCCGCCGATGGCACGCATGACATAGTATGGGTGCATGGCGGCGACGGTTTCAGCAAAGGAGTAGACCAGGAAACCCTGCTCGTCGTATTCACGCCACATCAGGCCCTGCATGATGCCGGATACCCACATCACCGCCGCGTAGACAACGATGCCGAGCGTCGCCAGCCAGAAGTGCCAGGTGACCAGCCGCAGCGAATAAAGACGTTCACGGTTCCAGAGCTTCGGCACCATGTAGTAGATCGCGCCGAACGAGATCATGCCGACCCAGCCGAGCGCACCGGAATGGACGTGGCCGATGGTCCAGTCGGTATAGTGCGACAGTGAGTTGACCGTCTTGATCGACATCATCGGTCCCTCGAAGGTGGACATGCCGTAGAAGGCGATGGCCATCACCATCATGCGGATGATTGGATCGGTGCGGATCTTGTCCCACGCGCCCGAGAGCGTCATCAGGCCGTTGATCATGCCGCCCCATGACGGCATCCAAAGCATGATCGAAAACACCATGCCCAATGTCTGCGCCCAGTCGGGCAGGGCCGTGTAGTGGAGGTGGTGCGGACCGGCCCAGATGTAGAGGAAGATCAGCGCCCAGAAGTGAATGATCGACAGCCGGTAGGAATAAATCGGCCGGTTCGCCTGCTTGGGAACGAAATAATACATCATGCCGAGGAAGCCGGCCGTGAGGAAGAAGCCGACGGCATTGTGGCCGTACCACCATTGCGTCAGGGCGTCCTGGACACCCGAGAACGCCGAGTAGCTCTTCGATCCAAGGAAAGAAGCCGGCATCGACAGATTGTTGACGACGTGCAGCATCGCGATGGTGACGATGAAGGACAGATAGAACCAGTTGGCGACATAGATATGCGGTTCCTTGCGCTTCAGGATCGTGCCAAGGAACAGGATGAGGTAGGCAACCCAGACGATTGTCAGCCAGATGTCGACATACCATTCGGGTTCGGCGTATTCGCGGCTTTCGGTGATACCGAGCAGGTAGCCGGTCGCGGCCATCACGATGAAGAGCTGGTAACCCCAGAACACGAACCAGGCGAGATCGCCACCGAAGAGCCGGGCGCGACAGGTGCGTTGCACGACGTATAATGATGTGCACAGCAGCGCATTGCCGCCGAAGGCGAAGACGACGCCCGACGTATGCAGCGGCCGCAGGCGGCCGAAATTGAACCAGGGCTGGATATTGAGATCAGGGTAGGCAAGCTGCAGCGCGATGACGACGCCGACCAGCATGCCGACCACCCCCCAGAACATTGTAGCGATGGCGCCGTAGCGGATGGGTCCGTCCATGTAAGCGGAGGGGTCGACCGGCGCGGCCACGTCGAATTTCGTGTTGCGGAGGAGGATGGCGACAAAACCGAGCAGCACGAAAAAAAGCACCCACATATGCTGTCGGAAAGGCTCATCTGCACCGAAGCCGGCGGCCACCAGAGCCGCAAATGTGAACAGGCCCAAAGCGAAGATTGGTGTGCCGAACTTCATGAGATGCCCCCGACCTTGGATACCGATGCGCGGACGCCAATCCGCGTGGACACCAATTCAGCAGTTGCGTTGTCGCCGCCTTGATCCATGTCAAAGCTCAGTGCTTTCGGATTGGGCAGCGTTGGTCTGCAAATGACTGGAGGTCGCCGTTGAGCCGCAAGAAAGGGCCAGGGTCGTCGCTGTTCGAAGTACGCGATGGAGACACCGCACCAACTGACCGATCCACAGAAGTGGTCCCGGCCGCGGTGATGAAGCGCGCGCACAGGGAGAAGTTGCAACTCTGCGATGCCTTGGAGAGAATCGCGGATGCATTGCCCGGCGTCGATCGTCTGAAGTGCCTCGGCACGGCCAACGCCATCGTCCCGCTGCTGCGCGACATCCATCGATATGAAGAGACAGTCATCTTCCCCGCCTACGAGGAGGCCGTGGTCGGCAGTAATGCGAACCTTGCTTCAACCCGGCGACTGCGGGCTGAACATGTGGAAGATGAGTGCTTTGCCGGTGAGGTGACCGAAATTCTGCTGGCCATCGGTCATGGCGAGACAGTCGAGAACCCCGAGGCCATCGGCTTCATGTTACGCGGCCTGTTCGAGAACTTGCGCCGGCACATAGCGTTTGAACGCGAGCACGTCCTCCCGATGATCGGGATCGTCGATTGATCTAGGCGCCGGAGCGTCGCTGCAGCCGGTCCAAGCTATCCACGACAACATGCCGATTGTTCTCTATCCGGATTACGCTATCTGATCGCAGCCTGGTCAGCTGGCGGCTGACGGTCTCGATGGTCAGACCAAGGAAATCGGCGATGTCGGCGCGGGTCAAAGGCAGGTCGAAACTTGTCGACTGGGCGGCCGGGTCAAGCGTGGGGTCGATGTTTCTGGCGATCATGAGAAGAAAGCTCGCCACCTTTTCCGAAGCACTCTTGCGGCCCAGCGTCACCATCCAATCGCGGGCGTCATCGAGTTCATTCAGCGTCTGCTTGAAGAGACGGTGCTCCAGTTCCGGCGATTCCTTCATCATCCGTTCGATGGCGGCCTTCGGAAACGAGCACAGGGAGACTGCCGTTGCGGCTTCGGCGTTGATCGCGCTTTCCACCTTGAAGGGCCGGCCCAGAAAATCGGGAGCAAATTGAAGCCCGACAATCTGCTGGCGCCCGTCCGAAAGGCTCTTTGTAAGCTTGACCACGCCGGAAAGCACGTTCGAGTAACTGTCGACGGTTTCGGCGTCGCCAATCAATTCCACGCCCGGTTCAACGGTATGCTTCGACGAGGTCTTGGCGAGGCCGACCAATTGTTCGGGATCGAGCGCTCCGCAAACACCGTGGTGCCGCGCTTCGCATGATTGGCAAAGCACGGGAATGCCGGCGCTGTGTACATCCTGGCGCACTGTCATCGTGGTCGTCCGCGGAACCAAAGGTCCCGTCAGGATATAGCATCGGCCCAGCAAAAAGCCTTGCGGCAGTTTGTCCGCAGCCGATGGGCATTGACCGAGATCAAGGCGGTTGTCGCCCCTGGTGAGCAGTATCGCGCGACACAGCCCGGAGTTGATTGCGACATGCGGCCAGATCTAGTTGCCAGACTTGGTGAGAACGTGCCGCGCTATACCAGCTACCCAACGGCGCCGCATTTTCATCCGGGCGTCGATGCTGCCGCTTGTCGTGGCTGGCTGCAGGCGCTCAACGAGGGCGACGAGATCTCGCTCTATTTGCACATCCCCTATTGCGACAAGCTTTGCTGGTTCTGTGCCTGCCATACCAAGCAGACGCGCCACTACGAGCCCGTGACGGCCTATCTTCGCTCACTGCATGCCGAGATCTCTACCGTTGCCAGTCTTGTCGGAGGCAAGGGCCGCGTGCATGCCGTCCATTTCGGCGGCGGTTCGCCGACGATGCTCAAACCGCAGGACATAGTGGCGCTGGCAACAGTGCTGCGCAACAGCTTTGCATTCCTCCCCGGCGCCAAGATCAGCGTCGAAATCGAACCCAACGACATGGACGAAGCCCGCCTCGACGCGCTTGCCGAAATAGGCATGACGAGAGCGAGCCTCGGCGTCCAGGATTTCGACCCCAAGGTCCAGAAGGCCATCAATCGCGAGCAGACCTTTTTGCAGACCAAAGCCGTCGTCGACGGCGTTCGCTCGCGCGGTGTCGAATCGGTCAACCTGGACCTGCTCTACGGTTTGCCGCACCAGACCAGGGAGAGTGTCCTATCCACGGTCCAACAGGCGCTGTCGCTGGAGCCGGACCGGATCGCGCTTTTTGGCTATGCTCATGTGCCATGGTTCAAGAAACATCAGACAATGATCGACGACGCCTGGTTGCCAGGCCCGGAGGAGCGGTTCGCCCAATCGCAACTGGCAGCGCGCGCCATCCTCGACCAAGGATATGAAGCAATTGGGCTCGACCATTTCGCAAAACCAGGCGATGCGCTGGCGCTGGCCGCGCGGTCAGGGACGTTGCACCGCAACTTCCAGGGCTATACCGAGGATCGCTGCGAAACCTTGATCGGCCTCGGTCCGTCATCCATCAGCCAGTATCGGCAAGGCTATGCACAGAACATGCCTTCGACCACAGAGTATGGCCGCATGGTGGCTGACGGCGGGCTGGCGACCGTCAGAGGCATCGCGTTCTCCGTGGATGATCGCGTTCGCGGCTGGATCATCGAACGGCTGATGTGCGACTTCGCCTTTTCCGCGATCGACTTGGTTGAGCGCTTCGGCGAAGCCGGCCAGAAGCTTCTCAGCAAGGCAAGCTCGACCGCCCTGCTTGATCCAGCGCCGATGCTTGAATTGAACGGTGACCACTTCGTCGTGCCGGTGGAAAGCCGGCCCTTTGTCAGAAGCGTCGCCGCGAAGTTCGACAAGTATTTCGAAACCGGCAAGGCGAGACATTCGGTAGCGGTCTGAGCGGCGGCTTGGTCGCGAACTGAATGCGATGGGACCGAACGTTGTGTCAGGGCCGTCAAGCCTATGACGGCCGTGTCCATGACCCGATGGATGACCCACATCCTCATCTGACAGCGCAAATCGTCGACCGCGTCAGGAATCGCTTCTCGCGTCCATTGTCGAGCGAGAACATGCCGCCGCGACCAGCCACCACGTCGATAATGAGATCGGTGTGCTTCCAGGCTTCGAATTGCGAGGCCCCGATGTAGAATGGCGCCTCACCGATGTGGCCGAGTAACACATCCTGGTCACCGATGATGAAGCCAGCCACCGGATAGCACATTGGCGAAGAGCCGTCGCAGCAGCCACCGGACTGATGGAACAGCACCGGGCCATGATCGGTGACGATCTCCGTGATCAGTTCAAGGGCTGCCGGCGTCGCTGTGACTTTTGCATGCATGGTCTTATCCGGTTTCCAGTCATGCGCGCGGTCCCTTGGGGCCGCGCGCATGGGCGCAGCGATCAGAAGAAGCCGAGCTTCTTCGGGCTGTAGCTGACCAGCATGTTCTTGGTCTGCTGGTAGTGGTCGAGCATCATCTTGTGGGTCTCCCGGCCAATGCCGGACTGCTTGTAGCCGCCGAAGGCCGCATGCGCGGGGTAGGCATGGTAGCAATTGGTCCAGACGCGGCCAGCCTGGATTGCCCGGCCGAAGCGGTAGGCGCGGTTGGCATCGCGTGTCCAGACGCCTGCGCCCAGACCGTAGAGCGTATCGTTGGCAATGCTGAGGGCTTCGTCGTCGTCCTTGAAGGTCGTGACCGATACCACCGGCCCAAATATTTCCTCCTGGAAGATGCGCATCTTGTTGTGACCCTTGAACACCGTGGGCTGGACGTAGTAGCCGCCGGCGAGGTCGCCCGGCAGAAGATTGCGCGCCCCACCGGTCAGCAACTCCGCTCCTTCCTGGCGGCCGATGTCGATGTAGGACAGGATCTTTTCCATCTGCTCAGACGAGGCCTGAGCACCGATCATCGTCGCCGGATCGAGCGGGTCGCCCTGCACGATCGCCTCGACGCGCTTGAGGGCGCGTTCCATGAATCTGTCGTAGATTGATTCCTGGATGAGCGCACGGCTGGGGCAGGTGCAGACCTCGCCCTGGTTCAGCGCGAACATGACGAAGCCTTCGATAGCCTTGTCGAAGAAATCGTCGTCTTCGGCGACGACATCCTTGAAGAAGATGTTGGGTGACTTGCCGCCCAGTTCCAGCGTGACGGGAATGAGGTTCTGGCTGGCATATTGCATGATCAGCCGACCCGTCGTGGTCTCGCCGGTAAAGGCGATTTTGGCGATGCGCGGTGACGAAGCGAGCGGCTTGCCGGCCTCGAGGCCGAAACCGTTGACGATGTTGAGCACGCCTGCCGGCAGCAGATCGCCGATAAGATCGGCCCAGAGCAGGATAGCGGCCGGGGTCTGCTCGGCTGGCTTCAGCACCACGCAGTTGCCGGCCGCAAGCGCGGGAGCAAGTTTCCAGCATGCCATCAGCAACGGGAAGTTCCACGGGATGATCTGACCGACCACGCCGAGCGGCTCATGGAAGTGATAGGCGACGGTGTCGTCGTCGATCTGCGAAAGGCTGCCTTCCTGGCCGCGCACGGCGCCGGCGAAATAGCGGAAATGGTCGATGGCCAGAGGCAGGTCGGCCGCGGTCGTTTCCCGGATCGGCTTGCCATTGTCCCAGGTTTCTGCACAGGCGAGGAGATCGAGGTTCTCCTCCATGCGGTCGGCGATGCGGTTGAGGATAAGCGACCGCTCGGCCACGCTGGTCCGTCCCCAGGCATCCTTGGCGGCATGGGCCGCGTCCAGGGCCGCATCGATGTCCTGGGCATCTGAGCGCGCCACCTCGCATAGCAGCTGCCCGTTTACCGGCGAGTGGTTCTCGAAGTAGCGGCCGGACCGCGGTTCGGCCCATTTGCCGCCGATGAAATTGCCATAGCGCTTGTCGAAGGGCGCCTTGACCGAGCGTGAAAATTCAACCTTGTTCATGTGTCTTCCTCCCAAAGCTGACGTCGCGGGATGCGACGCTTCGGAAGAGACTTGCGATTTTCGCCCGTAGTTGTCACCGCACTGGTCACCGCGGTCGGACATGATGTGTCGCAGAATTGCGACAGTCATGGTCGCCAAGGGAGTTCAGTGAGACCGATGGACATCCAGGCGGTTGAGCTTGCGGTGGAGCGTCGCGCGGCTGATCCCTAGCGCCTGAGCTGCAGCCGAGACATTTCCGTCAGCGCGCGCGAGTGCACGCTGGAGAGCCCCGCGCTCTGCCTCAGCGAGAATTTTGGAGCCGCGCTCAGCCCAGCCGAACAAATCGGCGGCGGGCATCGGCTTGTCGAGACACTGCTGGGTAATGCCAAGCGCCAGGCGCGCCGAACGGGTCGCGCCGACCACGAGATCGTCCGCGTCAACGGCGATCAGCGCTCCGGAGCCTTTGTCAGTCACTGGGGCGAGCAGAATTCGCGCCTTTGGGAATGCCATCTTGAAGTTTTCACCTTCGATCCGACGCACCGCGTCGACCACAGCCATCGAGATGAGATTGGCGAAGGCTTCGGTCAGATCAGCCCGGCAGGAAGACACGTCAAGCGCGGCTACAAGATTCCCTTCATGATCGTGGATAGGAGCGGTGGTGCAACTGAGCAGCGTGTTGCGCGTATGGAAATGCTGGTCACGGTGAATTGTGAGAGCGCGCCGCTCGACCAGACAGGTGCCGATCCCGTTGGTGCCTTGGCTTTCCTCGTTCCAGACGGAGCCAGTCCACAAACCCCAGGAACGAAACGTCTCGTCATCGACGGGCGCACCGCGCCGTTCGACCGGCACCCCGTCACGATCGGCAAGCAGGACACAGCACCCGACGCCGCCAACCGCGAGATAGAGCCGGTCGAGACTCGATTGGGCAGCTTGGACGAGAGGTTCGATGCGTTGCCCGGCCTGTCCCAGTTCCGCCTCCGTCAGATAGCGTGGGGGGCTACAGTCGGCTGGATCGAGCCGATGCAAATTGGAAGACCGTCGCCAGGAAGCAACCAGTGCGGACTTCGCTGCAGCGTCCGAGGCAATCGCCGCCTGGATGCGGTCGGCATGATGGCCGTATAGATCCTCGCCCATGCTTAAATCCTCCCAACCTGATGTCTTTCCTCCCGATCTGACCGGTCTGCGGTTCCCGTAGCACATAGTCAATTCGTCGAAAGAAGCAGAAAGCGGATGTCTTCCTCTCGCCTGTCTCTGAGCAATTCGTGGTTACCATCGACAGAAAGCCTACCGACAGATTGACGCGCGTTCATTGATCGGGAGCAAATGGGAGCATCTGCTGCGGTCAAAAATGCTCGCCGGCCTTGAAGGGCCCGATGCGGGTGCCTGCTGCTATCAGGTAGGCTGTCGACCAGCCGATTAGCAGGAACCCGTTCACGCCCTCGAGTGCCGCCAGGACGCGCCACGCATGGGCGGGCACGATGTCGCCGTAACCAACCGTCGAGAAAGTGATGGTGGAAAAGTACAAGGCAGTTTCGAAATCGGCGAAGATGTCGAGCATCCGGTATAGCCCAGCCCAAAGCCAGACCTCCGTGGTCATGACGGCAAAGAGACCCATCACCACGCTGATCATCGCGACGATGCGGCTGCGGCGCCCGTGCATGCGAAAGCGGGACACAAGGTATCCCATCGCATGTGTGACGGCGATAAGGCCAAAGGTATGAACCAGCACCGTCAGGCTTATGACGATTGTGCCGATGAGCAGATTTAGAACCATAGATAATCATACCGATCGAAATCACGACACAATTTGTGCCAGATCAAATCTGCAGTGCAGGGGGTGTCCCGGCCTTTTTCGCCAAGTCTCGCAGTGGCGTTGTCACAAAGCGGGCCGGATTCGGAAGTGCCATCAGGCGCCGGGTTTGCCGCTAGCTCTTAACCTGCTTCAGCTTGAGTAGTTGCTGCGCGGCGGCCGCGTTGTCGCCGCCACCCTCCACATGCACGGTGGGAACAGCGAGCTTGATGCCGTTCTCGTCGAATGCCTTCTTGATCATCATGAAGGCTCGCCGCTTGATGCCGAACTGACCTCCCGGCTTGGTCATCAGCTTCATCCTGATGTCGATCCCGGAGTCGCCAAAACTGTCGACACCTTGCATTTTCAGCGGCTCGATCGTATCGGCCGCGAACTCAGGATCCGCGGCCAGCTCCTGACCGATCTTCTTGATGAGCCTGCGAGCGAGGTCTATGTCAGAATCGTAGGTGATGCTGAGAGCCATCTTGTCCATCACCCAGTCACGGCTCATGTTCTGGATGGCGCCGAGCTGGCCGAACGGCACGGTGAAAATTGGGCCGCGGTGATGCCGCAGCCTGACTGATCGCAGGCTGAACGATTCGACTGTGCCCTTATAGCTGCCGCTCTGGATATACTCACCGACACGGAAGGCGTCGTCGAGCATATAGAAAACGCCGCTCAGCACGTCCTTGACCAGTGTCTGCGAACCGAAGCCGATAGCGACGCCGAAAATGCCCGCGCCGGCGATCAAAGGTGCAATCTGCACGCCCAGTCCGGACAGGATTGTCAGCACTGCGACGGCCGCGATGAAGACAGCAAGCACGTTGCGGAATATCGGCAGCAGCGTACGCAGCCGGCCGCTGCGGGCAAGGTCGTCCGCGCTTGACCCGTCTTTTGACGCGAGCTCCATCCGATAAGCGATCAGCGCCTTCGCCAGCTGCCACAGCAGATCCGCTACCAGGAGGATGATGATGCTATTGAGCAGGCCCGAAATCACGATCGCGCCTGTTTCACTGCCGGCAAGGGCAGCAGCCCTGATGCGCCAGACATAGGCGAGCCAAGCGACCGCCGCGCCAATCATCGCTGCCCTGGCTCCCCTGACGATCAGCACGTTCAGCATGATGCCGAGGGCGCCGCTGCGCTGCGCTCTGCTGGCGAAGGCCTGTGCGACGTTGCCAACCCCACGCACCGCCACCGGCAATAGCAGCGCATAGAGGCCGAGCCACAGCACGCCGAGCAGTCCTGCCACCCAGGCCAGCCAAAGCGCGATCAGATAGAGCGTCAGCAGCGAATGCCTGGCAGCGGAAGCTGCGCTGCCCGGCCGCCGCCAGACGATTTCGATGGCGATGGCCAACATGCCCAGGCCACAAAGCAGGGCAACCACCCGCGCCACGTCGACCGAGAAACCGATGCTCGGCATGAGGCTGACCACGGCCCAGCCAAACAGCAGAAAGCCTGCGATGAGGCTCACGCGCCGAAGCCAGAAACGCTGCGCGGTCGAGTTTGCAACAGGAACTGTTGTCAGCGTCTCATCCGGCGTCCTGCTCTCCGCGCCGGCGAGTCCAAACAGCAACCTGACAATTGCGCGGACGACACGCACGGCGATGAAGGCGAGCAGCAAAGTCAGCACGATGCGGCGCAGCAAAGGCGGCCAGTCGAACGCGAGGAACGAGCCGATGGCTGCCAGAGCAAATGTCAGCAAGGCAGCGACCTCGGACAGGGCTGCCTGTCCGGGATCAATTGTCGGGTCAGAACCGCCAGGCGACAAAGCCCGGCGAACCAGCCACTCGGCGCCGAAGCCGACGACAGTCAGCACTGCCAGGATCAGGATCACCAGCCCGGGCCTACCTGAATTCACGTCGCGCGAGACGACGCCGGCGGCGTTAGCTGCCTCCTGCGGGATGCGAGGAATGGCATCGGTGAGCGCGACGAGACGTGCGCGAACGGCCAGCTCCCAGTTCGAGATTGCGTCGGCCAGCGATGCGGCAGACGGTTCCTCGGCGGCTACCGGTATCTTTCCTTCGAGCCATACCTTGACCTCCGGATCGGACAGCAGGTCGAGGAATTGCCGTGCCTTTTCGGGCGGCACGCCGTCCGGAGGCTGCTGGGCCCAGGAAGCTCCAAGGAGCACCCAAAGGAAAATCGGAATGACGGCCGACAGTAGAAGACCAATTCGAGTGGGCAGTGCATTGCTCATCGAGCGCTCCGGCAAGTTTCGATCGACAGTACGACCAGACGTTCCCGCAATCAAACGAACCATGCCGGATCGAACGCGGAACCCTGCTACTTGACCACCTCAAACTCGCCCGGCCGCCAGGTCTTGTCAAACCAGGGTTCGAGCGGGCCATAAAGCCGAAGAATCGGATACCATCCATCCCTTCCCGGCGACGGTCTGGACCCAGTTCGCCTCTTTACCTTCAGGGGCCTTCGGGCCGAAATAGAGATCGACCGAACCGTCGGAGTTCTCGGCGCGCTTGTCGCGCTTGTTGTTCTTGCTCGGGAAGGTCTGGCCCGTCTCAAGCTCCGAGCGCGTCTGCGGATCGCCGATCACCACGGACCAGAAATCCTTGACCGGCGGATTAGCGGGAATGTGGAGGCTGTACGTCTTGGCACCGTCCAGATAGTCGCCGTTCACGTCGGTTGAGGCATAGGCGTATTGGGAACCGACGCCGATCATTTTCTGCACCATGGCGGGCGTGTTCACCGTCGCCTGGTAGAAGAACATGGTCCTGGAGTCGAGATTGCGGCCGCCCTCGCCGCCGTCCCGGAGCCATTCATAGCTGCCGTCCACGAAGCCGCGTTCCAGGAGCTGTTTGGATAGAGTTGGGCGCCGTCGAGGCGAGGGCGGAAGGCCAGCGCGCGGGCGGTTGCGTTGCCGATAGCGAGCGCTTCGACCAGCAGCTTCTTCATCCGCTCGTCCGGCGCGAAGGGCTTGCCCTTCTGGATGCCGATGGAGGCAAACAGGCCCAGCATTTCCGGATCGAGCATCGACTTCGGCTCACGCTCGATGACCGTGTGGAGCTCTTCATAGAACTCGTAGTCGATGGCGTGGATGGTGTTCACCGGCTTCCGCGATCCGCTGATGAATTCCATCTTCGGCGGGTTATCGCGTTTGGGCCTCGCGGGGCAAGACGCTGGACTGCGTGTACGACAACAACAGCGCGACCATCGCTCGCGACGGATTGGAGCGGACGCTGCGCCTTTTGCTGGCCAGCGATGCCGATGAAATCAACGTCCTCGCGCATTCGATGGGCAACTGGGTGACCGTCGAGGCATTTCGGCAAATCAAGATATCGGGAAACCTCACTTCCGCCAGCAAGCTTGGTACGGTGATACTCGCCGCCCCCGACATCGACGAGGACGTATTCAAATCGGAAATGCAGCGAATTGGGAAACCAAAAAAGCCGTTTTTGATCATTGTCTCGCGCGACGACAAAGCATTGGGTCTGTCGAGGCTTATCGCTGGCGGCAAAGATCGGATTGGGGCGAGCAGCAACACGGCGGAACTCGCAGAACTCGGCGCGATAGTCGTTGACTTGCCTGATGTGAAAGCCAACGATGCGACCAATCACGGCAAGTTCGCCCAAGTCGCGGAAATTGCGCCGGATCTTCGCAAGGCCCTGGCGCAGGGTATTCCAGATCAGGAAGAGGGCGGGCTGGCCGGCGCCACGACCCGCGTTCTTACTTTACCCGTCGCGGCGCCGATAAAGATCCTGACGGCCAAGTAGCGCTTGCCGCAGGTATTTGACTTATAGAGAGGATGAACGATGACAAGACTTAGCTTGAGATTGGCCGGTGGTGCGGCTGCGATCGCCGTCGCCATGATTTTTGGCGGACTGATCGACACAGTTGTACCGCTCCCCTCTTTCGTCGGCGACGCGCAGGCGCGAGTTGGCCATCCGCTCACGCCCGGCAGCGTCGCTGGCGTTGCGAGGCGCACCACCCGCCGAACAATCCGTCGGACGAGTGTCTACGTGAACAGCCTCCCGGCCGCATGCGTGAAAACCACCGTCTACGGCCCCGTACTGTGGCACTGTGGCGGCAGGTATTATCAGGCCTCCAGCGGGCGCTACGTCGTCGTCAACATACAGTGACTTTGGGTGGCTTCTGGCAATAGTGCTCCCGGACAGGCGCGATGCGCCTGTCCGTTGGGGCCGTGCCAGCCTTCTGCGGTCCCACCGTCCCAGTTTGCGCCGAAGGAGCCCCATTTGTTCCGGAGCGCAGCGCTGTTGCTGATCACGGGACGTTCACGCGCGCCTTTCGCTCCTGGGCGGGGATGCCGCCCAGGAGCTTCAGCCGGCGATCCGAAACGGCCACTAATTAGCACGATAGGTTTGTCGGGCTTCTTGCTCTCGTAGCGCGGAGAAAAGTCGAAGATCCCGCGAGGCAACAGCTTTGATGATCGTGTTTACATCGAACCGATCAAAATTCACGTGTAACCCACAGGAAGTCCGTCGTCCCTTTCAAATCGGCACCCGGAATAAGACCGACCGCGCCGTTGAGCGCGACATGTGTGCTAAGCGCATCCACTTCCGTGCCGATCGTCCACTTTTCCGTGGGCTGATAGATCAAATTTACGCCGTATCGCTTCGTTCTGATCGAGGGGTTGGTCGCGAACAGGTCGAGATTCACCGCGACATAGCTTACGAACGCGTTCGACTCCCATTTGTCCGACCATTCATGATGGTACGAAGCCACGGCGCTCCAACCCTGTATCGGGCCGACGGTGGGGAAGCGCGCGGCGAAAGCGGCGGCGTCGGCTTCGGTGCCAAGGAAAGCAGGCGCGTCTACCGAATAGGCAAGGCCGGCGCTAAAATTATCGTCTTCACCGGCAAATCTAACCGGCGCCGTAAGGCCGGCTGTCGCTGCCCAACCGAATCGGCTGCCGGCCGACAAATCGAGCAAGCGCGCGGCCGGCGTCTCTTGCCGACGAGCGGCCGCCGAAACCTGCATGATCCAGTCGTCTTTTTCGTAATGGAGCTGCGCCGTGAAATACGGCGGCGTCTTGGGGAATTCCCAGGTGGTTGCACCGCGGCTGGTCGGAGGACCGGCCTCGACCGCCACAGAGGACGATAGATCGTCGGTGATCTCGTATTTGTAGGAAGCCAGATAACTGCTCAGCGACGGCGACGACGCGGTGAACTGGAAATCGCCCGACCAGGCGTTCATGAGGGATTCAGCGTAGCCAACTTTTACCCCCGCGTATTCGATTGTTGCTTCGGACAAGGTGGGCGCTGCGTCGAAACCATCGTCGGAGTTATAGCTCCAGGAAGTACCGAAGACGAACTTGAACGGTCCGGATCCCGTCAGCCGCGCAGCCGCAAATCCGCTTCGGAGCTGAAAGTCCGGGCGGTTCTTGAACCAGGTCCCAAATGCGGCTCCGGAGCATTGGTGTGTTGCAGGGTGCCCTGCAGGCTTCCGGATAGATCGTAGCAAACGCCGTTGACGAGGTAGCGATGCGACCCCGTGCCATCGGTTGCGCTGAGCGGTTTGCTTTCCGAGCCGGACCCGCCGACATCGATGTCGCACACGGCGCTATCTTCTTCGTCCTCGTCCTCGCCATCGTCCTGCGCGAAGGCCGGCGACAACAAGCGAAAGAGACACAAGCAGATCATGCAAAAGCGGCGAACGTGGCCCAAATACTACCTCGCCGGAGTTTTGGCGCAGTCCCATGGATCCCGACACACCGTCATGCGACTTGTTTGCGTCAACGGATGAGCCAGGCGCACGTAACACGCCCAGCTTCCGACGGCCCTCTTTGTCATCCTGCGAAAGGCTTGCAGCGTTCGAGAACGACCGTGCCACGGGCGCAACTGGCGACGGGTTCCGCTTGCCAATCAGCATGCCGGGCTTGGCACACGCCAGTGCAGGAAGCCAACGACCCGAACCATGCCAGCGTTCTCCTTCAATCGACGCGTCACTCGTATTCTAAAGCAAAAAGCGTCAGATGCCGCCGCCATTGTCATATTGCTCTTCGGCAATGTCACGCTCGTCCAGCCAGTGTTCCAGGGTATCTACCATCTCTTCGGCCGACTTGCCGAGCGTCTTGAGATGGATCTCCGGTTTCTCCGGTGCTTCGTAAGGAGAATCGACACCGGTGAAATTCTTGATCTCGCCATTCAGCGCGCGGGCGTAGA
>NZ_SRUS01000139.1:0-404 GCF_004794715.1 Mesorhizobium sp. M8A.F.Ca.ET.207.01.1.1 | reverse complement strand
GCGCATCGGTGCCGGCCTGCTGGCGCTCGGCCTGCAGCCTGGCGAACGGGTGCTGGTGCAGCTGGGCAACACCGCAGGCTTCATCACCACGGTCTGCGGCCTGTTCCGGGCCGGCCTGGTGCCGGTGTACGCGCTGCCGTCGCACCGCATCACCGAGCTGGCGCACTTCGCCAACAAGGCCGAAGCCAGTGCCTACATCACCACGGCACTGCACGATGGCTTCGATAATCGCGGGCTGGCGCGGGCACTACAGGCCGAGGTCCCGGCAGTGCGCCATGTGGTGATCGACGGCGATGCGGCGGAGTTCTTCGGGCTGGAGGCGCTGCAGGGTGACCGCAGCCAGCTGCCGCCCGATCCGGATCCGCAGTCGGTGGCGTTCCTGCAGCTTTCCGGTGGTAGTACCG
>NZ_SRUS01000138.1:0-405 GCF_004794715.1 Mesorhizobium sp. M8A.F.Ca.ET.207.01.1.1 | reverse complement strand
GATGGCCCTGTTCGGCGAGAAGTATGGCGAGCACGTGCGCGTGCTGAAGATGGGTGACTACTCCACCGAGCTGTGCGGTGGTACCCACGTCAACCGTACCGGCGACATCTGCCTGTTCAAGATCACCTCCGAGGGCGGTGTCTCGGCCGGCGTGCGCCGTATCGAGGCGGTCACCGGCCAGGGCGCCCTGGATTACGTGGACGCCGAGGAGGCCCGCCTGGCCGAAGCCGCCGAACTGCTCGGTGGCAGCGCCGCCGATGTGGTCGAGAAGATCCGTGCCCTCGGCCAGCGCCAGAAGCAGTTGGAGCGGGAACTGGAGGCGGTGAAGGCCAAGGTCGCCGCCGGCGCCACGGCCGACCTGTCCGGCCAGGCGGTCGAGGTTGCCGGTGTGAAGGTGCTGGCCGC
>NZ_SRUS01000137.1:0-405 GCF_004794715.1 Mesorhizobium sp. M8A.F.Ca.ET.207.01.1.1 | reverse complement strand
TTGTCCCACATGGCTTTCGGCGAAGGCATGGCGTCTTGAGGGAACAACGAGAAGAAGTCCGACAAGTAGGGTGCGGCCATGCAGAAGTAGCGAACGGTGAATTCCAGCAATTCCGGGTCGAACGCAGCGCCGGGGATTTCGCCCTGAAAGGCAGCTTCGATGCATGCGAGTGTATCTGCCGGCGAGGGGGCGGCTGCCACCGTGGAGCCGACCGATGGATCAAGGAACGCGTGATTTCGGGCGAGCCAGCGCAGGAAGATGATGCCAAGGACCCAGTTCGTGCCTGACGGATCCTCATCCCTTGTCAACCGTAGGAAGAATGGAGAAGCGCGGAAAAAATCATTACCCGCCTTCATGAATTCTTCGAGTGTGGGTGGTGTCTCAATCACGGAAGTTCGACGTTTG
>NZ_SRUS01000136.1:0-406 GCF_004794715.1 Mesorhizobium sp. M8A.F.Ca.ET.207.01.1.1 | reverse complement strand
CCAAAACGAAGCCCGGCCAATCATGCAGGATTGAATCATCTCGGGCCCATGCCCTGAGCGTCCCGGGAAGCAAGCCGACAACCCCGGCGGCAGCCGTCGAGGCAAGTAGTTCGCGCTCTGTGGGCGAAAGTGATCTTGCTGACATGACGTCCTTCCCTGCATACCCGACCAGTTGGGCTGCCGCACAGAGATCGACTGTCAGAGATGGTAAATCTATTGCCCAATGGTGTCGGCGATACTTTTGTATTGGCGGCGAGAGAGACAACGGGACGGTCGCATTGTGGTGGCGCAAAAATCACCTAAACGCTGGCACACGCGATCGGATGGCAAAGGAGATCGATGTCTCCCGTGTCGGCTGCGTTGCCTGCCATATTGTCGGCTGCGGTGCCTGACGGGCAGATCAACT
>NZ_SRUS01000135.1:0-406 GCF_004794715.1 Mesorhizobium sp. M8A.F.Ca.ET.207.01.1.1 | reverse complement strand
GGCAAGGTCCAGGTCCTCGGCAACAGCAGCATCGACAAGAGCACGATCAGCCGCCGCCAGGTGGTTGAGGGTGGACACGGTCGCCGCGGTGGCAAGAAGGCAGCACAGGCATGAGCCGCCACATCGAACGCCGCGCGCCCAAGGAGACGCTGGGCTTAGCCTGGGGCCGGTTCCCAACCGTCGACGGCAGCGCCATCACCTGGCGCCTGTACCGCCGCGACCACCGCCGTGCACTGCATATGCACGTGCTGACCTTCTTCGCCCATGAGGATCGAGCTGTGATCGCCGGCCACCTGCGCCGCGCGCGCCGCTACCTTCGCGACAAGGTGGACGACATCGACCTGCAGGCGATGGGGGTGGCGGCGTGAGCCATTTAAGCGACCGGGGTTCTTTCCTGTTCCTCGGC
>NZ_SRUS01000134.1:0-407 GCF_004794715.1 Mesorhizobium sp. M8A.F.Ca.ET.207.01.1.1 | reverse complement strand
ACGATACGGCAGGCGGCAGCTGGTTCGGTGCCGACGGCAGACGTGTGCAGGCCCATCTCAATGGTGTTTCGGTCACGCCGCTGGAGCCGATGATGGCCAGCGATACCGTCCGCTACATCGACCGCATCACCAACATCCAGCGCCTGCGGGCCAAGACCCCCTGAATGAAGATCACTGCCATCGAACTGGGCATGCTGCGCGTGCCGTTGAAGACACCGTTCAAGACGGCCCTGCGCACGGTGGAAACCGTCGAGGACGTGGTCGTCCTGATCCGTACCGATACCGGCAACACCGGTTACGGCGAAGCCCCGGCCACCGCCGTGATCACCGGCGATACGCACGGCTCGATCATCGAAGCGATCCGCCACTTCATCGCCCCGCGCCTGATCGGCCAGGACGTGGTCAAC
>NZ_SRUS01000133.1:0-408 GCF_004794715.1 Mesorhizobium sp. M8A.F.Ca.ET.207.01.1.1 | reverse complement strand
GCGCGGATGATGCGCGGGCGCGCGGCGCAGGAGGGGATCTGTCAATGAGGACACTGATGTGGGGGCTGGTCGGGCTGTTCGTGGCGTACGTGGCCGGTTGCTCGGCGATCTCGGCGTGGCATTCCCACGCGCTTGCCTCGGTCCCGGTCGGGGCGAGCAGGGCCGAGGTACTGCGGGCGCTGGGGCACCCTGACGTGGTGGAGCACGCCGGTGCTCCCTTTACCCGCTATGCCAGCCGTGGATGCAGTGGTCGCTGTGCGCAGCGATGGTGGTATGAGAACCGGCTGCGCCTGGATACCCAAGCCTGGTCGGTAGAGCTGGATGCTTCCGATCGCGTGCTCGCAACGTCGCGCTGGACATCACCGTAGAAGATCGCGACGAGCGCATGCGTATCCAACGACCTTTCAT
>NZ_SRUS01000132.1:0-409 GCF_004794715.1 Mesorhizobium sp. M8A.F.Ca.ET.207.01.1.1 | reverse complement strand
GTGCGCTGAAGAACTGTGGGGCAAACGGTGAAACCCGGATCGGTCGCCACGGTGCGAAGAAGCGTTGTTCACTCCACGGCCAGGCCAGTGCGACGCCGAGGCCACCGGAGGTCATCGCATCGAGCAGTGGATGGCTGGCGGCACAGATGAACACGAATACAGCGGCTTGTACGGTCGATGCCACCGTTGGCCCTGCCTTGGCAGGTGCCAACCTTGGTTGGCACGTGACTTGGAGAAAACGCCGGGCATTGCCCGGCGTTTTTTTGTGCCCGCTCCGTCGCGCTCCATCCACGCATGGCGGGGATCTACTGGGCTCTCCGACCGTCGGTTGAAAGCCCACCGAAGCATTTTGAGAATAGTTGCATGGATTCCCAAGAGTAGCTCGATAGCATTGAGCCTCTCTGCAAAC
>NZ_SRUS01000131.1:0-409 GCF_004794715.1 Mesorhizobium sp. M8A.F.Ca.ET.207.01.1.1 | reverse complement strand
CGGTCGCCGCCGCGGCCGTGGTTGCTGCCTGCAGCGGCGGCCAGGCCGAAGAAGGCGGTGCGCCGCCGCCGCCGCGGGTCAGCGCGCCACCGGTGCTGGTCAAGCAGGTCAGCCAATGGGACGAGTTCAGCGGTCGCGTCGAAGCGGTGCAGAGCGTTGAACTGCGCCCGCGCGTGTCCGGTTACATCGACAAGGTCAACTATGTCGAAGGCCAGGAAGTGAAGAAGGGCGAAGTGCTCTTCACCATCGACGCGCGCAGCTACCAGGCCGAGTACGATCGCGCCGCCGCCGAGCTGGCCCGCGCCCGCACCCAGGCCACGCTGGCGCGCAGCCTGCTCGACGGCGAGCGCCATCCCACGGCACGCTTCGTCTCCCATCGGGTGGAACCGATCGACGCCCGACACGCGCG
>NZ_SRUS01000130.1:0-411 GCF_004794715.1 Mesorhizobium sp. M8A.F.Ca.ET.207.01.1.1 | reverse complement strand
GATTGCCTGCTGCTGCACGGCTACCAGGTGCGCGTGGCGGCGGACGCCACTGCGCTGGACGTGCTGCTGCAGGTCGAACGCCCGGACGTGATCATCCTGGACTGGATGATGCCCGGCGAAGATGGGCTTTCGGTCTGCCGGCGGTTGCAGGCGCGGGCCATTCCGATCCTGATGCTGTCTGCGATGGGCAGCGCACCCGATCGGGTCATCGGCCTGGAGATGGGCGCCGATGACTACCTGGCCAAGCCGTTCGATCCCCGTGAACTGCTGGCGCGCATCCGCAACGTGCTGCGCCGGACCGATGCGCTGGCGGCCAACCTGGAACCGCTGGCGGTGCGCCGCGCGCGTTTCTCGCGCTGGGTGTTCGACCTGGAGCATCGCCACCTGGTCGACCCGGATGACCGCGTGGTG
>NZ_SRUS01000012.1:176923-205592 GCF_004794715.1 Mesorhizobium sp. M8A.F.Ca.ET.207.01.1.1 | reverse complement strand
CACAGTTCACGCTTGGCCCGTGACTGCTCCGGCCCTTCGGGCTCCAGAAAATATGCGTTCGAGGAACTCGTGGCAGAGATCAACGCTGCCTTCTGCTGCGCAGCCTTGGGGATCGTGCCCACGGTACGGCATGCCGACTATATCGGCTCATGGCTCGAGGTTCTGCGCGATGACAATCGCGCTATTGTGCGTGCCGCCAGCCAGGCTAGCAAGGCGGCTGAGTGGCTCCTCGGTCACCTGCCGGAGGAGGTCGAAGCATCCATCGAGTTGGAGGAAGGCAATGATAGACGGGCAGCATAACCTTCTATGACCGGAGCAGCCCTTGCGCCTTCCCGTCCACCGCGGTTCGGCTGTCTCGAGCATCGGAATTGCGAGCGGCGGCCCTGCCGTTCGGCATAGACCGCGTTCCCGGCCTCTTTCCGGGCGTGCGCATCGTGAGGGCGCGGCTGTCAATCAACGGCGTGCCGGATCGTGCGGGAGGGAGAGGAAGAGGGTTGGAGGAGGTTTCATGACGGGTTGAGGACCGAGAGAGAGGCTCTCGGCGGCCCGTCGCGGAGAACCTCAATGACCATTGCTGTTCAAAAGATCACGCTGTCGTCCTCGCGCGATATTCCTTTCAATAAGCTGGTGCTTGCCCAGACCAACGTGCGGCGCATAAAGGCTGGCGTCTCGATCGAGGACCTGGCTGAATCGATCGCCCGCCGCGGGCTGATCCAGGGCATACACGTTCGCCCCTTGGTCGGTGCAGACGGCCAGGAGACCGGGATGTTCGAGGTGCCGGCCGGCGGCCGTCGCTACCGCGCCCTCGAAATGCTCGTCAAACAGAAGCGGCTTGCCAAGGTGGCGCCTGTCCCCTGTGTCGTCGGGAGTTCGTCCAGCACGGTTCTCGCTGAGGAGGTGTCGCTGGCGGAAAACATCGAACGTGCGCCACTTCATCCTTTGGATCAGTATCGCGCCTTCAAAGTTCTCTGCGACCAGGGCATGGCCGAGGAAGAGATTGCCGCCGCCTTCTTCATCTCGGTCAACATCGTCAAGCAGCGTCTGAAGCTCACAACCGTATCGCCGGCGCTTCTCGATGTTTACGCCGAGGACGGCATGACGATCGTCCAACTGGAGGCATTTTCCGTGAGCGCCGACCACACCCGACAGGAGCAGGTCTGGGAGGCGATCAAGAACAGCTGGTCGAAAGAGCCATACCAGATCCGCCGCATGCTGACCGAGAATACCGTCCGCGCCTCCGACAAGCGGGCCGTGTTCGTCGGCCTCGAGAGCTATGAGGCGGCAGGCGGCGAAGTGCTGCGTGATCTGTTCCAGTCGGATGATGGCGGTTGGCTACAGGACATTCCGCTGCTTGAACGGCTCGTCATTGAGAAGCTGCAGATGATGGCTGACGAAATCGCCAACGAGGGTTGGAAGTGGATCGAAGTCGCGGTCAGCTTTCCCTATGGCGCGACAAACGGTTTGCGCGAGCTCGAGGGCACGCCGATCGACCTGACCAGCGACGAGCAGGCAACGCTCGATGCGCTGCGTGACGAATTCGAGAAGCTGCAGGCGCAGTATGAGGAGGCCGACGAGTTGCCTGACGAGGTCGACCAGCGGTTTGGCGAGATCGAAACCGCGATCAAGTCGATCGAGGCGCGTCCCGTCCGCTTCAATCCGGTCGAGATCGCGTGTGCGGGTGTCTTCGTCAGCGTCGACACGGACGGAGCGCTTCTCGTCGAACGCGGTTACGTGAAGCCCGAGGATGAGGCGCTCGTTCCGTCCGACGGCAACAACGATCCCGGCGTCGACGGATCCGGCGTCTCGGCCACAGGCCCGGGTCAGCGGGCCGTCATCACCATAGGTGGCCAGCCGGCCGACACGGAGGATGATGACGAAGATGGCATCAAGCCATTGCCCGATCGCCTGGTCATGGAACTGACCGCGGATCGCACGCTGGCTCTGCGCGACAAGCTCGCCAACGATCCCTCGACCGCCTTCCTGGCCGTGCTCAACAAGTTCGTCCGCGACGCTTTCTCTCGCTACAGCGCGCAAGGCGTGGCGATGGAAGTCCTTGTCCGCGGCACGGTCTTTCCGGTCCAGTCCGAAGGGCTTCGGGATACGATTTATGCGCGCTCGATCCAGGCCCGCCATGAGGCCTGGGAAAAGCGTCTTCCAACTGACGTCGCCGACCTATGGAACGCGCTCTCTGCACTGACGGGCACCGAGCAGGCTGAGCTGTTCGCCCATTGCGCATCCTTGGGTGTCAACGCCCTCTACGAAAGGGCCGATCGCTACGGCAACGGCGCTATCTCCACGCATGGTGTGCAACAGCGCCTTGCCGACGCCGATAATCTCGCCCGGGCAGTCGGACTCGACATGATTGATGCCGGGTGGCGACCCACTGTCGGCAACTATCTCGGCCGTGTCACCAAGGCGCGTATCCTGGAAGCCGTTCGCGAGGGCGCCGGCGAGCGCGCCGCCCAGCTCATCGACCACCTCAAGAAGGGCGACATGGCCAAGGAAGCCGAACGCCTGCTCGCCGACAGTGGCTGGCTGCCTGAGCCTCTGCGGCTAGTCGACGTTGATGTGGAAACAGTCGACGTCGACGCCGACGCTGGCGACGAAGATGAAGCTCTGCCTGAATTCCTGGCAGGTGACGACGATGTCGCCTTGGTCGACCAGGACGAAAAACAGCTAGACGCCGCCGAATAGGCCGTCTCCTTCGCGCCCATCGCCCGGCTTTCGCAAGAGGGCCGGGCGTTTTTGCGTTCTGTCGTGAGAGTGAGTGTCCGGCCGGAATGGGTTGAGCCCGTGCGGTCAGAGAGAGCGCCGATGGGCTTTTCCCGGTCTCGCTCTCCAGAGGATCTCCAATGAACTTCTTGTCACCCGCAGTAATCGGGGGTTCGGCCGCTTCCGCCACGCCTCTCGATCCAGCCGCAGCCGTCTACGCGGCAGCCCTGGTTCTTCTCCCCCACATCGAATGCGGCCGGCGCGTAGATGCCGTTGTCCTGCGAGCGGCGATGGAAGCCTCATTCGGGGCGTCGGACACAAGCGGCGCCTGGGACTGGAAGACAGCCTATGACGCCTGCGAAGCCGCGACAGTTCTGTTCCTCCGCAAATACGGCAAGTCGCTTCTGCGCAAGGCCGGTTCCGCGACATCCGCCTTGCCGCTTCTCAACCGGATTGCGGACCTTCTGCCCACGCATACCCGCCGCTCCGAGGAGAGCCAGGCGCTGCAGCAATTCTCGACGCCCATCCCGCTCAGCCTCGCGGCCGTCACGGCTGCGGCCATAACACCGGCTGACCGGGTGCTTGAACCTTCTGCCGGCAGCGGTCTGCTTGCGATCCTTGCTGAGATTGCCGGCGGCTCGCTTGTGCTAAACGAGCTCGCGGAGACGCGTGCCGGCCTTCTGTCCAATCTCTTCCCGGGCGTCACGGTCACACGCTTCGACGCGGCGCAGATCCACGACCATCTTGATCCGGCGCGCTTGCCCACCATTGTGCTGATGAACCCACCCTTCTCGGTCCTCGCCAATGTGCGGGGGCGCGTCGCAGACGCGACCTATCGCCATGTCGCCTCGGCACTCGCCCGGCTCGCCGACGGTGGCCGGCTGGTCACCATCACCGGCGCGGGCTTCGGGCCGGAGATGCCGGCGTGGCGCAATGCATTCGAGCGCCTGCAGGAGCATGGCCGCGTCGTCTTCACCGCCACGATCAGTGGCGCCGTCTACGCCAGGCATGGCACGGCGATCGACACCCGACTGACGGTCATCGACAAGACATTGGCTGGCGATCCGTCGTTCATTCCGGCCTCGCCTGGCTTTGCGCCGGATGTCGCCACATTGCTCGACTGGATCGAGAAGCACGTTCCGGCACGGCCGCCGATCGCCGAAGCTGCCAGGGTCGTTCCGGCCATCACCGCGCCCAGGACGGTCCGCGGTTATCTCGCCCGCACTGTCGCAAGCCCGGCTCAGCGGCAGCTATCCGAGCCGGCCGGCGTTGAACTGTCGTACGAGACGGTCGATTGGACGCCCGACGACGGAGCACGGCTGACCGACGCGATTTACGAGGAATACGGATTGCAGACGATCCGTATTCCGGGCTCCCAGGCGCACCCGACAACGCTGGTGCAGTCCGCGGCAATGGCGTCTGTCGCGCCACCGAAGCCCAGCTATCGGCCGACCCTGCCCGGCGACATCCTGACATCGCTCTCCGACGCCCAGCTCGAAACGGTGATCATGGCCGGCGAGGCCCATTGCGGGTTTCTCGCCGGATCGTGGTTGGTCGACCACACGCTTGATGTTGTCAAAGCGGTACCCGAGGACGCGCCAGGGGCCGTGCGCTTCCGGCGTGGCTTCTTCATCGGCGACGGGACCGGCGTCGGCAAGGGCCGGCAGTCGGCGAGCATCGTGCTCGACAACTGGCTGCAAGGTCGACGCAAGGCCGTGTGGATCTCCAAGTCAGACAAGCTGCTTGAGGACGCGCAGCGCGACTGGGCCGCGCTCGGCATGGAGCGTCTGCTGGTCACGCCGGTGTCGCGCTTCCCGCAAGGGCGCACCATCACGCTTCCAGAAGGCATCCTGTTTACAACCTATGCCACGCTACGCTCCGACGACCGTGGCGAGAAGGTTTCGCGCGTCAGGCAGATCGTCGAATGGTTGGGTCCGGATTTCGACGGAGTGCTTATATTCGACGAGGCGCACGCCATGCAGAATGCCGGCGGCGGCAAGGGAGAGCGTGGCGATGTCGCGCCCTCACAGCAAGGCCGCGCCGGTTTGCGTTTGCAACAAGCGCTGCCTAGCGCCCGTGTCGTCTATGTCTCCGCCACCGGCGCGACCACGGTCGCCAATCTCGCCTACGCCCAGAGGCTTGGCCTGTGGGGCGGCGAGGACTTCCCGTTCTCGACCCGCGCGGAGTTCGTCGAGGCGATCGAGGCGGGTGGCGTGGCGGCAATGGAGGTGCTCGCCCGGGACCTTCGAGCGCTTGGCCTCTACACGGCACGCTCGCTCTCCTTCGACGGCGTCGAATATGAACTGGTCGAGCACGAACTGACGCTCGAGCAGCGGCGGATCTACGATGCCTATGCCGGCGCCTTTGCCGTCATTCACAACAATCTCGACGCGGCCATGCAGGCCGCCAACATCACCGGCGACAGCGGCACCCTGAACCGCCAGGCCAAGTCCGCCGCGCGCTCGGCTTTCGAAAGCGCCAAGCAGCGCTTTTTCGGTCACCTGCTGACGTCGATGAAGACGCCGACACTGATCCGCTCGATCGAGCAGGATCTCCAGTCCGGGCATTCGGCCGTGGTTCAGATCGTCTCCACCGGCGAGGCACTGATGGAACGCCGGCTGGCGGAGGTGCCAACGCAGGAATGGAACGACGTCCGCGTCGACATCACGCCGCGCGAATATGTGCTCGATTACCTCGAGCATTCCTTCCCAGTGCAGCTCTACGAGCCCTTCACGGATTCGGAAGGCAACCTGTCGTCGAGGCCGGTGTTTCGCGACGGTCAACCCGTTGAAAGTCGTGAGGCGGTCGCGCGCCGCACGGCCCTGATCGAGAGGCTGGCGAGCCTGCCACCGGTCCCTGGCGCGCTCGACCAGATCGTCCAGCGCTTCGGCACCGACATGGTAGCGGAGGTGACGGGCCGGTCGCGACGCATCGTCAGGAAGGGCGAACGCCTGATGGTCGAGGGCCGCGCGGCCTCGGCCAATCTCGCCGAGACGCAGGCCTTCATGGATGACGTCAAGCGTATCCTGGTGTTCAGCGATGCCGGTGGGACAGGCCGCAGCTACCATGCGGAGCTTTCCGCGCGTAACACGCGCCTGCGCGTCCACTATCTCCTCGAACCTGGCTGGAAGGCCGACGCAGCCATCCAGGGACTTGGCCGCACGCATCGGACAAATCAGGCGCAGCCACCGCTGTTTCGACCGATCGCCACCAATGTGAAAGCCGAGAAACGCTTCCTCTCGACGATTGCCCGACGCCTCGACACGCTGGGCGCGATCACGCGTGGCCAGCGCCAGACCGGCGGGCAGGGTCTGTTTCGGCCAGAGGACAATCTGGAATCGCATTATGCTCGCGATGCGCTGCGGCAACTCTATCTGCTGATCGTCCGCGGCAAGGTGGAGGGCTGCTCACTCGAGCTGTTCGAGCAGACCACGGGGCTGACGCTGACGGATGAGAACGGCATCAAGGATGAGCTGCCGCCGATCACCACTTTCCTCAATCGCCTGCTGGCGCTCACCATCGAACTGCAGAACATCCTGTTCGCGGCTTTCGAGCAGTTGCTCACAGCCAAGGTGCAAGGGGCCATCGCAGCTGGGGTCTACGACGTTGGGCTCGAAACGTTGCGAGCGGAGAGTTTCGTCGTCACCGATCGGCGGTCGATCTACACCCATCCTGGTACCGGCGCCGAGACACAGCTTCTCACCATCGATCAGCGCCGGCGCAACCGACCCGTGCCCGTCGAGGAAGCTGTCGCCGAGCTCGACGATCAGCGCGCCATCCTGCTGGTCAACGAACGCTCAGGACGTGCGGCCGTCCAGGTTCCCGCGCCATCGTTTATGCTCGACGATGGCGAAATCGAGCGGCGGGTCCGGCTGATCCGACCGATGGAGCAACACCATGCCTCGCTCCGAATGATGGAGGACAGTCATTGGCAGCGGGCTGATCGTGAGACCTTCACTGCTGTCTGGAGTGCCGAGGTCGAGAGCGTCCCGGCATTCTCGGACTCGACCATCCACATTGTCGCTGGGCTGCTGCTGCCGATCTGGAAGCGACTTCCAAACGAATCGAGCCGCGTCTATCGGCTCCAGACCGACGACGGGGAGCGCATCATCGGCCGCAGGGTCTCAGCCGCATGGGCCGCCGGGGCGCTGGCAACCGGCGTCAGCACGCTGACGACGCAAGATGCCTTCAACGCTCTTGTGGATGGACGAACGATGCTCGACCTTGCCGAAGGTCTTGATCTGCGCCGCGTCCGCGTCATGGGCGCCAATCGCATCGAGCTGTCGGGCTTCACCGATACCATGCGCGAGCGGCTCACGGCCTACGGACTTTTCCACGAGATCATATCCTGGAAGCTGCGCATGTTCGTGCCGACGGACGCAAGCGGGGCCACCGTGCTGGCCAAGGTCATCGAGCGTTATCCGGTGCAGCGCATCAACGACAGGGGGGCCAGCTGATGACACCTCGCGATGCATCCGCACTGGCATGCCATCTCGCCCAGCGGGCAGAGGCGGTGTGCCGCCGCTACCTTTCCAATGGTCGCCGCGTTGGCAACTACTGGCTGGTTGGCGACGCCCGCAATGCGCCGGGTCGCTCGATGTTTATTCGTCTCAAAGGGCCAGACTGCGGCAAGGGCGCCGCCGGGAAATGGACGGACGCCGCCACCGGCGAGCACGGCGACCTTCTGGACGTCATTCGGGAGTCGCTTGGTCTTGTCGATTTCAAGGACGTCTGCGACGAGGCGCGCAGCTTTCTGTCGATGCCCCTGATGACGAACGAACCAAAGGACCGGTGGGAGCAAGTCGTTCCCGCTGCCCGCGGCTCCCCCGAAGCGGCGCGGCGGCTGGTCTCCATGTCGCAGCCGATATCAGGAACGCTTGTGGAGACGTATCTGCGCGGACGCGCGATTACAGCCTTGCATGAGACCGGAAGCCTTCGGTTTCATCCGCGCTGCTATTACCGTCCAGAGAGCGGCCCGACCGAAACATGGCCGGCAATGATCGCGACGGTCGCCGACCTCAAAGGCAAGCTCACCGGCGCCCACCGCACCTGGCTCGATCCGGGCGGATTCAGCGAGGCCCATCTCGGCCGCGCTCCGGTCGACACGCCAAGACGAGCCATGGGCGAACTGCTCGGTCACGCTGTCCGCTTCGGCTGCTGCCGTGATGTCATGGCCGCCGGCGAAGGCATCGAGACCATGCTCTCGCAACGCACTGTCCTGCCGGCCATGCCGGCACTGGCGGCGCTGTCGGCGGCGCATCTGTCCGCAATCCTGTTCCCCGACACATTGCGGCGGCTCTATATCGCCCGCGACAATGATCCTGCCGGCGACGCAGCTGTGGCAGCCCTCATTGAACGCACCAGCGCGGCCGGTATCGAGGCGATGGTCCTGACACCGCAGCTCGGCGACTTCAACGAGGATCTCCGCCTGTTCGGCGCCGATGCCCTGAGTACGATCCTGAGGGTCCAGATCGCTCCACAGGATGTCGAACGCTTCATGAAGTTGGCGGCCTGACCGGAAAGGGGAAAGGGCGTGCCGGCGACACGTGGCGGGGGTGCGCAGGCGGACCTTCGCTCGGGCGAGGGCCGACCCACGGCCTTCAAGAGGGCGATCGGACGACGGCCGATCCGGACAGGCAATGGCTGCGCCCGGCTATTTTCCGGCGGCCCTTGCCACCCCGCGCGATGCGCAGGGCCCCCTCTTCGGGCCTTTCCATCGCGAGACAAAATAGCCGGGCTTCGCCATCCTTCACGTTCGTTCCGGCCCTGCGCTGACGCTGCGGGTGCATGTCCGGATCGTCCGTCGCCTTCGTCGCCATGAAGGCCGCGATGGGCGCGGCCGATCCCACGAAGGCAAGCCGCCATGAGCACCGAGCACGATACCGACTTCGAGCCGCAACCCGCATCATCACCCACCGACCACGTCCTTCAGGAGCTTCAGCTCTACGGCTACCGTCCCTTCGACGACGAGCCCGATCCACGCCCGCTGCCCGAAGGCCGGGTCATAGCGGCCAGTATCGCCGACATCTTCGATGCTCTCCTGGTGGCGATGGCCGACACACGCCTTGAACCCGACCTCGAGGAGCTGCTGTGGGGCACGGTCAATCTGTTCCATCGCGCGACCAAGCGGATCGAACGCGAGCTCGATGAAAACGAGCTTTGCCAGCAACGGCTGCAACGCGAACAGGATGGATCCGAGGTCAAGTCGGTCGAACTCGAGCGGCAGATCGCCCAAGGTCAGACACTGCTCGAACGCCGCAACGCCTTCGAATTGATGCGCGACCAGTCCGCCGAGCACTACGAGCGGCACACCCACTCGATCTGGCGTCCGCGTTCGGGTTCTGTCGTCAACCATCGCCACCTGACCGCGGCAATGATCGACAGCCGGGACTTCCTTGCCGCGAGGAAGCATGCGGACAACCAGCTGCTGTTGCCACCCGGACCGAAAGTCGTCTTCACCGGCGGGTTCGATTTCAACGATCATCGCCTAATCTGGGCCAAGCTCGACCAGGTCCATGGCAAGCATCCGGAAATGGTCCTGCTGCACGGCGGATCACCAAAAGGTGCCGAGTTGATCGCGGCCAAATGGGCTCATAGCCGCAAGGTGCCACAAATCGCCTTCAAACCGGACTGGACGAGGCACGCCAAGGCTGCGCCCTTCAAGCGCAACGACGCCATGCTCGACACCTTGCCGATTGGCGTCATTCATTTCCCCGGCTCGGGCATTCAGGACAACCTCGCCGACAAGGCCCGCAGGCTCGGCATTCCGGTGATGAAGTTCGGCGCCACGTAAAGGGGCCACCAGCCCGCTCGCCGCAAGTCATGCGCTGTGATTTCTGTTGCTCCCGACGCATTGATCGGACGACCGCTCCTGCCGATGTGGCGTCGTTTGAAGGCAAGGCGGCGAACCATCAGGTTCACATCTCATCTCGTCCTGGCATGGAGAACAGGGGACCGTTCCCGCGTTTGTCGGCGCAATTCCTTGATCCGGTCCAAGGGCCTGGTGCCATCAACCCATAAAGGGTCGGACTACGCAAAGCGTGCCGCCGTTTCGGCCTTGCCTTCACGGTGATTGCGGCCCTCGGCCGGACACATCGGGCGCCTGTCACGCGGGGATCGCCCCCGCTTCCAGAACAGGAGCCGGAAAATGTCCCTCGTAGAAGCCAACGCATTCGCCTTCAGCCTCGCCACCAGCCTGATGGTCAGCATCGTGATCTTCCGCGCCGGCGATGGTACGCTGACCGTCGTGCCGGCCGACGAGTATGAAGGAGAAGCCTCCGAGATCGTCCGCGAAATCGATCCACACGCGCGCTGATCCGGAGAGCCTGCAGCCGGCTTTCCCCCTGCCGTAGAGACACCCTACAATTCGAACCGCAGCTGCCGCCGATCGGGCGGCAGCAGATCGCCGAGCGACGAAAGCGTGACGCCCAACAGCCGGATTCCCTTCTGCACCGGGAATACAGACCTCAGGAGATCGGTCGCGAGATGTTCGAAGTCAGGAAGTTCGATCGGCACTGCCACCGTGCGGCTGCGCGTGATCTGCTGAAAGTCGGCGAATTTGATCTTCAGCGTGACGGTGCGGCCCCGGATGCCTTTGCCTTCACAGTATCCCCAGACCTTGGCGACCAGCGGCTTGAGTTCAGCGATTGATGCTTCGAGATCGACGATGTCGGCTGCAAACGTGTCCTCGGCGCCGATCGATTTGCGCGGCCGATCCGGCTCGACCGCGCGTTCGTCGATGGCGCGCGCGATCTGATAGTACCAGAGCCCTGACTTGCCGAAATGCTGCTGGAGGAAGGGAAGCGACCTCTCCTTGAGGTCGGCGCCGGTCACGATGCCGAGCGCTTCCATTTTCGCGGCGGTCGCGGGTCCGACACCGTGAAATTTCTTGACCGGCAACGTCTCCACGAACGCGGGCCCGTGGCGCGGCGTGATGACGAACTGGCCATTCGGCTTGTTCTGGTCCGACGCCATCTTGGCGAGAAATTTGTTGTACGAAATGCCGGCGGACGCGGTGAGACCGGTCACCAGCAGGATCTTTGCCCTGATCATCTCGGCGATCGTCGTGGCAGACGCAATGTCGAGCCGGTTCTGCGTCACGTCGAGATAGGCCTCGTCGAGCGACAGCGGCTCAATGAGGTCGGTATGTTCGGCAAACACCTCGCGGATCTGAGCTGAGACTGCCCGGTAGACCTCGAAGCGGGGCGGCACGAATATCAGCTCGGGGCATTTGCGCTTTGCCGTGACCGAAGGCATCGAGGAGCGAACGCCGAAGGCGCGGGCCTCGTAGCTCGCGGCCGCCACGACGCCGCGGGCAGCCGCTCCACCAACGGCAAGCGGCTTACCGCGGAGTTCCGGATCGTCGCGCTGTTCGACCGACGCGTAGAACGCATCCATGTCGACATGGATGATCTTGCGCGGGTCGGCGCTGTGTTCAGGGGCCATTTGCTTGCAATGTCATTTCGGCAAGGTCTGAGCTTCGTGCTGAAGGATGCTACAATCTTCAGATCGCAAATTCAGCCTGCATACGACCCTGACGGAGACGCGAAATCGCAAAGCTTCTCCCGGGAAGGGGACGAAGGACTTCATGTTCCGGATGCGTCATGTCGAGCCAAGCCGTGCGCTCGTCCCGGCGCAGCACCGCCATCTGGCGGTCATGGTAGGGCGCAATATCATCGTTGGCCTGGATCGTGAGGATTGCGTAGGCTTCCGGCCAATCCCGCGTCGCTGGCCGCCAGACGCCGGCGAAGTAGAACCAGTCACCGCTTGCGAGGCGAAAGCTGCAGTTCTTCCCCTGGCTGCGGTGCCGGAATTCGGACGCCGGCACCAGGCAGCGATGGCTCGGAAACGATCGGTCCTCTGCGCGCACGATCGTGAAAGGTCGCCCGCCCGCTTCCCTGGGTTGGAGTCCCCACGGCAGCTCCAGCATCTCAACATCGCCGCCATAGCGTCTTATGATGACGCGGCGTTCGTCGAGCGGTGCGTCGGAATCGAAAACTCTTGCGCTCATAGTCAAAAGAACATAACAGGAACATGATTGACGCGCAACGCCGGGAAACAGGTGACACATGTGCAACGATTATCGGCTGATGGTGGATGTCGCCTCGATCGTCGAGGACTTCGCCGATCTCAAGATCAAGATCCGCTTCAGCGAAGGCGCGCCGAACATCGAGGCGCGCGAGGATATCAAGATAACGGATCCAGGGCCGATCATTCGCCCGGTCGCCGGGGCGAGCGGGGAGGGTGATCTGGTTCAGCGCCGGTGGAGCTGGCCCGGACAAAACAAGCGGCCGGTCTACAACTTTCGCTCGGACGGTCGCGAGTTCGCCTCGAAGCGCTGCCTCATTCCCGCCGATGGCTTTTACGAGTTCACCGATCCAACGGAGAAGGGCAAGAAGCGCAAGGACAAGTGGCTCTTCACCAAGCGCGACGAGCCGATCTTCTGCATCGCCGGAATCTGGCGCGAGACCAATGATGTCGGTGAAGCGTTTACGATGCTTACGATGGAACCCGGTCCGGACATCGCCCCCTATCATGACCGGCAGATCGTGATACTAGACCGGAAGGACTGGGCGAGCTGGCTCGATCCGCTGGTCTCGGCAAAGTCGTTGATCAGGTCGTTCCAAGCTGGCTCGCTCACCGTCGAGCAGGTCGGCTAACGTCGAGTCGGGGTTGGCTACGGCAGCTCATCTGCGGCGGGCTGGAGCGCTGGGTGCAAAATCATGAACGGACGCCACGCGCTTGTGATCGGAGCAATCGCTTATCCGGGTCAGGAGTTGGAGAACGCGACAAGCGATGCAGGTCACGCCGCTGACGCGCTGCGCGATCGCGGCTTTGCCGTGACGACCGTCTTTGACCCTAGCCTGGCGGCTATAGACGCCGCCCTCACCAACTTTAAGGAGTTGGCGCAGACAGCGGAACTCGCGGTGATCTTTTTGGCCGGGCATGCCGTCGAACGCCATGGTCGGGGCTATTTCCTCCCGATCGACTTCTGTTTCCCGCCAACCGCCGCTGGCCTGCGCTACACCGCCACAAGTTTGAACACCTTCGTGGAGGCCACGGGCGGCGCTGCGTCCCGCATAATCGTGCTCGATGCGTGCCGGAACTGGCCGCACGATCCCGACGAAGCCAGGCGCACGTCGAACGATCTGGAGGAGCTGGTCGCTGACGAACGCAGTTGGTCAAACCTTCTGCTGGCCTATGCTACGAGCGCCACGAGGGACGCTGGCGACGGCGCCAAAGGGATGGGCAGCGCATTCTCAAACGCTCTCTGCCGCCATCTGCTGGATCACAGCCTCACTGTGGATGAGTGCTTCCGGCGCGTGTCGCAGGACGTCGTCGCTCAACGAAATGATCAGCAGCCCTGGACCTATTCCAGCCTCGCACGAACCCTTTCATTTACCGACCTGCCGCGTTTCGCAGCGATCCAACGACATGGCGTGCCCAACCCCGAGCATTTCAGTGTCGGCGCCTGGGCAGCGGCCGACACTACGCGCCGTACCCTCATCGTTGGAGTTGGCGACGCAATGTCCTGGAGCGTTGGCATCGGTGGCTTTGCGAAAGTTCGATATCACGGCAAGGACCACCTAATGGGGGCGGCATATTGCGACAAGCTGCTTCTGCTCGCCGGCTCAAGCGGCGCGCTGTACGTAGCGGGCGCTGGCAATAAACCTCTACTGGACCTCCAAATGGAGCATTCGTTCGGGTTGACTGCCTCCCCGTCGGCGAATGGCATTACCTACTTCGGCAACGGTATTGTCAGTTGCCTCAGAGTTGATATCCACCATATCGAGGAGGTCGCTCGCTATGAGGTAGGCTTTGACGTCTACTGCTGCACTTACATGCCTGGTGGTCTTGTCTGGGTCGCTGGCGGCGATGGCAGAATCTGCGAAATCGATCCGCAAAATCTGAACACACCCATAAGCGAGATCGCTACGGTCAGGCATCATGTCAACGCGATGGCGGTCGCCCCAGACGGCGACTGCGTTTTTGTTGTAGGCCAAGGGGGCGTCGCATTGAAGCTGGACCGGTCGGGGCAGGTGATTGCGGAACTCCTTCCAGACCGGGGTTTCAAAACTGCCGCAGGCATTCGTGCGCGGTTGCTTAACTTCGCGGAGGACGAGGCTATCCGCCTGTTCATCTTCGAGCCGTCGAAATTAAAGCGGCGCGTGCACAGGGCACTCACCGAGAGTTTGAAAGTCCCGGACTATCACGCGTGCGCCCACGCGCCCACGCTGCCGATCCTTGCGATCGCGACGCAAGAGAGCAGCGTGGTTCTGCTCGACACGCGCGATCTTCAAGTGATTCAAGAACTCGATGTCGGCTCCGGTAATTCAACGATCGTGTCTGGCGTCCATTTTTTCTCCGATCACGAGCTCGCGGTGGTCGGCGGCAGCGGCGATGTCACCTTCTTCGAAGCTTGATCCGGCAAAGGCTTGAATTGGTTCCGGTCCGATACAATCCCGCTTGATATGCAATCCAGCTGGGAGAGGAGCTTCGTCTGTCGGGCAAAAGATCGTTAGAATCTAACCCGGGATTCCAACGCCTTCAAATGATCCCGAGCTGTCGGACCCAGCCTACCTGAAATCCCGCGTTTTGACCTTGATGTTGTCGATGTGAAGATCGGGAATATAGATATCGCGGCTGCGCAGCCCCTTGGGCGGTAGCTCGCGCGGATCGGGCCCGGAGCCGCCATTGGATATCTGGTCGCCGCGGGCGTACGGCACCGGAAAGCTGCCCTCGCGTTCGCCGACGCTGGCGAGCTCGGTTGATAGATCGCTGATCTTGCGAGCGACGAGGTGGACCACCCCGCCTTCGCGCTGGATGCGCCCCCGGACCGCGACCATGCCCGCCGACAGCACCGTGCGCCGGTGCTGCTCGAACACTTTCGCCCAGACGACGAGGTTCGCGATTCCGGTCTCGTCCTCTATCGTGATGAACATCACACCCTTTGCCGAGCCCGGGCGCTGCCGGACAAGCACTATGCCCGCCGCTTCCAGCCATCGACCGTCGCGGGCTTCCATCGCCTCTGCGCAGGAAACTATGCTGCGGCGGCGCAGGTCATTACGAAGGAAAGAGATCGGATGGCTGCGCAGCGTCAGGCCGATGTGGCGGTAGTCTTCCACGACCTCGCCGCCGGCGGTCATCGGTCGCAGCGCCACCGCCGGTTCGTTGATCTCGGGCACGATCTTGGCCTCTTTGGCCGACGCAGCAGCGAATAGAGGCAGGGGTTCGTCGCGCAGTGCCTTGATCGCCCACAGCGCCTCGCGCCGCGCGAGACCAAGTGCTGGCCGGAACGCGTCGGCCTCCGCGAGCTGGACAAGTGCGGCCTGCGGCACGCCGGCGCGGCGCCAGAGATCGTCGACGGAGGCAAACGGCTGATCGGCGCGTGTCGTGACGATCTTGCTGGCGTGGGTGTTGGCAAGTCCGCGCACCATACGCAGCCCAAGCCGAACGGCGAAGCCTGCGTCATCGGAAACAGGCTCGAGCGTGCACTCCCAGCGCGAGGCGTTGACGCAGGCCGGCCGGATGTCGATGCCGTGCGCGGCCGCGTCGCGCACGATCTGCGCCGGTGCGTAGAAGCCCATCGGTTGGCTGTTCAGGAGTGCAGCGCAGAAAACGTCCGGGTGCCAGCATTTGAGCCAGGCCGAGGCATAGGCGATCAGCGCGAATGAGGCGGCGTGGCTCTCAGGAAAACCATAAGAGCCGAAACCTTCGAGCTGCCTGAAGGTCTGCTCGGCGAACCCCCGCTCATAGCCATTGTCTACCATGCCCTCAATCAGCTTCGTCTTGAATGACGAAACCCCGCCCGTGAACTTGAAGGTGGCCATCGATTTGCGAAGCATGTCCGCTTCGCCCGGCGTGAAGCCGGCGCATTCGATGGCGACGCGCATTGCTTGCTCCTGGAACAGCGGCACGCCGAGCGTCTTGCCGAGCACCTTTTCGAGCTCCGGCTTCGGATAATGCACCGGCTCCAGGCCTTCCCGCCGGCGCAGATAGGGATGGACCATATCGCCCTGTATCGGCCCGGGACGAACGATCGCGACCTGCACCACCAGATCGTAGAAGGTCCTCGGCTTCAGCCGCGGCAGCATGGACATCTGCGCCCGGCTCTCGATCTGGAAGGTGCCGAGCGTATCGGCCTTGCGGATCATGGCATAGGTGCGCGGATCCTCCGCCGGGATGGTCGCAAGGTCGAGCCGGATGTCCTTGCAGTCAGCGAGAAGATCAAGGCCCTTCTTCATACAGGTCAGCATGCCGAGCGCCAGCACGTCGACCTTCATGAATTTGAGCGCGTCGATATCGTCCTTGTCCCATTCGATCACCTGGCGGTCCTTCATGCTGGCCGGTTCGATAGGCACCAGGTCGTCGAGGCGGTCGTGGGTAAGCACGAAGCCGCCGGGATGCTGGCTGAGATGGCGGGGGGCGCCCATCAACTGACGGGCGAGGTCGAGCGTCAGCCGCAGGCGGCGATCGGCGAGGTTGAGGTTTAGATCCTCGACATGGCGTTCCTCGACGCCCTCTTCAGACCAGCCCCAAACTTGGCCGGACAAAGTGCGGATGAGATCTTCCGGCAGGCCGAGCGCCTTGCCGACATCGCGCAGCGCGCCCTTGGTGCGATAGCGGACCACCGTCGAGCACAATGCCGCGTGGTCACGGCCATAGGTGTCGAACACCCACTGCATGACGATCTCGCGCCGCTCGTGCTCGAAATCGACGTCGATATCCGGGGGCTCGCGGCGTTCCTCGGAGACGAAACGCTCGAACAAGAGATCGTTGCGGCCGGGATCGATCGAGGTGATGCCGAGCACATAGCAGACCGCGGAGTTGGCGGCCGAGCCACGGCCTTGGCAAAGGATGTCCTTCGACCGCGCGAAGCGAACGATGGCGTTCACGGTCAGGAAGTAGGGCGCATAATCGAGCTTCTCGATCAGCCGCAATTCGTGGCGCAGTGACGCGATGACGCTGTCAGGCAAACCCTCGGGGTAACGGGAGTCGGCGCCCTGCCAGGTCAGCTTTTCGAGCGCCTGCTGCGGTGTCAAAGACGGGTCGTCGCGCTCCTCCGGATATTGGTAGGCGAGTTCGTCGAGCGAAAAGCGGCAGCGGTTGGCGATCTCGATGGTGCGCGCCAGCGCCTCCGGGTAGCGCGCGAAAAGCCGGTGCATCTCCTGCGGCGGCTTGAGATGGCGGTCTGCATGCCGCTCGCGGCGGTCGCCGAGCGCGTCAATGGTAACATTGTGCCGGATCGCGGTGACAACGTCCTGCATGGTGCGGCGGCCTGGCTCGTGGAAGAGCACGTCGTTGGTGACGACGCACGCCACCTTCATCTTGAGGGCAAGTGCCGCCAGGTCGTGGATGCGAAGCTGATCGTTGGGCCGGCGCCTGAGCGTCAGCGCCATGTACGCCCGATCGCCGAATGCCTCGCGCAGGTGCCTGAGGCGCAGCGCCAGGGTCTCATCGGCCAGATCGGGCAGGAGAACGGCGATGAGGCCGGCGCCATAGGCGACGACGTCGCTCCACGCCAGCCGGCATTTCGCTTTTCCGGCGCGTCCCTTGCCAAGCGAGAGCAGCCGACACAGCCTGGAATAGGCGTCGCGATCCGTTGGGTAGACAAGCAGCGACGTGCCGTCATCGAGGTCAAGCCGGCAGCCGACGATGAGCCGCACGCCAGTCGTCCTGGCGGCCTCATGGGCACGCACGATGCCGGCGAGGCTGTTGCGATCAGCGACGGCCAGCGCCTCGATGCCGAGCAGCGCTGCCTGCGAAAACAACTCCTCGGCCGAGGAGGCGCCGCGCAGGAAGCTGAAATGCGAGGTGACCTGCAATTCGGCATAACGGACCTCGCTCATCCGAACACTCCGTGCAGGAACCAGCGGTGCGAGCCCGTTGCCGCATCCTCGCCGTCGCCGGCGCGGTAGAGCCAGTAGCGCTCGCCGGCTTCGTCCTCGACCCTGAAATAGTCGCGCACCGCGACAAGCTCGGCGTCGCGCTTCCACCATTCGCCGAAGACCCGCTCCGGACCGTCCGCGCGCTTCACGCGTCGGCGCACCCCTCGCCAGGTGAAGGACACTGGCGGATGGTCGGGCAACAGCGCCACCGTCTCGACCGGATCCGGCTGCGCCAGCAAGCGCGAGGGCCGCGGCCAGTGACCGGGCCAGCTCGCGCCGGTGTCGGCCGCCATCGCCGGAATCTTGCCAACCGAACGCTCCGGCACGTCGCTGGCGACGGGTGCAAGCCGATAGACGGCGCGCTCGCCGACGCGGTTCATCAGCGTATCGATGAGTTCGGAGACGTCGGGCACGGTCTCCTCGACGAGGGAACTCACGGCCTGGCTGCGCTCCAGAGGCTCAGCCGCCGTCGCCGCCAAGATCATCATCTCGATGCCGAAGCCGGCCGCGATGGTCTCGATCTTGTCACAGAGCAGCCGCGTCAACCGTTTGGCATCGCGAACGGGCATCGCCATGCCGACACGGATCGCCTGGGCATGGCTGTCGACGCGCCGGCAGATGAGATCGAGACGGCGCGCGCCGATGCCGCGCTGTTCCATCAGGTTGCAGAGCTGGGCGACGAGCTTGCCGATGTAGCGCGCGATTGTCTCGGCCGCGCCGATAGGCTCGGCGAAGGCGCGGCGGACTTCGATGATGTCCGGCGGACGAACCGGGTCGATCGGCTCGGCGACGGCGCCAAGGGCCTGATCGATACGACGGCCGATCTCCGGACCGAAGCGCAACGCAAGCGGGGCGCGCGGCTGTTTCAGGAGATCGCCGATCCGTTGGAAGCCTAGCTTGCGCAGTTCGGCCGCCGTCGAAGGCGCGATCCGCAACGCCTCGAGCGCGAGCGGTTCGAGGATCGATTGACCATGGCCGGCCGGTGCGATGCGGATGCGATGGCCGCCATAGCGGGCCATTGCATGCGCCGCACCCCAGCTGTCCGCGATCGCGGCGCGGGCGACGATGCCGGACATGGCCAGACGTCCGACCATGCCCTCGAGCATCATGGCCTCGCCGCCATGGAGATGGTCGGCGCCGGTCGTGTCGATGACGATCCCGTCGGGAGGGTCGGGCGCTAGGATCGGTGCAAATCGAAGCATCCAGACGGCGAGCCGCTCGAGCGCCTTGGCATCCGCTTGCGGATCGGCGTCCTGGATCGCGAGGTCCGGCACCAGCACCTGCGCCTTCGTCACGGGCATGCCGGGGCGCAGGCCGGCGACGAGTGCGGCGGCGTCGGCGGCGAGCACCAAGCGCCTGTTTTTATCGCGGCCGATCAGGACGAGCGGAGCCTCAGCTGGAGGCGCCCCATCGCCGGCCTTGCGCCGCACCCTGTCGGTCGGCCAGGTCGGCAGGAACAGCGAGACAACCCGTGCCATCGCACGCCTCCAATTCGAAATCGGCACTTTCGCCCGCGCGGGCGCGGATCAATTCGACCAGCCATCGGTGACGGCCGACGCCAGGTACAGGCAATGGCGCCGATGGCAGGACCGAGACGCGCCAGCGTGTCATGGCTGCCGTCGGCTGCCCGAAATCGGCCGCCTCCGCCTGCCGCCGCCATCTCCGCAGCGCGATGCCGATCGTGTGCGCTTCCTCGGCGGCAAGCTGCAGCCGCCGCGAAGCGGTCATGGTCAGGCGCGCGACCTCGCCGACGACCGCGCCCAGCCCGCCATGCCGGATGCCTTCCTCCATGCAGGCGAGGATCGTCTTGTCGTCGCCGGCCTCAACATAGATGACCCGGTCAGGTTTGAGGCCGGCCTGCGCCAGCGCTGGGGCGAACAAGTCTGGGCGGGTGATGCACCACAAGACCTTGCCCCGCGTTCGCGCCGCCACACCGCCGGCGAACAGCGCTGCTGCCGCACCGTCGATGGCGCCATTGCCGCCGCCTGCGATTTCATGCAGCGCGCCGAGCGCCAGTCCGCCGCCCGGGAGTCGTGCGTCGATTTCGGCTATTCCGAAAGGAAGTACAGATATGGCGCGCCGGCCTCGGCCCTCGATCTTCTCGATCCGCGCGCGCAATGACTCTATGGCGGGCTCCGGCCGCAAGATGGTGGTTGACCTCCAAGAAAGCGTATATAAGAATGTTCTCTATTTGTTCTACGATTGGTGAACGAGAGTCAAGTGGGCATCAGCGAGCCGCTGGCGTGTTTCGCGGCGCCGCTTGCGAAATTACAGGCTGCTTCGACAACACAAGGGCGGCGTTAAGCCTCATCTCAGCCGTTCAGCCCGTCATAGCGCGACTCCAGAAGCAGACGATCGTTCAGTATTCCTGCCGCATTCACTCGTTCACTGTTTTTTTGGGCGTTCCCAATCGTAGCTTTGGGCCGATTGACGTGTGAAGCCGTAGTCGCAGCATAATCTGATCGATTTCTCCTCCATTTCGAGAGTACGCATCATTCCACTGAAAGCGCGACTCAATTGCTTTGCCAACGATGTGCAATTCGCTACAAACTCTCCAGGGGGAGATTCCGTGCGCGAGACGATATTTGAACATGTTACGGTGTGGTGCCGATGAACCTGCTCGGCCTGCGCCTTATTGCGCAAATCATGAACTGGACCGATGACGGCGTGGCGACGGCCGAGTATACTTGGCTGCGGCTAATGGCCTCGACTAAATATGACGGCTACAGCGATTTCCGAGCGGGATCCCGCTTTATCGAAAACCTGGCAATCTGGCTGAAACAGTTCGATGCCGAGGACCGCCAGACGGCCTATGATTTCATTAAGCACCGGCTCGTCTACATCTCCAATGCAGAGCTTTATCGCGTGATCGAGGCCTTTTATCCAGAAACGGTGACGCCGCATCTGCGGCGCCTTGCCGCCAAGCAGGCCGGCATCCCACCCCATGAGGTTTGGGGCAGCAGCGATGGGGTCGCAGCCTTCAAGCGGATTAAGCGACGCTCGCTATTCATAGGCATGAGCGACGGCAGCCGTATCGACATCATGCGGCGCGCCAACAGCGGCCGCATCACCCAGGAGCAGGTCGTGCCGATGATGAATATCGGCATCGAGAAATGGCTCGATCTTGCGAAGAAAATCAAGGAAGCCGACGCTGGCGACGAGCAGTTCGAGCATGTCTACCTGATCGACGATTTCACCGGCTCAGGTACGACCTTCATTCGCTTCAAGGATGGCGAGTGGAAGGGCAAGCTGCAAAAATTCAACGACATGCTGATCGGTGCGCGCAAGGCGGTTGAGGCACAGGGAAAGACCTTTCCGATCGTCGAGAATTACGCGCTGCATATTCATCATTATATCTCGACCACCCAGGCGCACGAGGCGCTACTCCAACGCACCAAATTGGCCAATCTCGAATGGGCGGACCGAACCTTCGGGTCAATCGATGTGACCCAGGGCACCTTGCTGCCCGCCTCGCTCAAACTCAATCCAGGCGCTGACGACGCCGTCATCGCGCTTTGCGAAAAGTACTATAATCACGCTCTCTACCTTCGGCTGATCGAACATGCTGGCGAGGCAGAGCAGGCCGATCTCAAGATGGGTTATGCCGACTGCGCCTTGCCGCTTATCCTTGAGCACAACACACCTAACAACAGCATTCCACTACTCTGGGCGGAAACGACCAATGAAAATGGTCACGCGATGCAGCCCTTGTTTCGTCGGCGTGATAGGCACGGCTGACCATGGCAAATCCATTTCTCCGCCGCGCCACCGAATACATTCGTGACGACACTACTTTCCTGGAGATCGTGAGTCCGGCGCCACTCACCACATTCCTGGCCGAGCATCCTCGCAAGGCCGACATTTTTGATCTGCCCATCCGCATTGTCGGCGCGCCGGGAAGCGGCAAAACCATGCTGGCCATGCTGGCCGAGTTTCGCCTCGTCGAAACGATCCTGCGCGACCCCACCAACGACACTAACAAGCAGCTTTCCATAGCCCTCGCCGGCGCTGGGTTTCTGCAAGACGGGAAACCCGGGGTCGCAGCTGTCCGCATTCCTATGGAATCCGAGTATCGCGACTTCTGGGAGTTGCCCTATGAGGACAGCGTCAAAACCAAACTCGCCCTGTGGCTGGTCCAGGCGCGCACTATGCTCGCTCTGCTGCGCGGCCTAACCAATGGCGACCATCGCCGGCTCGAGGAGATTCGCTTCATCGCCCGGGACGCATCGGAAGCGCACCTCGAGCAGATCGGCGGGCTGACCGCGACCGGCATTCGCGACCGCGCGCTCGAAGTGCAGCGCGCCATCTATTCAATCGGAGCGAGCTTGCTGCCGCCCGACATCGACAAATTGCCGAAGGCAGCGACTGAACCCTATCAGCCTTTCGAATGCATCCAGGAGATCGATATTCCGTGGATGGGAGAGCGTCTGACGGTCAAGCCGCTCGCTATCCTAGACGACGTACACGCGCTTCACCCAGACCAGTTCGAGCAGATCTTCACCGCGCTCGCGCGACGAGAGATCAAATTCGGACGCTGGCTGATGATGCGGCTCGACGCCCTCAGCCCTGGCGCCGTGTTCCGGTCGGCTCGTAGTGTCGCCACGCATAATCTCAAGCCCGACCGCGACTATGTCGATATCTTCATGCAGGGCGGCGAAAGCCGCGACAAGGAGCGGCGGCGCTTCCGCGACATGGCGGCGGACATGGCAGACCGCTACCTCCCGCGCGTCACCGCCTTCCGCAATCGCAACCTTCCGCCATTTCGACGGCTTGTCCCCGACGAACCACCACGCCTGTCTGAGGCGAAGCTGCGCGAACTCGCGGCTCTCGTCGAGCGCGATCAGCAGCGCTTCGACGTAACTCCGGCGCGGCGCATCTCGATCGAGGAACTGGTGGCCGGCTATCTTGCGGGGACGCAATCTGGCGACCGTGAGCCGGAGGTCGCCCTTGCCATGGTCCGAGTCCTGATGGCGCGTTACGCCAACCGCGTTTCCGATCAGCAGGTATCACTGTTCGAGGACTTTGATCCAGAGCCGCGGACACCGCTCAAGGCGAATGCGCCGGTCGCCGAGGCCGCCAGGCTGCACCTCCACGCGCTGAGCGGGCGTGCCTTCCACTACGGTTTCGACACGCTGTGCGACGCAAGCAACGAAAATGCCGAGCTGTTCCTCCAACTCGCCGGCGCGCTAGTCGCACGCATGGAAACCCAAGCGATCCGGGGACGAGCGCTGGCGCTCCCGGCGAGTGCACAACAGGATGTGCTGAGCGCCAAGGCTGTAGAAATAATGGATGGTTGGGCGTTCCCCTTCGCACGCCGTGTCCGCGCGATGGTCGATGGCATCGCGTCGGACTGCCGTGAAGTCTCGCTGCTGCCCCACGCCCGTCTCGGTGCCGGCGCGAATGCGGTTGGTGTTCTGGAAGAGGAGATGGCCAAGCTTCTACTCTCAAACGACGAGCTTGCGCTCATCCTCAAATATGCCGTCGCCCATGGCGCGATCGAGGTCACTCGGGACTATGGCCAAGGAAGCAAGAACTGGTGCCTCATCGAGCTCAGCGGCGTGGTCGCACTCTCGCATGGGCTGACCTTGCACCGGGGCGGCTTCCTCGAGCGCGATGTTGGCTATCTGCGCGAGCAGGGGGGCTAGGATGGCGCATAACCATTGGGAAAACTGCATCGCCCACTTCGATGCGCAGGTCGACGTGTTCGCAGGGGAATACTTTGGGCGCACAGACGTCCATTGCTTGCTGGTGGCCGCCGCGGGCTTCGACCCCCGATCGCTCGGTATCGCGACGCTTCTCGCCGGTCATCTTGGTGAACGTCTCAAGGGCCTATTCATCCGGGAGGAGCGAGGTACCCCGGACGCGAGTCTCGTCGCGGCGGCCGATCAGAACGCTGTACTACTTAGAGGCCTAGTGCCCGGTTGCGAAATTGCCACGGTTGATATTTTCGGCAACGATAATGCGCCGATCGCCGGAGCGCGCATCGCTTCGGTCATCCGTGGTCACAGCATCGCCGCTGAAACCACCGACATCGTGCTCGACATGACAGCGCTCTCGATCGGCGTCGCGTTTCCCGCCGCGCGCCTCCTGCTCGACTATTGTGAGAGCTGCGGCATCGCTTTCCACATCATGATCGCGTCTAACCCAGAGCTGGACGATGCCATTGCGAGCGAACCGGGTGATCGTCCGATTGCCGTTCGTGGCTTTGCCGGCACCGACCAAAGCGACGCGAAGCTGGAGATCGCGCGAATCTGGGTCCCACAACTGGCCAAAGGGCGCACACGCGCGCTCACTGATATCGGCCGTTCGATCCGCGGCACCTATAAGATCTGTCCGGTAGTGCCGTTCCCGGCACGCGATCCGCGCCGGGCGGACGCGCTGATCGCCGAATATGAGGCTCAGCTCGTAGACGAGTGGCAGGTGGACCCGCGTGATCTCGTATATGTCTCCGAATCCAACCCGTTGGATTGCTATCGGACCTTGAGCATACTCACCAAACGCTACTCCGACGCGGTCGAGCAGGTATTCGTACCGTCGATCATCCTCTCCCCCGTCGGCAGCCGTGTAATGGCCGCAGGGGCGCTCATGGCCGCGATCGAACATGACCTTCCCGTCCAGTATATCGAGACTGTGCGCTACGACTTCGATCCGGAAAAGCCCGCGGTCGCGGCGACACCCGACATGCGCGTCCACCTGCTCCTGTCCGGCCCTGCCTATAGCGAACTTGGCGCTGCATCCGCCGCACCGGCCGCTGCGCCAGATACCGCTGAGACAGTGAGGGACAAAGCAGTATGACCCGATTCGCCGAAAAGCTCGACACGCTGCTGCGCACCGCCGAGTTGGTCGCGAGCGCGGATTTGCGCGTGCTGGCCGAGGCGCTTCGGCAAAGTCGGCACCGCCAGGTGGTGGCGATTGGGTCCGGTGGCTCGGCGATCACAGCGCAGTACTTCGCGCGGTGTAGGGAAACGCTGTTCGAAGCAGCAACCCACGTAGTGACCCCAGCCGAATTCGTCCTCGCCAACGACGAACTTAAGCAGAGTGATGTCTGGTTATTCAGCGCCGGCGCCGACAATGCCGATAGCATCGCCAGTGTGGCCGCCGCTCGCTCGCGCGGTGCCGCACAAATCCATCTACTGACGCGCAACGCCACTGGCGCTGCGGTTCAGGCCATCTCCGCAGACCCTGGCAACACAGTGACCAGCATTCCGGTCGCCGATGCGAAGGACGGGTTTCTCGCCACCCATTCGCTCATTGGTTCGGTCCTCGCACTCTTGTTCGCCAGCGATCTGGTATCGGCCGATCCATTGGGCGAGGCGCTCGTTGCAGCTGTAATCAAACGTCTGCGCGAGTGGATGCACCCAGCAACCCGGCAGGCCATGCAGGCTCAACTCGCCGATGTGCGGAGTGACGATGTCCTGCTGATCGTCGCCGATCCCCAGCTTTGTGCCGTCGCCGAGCTTATCGAGACCTCCGCCTGGGAGGCTGCGCTGTGCCCGATCCAGCGAACCGACCTCCGCAACTTCGCCCATGGTCGCCACACCTGGCTGCATCATAGAGGCGAACGAACCGTCATCCTCGGGCTGATCGGCGATGATAGCCGCGAGATATGGGAGCGCGCGAACTCCCTGTTGCCACAGGCGCTACGGCGCCATGTCTTCGACTTCGGCAATGCCGGGCGCATGCGCACAGCGGCCGGGATTGTCGAAGGCCTAGTAATCGTCGAGGCGATCGGGGCCGCGACCGGCATCGATCCAGGAAAGCCGGGTATCGGCGATTTTGGCCGAAACCTCTACGAGGAAGACGGATTACTCGCTCTTGCGCGTGAGCTTGGGCCAGCGGTCCGACAAAAGCGCTCGGCCGCACTCGAGCGCGATGATGTGACCGACAATCACGTCTGTATCCGGGCTGCCTGCGCCGCGCGACGCGGCGTGCTTGCGGACGCTCGGGTCGGCGCGATCGTCCTCGACTATGACGGCACGATCATTTCTGATGACGAGCGTTTCGGACATCCCCGGACTGCTATCGTCGATGAGCTTGTACGCCTCCATGCGATTGGCGTGCGCATTGCGATCGCCACCGGGCGCGGCGGGTCGGGTGGCAAGGCGCTGAGCGCCGTACTTCCGGTGACGATGCGCGATCACGTGCTCGTCGGCTATTACAACGGTGCTTATATACAGCCTCTCAGCATCGACATCGAGGTGGATCGACCAGCGTCCGATCCAGACCTGGCGCAAAGCTACGCTTGGCTCGAATCACATCCCGAATTATTCTCTGGAGCTTTCGAGGGGCGGTTCAGCGACGTGCAAATTTCGATCAAGCTCGATAATCTCGCTGATCGCTTGGCCTTTCCGGCGGCTCTCGCAGACTGTCCGTCCATCGCGTCCGGCGCCGTTCGGTTTAGGCGCTCAGGCCACAGCATCGATTTCTTTGCGGCCGGCACCAGCAAGCTCAGCGTCGTCGACCGCGTGCGGCAGACGTTGCCGAACGACTTAGCAATTTTGTGCATCGGCGATAGTGGCGGGCGCGATGGTAATGACAATGAGTTGCTATCGCACGCCCATGGGATCAGCGTTGGAACGGTCTGCGACCGCCACGACGGTTGCTGGACTCTGTTCGGCAAGACGCTAACCGGTCCCGAGGCGCTGCTGCGCCTGCTCCAGGCCTTGGAACGTGATGGTGACGGATGCGTTCGTATAGATGTGTCTTCATTGGGACTCGACAGCTTTGCCGAAATAAGTGCAATTGCAGAACATTATGATCCCACAACGTGACGTGATTGATGTCGTCGGCACCGGTTTTACGGTGCTCGATCGGCTTTACGCCGACGGCGATCTTACCGCCGAGGCGCTTGGCGGGTCGTGTGGCAACGTGCTCGTGTCGCTTGCCATGCTTCAAAGGCAGGTCACGCCGGTTTTGGCACTTGGGCTGGATGAGATCGGTGAGCAGTTGCTTGCCGAGTTTGAGATCGCCGGCGCCGATACACGCTACATCCATCGTCATCCTGGACGCCGCTCTCCGGTCTTGCGCCAGGAACTCGACACCCGTTCAGGCCATCACAGCTTCAGTTTCACCTGCTGCGACACTTTCGAGGAATATCCGCGCTATCAGCCGATCGGCCACGAGGAGCTGCAATCTGCGATGGTCGCGTTAGAAAATTGCACACTCTTTTACACTGATCGCCTGTCGCCGGCGATCCTCGACGCGATGGCGCAGGCTTACCATGGCGGTGCGATAATCTATTTCGAACCGTCCGACATCGATCACGCGCTATTCGACGAAGCGCTCGCGATCACTAGCGTGCTTAAATATTCCTCGGATCGTTTGGGCCCCGAGCTCGACGATAAGGTAGCTGCCAGCGCGGCAATGGCGATCGTTACTTACGGCGCCGATGGCCTCGAACTCCGTCACGGTCGTGAGCGGATCTGGTGTGCGGCCTATCCTGCCAAGCAGGTGACGGACACTTGCGGATCAGGCGACATGGTGAGCGTCGGGCTGATCGACTGGCTATTGGCCCGAGCCACGCCGCGGCTCGCGGCCCTGGATATCCATGACCTGATGGGCGGCGTAGTCGCCGGCCAGCGGCTCGCGGCGGAAAATTGCGCATTTGCCGGCGCGCGGGGCGTGTTCCGGCAGCGCGACGTCTCTTATGTGCGGTCCATCCTAGAGCATGCGCGTCGCGATTTCCCGACCTAGGCCGCCGCCGCCACCGGCGTTTCGCGGCGGAACTGCGCGCGCAACTCCATCAACAGCACGCCGAGCATATTCTTGCCGACCCCGTTCACTTCGCCCCAAAGGCGATTGACATCATTGTCGACGGTGGCGCTCTCCACCAAACGAGCATCGCCTGTAGAGAGCAGCAGATTGCGCAGGTCGGGATGCTGCTCGAACTTGGCCCGGAGCACCCCGCGCATTCGGTCGAATTTGCCGACCGACCAGCCTGGCGCGACATCCCAATAATACAGGCCGTGCGCGGCCATCGCTAGTAATGCCGGGGACGGCGCACTCATCAGCCAGTCGCGGACAGCCTTCTTGCGCGGCTTCCCCGCCTGGTAGGCATGCTCGCTCGTGGCGAAGCGCTGACCCTCAAACTCGATTTCGCACCGATAAAGATTGCTGAACGCACCGTAGGGCCGCTCGCTGGCTCGATAGAAGCGGATTTCATCTGCCATCATGTGCCTCTTGCAAATTTGCACATTTTGTTACATGCAAATCTGCATGAAGGCAAATGAAAATCAGATTTCTGTACTCCGCGCAAGAATCGTCGCAGCGCGCACCGATTGCGCACTCACTGACACGCAGATCGGCGCTGTAGTTGGGGTGCATGCCAGCCAGGTCGGCCGCATCACGCGTGGCAAGTTTCGCCGCATCAGCGAAAGCGTGGTGCAAATTTGCAAGGTATTGGGGCTGGAAATGGACTCAACCGTGATCGAGCCCAACGCCGAAACTGCCGCCTGGACGAAGTTGCAGGCGAGCTTACGCGGCCTATGGGACAAGACCCCTGAGGGTGCCGACAAGATCGTACGAGTGCTCGATACCATCGGGGCGCTTCGCGAGCGCTAACCTCTTGCTGTCGCTCGTCTGGGATTCGGTGAGATAGATCAGCCTGCGCCATCTGTGCGGACGTTTGGTCTCGCTGCGTCTTTCCGAAATCTGCCAAGCAGCTTCCGGCCCCAAACGAGACATTCGCTGTATACGACCGTGTGCGGCTGGTGCCGGATCGGCGCAAGCTTTCTTTTAGATCTCGCCAAATCGCCTTCGGTGGAGATATGGGCCACTAACGCGCTTCATATCTCTTGATGGCCAGTGCTGCCGTCGCCTCTCTCCCTCATTTCATAGAGCGCACCAACGACCTCTCGAACTGGCTGATCTGGCCCAAGGACGGCTGAAGCCTCGACCGCCTCTGCCACAATGGCGCGTCGCGCGTTTCTTCCCCTGGGCAAGGCCATTCCTCGCGGAACCAAGAAACGCGCGCCTGCGCCATCCTCCGCTTTGCTGCGGTCGCAAGCGATGCGGCTGCGGCCGCCTTCGGCCCCGCGATCGCCATCGAGGTCGCATGGTGCGGGCTCGGA
>NZ_SRUS01000012.1:129135-176823 GCF_004794715.1 Mesorhizobium sp. M8A.F.Ca.ET.207.01.1.1 | reverse complement strand
CCATTCCTCGCGGAACCAAGAAACGCGCGCCTGCGCCATCCTCCGCTTTGCTGCGGTCGCAAGCGATGCGGCTGCGGCCGCCTTCGGCCCCGCGATCGCCATCGAGGTCGCATGGTGCGGGCTCGGAAACGAGAAGACGGAGACTGAAAATGGCTACCATCGGCACTTTCAAGAAGACCAATGCGAACGAGTTCACCGGCGAGATCGTCACCCTCAGCGTCCATGCCAAGGGCGTGCGCATCGTTCCCGACACAAGGGCCAGCGGCGAGAACGCTCCAAGCCACCGCGTCGTGGTCGGCAAGGCCGAAATCGGCGCCGCCTGGTCCAAGCGCTCCAACGAGGGTCGCGACTATCTCGGCCTCAAGCTCGACGATCCGAGCTTCACCGCTCCGATCTACGCCAACCTCTTCTCTGACGAAGAAGGCGAGGGCCACAGCCTCATCTGGTCCCGCCCCAACCGCCGCAACGGTGAGTGAACTGGCCAACGCCTCGCCCGGTATCGGGCGAGGCGTCTCCTGCCGGAGTTCGCGGAAGTTTGCCTATGAATAATCGGAACGGCGGGAGAGGCGCACGCCCACACCGCCACCATTCTCTGGGATAAACTGAATACCTGCGGATTCGAATGCGCGTCGTAACGCGTCAATAGTGACTCTGTTTGCTCTTATCGGGCCGGCCTGAGGCTCTAGTCGCTTGATTGTCGCGAGGGAAACCTTCGACTGTTCCGCAAGCGTTTTTTGATCCCATTGAAGCAAAGCGCGTGCGGCTCGCATTTGTCCGCTTGTAAGTTCATCTATACCAAAAGTATCATTTGATGCCATGGGGCTTGATTTTTTGTCCGCGTTCATCTAAATCACCACTGTTACCGACGCATGTGGCCCGGGAGGGGTGACCTCCAAGGTCTGCAATGCTGCGGCGAAACGGTCGAGCAGAGTGCAGGAACACCCGTGCCCGACCTGACCAAAACCAAGCTGTGTAGAGCTCGGATCATGGCTGATTCCGACATTACCACGACTTTGCCTTCCGTCACGCGTGGACGGAAATCGCGCAGTTCGTTGACCGCAGGGCATCCTAAGCCTTTGGCTGGCCATGGAGCCGAAAATCAGCCGTCAGCCGATCCCGCCCTCGTTCTGTCCCTTGCCTGGATTGATGCGCACGTTGCGATGCTGGCTTCTTGTGTCCGGCAGCAGCAGGCGGACGAGGGGCTCTTAAGGCGCGGCGCGATCTTGTCTTCCGACGAAGTCATTGGGCGCGAGGAGGGGGCTGACGCCGACTGTGGCGGTCTCGATGCCCGGACGACGGAGCAGGATGACGCTGAAAAGGCAGACGCCTTGCTGGCTGAGATTGTGGCGACGCCAGCGCAGTCCTTGGCGGGCGTGGTCGCCAAGCTCGCGGTCATCCTTCGGGAGGCGACTGACAACACCGACCTTTGCGAATTTCCGCTGCCGCACATCCGCTCGGCCTTGGCCGATCTGCGGCGCCTCACGCATGAAACGATAAGCGACGAGCCTACCGGCTGGCCCGCAGGCGATCAGTCTATCGGCGTGCTGTTCGAGCAGCCTGCATCATCTTTCGCCGCCTGGCGCGCCTTCAGCGCTTGGAGCCAGGGCGATGATGACGCGTATCGCGCCTGGACGGACACTTTCAAGACACTGCAAGGCGCGAGCCAGTAGGCACCGCAAGTCTAGGCCTGACTGCTCGGCGCCGAGATCGCTCTTTGTTCATTCGTCAATGACGGAATCCAAGGATTTCGCTCAACGCCGCGTCCCCCTATCAAATCCTTGAGAAGGGAAGGATACGGATGAAGCCGGATACATCGCAGTGGCGTGACCCACAGGCATATGCGTTCGTTAAAGGGGCCGCCGCCGATGCGATTGCATGGGAGTTCCTGCGACGCAATCCCCAGTATCAGCAGGACTTCGCGGTCTCCCGCTCGGCCAAGGCGATGCGCGCATTGCGCAAGCGCTGGGGTTTGCAGTTTCGCCGCCAGGCCTGACCAATCCGCAGTCGAGCAGCCCGTATATTGGGCGCCTCAGATCGATCCTGGGGTCGTGAACCTAGTCGAAGTTCCGCCGGATCTGCGAGCGCGGGAGGTCCTCGACGTTCCGCTGGCCACGGGTCAGCGTGATGAAATCGGCCTTCACGTGCGCTCTACGTCAGGCGCTACGCAACTGGCGCTTCTCGGCGATGCGCAGGCAGGCGAACCGTTGGCCGCCATAATTCCACTCGATGACATGGCGCACGAAAGGCTTCAGGCGATCGAGCGGTTCATCCGCTCGATCCATAGGCAGCACCTTCCCGATGCCCGCTTGACCGGGGCACAGCGCCGGCGTCTTGGCCTGATGCTGCGATGCCTTGACGGCCGTGAGGAGCAGGCATCTCATTTCGACGTCGCAACCGCCTTGTTTGGCCGTCGGCTAGTCAGCGTCGCCGACTGGCACGACTCGGCCTTTCGCTATCAGACGCAACGCCTTGTGCGGGACGGCCTGAAAATGGTCGAGCGCGGCTATCGCCAGTTGCTGCGCGTTCGACGGCGCCTTTCCTGAAGAGGCTCCGTCCGGCGCCTGGTCCACTTATTGCGCTATCGGCAGGCGTACGATCCTGGAGTGAACGGCTGCTCAGCGCCAATCTCGGTCACTCCTTCCGATTTGACCACCCGCCGAATGCAGACGGGTGGTTAGCGATGCTGGCGCTGGGATCGCCGTTTGTGTTGGCCGTGAGATCAGTCTCGCGGTTTACTAAAGCCAGCATTGTCGGAATTTGGTGGGTGGGTCTTTCCGCCGAAGAATGAGGGGGCGCCAGTGCGGGGTAGTGCCGCTGTCTGTAAATACGAATCATTTCGGTGAAATTAATCCGCTGTAATGCGCAAGGCGTTCAGTGTCTCCGGCGTAATGGTGCCTGTTACCTTGAGATTGTAATCCGACTGCATTTTCAGGAGCCCAGATCGCATCGCAGGGCTCATCTTTCCATCCAACTCGCCATTGTAATAGCCGAACGATAGCATCGCGAACTGAACCTGGAGGACGATCTCCTTGAATTTGGCAGCGGTCCCTGGAAGCACGACCAGCGGCGACGCCGCAGCCGGCGGAGCGGCGGTCGGCGCCTGGTAGGTCGGCGCGGGCGCCTGATAGACTGGCGCCGGAGCTTGATAGACAGGCGCTGGAGATTGATAGACCGGGGCACGCGGCAAATAGGTGCCGCCCGTCGATGATCGATGGCTGCTGTGAGAGCTGTGACTGCTGTGGCTGGAGTGAGATCTGTGACCGGCCAAGGTGAATTTGTGGTCAAGCTTGAAAATGTCGAACAATGATTTCGACTTGCCTCCGTCAATGAACGGAGCAATCGGCATTGCGATACTTTCAATCGGCATGAAGCCGGCAGCGAGCAACGACGGGATCGTAAAGAGCCGTTTTTTCACGCGAGACCGAACCTTTCGTACCCATGCGTTTTCGGGTGCCATTCGAAGAAACCGCCGCAGTCGTCACGCAGTACGCAGCCAGCGCATTCCGAGAGGTAAGTTCGCTTCCAATCTGAAATCGTCGACGGGGCCAGCGTCCGATAGTTGGGCGGAAGCGTGCACAGCGGAAAATTGTACAGTATGGCGTCAATTCCGCGGCTGATGGCGAGATCGAGGGCCTTGCCAACCACCTCGAAACCTGTGGAGCTGTCGAAGAACAACGAGTGCCAGTTCTGCCTGCCGTAGCCGATGTTCTCGAGCTGCATGATCGCCCATTTGTCGATGAAGGGCAGCGATGTCGTCACAAACTTGGCCAAATCCGCCAGACCGAGGGCGTTCGGCTTCATAAGCACCGTACGCAATTCGATTTTTGCGCCGGCCTGGCAAAGGATTGACAGGCCTTCTCTAACTTTATCGAACGCACCTGGCTTTGCCACGATCCGGTCATGAACCTCGGGGTCGCTCGAGTAGACGGGAACACCCCAAAGGACACGATTTAAATTCAGCTCGCCGAGCTTAGCCAGATCAACGCGGTCAAAGTGTTGCGCATTGGTCAGAACGTGGAAATCAATGTCGGGCCGCGCTGCCAGCATTCGCCCCAGGAACTCGAGCAGTTCCGATTTGAAGAGCGTCGGCTCTCCGCCAGATAGACCGATCGTTGCGTTTTCTGGCGAGAGAAGGACTGCCGTCTCAAAAAACGGAAACATGTCTACGTGGTGCGCTTTCGGCGGCTGCGAACACATCAGACAAAGCTGGTCGCATCGTTCGGTAACCAGCAGCGTGTTGTGACGGGAATTTGCCCGGATAAGACGGTGTGCAGTCCCCCGTCGAGGCACAACAAACAGCACGTCGCCATTCACGTCACTGGGGTCGATTCCGTAGACACGGAGCGTTCCCTCTCCGCCCGAAAAGTCTGCACTTTCGCCGGATGCGTTACCCAGCACCGCATCGAACGAGCTGAGCGTTGGCATGTCGTGGGCAACGCCCTCGAAGGACCGGAGTCGAACCACATATGGATCGATCGCGTTAGTCTCAATTTTGAGGCGAAGCGGGATCATGCGTGGACCGGGACCATGTGATCTCCCCAGGAGGGAACTCCGGCCCATTTGGCGACGGATTGCCGAGCTGCGTCGTCGCAACGCGTCATCACCTCTACGACTTTGTCGAATAGAGAAATATGCCGTCTGCAGAACCACGTCTCACTGCGAATGAGATCGATATGGCCGTCGCGAGACAGATCGTCGACGACGTCCGTGCCGCAAAAAGGCTGATAAACACAGTGGATGCAATCGGCATCGAAGTTGTTCATCGATGCTTGATCGAGTAGCTGCACCTTTTGCTGATTGATGCCGTCGGCCACTGTTCCAATCGAGAGATCGACACGTCCGATCCGCGACAGCATCCTGGCTTCGTCCGTCGGGTATAACTGCCCATCGTGATCGACAACGATGTAGTCGGACGCGAAGAAATTCGGATTGCGAAGATCGACATGATCATCGGTGCCTGATCTCAAGAATCGCCGCAGGCACTGGCTGAAATAGTACTCTTCAACGTATCGGCCGGTGCGGTGATTACGTTCGATGAGATAATCGATGAAACCTGAATGGAGCGCATTCCATCGAGCGATCGCATTGGCATCGCTCTTGCGCCGGCGCGCAAAGCCTTGGTGGTTTATCGGACGGAGATATATCGACTGTATGCCATGCCGCTCGAAGTTACCGATGAGATCCTCAAAATTCGGCGGACGCTCAACGGCGATGGTTGGCAGGGCGGAAACCTTGCCGGGGCCGAGACGCCTGACAGCTTCAGCCAAATTTCCGAGGAATGTATCGGTCGCCAGACTGTCGCCAGTCCGCTGCCGGGTGTGTGTCTCGTGGTTCCCATCCAGTGACGTGCTGACGAACGTGTCCGGCTGATCAAGAAAAGCCCACTCCACCTCACCCATGCGCTGGAGGTTGGTGCAAACGACAAACTGGCTGCGCGGAAATCTTGTGCGGGTGAAAGCTCTGATCTGCTCGAGCAGATCAACGCGAAGCAAAGGCTCCCCGCCCTGAAACTCGATCTTGATATCAGGACCATTCAAATTGCCGATGAAGTCGAGCGCCGCGTTCAATGTTTCGTTGGACCAGTCGAAGCCCCGTGCGGCCTCAGGGGCCCGGGAAACCTGGCAATAGCTGCAAGTCAGATTGCAACGCAAAGTCGGAACGAGAATGAGATACGACAGCTCTTGCTGCTTCGACTGCCTGCCCGCCCAACGATAGGCAAACGATGTCCAATCAGGATCGCCTTCGCGTTCAAACGTATGTCCATTGCCACGAAGAAATCTCTGGTCGTCGGCCGAGAGCGCATCGCGTGCGTATCTCCCTAGAAACTCGTCGCTACCGAGAAAGAACCCACCGGCATCGTCGCTAAACAGAAGCTTTCCGTCCGGGCGATCTCTGAATTTGAGCGGCCATACGGTCATGTGGCGGTGACCGCCCCGATCAACGCTTGTCGCAGCGAAAGCGTTTCCGAGTAGATCTTCTCACGATAGATGGCGTGAAGGACATTCTTTCGCAAATCGTCCAGCCTCTCCGGCGGAATCTCTTCTACAGCTACGCCGTGACCCGAGGCCGAAAACCGCAGCGACGGATACTGGACTTGTAGTCGAATTAATGCGCCTTCCACAAAACACTGAAAGTTCTGCGGAATCTCGATTGTAGCCTGTCCTAGAAAGCGCGACGCCCCCACGTACCAAGTCCTCCCTCCCAACAAAATATACCCAAAACTGGAATATGGGAATTAGTGCAGTTCAACTTCGATTTTCAGTGACCACCGAAATCACTGATGGTTGGGCTTGTTGCTGAACGGACGGCAGTTTTGCGCCTATTTTCGGTCATTCAGGTTCGCTTGACGATTACCTAAACCTGTCATTCGGGGCCGATGTCCGCTCAGGTCCCTAAAGCTGGTTCCGCCATGGTCCGGGATCGGGCCACCTATTGTAGGCGGGTACAGTCCTTCTACCTGATCAGATGCAGGTGTGAATCTCGACTTCAATAAGCTTGGTGGCCGCCCACGTCGCGAAGCTTGCTCCTCCGACACCGATGAGACCAACTACCACGAAAACCACGCGGTGCCAGAAGGCACGATTCGTCAGCTGCTCGAACGCCGTGTTGAAGTCACCCCTTACCTCGGCAAAATCCTTGACCAGCCGATCTTGTTGGCGCCCGAACTCAAACGCTATGGCCTTGAGAGTCAGCCATTGGTTCACGATGCTCGCGAGAAGGAACAGGACGAATATCCAGGCGCCGGCTATCACCGCGATGTTCGTCCATACCTCAACTCCACAAGCCTTTGCGACCTTGAGTTGCGAAGCGACGACGATCGTGGCGATAGGGATGCCGAGTATCTGACCTTGAAGGTCCACGAAAGTCTTGTGGATGCGGGTGATGAATTCGGCCTGCGCGGTTTCGACCTCTCGCCGGATCTTGGAATAGGTGAAGCTGGAGGCGAATAGCCGGTAGCCTGCGGCCACCTTTTCGACGATCTCCCCGACCCCACGCATGACATGGCGGAACCTCTGTCCGGTCGGCAGACCTGCGACTAGGTCTATGACGGCCTCCGACAGGATCGTGAGCTTCTGCTCGAGATGCACTGGATCCGCGAACAGTCCGACGAGTTTTGCGACTTGGTCAGCCTTGAGGCTGGTCAGGTCCTTCTCATCGTAGTCTACCGGGATTGCTATGCGGCCATCGCGAAAGAAGACGAGTTCCTGCTGAACTCCATCGAGGAAGGCGGCAGCCCGCGCCAGCAATGCCACCAGCGAAAGAACTGATCGGTATCTCAGTTGTAGGTCCGACGGTGGTTGAGAGTGCCGGGTCAACCTGCCGTCCACGACGAAGTAATTGGCCGGCTCTTCCACACGGGCTTTCGGTCCAGCAATCAGGTTGGCGAAGGACAATGCGAACCTGCCGAGCGACGTCCGCGGCGCATTGAACTGGACATGCGCTTGCTTGCCCAGCTCGAGCTGATCTCTTTCGGTGAGCAACGCCATGCCGGCATCGGCGGCTGCGTCCTCGTCCTGGTCAATCAGCAGAAGGGCGTTCAGTATGGGCTGCGTAGTGATGGTCAGCGTGCCGGTGCCATCATCGGCGAAGGCCGTGACGGCATAGATGGGCTCGATGTCTTGCCAACCGAGCCTAGGCATCTTCGAATTCACCGCTCAACCTGTCCTTCAATTCAGCAGGCAGATTGCGCAAGGTGAGCGTCTGATTCTCTGGATCGTAGGTCACCTCGCCTTCCTGGATCGCCTTGCGGTCGAACTCAAGTGACCAGTGGTCCGTGCGCCCTTTGAAACGGACTAGGGTGTTCAGCACTGCCCTGTTGGGTATGAACCAGTCATTGAGCTTCAGGTCCGGGTTGGCGAGGTAATCGCGGAGGCTCCCTGGATCCTCGGGCAGCAACTCGTTGGTGAGTGCGTCGAATGAGAGTTCCTCCCGCTTGAACGCAGCGCGGTCGCAAATTTCCTTGGCTTTGGTCAGGAAGGCCGTCTTCGCCTCGGGCTTCAGGCTCTTATCGTCGGCGAAGGACATCAAGGCCTCCACCAGGTTCTTGGTGTCGGCCTTCTCCTGCACGGAGTCGATGCAGCCGAGGAAAGCCTGAAAATATTCGGCGACGTTCCCTTTGCCCTTGAGGAACCCTATGTAGCGATCCTCCTTGTTCGCCCATCCGGTGATGTTGATGCGCCCGGCGAACCTGAATCCTTCGATGTCGAGATGAGCCACATCGTGTACGTCGTTCTGCTGGGTAAGCGCAGCGCTGAGCGTATCGGTGACGATAGCGACCATGAGATAGTGCCGCTCGTCCCGGGTGAAGTGCGCGAAGAAAACGTGACCACCAGTGGCAGCCGCTTTGGTCTGGGCGTTTACCGCCAACGTCTTCATCAGCGATTCCGTAAGGGTAGCGAAATCCTTCTCCTCGGCCTCCACGTATTCTCGAAGATGCCGTTGAGTGGGGTAGTTGTCCTCATCATCGGAGAATTTACCATGGGACTTGGACGTGCGGCGGCCATAGAGCTTGTCCAGTACGTCCACGAGTCGCTGGACCGGTTCGGTGACCTTCAAATTCGATTTGCCCAACGCGATGTCGAACTTGTCGGCGTCCTTCTTCAGGTCATGCACGGCAACGCTGATGATGCTGTTTTCTGCCAATGGTCTCTCCCCCGTAGGCGACCAGATTACTTACACCGCCGACAACATGATAGTGGTAGACGGCGGCGTCCACTACGGGCGCCAGATAAAACTCCAGGAGGCGACCCAGTCCTACCAACTCGCCAACGTGGCTTTTCGGCGGCGCATCATAGACGGGCTCTTCCGCCTTCTCCGCAGCCCGTGCTGTAGTAGACTTGAAATAGAATGGGCCTTACGTAAGCGTTACTGTAAATGGAGTTTGTGGTGCGCAAGATTGGAGAAATTGCGATCGAAGGCAACGAGACGCTATGGAAGTATTTTCGTTTCGAGCGCTTCCTTTCAACGCTCGCTGAAAGCAGACTCTATTTTGCATCGGCCAATCAGTTTATCGATCCTTTCGAAGGCGCCGTCGCTGTCCAATTGAACGTGCCGCCGCCTGATCCGCGCTACGCCGAAGTGGAGGGCGTGGAGCGCGCCTTCTTCCAACTTAAACGGTTGACCAAGATAAGCTGCTGGCACCGTGCCGTCTATGAGAGTGACGCGATGTGGAAGCTCTACTCCGGTGAGCACAAGGGCATCGCGATCTGCACGACGCCCGATCGCATGCGCGCCGCCTTCAAACCCTTTCGGCTCAAACCGGAATATGGCGTCGAAGATCTGTGGGGCGGTCCGGTCCAATATGTAGACTTGACTCAGGTTCGGATGCGCGGCATCGGCATGCTCGACCGGTTCTTTTTCAAGCACCGAGCTTTTGAATGGGAGCGGGAATATCGGCTCGCCATTTCCGTTAGAATGGCTGAGGAATTTGGCGTCCGAGTTCCCGAACACGGCATCCTCGTCGACGTCGATCTTCCCACTCTGATTGAACGCATCGTGCTCGGCTCAACCACAACCGAAGCCGAGCGCGCCACCGTGTCTCAACATGTGGCTGCCGCCGGGCTAAGCGATCGCCTTGAGCTTTCCACCCTTCTCGGTCGACCTCGCTATGTCTAAGGCCCAGCAAGCAGGCGCCAGCGCAAGGCGAGGCTCGGCAGAATGATATCGTACTCGGACACCGCACTCACGATCTCGGAACCGCTGCAGACCAACGCGGTCGTCTGGATTCACTCGCTACCGGAACAGGAGATGGGCCCCAGCCGGCGTATCCTCGAAGACCTTGAGGGCCTCTCCACCGCCGGTGGTTTCCCCGTGTTCGAATATGCGGTTCGAGATCGTAGCGAACTGAGCGAGCTGTTCAGCCAGTTGACGACGAAGGCCGAGCAGGGATTGAGGCCGGTGCTCCATGTCGATGCTCACGGAACAATTGACGAGGGGCTCCTGCTAGCGCCGAGCGGCGAACGCGTCGGCTGGGCTGAGATCATCGAAGATCTCCGTGCCCTCAACGTTGCGGCGGCCAACAATCTCACCTGCATCTTCGCTCTTTGCTTCGGGTTGCATCTCTACAAACAAGTGAGCCTGAGGCGTCCCGTGCCGTCCTATCTCTTCTTCGCACCGCCCGCTGAAATCAGCGTCGGCTTCCTCGAGGCGCAAACGTTGGACTTCTATCGAGAGATGAACCGCACCTCGAATGTGACAGCCGCATTCGAGCAGACCCTGGGCGGCGTCATGCAGTCATTTCACTGCCAGGGTTTGTTCCTGCAGTCGCTGTTGCGATACATTCGAACCTACTGCATCGGGCGCATGCGGCAGGATCGCCTGGAGCGCATGGTCACGGCCGTTCTGCAACGCGACGGCATCGCAAATCCTTCCGGCGCACAACTGAAACAAGTCAGGCGCAAGATACGTGAATCTCTGAAACCCGGTCAGAAGGTGATCGATCTGTTCGCGCCGTCCTTCCTGATCGGCCGCGCCCCCGCCTTCACCTACGCCGATCTCGACCGGATCCTGAAGCGCTCTGTCCGCTCCGAGCGATCTCAACGGCGCTCGGCATCGAGCTGAAGGCCGAGCGATCTCAAGCTCGCGTCGCGATGGACAACCCGAAACCAGCCGGACGCCGGTTCGCCAAAACGCTCCACCATCACTTGGCCCATTCCACGCCTCACCCGCCGATCGACATACAGCTCGACCCGCAACATCGCCTTGTCGGCGGCGACCTGGGCGAGCAGATCGATCTGCCTGGTTCGTGCCGTCAAGCCTTCGCCGCTCTTGTCGATCTCTTCAATTGCCAGCGTGCAGTGATCGAGGGGACCAAAGATGACGAGGTGCGTCCCTGCGGGCATGCCCGGTCGCGGTGGAGGCGCATGCCCCATCTCGCCGAGCTCGACATGGGTCTCGACGTTCCGCAGGTCCTCGTCCTCCCCTAGAATCTCGCGTGCGAAGTCGAACGCATCGGTATCGGCATAAAGATAGCCAGCGCTTTGCGAGACCTGGAGACCATTGAGGTAGCGCACCATGTTGCCATCGATAGCGATCGGCTCACCGGACCGCAGGCCGTCCCGATAGCGGATCATTCTTGTCTTGCGTTCGGGCTCGATATCTGCGCTCGCCGCCAGTTCGTAACGTTGGACGATCGCCTGGCAATGCAGGGCAAGCGTCAGGCCAGGTGAAACCGGCAGCATCACCACTAGGCCCGGCGAAGTGAGCCCGACATCCCCATAGGGGAATGCGTTGATCCGGCTGACCGGATGGTCCGAGATGATGAAGCGATGCTCGCCGTCGCTCGCATAGATGGCGGGATGAAGATCAAGTAGCGCAACGGTGTGACCTTCCCGTTCAAGGAACGCCTTGACGGCGCCAAGTCTCACTGACGCATCAGATGGCATAGCCATGTGCGGATCGGCATCCCGGTCATAGCCGGCCTGGCGCATCATCTCCCGCAATTGGCCCGCCAGATGCTTTGGTCCCGTTCGGCTAAAATGCGTCCGCAGCATCTGGGTCGCGAAGAAATCGGCCAGTGCAATACGGTCATCCGCCGTCATCCACGCGAGCGAACGTCGCGAGACGATTTCGACGACGAGGCGCGCGGAGCGCGCATCGACCTCCTGGAACAGATCCTCGAAGTTCCATTTGGTATCGCCCAGGCTCACCACATTGAAGTCATTCTCGGAGCCAGCATTGGCAATCGACGTCAGAAAAGATCGGTCGGACCGCTTGGCGAAAACGTAGATGGAGCGTCGTTCTGGATCGGCCGCAAAGTGCCGAAGCTGGGCCTGAGGAACAAAGTGATGCTTTCTGGATGGCCGGTTCATCGTTCCCTGCAGTGATGCGGTGCTTCGGCGCCGTTGAAAGTGCGGAGGTATTTCGTCGGGCACCACATGGCGGCAAGCCCGTCAGATTTTGTCCACTTGTGATATCCGACCGCAACTAACTCCTACGTGCACGGAATGTTAGCTTCTGTAAACGACTCAGCCAAAGTCAGAGTCGCCGTCAATTTGGGTCAACGGATGGCAAGTTTCGTGTATTCGCAAATTCGCTCCGAATGACTACGATGGAGTCGTAGACGGACGGCAAATTTTGCCTACTGGGTCCGAACGACCGCTATCCGCGGTACGCTCACCACATTCGGACCGTCCGGAGACGGCCCAAAATGAGACATTCGCGGTACTTCACCGTGTGCTGCTGGCAGCGGATGGCTCAAGCATTCATTCAGGTCATGCCAAGCTGTTGTCGGCTGACATCTCGGCCACCAATTCGCTTCATCTATTTTGAAAACCAGTGGTGCCCTTGCCTCCACGTCGGCCATTTCGCGGAGCGCACCAACGACCTCTCGAACGGGCTGATCTGGCCGAAGGACGGCTGAAGCCTCGACCGCCTCTGCCACAATGGCGCGTCGCGCGTTTCGTCCCCTGGGCGAAGCCCATTCCTCGCGGAACCAAGAAACGCGCGCCTGCGCCATCCTCCGCTTTGCTGCGGTCGCAAGCGATGCGGCTGCGGCCGCCTTCGGCCCCGCGATCGCCATCGAGGTCGCATGGTGCGGGCTCGGAAACGAGAAGACGGAGACTGAAAATGGCTACCATCGGCACTTTCAAGAAGACCAATGCGAACGAGTTCACCGGCGAGATCGTCACCCTCAGCGTCCATGCCAAGGGCGTGCGCATCGTTCCCGACACAAGGGCCAGCGGCGAGAACGCTCCAAGCCACCGCGTCGTGGTCGGCAAGGCCGAAATCGGCGCCGCCTGGTCCAAGCGCTCCAACGAGGGTCGCGACTATCTGGGGCTCAAGCTCGACGATCCGAGCTTCACCGCTCCGATCTACGCCAACCTCTTCGCCGACGAAGAAGGCGAGGGCCACAGCCTCATCTGGTCCCGCCCCAACCGCCGCAACGGCGAGTAAATCGGCAGACGCCTCGCCCGGTACCGGGCGAGGCGTCTTCTGCCGGTGACCGCGGAAGCTCTCCGCACCGCCGGCCGCCATAGCCCGGCCTCTTGTCATCGGATGCGTTCCTCGATGCGCGATGGCGTGAAGATGGCGGAGCGCGGCCACCACCAATTGCTGCGCGCGCCGGCGCACATCCTGAAGACCATCGGCGGTGCGAAATAGCGCCCCTCAATTGCGCACCTGATTACTGTCCCCACGCTCCTCCATCCTGGCCGTCGATCGCCGTTCAACCGCAACGGCCGGAAGGAGACACCTCATGAACGCCGACGCCGCGCCATTGCCGCCGCGCTACCTGCGCACTTCGGAAGCCGCGCATTTCCTCAGCCTTTCTGCGCGCACGCTGGAAAAGCACCGCACCTATGGCACCGGGCCTGCCTATCGCAAACTTGGCGGCCGCGTCGTCTACGCCGTCGACGACCTCCAGGCCTGGGTGCAGCGCGGCGCGATGACGTCGACATCCGATCCGAATGGCTCGGTGCTGCCCGCCAAGCCCCAGGCGGCGCGCCTGATCGCTTATGCCGGGCGCGAGAGGCGCTGAGCCCGCTGATCTCCCCCATGTCTGGACGCACACGCCAACCGTCGGAACGCGGACAGCTTGATCTGTTCCACGCGCTGCCCGGTGTCGTCGCGCCACGCGATGCGCAGGACCTCATGGCCTATCCCTTCTTCTCCCTCGCCAAATCCAGGCGCATCGCGCCGATCGATTTTCGCGCCGGCGATGTGGCGATCCGTGTCGAAGCGATGCCCGACCACGGCATGGCGACGATCTGGGATGCCGATATCCTGATCTGGGCCGCGAGCCAGATCGTCAGCGCGCGGGATGCCGGATTGCGCACGTCGCGCCTGATGGCCGCGACGCCATACGAGATGCTTACCTTCATCGGCCGCGGCGTCTCGAAGCGAGACTACCTGCGCCTCAAGGCGGCGCTCGACCGCCTGCAGTCGACAAGCGTCGTCACCTCCATTCGCCAACCCGCGGAAGGCCGTCGCCATCGCTTCTCGTGGATCAATGAATGGCAGGAGCGCTCCGGCCGAAGCGGTCGCCCGCTTGGCGTCGAACTGGTCCTGCCTGACTGGTTCTATCGCGCCGTCATGGACGACGCGCTGATCCTGACCATCGACCGCGCGTATTTCGGGCTGACGGGCGGCCTGGAGCGCTGGCTCTACCGGCTGGTGCGCAAGCATGGCGGACGCCAGCGCGCCGGCTGGCGTTTTGACATCGGCCACCTGCACCGGAAGTCCGGCAGCCTCTCGCCGCTCAAGCGCTTCGCCTTCGAGCTGCGTGACATCGTGCGCCGCCAACCTTTGCCGGGATATCTGCTGTTCACGGAGGTCGAAGCCAGCGGTCGCGTGCTGTTGGCTTTCGAAGCGGCGCCCGCGCCTGTTGACAGGATCGTGCCATCGGGAACCCGAACTATCGTGCCATCGGGAACCGCATCCTCGTGCTTTCGGGAACCGCGATCGGCCTTAAGTGACGGTCCCAGAACGGAAAATCGCGCTCCTAACTTAGAGTCTAACTCACAATCTAACAGTCTTGCGCGCGAGCCGCGGTCTGGCGGTGACGCGCAGGAGCGGCGGTGGGTTGGCCGGGGCGAGGGAGACGACACATGACGTCGCCTACCCAATCGACGCCGCGCGGCAACCTCACGACGGTCGAACTGATCTGGATCGAGAAGCGGATAGAGTACCGCATCCGCTTCGGACGCCCAGCCCATGAGACTATAATCGACGGGCAGCGCCGCGTCGTCGGATTTGCGCCGGGTAGTGTTTTTGCGTTCGTGCGCTGGGCGGCGAATGACTTCGGCACCATTGTTTCGCGCGTCGACATCGTGCGCGCCGTCTTGCCCGCTGAACCATATCAGACGCTGCCCTACATTCGGCCAGGCGGCGAGATCCTGCTCAAGCTCGCAGGCTGGGACAAGGTCGAGCGGGTCCTGCAACTGATCGATGCGATCGAGGCGATCGGCCTCGATCCGGTCGAGGCAGCACCGGACTATTGGCGTCAGGCCCACAACCGTATCATTGCCGGCGCAACGCCGCGTGCCTATTCGCTCGAGCAGCACCGGGCATTTCTGTTGCGCAGCAGAGTGACATCATGAGCCGCGCCGCTTGCCTAGCCGCAGCACTTGCGTCGGTCATCGCGACGGTCGCTCCGGCTGTCATGGAGATGCCGCCGCTGCTGCTATGGAACGCATCGGCCAGCACGCCGATCGGGCTCTATGCGATCAGGGAAATAGGCGCTCCGACGGCTGGCGTGCTCACTGTCATCGAACCGCCAGAGGCGGTCGCCCGGTTCACCGCCGAGCGTGGCTACCTTCCGCTCGGTGTGCCGATGCTGAAGCACGTCGAGGGACTTCCTGGAGAAGAAGTCTGCCGCGTCGGTCGCGTCATCACGGTGAACGGGCTTGCGGTGGGTGCCGCACTCGAGCGCGACCGCATTGGCCGCGCGCTGCCCGACTGGCAGGGCTGCCGCATCATCGCGGCCGACGAAATCTTCGTCATGAATCCAAAGGTCCAGGACAGTCTCGACGGCCGCTATTTCGGCCCGTTCCCGGCGAGTTCGATCGTCGGACGCGCGCTGCCGCTTTGGACCGACGAGAGCGGCGATGGCCACTACGCCTGGCTCGCGCCAGTGAACTGAAATTCCACCCAGCCAACAAGAGAAGGAGATAGTCCATGGCCGAGATCGGTGTCTTCCATGAAACAGAATCCGGTTACTCCGGACGCATTCGAACACTGCTCGTGGATGCCGAGCTGGTGTTCGTCACGACCAGGATGTCCGACGGCAAGGCGCCGGATTTTCGCATCCACATCGGTGACGGCAGCGGCCCCGAGGTCGGCGCGGCCTGGAAGGAAATCGGGCAGACGGCTGGCGACTATCTGTCTTGCCGATTGGAGGATCCGCTGTTTGGCCGGCGCTTCCGCGCCAGCCTGTTCCGATCCGATGACGGCTCCTGGTCGCTGCGCTGGATGCGGCCGAAAGCGCGGCCGGAGCGTGTGCGATGAGTGGGCCGTCGGCGCCGAAATGTGCGCACGAATGCCGCCCCGTCCGCTGGTTGCCTGCGCGGCGCGAAGCACTTTTCCTTATGTGTGGCATGCTGATCTTCTGTCACGCAATGACAGGAGCGCTCGCACAATCCGCGCCGGTCTCGCGCAAATCCGCGGACGATCCTTATGCCGCGCATATCGCCGAGGCATCGCATCGCTTCCGCGTTCCAGAGCGCTGGATACGGGCAATCATGCACCTCGAAAGCGCCCGCGACCCGCGCGCGATTTCGCGAAAAGGGGCGGCGGGTTTGATGCAGATCATGCCCGGAACCTTTGCCGAGCTGCGCCTTCGTCACCAACTCGGCCGCGATCCCTACGATCCGCGCGACAACATCCTTGCCGGCACGGCCTATCTTCGGGAGCTCTACGATCGATACGGTTCACCGGGCTTCCTGGCCGCCTACAATGCGGGGCCAGGGCGTTACGAAGCCTCATTGAAGGGCCGATCGCTGCCGGCCGAGACCGGGGCTTATGTTGCGAAGCTTCGCCCTTTCTGGGCCGGCGGTGATGCGCCCGGCCCGCTCACCACCGGCCAAGCCAAGGCCGTCACTTGGAAGGTCGCGCCGCTATTCATAGTGCGGTCCGGATCCATCGCTGCTTCCGGTCTTTTGTCCGGCGAAGACGCTGCCGTCGAGGTCTCGCCGTCACCATTGGTGCGCAAGCTTTTCGCGGCCGGTTCGCAGCCGCGCCAACTGTTCACGGGGTCCGACGTCGCGACATCGCAGCGGTGATGAAGTCTCCGTCAACTCGCGCCTTGGGTCTGTTTGGACGTCGCTGCCAATGAGGCGCGGAGAGCACAGGGCAACAACCGAGGGATGGCAAGATAAAAGGGCGCACATTGTGCTGATGTCGGTTGGTTGTTTTTGCTGGGTTTTTCGCCGCTTCCCGCACATTGTAGCGCCTCGGCGCAATGTGCTGGGACCACGCAAATCATTGTATTTGTTTCGCTTTTGGCAGTGTGTGGGGCGCTGCCATGGCCGATGAGGGCGAATTCCGCGTCCGTCCGGGGCGCATTCGCTCGACGCGATCCCAATCGTCGCGGCCCTTCATCGCCCAGGCGCTCGCGGCCGCCCAGAAGGCTGGCGGCAGCGTGTCGCGGGCCGGCAGGATCACGCCAGGCAAGCGCTCGCAATTCGGGCGCGGCAGGGCAGCGAGCGTTCAGGCCAACCGTTTGCTTACAGGCCGCTCCCGCGTCGCCACGATCAAGACCCGTGTGGTGCGCCATTCGAAGCGTGGCGCGCCGCTGGCGACCCACCTCAACTATCTGCGGCGAGAGGGCGTCACGCGGGACGACGCGAAAGCCCGCATGTTCGGACCGGAGGTCGACGATGCGTCGACTGCGGATTTCGTCGCGCGCTGCAAGGATGACCGGCATCACTTCCGCTTCATCGTCTCGCCGGAGGACGCCGTCGAGATGTCAGACCTGAAATCCTTCACCCGTGATCTCATGGATCGCATGCAGAAGGATCTCGGCACATCGCTCGACTGGATTGCGGTCGATCACTGGAACACCGACAATCCGCATGTCCACGTCATCCTGCGCGGCCGGGCCGACGACGGCCAGGACCTAGTGATCTCACGCGACTACATTAGCCGCGGCATGCGCGATCGCGCCAGCGATCTCGTCACGCAGGAGCTCGGCCCGCGGTCCGATCTTGAAATCCGCCGGCATGTCGAGCGGCAGGTCGAGGCAGAGCGGTGGACCGGGCTCGACCGCCAGTTGCTCCGCGACACGCGCGACAACGGTGTCATCGATCTCGCGCCGCATGCCGATGGCCAGCCTGACGAATTTGTCGCGCTCAAGGTGGGGCGGCTGCGCAGATTGGAAACGCTCGGCCTCGCCGAGCAACTCGGTCCTGGCCAATGGGTCGTCAGCGACAGGGCCGAGGCCACGCTGCGCGAGATGGGCGAGCGCGGCGATATCATCAGACGTATGCATCGCGCCCTCTCGGCCCGCGACATTGAACGCGCGAGCGCCAGCTATGTGCTGGCCGCCGGGACCGTCGGCGAGACGATCATCGGCCGCCTGGTCGAGCGCGGCCTGGATGACGAACTCAAGGGCACCGCCTATGCGGTCGTCGATGGCGTCGACGGCCGCTGTCATCACGTCCGGCTCGCCGATCTTGAGGCGTCGGGCGACGGTGCGCCGGGCTCGATCGTCGAACTGCGCAAATTTGACGACGCGCAGGGACGCCCGCGGGTGGCGCTAGCCGTGCGCTCCGATCTCGACATCGAACGTCAGGTCGTCGCGGAAGGGGCGACCTGGCTCGACCGGCAGGCTCTCGCCCGTCCTGCGGTGGCACTATCGGATGGCGGCTTCGGCGCCGAGGTGCGCCAGGCGCTTGATCGGCGCGCCGAGCACCTGGTCGGATTGGGGCTGGCAGAGCGGCAGCCGCGCGGAACTGTCTTTGCCGGCAACTTGATCGACACGCTGCGCCGAAGGGAACTCGACGCGCTGGGCAGCCGGCTCGCGGACCAAACCGGCCAGTCGTTCAACCGTGCCGGCAAAGGCGAATTCGTGGCCGGCACCTACAGCCAGCGCTTTGCGCTCGCGACCGGCCGTTTCGCGATGATCGATGACGGGCTCGGCTTCAAGCTCGTGCCCTGGACGCCCTCGTTGGAGCGCCATCTCGGCAGTCACGTCTCCGGCGTCGTTCGCGGTGATGGCGGTGCCGATTGGAGTTTCGGTCGCAAGCCCGGTCTCGGCTTGTGAGGGCGCTCTCACATGGATCTGGAATCTTGGATTGCCGATCGCTTGTTTTCCTTGCCGACAGCGCGAGGCGACACGATCAGCGTCAGCCGGCTGTTGAACCTCGCCTCAACCTTGCCGACCTCTCCGCACAAGGAGAAACCAATGTCGGGAACGAAAGTCCTTTGGGGGCAGATTGTTGCTGTCTTCCTGATCGTGCTCTTCACCATCTGGGGATCGACGCAATGGTCGGCGTGGCAGCTGGGTTATCAGGCGGGGCTGGGGGCGCCTTGGTTCGTCATCGGCGGCCTTCCAGTCTATTATCCGCCGGCCATCTTCTGGTGGTGGTATTTCTACGACGCCTATGCGCCTGGCATCTTCATGCGCGGCGGTCTGATTGCCGCCTCGGGCGGCTTCATCGCGATCGCCGTGGCGATCGGCATGTCGCTGTGGCGTGCGCGCGAGGCGACGAAGGTCGCGACCTATGGCTCTGCGCGCTGGGCCGACAGGAGCGAGGTGCAGGCGGCAGGCCTGCTTGCCCCCGACGGCGTGGTGCTGGGTCGGTACGGACCACACTATCTGCGCCACGATGGGCCCGAGCATGTGCTTTGCTTTGCGCCGACGCGTTCGGGAAAGGGTGTCGGCTTGGTCGTGCCGTCGTTGCTCACCTGGCCTGGCTCGGCGATCGTCCATGACATCAAGGGCGAGAACTGGGGCCTCACCGCCGGGTTTCGCGCCCGCCACGGCCGGGTGCTGCTGTTTGATCCGACCAATGCGAGATCGGACGCTTACAACCCTTTGCTTGAGGTTCGCCGCGGGGAATGGGAGGTCCGCGACGTGCAGAACATCGCCGACATCCTTGTCGATCCGGAAGGCTCCCTTGAAAGGCGCAATCATTGGGAAAAGACGAGCCACGCGCTTCTGGTTGGCGCGATCTTGCATGTGCTTTATGCCGGACCGGACAAGACCCTGGCCGGCGTCGCCGCATTCCTGTCCGATCCGAAGCGACCGATCGAATCGACCTTGGCAGCCATGATGACGACGCCGCATCTGGGCGAGGGCGGTCCGCACCCGGTCATTGCAAGTGCTGCCCGTGAGTTGTTGAACAAGTCCGACAACGAACGTTCCGGCGTGCTCTCGACGGCGATGTCCTTCCTTGGGCTCTATCGCGATCCGGTGGTGGCGCAGGTGACCCGCGCCTGCGGCTGGCGCATCGCCGACCTGGTCGGGGATACCCGTCCGGCGACGCTCTATCTGGTCGTTCCGCCCTCCGACATCAGTCGCACCAAACCGCTAATCCGTCTCATTCTCAACCAGATCGGCCGCCGTCTGACCGAGGATCTGCAGGCGAGGGCGGAACGCCATCGCCTGCTTCTGATGCTGGACGAGTTCCCGGCGCTCGGGCGGCTCGACTTCTTCGAATCCGCGCTCGCTTTCATGGCCGGCTATGGGTTGAAGGCTTTCCTGATCGCGCAGTCTCTCAATCAGATCGAGAAGGCCTATGGGCCGAACAATTCAATTCTGGACAACTGCCATGTGCGCGTCAGCTTCGCGACCAATGACGAACGCACCGCAAAGCGCGTGTCGGATGCCCTTGGCACGGCAACCGAGCTGAAGGCGATGAAGAACTATGCCGGCCACCGGCTCTCGCCATGGCTCGGTCATCTCATGGTTTCGCGCTCCGAAACGGCTCGGCCATTGCTGACGCCAGGCGAGATCATGCAATTGCCGGCTGGTGACGAGATCGTCATGCTGGCGGGCACGCCGCCGATCCGGGCGAAGAAGGCGCGTTACTTCGAAGACCCGCGATTGTTTAAGCGCATTCTGCCGCCGCCGGCTCTTGCCGATCGAACCGAGCCGGAGCCTGACGATTGGACGGCGCTTCCGTCAGGGAGTGCGGCTGCCGCGACGGTGGTGGCACAAACCCGGCAGGAATCGACCGAGACCGAGTTGCGGCGTCAGCCCGAACTCGATCCCTTTCTTCCTGCTGCGGCGGCGCCGCCGCTTGTCAACGAGTTCGAGCCCGACGTGCCTGACGACGCTGATGATCTGGCTGCGAGCAGCAGCCGGATGGCGCGCCTTGCGCGCGGCGTGGCGCGGCAGATCGCGCTCGATCCGGATGACGGTATGGGGTTGTGAAGGTGGTGACGGCAGGAAAGAAAAAGGTTCAGATCTCCGTCTATCTCGATCCAGCTGTCCTGGCGATGCTGGTCGACTACGCTGCCAGGCGCGACCGTTCGCAGTCGCTTATCGCTGAAGCGGCGATCGCGTCTTTCCTCTCGCCCGATGCCGACACCCAACGCGAGGCGGCTGTCTCAACGCGCCTCGACCGAAGCGACCGCCGGCTTGCGCGGCTTGAGCGCGATGTCGGCATCTCGATAGAAACGCTGGCCGTGTTCATTCGCTTCTGGCTGGCGACCACGCCAGCGCTGCCTGAGCCGATGGCCCAGGCAACGCGCGCCAAGGCAAGCGAGCGTTATGAGGCTTTCGTCTCCGCGCTTGGCAGGCGCCTGGCCAAGGGGCCGAACTTGCGGCAGGAAATCCCCGAAGACGTCGAGGCTTCCCGCGATTCGGAACAGACGTGAACTCGACACGCCTGTTCGCGGACCGTGGGCTCCGCCCGATTTCGCGCGACGCCTTCAATCCTGTTGACGCCAGCGCCTTCGGCCGGCGAGTGCGGGTCAGTTGGTGGCGCCGCACAGTTGCGACGTCGTCAATCCCGGCGGCACGTCTTCGGTGGGGCCAAATCCATACTTTGCCATGATGGTGGCGATGGTGCCGCTCGACATGACTTTCGCCAGACCCTGATTGTAGAGATCGCGGAGATCGCCATCGTCCTTCCTGAACGCGATCGCGATATAGCTGATCGACTTCTCACTCGTCGTGAAAGGGCTGGCGCGCTCGAGATCGGGGCTCTTGTTGCCGGCCAGCAGCCCGATCACCGTCGGGGAAGAGAACACGGCGGCATCGATGCGGCCGGCGCGCAGTGCGGCGATGTTGGTCTCGATGTCGGGGAACTGCAGGATGCGGTCCTGCGGCACGCCCTCGGCGATGGCATTCGTGATGACATTGCTGCCGCGGCCGCCGCCCATGATCACCTCGGATTTCTTGGCAAGGTCCGAATAGCTGTGGATCGCCTTGGGGTTGCCGGTGAGCACGATCGCCGCGTCGTCGGACCTCAGGTCGGGAGCGCCGAAGGCGACTTGCTGGCATCGCGGTGGCGTTATCGACAGACCGGACGCGACGGCATCGAAACGCCCGGCCATCAGGCCCGGGATCAAGGCGCCGAACTCTGTGACCTCGAAGTCGACCTGCTTGACGCCGAGATCGGCGAACGCAGCTCTCAGCAGGTCCGGGTGCCAGCCGAGCAATTCGCCGGTTCCCTCCTTCTTGTAGCCCCATGGCGCACGGTTATGGATGCCGATGACGATCCTGCCTTCCTTCAACACGCGTTCTTTTGTCGTCTCCGCCATTGCCGGCAACACGGATCCGACAATCGCGGCATAGGCGATGCAGGCCAGGCCAATGGCGGCCGATCGGGCTCGAAATTTCATCGGTGCAGTCCTCCCGTGAGATTGAGTTGTTGCGTGCAGGCGTTCCGCCTCAGCCGCGCGACGCTACGTTTGAAGATGGCAGTCCGTCAATATAGATGTATAAAATATGTACGAAATATTGCGAATTCGGCAATGAGAGGCTCTCGCTCGTGGAGGGAATCCATTTGTTCGTGAGTTGCGATTGGGTTGATGGTGGAATTCGCGGCCTTGATCTACGCGGCCTGTTGCGTATTTCCTCCAGGGTGGCCGTTGCCAACCCTGGAGGCGACGAAACTCCCTCCAAAGGGCTCCCGCGCAATCGTGACAAGGCAGCCTCGCCCTTCGGCACTTTTCAACAAGGTGCTCACCAACATGGAACTGCTGCCGACATCGGAGCATAAACTCTACAGCCTGCGGCACACTTTCGAGGATCGGCTGACGGCAGTTGAGGCGCCTGAGGAAGCAATCGCTCCCTTGATGGGCCGCAAATGCATGCGGCCGAAATACGCGCCGCACCATCCCTGGCGCAGAAGCGCCTATGTGGCTTCAAAGAATCGCCTCGATTCGACCCGCGAGTATCAGACTGATGGGAATGTAGGGTTTATCGTCTTCTTGTTTGTCATCTGCCAGCTTCCTCTGAGGACCATTTGACCCGTTTCGCCAGGAATTCGGCGAAAGGCTTTACATTCATCCCAACGCTAGCCTGTTCAAGCCCAGCGAGGTATGCCTTCCGGTCCTCCACTCTCACCACTGTCCAGGGATAGCCGCCTGATGCCAGCATGGCATTCATCAGAAAGCGGGCCACGCGTCCGTTTCCGTCAGGATAAGGGTGAACATAGCCGAGAAGCCAATGCCCCAGAACAGCGCGAACGGCCGGGTCTGCTTCGGCTTCCAGTAGATCGAATAGCGCATCCATGCCGTCGAGTACCGCCTCCACACGCGGCGGTACGTGAGATGACCCCTTGAGATACACATGGTGGTTTCGATAACCGGCGAGCGCGCTCGCTTTCAATATGCCTGCACTCACTGAGGGCGCGAAGAGCTCCCTATACCATTCCCTATGCGCATCCCTTGTCAGGTTACCTGCGGGTGCGCCGTCGATAATCGCGGCAACCGCATCCTTGACCTTTTGGAACGCCTGATAGTAGCCGCGGGCGGCCAGCGCATCGCGGTTCTTTCGATCTGCTTCATCGATCTCTGGATTCCAGCCGCCATCGCGCACGCGGTCGATCAGTTCTGGCGTAACGCTGTAGCCTTCGATCGACAACGAATGATAGGCATCGCTCTCATAAATATCTTCCACGAATTTCATGTAGCTATCCTTGTCGGACGGCGGCCCGGGTGCTTTCGGGAAAATTTCGGCCACCGCATCGCGCTGTGATTCCCAGATGGCGTGGAGCCTTGTCACGATCGGCGGCGCGCCTGACGTGATGGCAGTAACGCCGACCTGCCCGTCGAAAGGATCGGACTCTCGAATGTCATAGCTTGCAGCCTTGAACGCGCCGACGATCTCGTCAGAGAAGGCATCGCGCCCTATGCGCCGAAACGCGCCGGCAAGCCGCCCGGCGATAGACGAATGGCCTCCATCGAGCAAAAGCCCTAGCACGCCTGAAACACTGCGTAATGAAGCCATAGCAACCTGGGCTTCGATTGGGTAACGCTGGAAAAATGCCTCGGGCACACGGACGAGGGCGGCGTTGACCGGAAACAGGCGCAATCCGTTCTTCTCCGTCAGGTTTTCAGGCATATCCTTGATTTTGAGGTCGTATAGCGATGTGCCAAACAGCAGGCCGATTTTATTGTTGCCTCCGTAAGGGCTGCTGATCACCACCTGCGGTGGGATCGCAGTAGCCTCTGCGTGCAGGAGCAATGATTGCTCGGGAGAAAGGTACCACGCCTTCCCGAAACGCTCGTTGCAATACATCGCGCAAAACTCCCAGAAGCTGGCATACCAAGGCGTCGTGTCTTGCTCCTGCGCTTGTGGTCCGGTGGACATCAACCACCCTTTGATCACCTCACGGAGGAATCCGTTTTGGAGTATGCGCTCACGATGGACCCGGGTGATCTCTTGAGATTTGAAAATGCGGCGCCCTCCTGCCTGCAGGCCTTGAAGGGTGGCGAGGGATTCCGCGAGTTTTTCGTGAGGCTTAGCCATGGCTGTGCCCTTGCAAGTTTCTTGTGCCGTTCAAACGCAAGTATATAGAGCTGTGTTATTGCAAGTCAATTGTGCTGTGCAAAGGCAAGTTTTTGATGGGGTTTTATTGCAAGTTTTTGACACGAAATAGCCGAAAAAATCTTAAATATCAATGAGATATATGGATATATCGCTGCCGGCGTCACCATGAAAAACCGGGTTTGCGGGAGGCGGCTACAAAGCTTACGTTCATGATGGCAACAGGGATTCGCGACATCGAGCTTACCGGCATCGGTTCACATTTGCCTTTCGGAACAAATATCATATCGACCCGAACAGGCCGCCCCATCCCATCACAGTGAGGTCGCGATGGCCCTAAGGGACTTTCTGTCAAAGAATATGAGCTTGCTTTCGTCGAGCACAATGTGAGTGCCGTACCGACAACCTGACCGTCGCAGACTACCCGATCGGTTAGATAGGCAGCACTTCCGAGCGCTTGACCTGGCCAAGCGCGAAGCTGCTTTCGATCGAAGCGATGTTGTCCAGCCGCGTCAGCTTGTCCTTGATGAACCGCTCATAGGCCTCAAGGTCGCGCACCACGATGCGCATCAGGTAATCCCGCTGGCCGGTCATCAGATAGCAGTCGACCACCTCCGGCCAGCGCAGCACCGCCTGGGAGAAGCGGTCGAGATCGTCCTCGCGTTGCCGTTCAAGCTTGATCGACGCGAAAGCGCTGATCGGCAGGCCGAGCTTCTTCTGGTCGAGGATCACGGTATAACCTTTGATGACGCCGGCGCTCTCCAGGAGCCTCACGCGCCGGGCGCAAGGTGAAGGCGAAAGACCGACGGCTTCAGCGAGGTCGTTCGTTGTCGCCTTTGCGTTCTTCTGCAGCGCGGCGATGATTTTAAGGTCGATTGCATCGAGCGTCGGATTTGGCACGTTTCCCTCGTCTGGGCGTCATTGTTGGCTGGATCAGCCAATATCATCGATAGGATTACATAAGAATAGCCACTTTTGAGAGTCGTTGGCTGCTATCGTTGAGCCGATTTCACGGGAGCCGACGATGACGATCCTTTCCGAACTTGAACGCAAGGTTCTGTGGCTGGCTGTTTGGATGATCCATCATGCCAATCATGTTCGCGGGTCGGAGGACGGCCTCAAGGTCGGCGGACATCAGGCGTCCTCGGCGTCCGCCTCGACCTTGATGACGGCGCTCTACTTCCAGATCCTCAGGCCTGAAGACCGCGTTGCCGTTAAGCCGCATGCCAGCCCGGTTTTCCATGCCATCCAGTATCTGTTCGGCAGGCAGACGCTCGAGCAGCTGCAGAATTTTCGCGGCTATCGCGGCGCGCAGTCCTACCCGTCACGAACCAAGGATATCGACGATGTCGATTTCTCGACCGGGTCGGTCGGACTGGGCGTGGCGCAGACCCTGTTCTCCTCCCTGGTCCAGGATTATGTCAGCGCAAAAGGCTGGAATGCGGACCAGCCGGAAGGCCGGATGATCGCCCTTCTCGGCGACGCCGAAATGGATGAAGGCAATATCTTCGAGGCTCTTCTCGAAGGCTGGAAGCACGGCCTGCGCAACACTTGGTGGGTCGTCGACTACAACAGGCAAAGCCTTGATGCGGTGGTGCGCGAAGGCCTGTGGCAGCGCTTCGAGTCCATCTTTCGCAACTTCGGCTGGGATGTGGTGATCCTGAAACATGGGACATTGCAACAGGCGGCCTTCGAGGAAGAGGGCGGCGAAAAGCTGCGGTCCTGGATCGATGCATGCCCCAATCAGCTCTATTCCGCGCTGACCTTCCAGGGCTGCGGCGCATGGCGCCGGCGCCTTCTGGACGACCTTGGTGATCAGGGACCGGTCACCCGCCTGATCGAGAAGCGCAGCGACGAAGACCTTGCCGCCTTGATGGCAAATCTCGGCGGCCATGATCTGGCAAGCATCGTCGATGCCTTTGAGGCAGCGCGCGGGCATGATCGTCCGACGTGCTTCATCGCCTACACGATCAAGGGCTTCGGCCTGCCGCTCGCCGGCCACAAGGACAATCACGCCGGATTGATGACACCGGCGCAAGTCGACGCGCTGCGGCAAGGCATGGGTGTCGGCCAGGGGCGTGAATGGGAGATGTTCGAGGGCCTTGCATACGATGAGGCCGCGATCCGGTCCTATCTGGCGTCGTCGCCTTTCGCCCAGGCAGCCACCCGTCGCCATAAAGCCCCAGCCGTACCCGTGCCGGCACAGATACCTTGGAGCGCACAGGTCTCGATGTCGACACAACAAGGTTTCGGCCTTTTGATGCACGAGATCGCAAAATCAAACAGCGATTTTGCCAAGCGTGTCGTCACCACGTCTCCCGACGTCACGGTCTCGACCAATCTTGGCGCCTGGGTGAACAAGCGCGGTCTGTTCGCGCGCGCTGGTCGGGCAGACATTTTCCGAGAGGAGCGCATACCCTCCACCTTCAACTGGACATTCTCGCCGTCGGGACAGCACATCGAACTTGGCATCTCCGAGATGAACCTTTTCACGATGCTTTCGGCGCTGGGTCTGTCGCACTCGCTCAACGGCCAACGTCTGCTTCCAGTCGGAACCCTCTACGATCCGTTCATCGAGCGTGGCCTCGATGCGCTCAACTATGCCTGCTATCAGGATGCACGCTTTATCCTGGCGGCGACGCCTTCCGGTGTGACGCTGGCGCCCGAGGGAGGCGCGCATCAGTCGATCGCCACGCCGCTGATCGGCATGGCGCAGGATGGGCTGGCGACGTTCGAGCCGGCCTATGTCGATGAGCTGGCCGTCATCCTGCGTTGGGCATTCGACTATATGCAGCGTTCCGGCGAGGCCGAGCCCGACGACCATAGCTGGCTGCGCGATCAGACTGGAGGTTCGGTCTACCTCAGGCTCTCGACGCGGTCGATCGAGCAACCGACGCGCCAGGCCAAGGGACCGCCCGCGCGCGACATCGTGGATGGCGCCTACTGGCTGCGCAAACCAGGGCCGAACGCCGACGTGGTCATCGCCTTTTCGGGGGCGGTCGCGCCGGAGGCGGTGCAGGCACTGGGGCTGATGGCCGGCGACCGGCGCGATGTCGGGCTTCTGGCCGTGACCTCGGCAGATCGATTGAACGCTGGCTGGTCAGCCGCGAGCCGGGCGCGCCAGTATGGCAATCCGGGTGCCACCAGTCATGTTGAGCGCCTGCTGGCCGGTCTTCCGGCCTCCTGCGCCATCGTGACGGTGTTGGACGGGCATCCCGCGACGCTGGCCTGGCTGGGGTCGGTTTATGGCCACCGCACGCGCGCCCTCGGCGTCGAGCATTTTGGCCAGACCGGCACGATCGCGGATCTCTACCGGCACTACGGGATCGATGCGCAAGGGATCATGGCAGCAGTGCAATCGGTTTCGGCAGGCCGGCCGCTTCGGCACCTGGGCTCCGCCGCCTGACGAACCCATCACGCATCGCATCCCGGCTCGCTCGATAGGACGCTGTCAATACCGGAATTCCTTGAGGGCAGGTACCAGCTGTCGGCGCCATCCTCCCGCGCTTCGAGAACGCGTGGGGGAGGAGAAATGGCTGGGACCGGCGATCTTACGAGGCATGAAACTTTGCGGTCGACGGTGGGTACGGCAGCGGCGATTGCGCATCACGGCGAACTCATCCAGGGCGTCTTCAAGGATGATGGCGGGCGCCTGCATCGCGGGCTCGTCACGCTGCCGCTTGCCGGGTTGAGATCGGAGGCGAGCTTTGCCAGGAGCGACGGCGATGCGATCGTTGTCCACCCCGATCACAAGGTCAAGGCGGCGACCGCCGCGCGGCTCACGCTCGAATTCCTGAAGGTCGACGGCGGTGGCGTGCTGACGCTCCAAAGCTCGATCCCTGTGGGGCACGGCTACGGCTCATCGACTGCGGACGTCGTCGCTTCCATTCGCGCAGTCGCCGCAGCGCTCAATATCCACCTGCGGCCGTCGAGCATCGGTCGTCTCGCTGTTGCCGCTGAGCGCGCCAGCGACGCCATCGCCTTCGACGACCACGCGGTGCTGTTCGCGCAACGAGAAGGCACGGTGATCGAGAATTTCGGCGGCTCCCTGCCGCCGCTGCTTCTGGTCGGCTTCAAGGCAAATGACGGGGTCCCGGTCGACACATTGCAGCTGCCACCGGCGCGCTACGACAGTGCCGAAATCCAGGAATTCGGCGTGCTTCGGGCGATGGTGGCACGGGCGGTTCGTCTTCAGGATCCCAATCTTCTCGGACGCGCCGCATCGGCAAGCGCCGTGATCAGTCAACGGCACCTGCCGAAACAGGGGTTAGACGAGATCGCCGAAATTGCCAGGAGAACCGGGGCCTGCGGCGTGCAAGTCGCCCATAGCGGCTCGCTGTTTGGTCTGATTTTCGATCTGTTCACACCCAATCTCAAGCGTCGGGCGGCCTTGGTCGCGCAGCAGATAAGGCGTGCCGGCTTTAAGGACGTTGAAGTCCATCACGTCAATGCGGAGGGTTGGACATGGTAAGCCTCGACGTGGACTATTTCAGGGACCTTGAGACCCCGCGCCTTGCGCGCCTGGCACCAAATCTCGTCGCCGCTGCGTTCCCGCTGATGAAACTGATGCCGGCCCGCTACATTCTGGATCGGGCAGCGTCTAATAGGGAACTGAAGGCAGGCTCCCACATTGTCGAGACCACGTCGGGCACATTTGGCATGGCGGTGGCGCTGCTGGCGGCGGCGCGTGACTATCGCCTTACGCTCGTCACCGCTTCAACGCTGATCGATGCCAAATACAAAGCCCGCCTGGAACGCATCGGCGCCACGGTTATCGCCCTTGACGATCCGCGCGGCGACGGCAATCAGCCAGGCCGGCTGGAGCGCCTCCAGGAAATCCTGGCCAACGAGCCGGACGGCTTCTGGACACGCCAATACGACAGTCCGGGCAACTGGCTTGCCTATGCGCGGCTGGCCGAACTCTTCATCCGGGCGATGGGCAAGGTCGACTGCCTGGTCGGCTGCGTCGGTACGGGCGGCTCGCTCTGCGGCACCGCGTCCTTTTTGCGAACGGTCTTTCCGCATCTGACGGTGTTTGCCGTCGATACCCATCGCAGCATCCTGTTTGGACAGCCCGTCGGCAAACGCATGCTGCGGGGCCTGGGCAACAGCGTTTTGCCGAAGAATGTCAGGCATGAACTTGTCGACGAGATCCATTGGGTTGGCGCCTATCCGGCGTACAGGACCGCGCATCGTTTGCTGCGCGAGCACGGCCTCTTCATGGGGCCGACCAGCGGCGCCGCCGCGTTGGTGGCGCAATGGGTTGCAACGACACTTTCGGATGCGCAAGTGGCGGTCATCATGCCTGACGAAGGCCATCGCCATGCCGAGACCGTCTACAATGACGACTGGCTTGCGGTTCTGCCTGGCTGGCCCTGCAAGGAACTGGCCCAGCCAAGGACGCTGACGACCATCGCGCCGGCTGCGGAATCGCAATGGACGCGCTTTCTCTGGCTTCGTCGCAGCCTCGACGACGTGCTGAAAACGCAGGCGCCAAGCGAGGTGCCATCGGCGATTGGCGCCCCGGAAAATCTATGAAACGAAATCCGGCCCGTTTTTGTCGAGCCAGCGCCAGGCATCGTCCGTCGTCTGGAACACGTGATCGTGTTCGTTCGATCCGGTGGACCGATCGAGGTCCTTGAGGCCGCTGGCTGTCACGACGGCCACGACGCGGTCTGTGGCTGCGATGACACCTTGGTCCTTTAACGTCGATATCGCCATCAGCGGCGTGACCGACGCCAGTTCGGCAAAGATACCTTCGTCCCGCGCAAGGCGCTCCTGCATCGCAATCAGGCCGTGATTGCTGACGGGGACGGCGTGTCCGCCGGATTCTCGCAGCGCCTTCAGCGCCTGAAAGGTGCTGCGCGGCGTGCCGATCGATACGGCAAGGCTGTCGAAAAGCATCTTGCGTTCACTCAACGCATCGGCGCCGCTGGCCAGAGCGTCCGCCAGCGACCCATGCACCTCCGCCGCGACGAGACGAGGCAGGCGCGTGATCGACCCTTGCGCGAACAGCTCGCAAAAGCCAGCCCACACACCGGACAAGGCATCGCCGTAGCAGACGGGCAGGACGCACCAGTCTGGCGCCGTGCCGTCCGATTGCTCGACGATCTCATAGGCGATCGTCTTATAGCCCTCGATGCCGAGTGGATGGCTGCCGACGACCGGACCGTGATAGGGCGATGCGATGAACCAGTCGTAACGGGCCGCTGCCTGTTCAAGCAGCGACCATCGGTCCATTTTGCTGACCAAGGGCAGGACCGTCGCACCATATTTGCGGATCTGCGCCAACATCGCGCCGGCCGATCCCGCGAAAGTGGTGACGACGCATTTGAGCCCGGCTCGGGCAGCGTAGGCCGCCAGCGAAGCGCCGGCGTTCCCCGACGAGGCGGTGGCGACGACTTTAGAACCACGTGCGCGCGCCACGCTGACCGCGATGGTCGAGAAGCGGTCCTTGTGCGACCAGGTCGGATTTCTGCCTTCATCCTTGATTGCAAGATCCGGCACGCCGAGAAACGCGCCGATGCGCGGCGTGGCAAGCAAAGGTGTCAGACCCTCGCCGAGGCTCACCGCCTCGGCTTCTGTGCAAGGCAGCATATGCGCAAAACGCCACAGCGAGCGCGAGCTGGTGGCGCCGGTTAAAGGGTGAGGCTGCGGAGTGGCATAGACGGGCGCAAGATTTGCCGGCGCGGTGTCTTGGCAGCGCGCGCATCCCCTGGAGTCGATGGTGACTTCGGCGGGGTAGGAAGCGCCGCATCGGATGCAAACGAGTTCCAGGACCCGGCTCTTGTCCATCCCGGGACGGCTAATCTCGCCTGAGGACTGCGCGGACATGTCGTGCGCGAGGTCGCGAAACGGCCGGCTCGTCATGGCTATTCCTTGTCAAGGAAACGATGAATTCGCTGGTTGTTTCAAACAGCCAAGAGCACGGCTGTCAATGCGGAATGTGCACTATAGTGTGTCGCACCATAGTGCGCGCCGTAGCATCCGTTGTTTGATGAAACTTCGCGCCGTTTTTGGTCTGAACGTGCAGCGGCTTCGGAGAGAAAGAAAACTCTCTCAGGAGCAGTTGTCTTTTGTTTCGGGCCGCACGCGCGCCTATATCAGCAGCGTCGAGGCCGGGCGGCGCAACGCCACGCTGGATACAGTCGAAATTCTGGCCAAGGCGTTGAATGTCGAGCCACAAGAGTTGGTTTCAGCGAGCCCGGCAAACAAGCGAGCCATTCGGGTGACGAAGCAGGCGACTTCAAAGTTGAATGGATGAAGCCGCACGTCCTCGATGCAGTACTGGTAAGATTTTCACTTATCTCGTCTTTGTGATACGCGATTGACTCCTTTAGTGTACATTCGATGCTTGTCCCATTGAAGGTGGTGTCTAGACAGCCATAGGTTGTTCCGCGGGGTAGGGCCTGACTGTGGTTGAGGTCTACCGATGGAGAACGAGACTGTTATCGACCTTTTTGCGGCGATCACGAAGATCGACACCGCGCGGTCGGCTGATGCAATCCTTCAGGCGTTCCGCTTAGCCATGGAGCGCTACGGATTGCGCAATTTTCTGATCACCGGACTGCCTGTGCCGCACGGTACGGACTGGCAGCGTGAGATCCTTGCTGATGGCTGGTCTCCTGAATGGCATCGTCGCTATGTCACCGAGGAATATTTCTTGCACGATCCTTGTGTCGCCCAGTGCCGGCACTCGCCAGAGCCTTTCCGATGGGGCGAGCTGCCGTCCGCAAGGCTGGTTGCACGCGCGAAGCTGGTGATGGACGAGGCGGCCGAGTTCGGGATGAAAGAAGGTATCTGCGTCCCGATTCATGTCCCATTGGCCGGGCCCGGCGTCGTCACGATGGCGAGTGACCGGATGGACGTTCCGCCAAGCGCCATGCCCCTTATCGAAACGCTTTGCGTGCACACCTTTCGCAGCCTCTCAGGGCTGGGAACGCCCGGCGATGGCGATGAGCCCACGCCCTTGACGGCGCGCGAGCGCGAACTCCTGGAGTGGAGCGCACAAGGCAAATCCACAGAGGATATCGCTTGTATCCTCGGTGTTACCAGGAACACGGTTGAAAGCCATCAGCGCAACATTCGAGCAAAGCTCGACGCGATCAATGTCGCGCACGCCATCGTCAAGGCGCTGCGACGGCAGGAAATCCAGATTTAGCAATACCTGAATACCGTCATACGTACCGCAAGTTCATTTTCCTACGACCCTCCGCCTGGAGGCGTCATGGTTCGTATGCATCTGGTCACTTGGGATAACAGGAAGCGCTACCGGAAAGTTCTGGAACGCTACTTTCGGATACGGTACGAGATTTACGTCAAGCAGAGGCGTTGGCGCGACGTCGCACGGCCCATCAACATCGAGATCGACGCCTTCGACAACGAGCATACGCTATATGTTCTCGCGCTTGACACCAACGGCAAGATCGTAGGCGGCTCCCGTCTCTTGCCGACGCTGGAGCCGCATCTCATGAGCGAGGTCTTCCCGGGTCTCGCCGGCGGCAGGCCTCCGAGAGCAGCTGGAATCTTCGAATGGACGCGTTTCTTCGTCGTTCCATCGCTTCGCACACAAGGCGCCCCGTCGCCGATCGCCGGCATTGTTCTTTGCGGCCTGCTCGAGACCGCGCAAAGCCTTGGGATTCGACAGATCAGCGTGGTTTGCGAGACATTCTGGCCAAAACGGCTGCGCGCGCTTGGCTGGACGCTGATCGAGCTCGGCGAAGCTCTTGAACATCCCGACGGCGATATCATCGCGCTGCTGATCGATGTCACGCCCGAGGCTGTTGAACAGACGCGCCGCGCTTACGGCATCAGCGGCGTCATACTTGCCGACAACATCTAGGCTCATAACCAGGCACTTGCGGAAAGCCCGCGAGGCGTCGATCGTCAGGGTATATTGTCATCGCGCCCATTTGCGCGGTAGTCAGCCTTATGATGTATCGAACTCGGTTGATGGACTCATGAAGCCGCTGGTCCTGATCTCCTCGAAGGACCCGGATTTTTTCCTGGTTTTCGGCCACATACTGTCGGTAGCTGGCTTCGAGATTCAACTGATTACGGGAGACCGGGAAATCGCACGCGCCATCGAGGCGGCATCCCCGCTTGCCGTGATCATGGACTGCCATCCAGGCGACCGTGCAGTGGTCAAACAGTGCGCCTGGCTGAAGTCTGGCGCTGCGACCAAAGGGACTCCGGTCGTGAGCCTGGTTGCCCCGCGTTCTGGCAAGCTGCATCTCGACTTGATCAAGGCTGGCGTCGACGAGATATTTTCGCGGCCGTTCGCCCCCGAACAGCTTCTGGCCTGGCTGCATGGCAGAGCAGGCCTTGCGAAGCTATCGCGCGAAACAGACTCGGGTGAGCTGGTGCAGGGCGATTTTCGGCTGGATCGGCAGACTCACCGGACATTCTTCAGGCAAAAAGAAATCGTGATGCCACCGATCGAGTTCAAGCTTTTGCGCAGCCTTTTGGCGCAGCCTGGCAAGGTCTTCAGCCGCGAGGAACTGGTCGCGACCGCGTGGCCTGAACATGCCGCCGCAACCGACGTGCGGGGCGTCGACGTTCATATAGCCAGGCTACGCAAAAGGCTTCGGGCGTCCGTGGGAAGCGACGTGATCCGGACGGTCCGCTCGGCTGGCTACGCGTTCGCACCGGAGTGGTGACCTGGTCGGGACTTCCGACATGTGGCGCGGTTGCGCGCCGATTGCCGGCACGCGGGGTCCACACGCGTCGGCTCTCAATGGCTCAAGATGGTATCCAGGAACAGCCGGGCGCGTGGGTGAGCGGCCGCTGAGAAAAAGTCTTTGGACGAGGCATGCTCGAGGATGCGGCCGTCGTCCATGAAAACGATCTCATCGGCGACTTCGCGTGCAAAACCCATCTCATGGGTCACGCAGACCATGGTCATGCCGCTTCCCGCCAGCGCGATCATGACGTCGAGGACTTCCTTGATCATTTCCGGGTCGAGCGCCGAGGTGGGTTCGTCGAACAGCATGATGCGGGGATTGAGGCAAAGCGCGCGCGCGATCGCCACCCGTTGTTGTTGACCGCCCGAGAGCTGGGCCGGGTAGGCCTGCGCCTTTTCGGGGATGTGCACCGCTGTCAGATGCTGCATGGCGATCTCTTCGGCCTCCCGTGCCGGTTTCAGGAGAACCCGGCGCAGCGCCAGCGTGCAGTTGGCGAGCACGGTGAGGTGCGGAAACAGGTTGAAGCTCTGAAATACCATGCCTGTCTGCCGGCGCGCCTTCCTGGCATCGCGGCCATCCTTGTCCAGAATTGCTGCTTCGAACTGAATCGTTCCCTTCTGGAAAGGCTCGAGACCGTTGATGCAGCGGATCAAGGTCGACTTGCCGGAACCGGACGGTCCGCAAACGACGATCCGTGCGCCCGCTCCAACCGTCAGATCGATGTCTTTCAAAACCTGCAGGGCGCCGAACCATTTGTTGAGGCCGTCGATCCGGACATGAGGGATGGATTGAACGGGCTGGGCTGGATGTGGGGCTTGAGCCAGCATCAGCGGCGTCCAGCAGCAAGCAGGCGCTGCTCGATGCGCTTTACGCCATACGCAATGAGCAGCGCCAAGGCGAGAAACAGTATGCCGGCAATCGTCAGCGGCTCCGCGTATCGATAGGTCTCGGACGCGATATCGAAGGCGCGCCCGAGCATTTCGGGCACGGCCAGGATCGCGAGATAAGGCGTCGCCTTGAGGATCGAAACAAGATAGTTGCCCAACGGTGCGGCGACGTTGCGCAACATCTGCGGCGCGATGACGAAAACGACCGTGTCGCGGCGTGTTAGCGACAAGGCTCTGGCCGCTTCCTGCTGGCCTTTCGGGATCGCGTCGATGCCCGCTTTGAACACCTCCGCCAGATAGCCGCTGTAGTACAGGCTCAGCCCCAGTATGCCGACCGTCATGGCGCCAAGCCGGATCCCGTAGAAGGGCAGGACGAAATACAGGAAATAGAGCCAGGCCAGAACCGGCGTCGAGCGGATGAAGTCGATCAGGAAGCGGACGACGAGGCCAGTCGCACCGCCCCCGCGGCGGATCATCTCGAAAGTGAAGCCAAGCACTGATGCGCCGAGGCAACTCAAGACCGTTGCGAGCAGGGTCGTTCCGATCGCCCCGATGATCGTCGGGACGGTCGATAGTGCGAAATCGAAGTTAAATCCCACGCGGCGTTCCTCTTTCAGGATTGACCCGCGCCTCGAGCCAGCGGCCGGCAAGTGCGATCGGATAACAGACGACGAAGAAGGCCAGCAGCAGCGCCGAATAGATCGCGACGGGGTCGTAGTCGGTCTGCGCGATTTCCTTGGCGCGGAAGGTCATGTCCGTCAGCGTGACCAGCGAGACGAGGGAAGTCGCCTTGACGAGCTGGATAAGGTTGTTGACGAAGGTTGGGCTCATCGCGACCAAGGCCTGCGGCAGCTCGATCAGGAGCAGGATCGCCGGGCGCGGGAGGCCGAGCGCCATGCCGGCCTCGCGTTGGCCGGCAGGCACAGACTGCAGCCCGGCGCGAACCGCCTGGCTGGCATAGCCGCCGGTGTTGAGACCGAGCACCAATGCACTGACGGTCAGCGCCGACAGAGTGACCCCCATCACCGGCAGCACGTAATAAAAGAAGAAGAGCAGGACGACGACCGCTGAGCTGCGCCAGAATTCGATCACGGCGGTAACCAGAAAGCGCGTCATGCCGGTGGTCAAAAACTGCGCGACGCCGAAGACGAGCGCGAAGGGGATCGCAAAGACCAGGCCATAGGCGGTGACCTCTGCGGTGATGCCCAGCCCTTGCAGAATGCCCAGCCAGATCTCGAGCATGCTCACGGGGTGCCACCATTCTTTGTTGAGGCGGGCGGCGACGATGTCAGTATAGTGTCGGCGTACCTGAGGAGGGCGGTTTTGCGCCGAGAAATCGCGCCCTCCGGACCGGACCTCATGACACCCTCCGCGCCGTGGAAAGAACGATGCCTGTAGGAGCAGACCATCGGTGGTTCCCTCATAAACCCGGCAGGAGTCGCGTGTCAATAAAGATGTACTTATTATTGACAAAGTTCATATTATACCGCCGCGGCCAGCGGCGCCGCCGTTGGCCGGTAATTGCACGCTACGCTACGATGACGGCTGAAACCCGTTGAATCGGACCGCTTCAGGGCTGTTTTGATCGTCCCCGACCGGGGACTGCTTGACATGTCCCCGGCGCAACGGGGACAGGATGGCCATCTCGCACAACGATACCGAAGGACGCGCGCGCAGCTCGCGTATGCTGCGCACCGCGCTCGGACCCGCCATCGCCCGGTTTCTCGACGATCCCGCGATCGTCGAGGTCATGCTGAACCCGGATGGCCGGATCTGGGTGGATCGGCTTTCCGACGGTTTGGCCGATACCGGGGAAACGCTGGCCCCTGCCGCTGGCGAGCGCATTGTGCGCCTGGTCGCCCATCATGTCGGCGCCGAGGTTCATTCCCGTTCCCCGCGCGTGTCGGCTGAGTTGCCGCAAACCGGCGAACGTTTCGAAGGTCTGTTGCCGCCCGTCGTCGCAGCACCCGCCTTCGCGATCCGCAAGCCCGCCGTGGCCGTGTTCACGCTCGATGACTATGTCGCGGCAGGCATCATGTCCGACGGTCAGGCCGCGATATTGCGCGCCGCGGTTGCCGCGCGCTTGAACATCCTCGTCGCCGGCGGCACATCGACCGGCAAGACGACCCTGACCAACGCGCTGCTCGCCGAAGTGGCAAAAGGGACGGATCGGGTCGTCATCATCGAGGACACCCGCGAACTGCAATGCGCCGCCCCCAACCTTGTCGCCATGCGCACCAAGGATGGCGTCGCCACACTCTCCGACCTGGTGCGCTCCTCGTTGCGCTTGCGGCCCGACCGCATCCCCATCGGCGAGGTGCGCGGCGCCGAGGCCCTCGACCTCTTGAAGGCATGGGGGACCGGGCACCCCGGGGGTATCGGCACCCTTCATGCGGGCTCCGGCATCGGCGCCCTGCGCCGCCTTGAGCAGCTTATCCAGGAAGCCGTCGTCACCGTGCCGCGCGCATTGATCGCCGACACGATCGGCCTCGTTGCCGTCCTGTCGGGACGTGGCGTCGCGCGACGGCTGAGCGAGCTCGTCCGGGTCGAGGGTCTTGGCCCCGACGGCGATTATCGCATTGCTGAAGCCACACCGATCAACCCAGGAGAAACCTCATGATCCGCCTCCTTGCACGCTGCCACGGCCACCTGGCCGCAGGAGCCACCGCCCTTGCCGTCAATCTCCTGGTCGCGTCGAGCGCCCATGCGTCAGGCTCCTCGATGCCGTGGGAACAGCCACTCGAAAAGATCCTGCAGTCGGTCGAAGGACCGGTCTCCAAGATCATGGCCGTCATCATCATCATCGTCACCGGCCTGACGCTGGCCTTCGGCGACAGTTCAGGCGGTTTCAGGCGGCTCATCCAGATCGTTTTTGGCCTCTCGATCGCCTTTGCGGCGTCGAGTTTCTTCCTGTCGTTCTTCTCGTTCGGCGGCGGAGCGTTGATCTGATGACAACCGCTCTTGAACAACTCGACGCGGTGCCGGGGTGGACGGTGCCCGTCCACCGGGCGCTGACGGAGCAGATCCTGCTCGGCGGCGCGCCGCGCGCAATCGCGATCCTGAATGGCACGCTGGCGGGCGCTGTCGGCCTTGGGCTGCGGCTGTGGCTGGTCGGTCTCCTCATCTGGGCAATCGGACATCTCACGGCGGTATGGGCCGCCAGGCGCGATCCGCTGTTTTTCGAGGTTGGGCGCAGGCACCTGCGGCTGCCTGGACATCTTTTGGTTTGAGGGCGCCGCCATGATGAGCCTTGCCGAATACCGCCGGACCGCTGCTCGCCTTGCCGACTATCTGCCTTGGGCAGCACTCGTCGCGCCGGGCGTCGTGCTTAACAAGGATGGCAGCTTTCAGCGCACAGCGCGATTTCGCGGCCCTGATCTCGACTCCGCCGTCGCGGCGGAGCTGGTTGCGGTGGCGTCGCGCATCAACAATGCCCTTCGTCGCCTCGGCTCGGGCTGGAGCGTCTTTGTCGAAGCGCAGCGGCACGAAGCCGCCTCCTATCCCGAGAGCCAGTTTCACAATGCGGCCTCCAGCCTGCTCGATGCCGAGCGCAAAGCCGATTTTGACGAGGAGGGGGTTCATTTCGTATCGAGCTACTTTCTCACATTCCTGTTTTTGCCACCGCCCGAAGACGCCACACGTGCCGAGGGGTGGCTTTATGAGGGTCGCGACCAGTCGGACGCGGATCCGGGCGAGATCGTGCGCGCCTTTGTCGACCGGACGGAGCGCGTACTGTCCCTGCTCGACGGGTTCATGCCGGAATGCCACTGGCTCGATGACGGCGAAACGCTCACCTACCTGCATTCGACGATCTCGACCAAACGCCATAAGGTTCGTGTTCCCGAGACGCCGATCTATCTCGATACACTGCTGGCCGATGAACCGCTCGCCGGCGGGCTCGAGCCACGACTTGGCGACAAGCATCTTCGCGTGCTTTCGATTGTTGGCTTCCCGACCGCTACGACACCCGGCCTGCTTGATGACCTCAATCGCCTGGCCTTCCCCTACCGCTGGTCGACCCGCGCCATCCTGCTCGACAAGGTCGACGCTGTCCGACTGTTGACCAGGATAAGGCGGCAATGGTTTGCGAAGCGCAAGAGCATCGCCTCGATCCTCAAGGAGGTGATGACCAACGAAGCGTCAGCCCTCCTCGACACCGATGCCGCCAACAAGGCGGCCGACGCCGACACGGCGTTGCAGGAACTCGGCGCCGACATGGCGGGCATGGCCTATGTCACCGCGACAGTCGCCATATGGGATTGCGACCCGCGCGTGGCCGACGAGAAATTGCGGCTTGTCGAGAAGGTCATCCAGGGCCGCGACTTCACGGCGATTGCCGAGACCGTCAACGCCGTCGACGCCTGGCTCGGTTCCTTGCCCGGGCACGCCTACGGCAACGTCCGTCAGCCTCCCATCTCAACGCTCAATCTCGCCCACATGATGCCGCTGTCTGCCGTGTGGGCGGGACCGGAACGGGACGAGCATCTGGTCAGTCCTCCCTTGCTTTACGGCAAGACCGAAGGCTCGACCCCGTTCCGGTTGGTTCTTCATGTCGGCGACGTCGGTCATACGCTGGTCGTCGGCCCCACTGGCGCTGGCAAGTCTGTGCTGCTGGCGCTGATGGCGCTGCAGTTCTGCCGCTACCGCAAAGCTCAGATATTCGCCTTCGATTTCGGCGGCTCTATCCGCGCCGCGGCGCTCGCCATGGGTGGCGACTGGCACGATCTCGGAGGGCACCTCACCGAAGGCGTGGACGCCTCCGTTTCGCTGCAGCCGCTTGCCCGGGTTCATGACACATATGAGCGCGCCTGGGCGGCTGACTGGATCGTTGCGATCCTGATGCGCGAGGGCATCCAGATCACCCCGGACGCAAAGGAGCATATCTGGGCGGCGCTGACGTCGCTTGCCTCGGCTCCCGTCGAGGAGCGCACCATCACCGGGCTCAGTGTCCTCTTGCAAGCCAATGACCTGAAACAGGCTTTGCGCCCCTACTGTGTCGGAGGCGCTCACGGACGATTGCTCGACGCCGAGGCCGAACACCTCGGCCAGGCATCCGTGCAGGCCTTCGAGATCGAAGGACTGGTGGGCACGCAAGCCGCGCCGGCTGTCCTGTCCTATCTGTTCCACCGCATCGGCGATCGGCTCGACGGGCGTCCAACGCTGCTCATCATCGACGAAGGCTGGCTTGCCCTCGATGACGAGGGGTTTGCCGGGCAGTTGCGCGAGTGGCTGAAGACGCTGCGCAAGAAGAACGCCAGCGTCGTCTTCGCCACCCAGTCACTTGCCGATATCGACAATTCGGCCATTGCGCCGGCGATCATCGAAAGCTGTCCAACCCGGCTGCTGTTGCCCAATGAGCGCGCGGTTGAGCCGCAGATTACCGCCATCTATCGCCGCTTCGGCCTGAACGACCGCCAGATCGAAATCCTGGCACGAGCGACACCCAAGCGCGATTACTACTGCCAGTCCCGTCGCGGCAACCGTCTCTTCGAGCTCGGCCTGTCCGAGGTCGGGCTGGCACTTTGCGCCGCGTCCTCGAAGAGCGATCAGGCCCTGATCGGCAGCATCATTGCCGAGCATGGCCGCCACGGCTTCCTGGCGGCCTGGCTGCGTGCCCGTGACGTCGGCTGGGCCGCCGACCTCATTCCCAACCTCACCCTTCCCGAACCTGAAAAGAATCCGCAACCATGAATGTTCATCAAAGCCGCCCTCGCGCCATCTTTCTGGTCGCGGCGATGCTCGCCGCGCCGGTCGCCATCCCGCCGATGATGACTGCGCCAGCGTATGCCTTCATCGTGTTTGATCCATCGAACTATTCCCAGAATGTTCTGACGGCCGCGCGTTCGCTGCAGCAGATCACAAACCAGATCACCTCGCTTCAGAACCAGGCCCAGATGCTGATCAACCAGGCGCGTAACCTGGCGAGCCTGCCTTTGTCCTCGCTGCAGCAACTGCAACAGTCGGTGCAACGCACGCAACAGCTTCTCGGGCAGGCACAGAACATCGCCTTCGACGTCCAGCAGGTCGACAAGGCCTTTCAGCAGCAATACGGCAGCGTCTCACTCTCTGCTTCCGACCAGCAGCTCGTCACGGACGCGCGCTCACGCTGGCAAAACACGGTGGGCGGCCTTCAGGACGCCATGCGCATCCAGGCGGGCGTCGTTGGAAACATCGAGACCGGCCGCGCGCAGATGTCGGCGCTGGTCGGCGCCAGCCAATCGGCGACCGGAGCGCTGCAGGCGACGCAAGCTGGCAATCAGCTGCTTGCGCTCCAGGGCCAGCAGCTCGCGGACCTGACCGCTGTGGTCGCCGCCAACGGCCGCGCCCAGGCTCTGAGCGAGGCCGAACGTGCCGCCGCGGTCGATCAGGGCCGCGAGCAACGCCGCCGCTTCCTGGCGCCAGGCTCCGGCTACGAGGCCGGCTCGGCCCAGATGTTCAACCGCTGAGATCGAAGGCCATGGACGGCAAAACGCTCGCTCGCATTGTGCCTGTCATCTTTGTCGCGGCCGCCGTCACGGCGGCCGCGCTCGGTACGAGCCGGAAGGAGACCAAGCCGGCGGGCGAGCGCGCGCACACAACCGCAGGCTTGATGCCGAACCCGCTTCGCGATGGTCTGCGCCGCTGCCAGGTCCTCGGTGAAGCTGCCCTGCGTGACGATGGATGCGCGCGGCTATGGGCCGAACAGCGCGATCGCTTCCTCGGTCTCAAAGAGCCATCGGGGCGTTCGATAGGCGAGCCGGACGCTTCGCAGTCTCCAGATGCTGCCGTGCGCTGGGATCAATAGACATGGGCAATACAGGTGTCATCGACCAATTCCTGGCCACTTTCACCCGCTACATCGACAGCGGTTTCGGCCTCCTCGGTGGCGAGGTCGCCTTCGTCGCCACCACGCTGATCGTCATCGACGTGACGCTTGCCGCGCTCTTCTGGAGCTGGGGCGCTGATGACGACATTCTTGCGCGGCTCGTCAAGAAAACGCTCTTCGTCGGTGTCTTCGCCTATCTGATATCCAACTGGAACGGTCTCGCTCAGATCGTGTTCGAGAGCTTCTCCGGTCTTGGTCTCAAGGCGAGTGGCACCGGCTTCTCGGCACAGGACCTACTGCACCCTGGCAGGGTGGCGCAAACCGGTCTCGACGCCGGACGACCCTTGCTTGAGGCGATCTCCGGTTTGATGGGCTACGTCTCCTTCTTTGAAAACTTCATCCAGATTGCTTGCCTGCTCTTTGCCTGGGCGCTCGTCCTGCTCGCCTTCTTCATCTTGGCGGTACAGCTCTTTGTGACTCTGATCGAGTTCAAGCTGGCGACGCTGGCCGGCTTTGTGCTGATCCCCTTCGGCCTCTTCGGCAAGACTGCCTTCATGGCCGAGCGCGTGCTGGGCAACGTCATCTCGTCCGGCATCAAGGTTCTGGTGCTTGCCGTCGTCATCGGCATCGGATCGACGCTCTTCGGCGAATTCACCCAAGGCTTCGGCGGTGAGAGCCCCACCATCGACCAAGCCATGGCGATCGTATTGGCGGCGCTGTCGCTGCTTGGCCTCGGCATCTTCGGCCCCGGCATCGCCAACGGCCTCGTCTCGGGTGGACCGCAGCTTGGCGCCGGTGCGGCTGTCGGCACCGGCCTTGCCGCGGGCGGCATGGCGGTTGCTGGCCATGGCGCAGCCGGCCTGGCGGCGCGAGGTGGGACAGCCGCATTCGCGGGCGCAATGTCAGCCGCGCGTGGCGGCACGTCACTCGCTGGTGGCGCCTCGGCCGCTTACACGCTTGGCGCAGGCGGCCAAGCTGGCGCGGCAGGCATCGCCTCCGGCTTGGGCGGCATTGCGCGTGCTGGCGCTGCGGCAGCCTCCTCTCCTCTCAAGCGCGCTGCCGCAAACACCGGTCAATCGTTTAAGTCCAGCTTCGCCTCCGGCGCCAGTTCGGCGGCTGAAATCCACGGCGGTTCGTCGACCACCATGGGAACGATCGGCGGCGCCGCGTTGTCAGCCGCGGCGTCTGCGTCCGGCGCGGGCAAGCCATCCGGCACGCACGGACAGCCGGAATGGGCCAGACGCTTGCAGCGCTCTCAACGCCTCTCTCACGGCGCCCAGACCGCGGCCCACGCGGTACGCGCCGGCGACAGCCATGGCGGCGGAGCTTCGATTTCTCTTTCTGAAGGCAAATGACAAGATGAATATCTTTAGGCGACCCGACGTTCACTACGGCAAGACTCCTCGACCGGAAACCCCGTATCAGAAGGCGGAGCAGATCTGGGATGAGCGCATCGGGTCTGCTCGCGTGCAGGCACGCAACTGGCGCGCCATGGCGTTCGGGTCGCTCATCTTGTCGGCAGGCCTTTCCACGTCACTGGTCTGGCAATTGGGCCGCGGCACTGTCGTGCCCTGGGTCGTGCAGGTCGACAAGATGGGCCAGGTTCAAGCGACCGCGCCCGCGATCGCGGATTATAAGCCGACTGATCCTCAGATAGCGTGGCATCTCGCCCGCTTTGTCGAACAGGTGCGCTCCATCCCCGCCGATCCGATCATCCTGCGCCAGGACTGGCTGCGCGCCTATGATTGGACCACCGACCAGGGCGCCGCGGCGCTCAACGATTACGCCCGCGCCAACGACCCTTTCTCCAGGGTCGGCAAGCAGCAGGTCGCGGTGGATATCTCTTCGGTCATCAGGGCCTCACCGGGCTCCTTTCGTGTTGCCTGGATCGAGCACCATTACGAAAACGGCCAGCTTTCCGGCACCGAGCGCTGGACCGCGATCCTGACGATCGTGACACAAATGCCAAACGACGCCGAACGTCTTCGGGCCAATCCGCTCGGCATCTACGTCAACGCCATCAACTGGTCCCGGGAGATGAGCCAATGAACCTGCCATTGTGTGTCATCGCCACTCCGGCTTTGACAAGGTCGGCGTTTGCCGTGGTGTTGTTATCGGGCTCCATACTTGCCGGTTGCGCCACACCTCAGAAACCACCTCAGATCTCCTATGATGCCTACGTGCCGCCTTTGCCCGCCGCTCCGGCAGCCGGGCTCGATGAAAGGCCAAAGCCGCTGCACGTTCCACCAGGGTGGGTCCCGGCCCGCGGCGGTGTCGCCGGCAGCACGCCGATGGCGCGCGTCGAGAACGCCAACGCGGCGGCGCGAGTCCAGCCGCGTCGTGAGGGCTATTACAACGCCATTCAGATTTATCCCTGGAGTGAAGGAGCCCTTTATCAGGTCTATGCCGCTCCAGGACAGATAACGGACATCGCGCTTGAGCCTGGCGAAAGCCTGACCGGCGAAGGTCCGATCGCGGCGGGCGATACCGCGCGCTGGATCATCGGCGACACCGAAAGCGGAGCGGGCGTCACCAGGCGCGTCCACGTGCTGGTCAAGCCTTCACGCTCGGACATCAACACCAATCTCGTCATCACCACCGACCGGCGCAGCTACATGATCGAGCTGCGATCGGGCGAGAAGCCGTACATGCCCGCCGTGTCATGGGCCTATCCGGCGCCGCCGGCCGGACAAGCGCGGGCGATCCCCGCGACACCGGTGATTCCCGCCATCACCGCACGCAACTACCGCTATGGTCTCACCGGCGACGCGCCCCCCTGGAGACCCGTCACCGTCTATGACGACGGCAGGCGGGTCTATGTCGAGTTTCCACGCGGGATCGTGCAAGGCGAGATGCCGCCCATCTTCGTCATCGGCCCGGACGGCGAGGCCGAGATTGCCAACAGCCGCGTCTACCAGAACACCCTGATCGTCGACCGACTCTTTGGCGCCGGGGAATTGCGGCTTGGCAGTGGCAAGCGGCAACAGACCGTCAGGATCGTCCGCACCGATGCCACGAGGAGAGGCCTGTGGATGTCAGGCGCCAACGCCGTGCCGAATGCAAAGAACGCATTTCGTCAAAGGGGAGGGGAGCACTCGTGAACGAGAACGAAATACCGGCTGCGCCGATGCAGCTTCGCGCCGATCCGCCGCGTGTCACCCGCCTGTCGCGCAAAGTGCTCGCCGGCATCAGCTTATGTGCATCGCTTGGCGTCGGCGGCGCGCTGATCTACGCGCTTCAGACGAGCGAAACCGGCAGGCATGGCGACGAGCTCTACTCGACGTCCAACAGGCAGCCCGCCGACGGACTGGCCAGCCTGCCGCGCGACTATACCGGCCCTGTTCTTGGACCGCCACTGCCTGGCGATCTTGGCCGGCCGATGCTTGATGCCCAGAACAAGGGACAGCCCGTCGTGCCGCCAACGATCGCGACACCCATGGTCGATGAGGCGGAACAGCGCCGGCGGGCCGAAGAGGAGGCGGCCCGAACCTCGCGCGTCTTCTTCCAGACAGGGCAGTCAACCGCGATGGCCGAAACCCCGCCCGGGGGAACTTCTCCGGCGAACCTTGGCGGCCCCGAGCTTGCCGGTCAGGTCGGCCAGTCGACCACACAAGACCGCCAGCTTGGCTTTCTGAATGCGGCCGCTGATCGGCGCACCGTGACGCCGGATCGCGTCACGCCGCCGGCATCGCCCTATGTGCTCCAGGCAGGGGCCGTCATCCCGGCGGCCCTCATCACCGGTATCCGTTCCGATCTGCCTGGTCAGATCACCGCGCAGGTGACCGAAAATGTCTATGACAGTCCGACGGGTCGCTCGCTGCTGATCCCGCAAGGCACGCGTGTCATTGGCCAGTACGACAATGGGGTCGGCTTCGGCCAGCGGCGCGTGCTGCTTGTCTGGAGCAGGCTGGTCTTTCCCAACGGACGTTCCATTGTCCTTGAACGCCAGCCCGGCACTGACGCCCAAGGCTATGCCGGCCTTGAGGACGGCGTCGACTACCATTGGGCCGAGCTGTTCAAGGCGGCCGCACTCACCACCATCCTCAGCGTTGGCGCGGAGGCCGGCTCGTCCGGCCAGGAAAGTGACATCGTGCGCGCCTTGCGCGGCGGCGCCTCCGACAGCCTCAGCCAGGTGGGCCAGCAAATCGTCCAGCGCCAACTCAACATCGCACCGACGCTGACGATACGGCCGGGCGTTAATGTGCGTGTCGTCGTTACGCGCGATCTCGTGCTCGAACCCTACGGAGGCTGAAAATGGCCAAGCTGAAACTCGGTCCGATTGCAGACGACAAGCCGGTCAAGGTCACAGTGGAACTGCCGGCGCCGCTGCACCGCGATCTGTCCAGATATGCTGAGATCCTTGGCCGCGACGCGGGTCAGCCTTCCGCCGATCCCCTTCGCCTGATTGTGCCCATGCTTGAGCGATTTATCGCGACGGATCGGGGCTTTGCCAGAGCCAAGCAGGAGCGAAAAGGTTGAGGGTCACCTCGCCGCAAGGCGAAACGAGCAATGCCAAAGGGCAGCACGGTTCACTGCTCTGACCGGTTCCTCCCGTAGGCAGCCAACTTTGCCCGTAGCTCAAGACCCTCAAGGGTCTGACACCCTACGAGTTCATCTGCAACGCGTGGACTTTCGCAACCTGACCACGGCCGTTCTCGCGAGCTTTGAGAAACCAAGAACTTACGCTAGTATCTGGTTCTGGCTCATTTATGGGAAGTTTTGGCACAAGGGATGGTATTGAAACAGAAATGACCACAAATGCCGGCCATGGTTTGCATTCTCGGATGATATCTTACTTCCGCCGGCCCGCTGGCGGTTTGCTCATCGGGCTCTTCGTAATTATTGTCATTATTTATATCGCGATCAATATATCATTGACGCTCTAACCACGGCATAAGGCCGGAACTGCCGCCCGGCGGCTATCGCCTGGCGCGCCCCGACTTAACGAGCACCCATCTCTTAGGCCAAGCCCATCACGTCGGTGCGAGCACCAGCGAGGGAAAGGTGCTTTCGGGCCGCTTCTTGACGAAGAAGATCGCGCCTTCGCTGTTTGAAACCACCTTCGCGAAGAAGTTGCGGACCGAGTCGATTTCCGATCGTGTGACACCTGCAAAGAGCAAATCGTTAGCTGTGCGAATGAAGGGGGTGAGTCGGGCCACCGCATCGCGACCGCTGTCGGAGAGACTGACCTGCACGGACCGTCGGTCGTTCGAGCTTGGCTTCTTTTTAAGAAGGCCAATGCGAACGAGGCGACCGACCTCGGTCGTCACGTGCATCTGGGCTAGATGAACGTGTTCTGAAAGCTTCCTTATGGTCACGCCGTCGCAGCCCTCACAATATGCGGTGCCGAGAAGAACAGCGAACTGCGACCCCGTAAGGTTGGCCCGTCTTCCAAACGCATCGCGACAGATCAGAAGGCGACCAATCGCGAGTGTCATCAGATGGATCGTATCTCGAAACTCATAATCGCTACCATCGCGCAGGAGGTCGGGGTGCGAAACGGTCGCAGCTGGAACGAAACGCTCGGATCGGCGGTCACTGGGTCCGGCGCTGCCCTGCTGGAGTGCATGTGTATGCCTTGAATTGGTCATGAGCGCTGCGCTCCTCGCCTCGAAATTTGCGTTTGCCAAACGCGTTAGAAAGGTACACAGTGTAGGTATATATTGTACCTAAGATGCTCCGCAACGGAGCTTCGATCAGGGAGAGCAGTCGATGAACGCCAGCGCCGCCTCTTCAGCTTCCGTGTCGACGCCAGGTGCCGCTTTTTGCCACTGCTGTACAGGAAAACATGCGAGGTCGACTTCCATGCCCTGGTTGTCGAGCGCCTCGATGAACCCTCTCAGGTCTGCGTAACTCACGAGAAACGTCTCCTCTGTGCGCAGTTCCCCGCGGCTCGCGCTCATCGATGCGCTTCGCCCGGGAGCAATCATT